>NZ_BAAASB010000012.1:0-309337 GCF_039532665.1 Streptomyces amakusaensis | reverse complement strand
GACCATCGTCGCGGTGAACAAGGATCCCGAGGCCCCGATCTTCGACCTCGCCGACTACGGCGTCGTCGGAGACCTCTTCACCGTCCTGCCCCAACTCACCGAAGACATCAACCACCGCAAGAACTGACAGCACGAGCCGCGCCGGGGGCCGTACGGAGACCGACTCCGTACGGCCTCCGGGCCGTTCCCGGGCCGTTGACGAGGGCCGCGACCGCCGCTAGCTTCGGCGGAGCGGAACCGGGAGGGTGTTCGCATGACGGACCGGCGGATCGCCACCAGCCTCGGCCCGGCGGTCGGGGCGGAGATCGACGCGGCCCTCGCGCCGGTCGACGCGGAGCTGGCCCGGCGCTACCCCGGAGACCCCGGCACCCGCCAGCCCGTCCACACCGTCTACGTTCCCGCCGACGCCCTCACCGCCGGGACCGTCCGCTCCTGGGGCGACCGGGCGCTCGCCGCGCTCGACGAACACGCCCCGGACGCCGGGGCCTTCGCCGCCGCCGTCGGACTCCCGGACCGTCTCGCCGAGCCGGTCCACCACCGCGTACGGGCCAAGCTCGAAAGCGAGCCCGTGGAAGATCTCCGGATCGACTTCGAGGACGGCTACCGGGGCCGCACCGACGCCGAGGAGGACGCGGACGCCGCGCGCGCCGCCCGGCTCGTCGCCCGCGCGTACGAGAACGGCACCGCCGCCCCGTACACGGGCATCCGGACCAAGTGCCTGGAGCCCGCCGTCCGCCCCCGGGCCGTCCGTACCCTCGATGTCTTCCTCACCGGGCTGATGGCGGCGGGCGGACTGCCCGACGGGCTCGTCCTCACCCTCCCCAAGGTCGGCTTCGCCGAGCAGGCCGCGGCCTTCGCCCGGCTCCTCGAAGCCTTCGAGGAGACCCATGGACTGCCGGCGGGCCGGATCGGCTTCGAGATCCAGATCGAGACCAGCCAGTCGATCCTCGCCGCCGACGGCACCGCCACCGTCGCCCGGATGATCGACGCGGCCGGCGGCCGGGCCACCGGACTGCACTACGGCACCTTCGACTACAGCGCCGCCCTCGGCATCGGACCGGCGCACCAGAGAAGCGACCACCCGGCCGCCGACCACGCCAAGGCCGTGATGCAGGTCGCCGCCGCGGGCACCGGCGTACGAGTCAGCGACGGCTCCTCGAACATCCTGCCCACGGGCCCCACCGCCCGGGTGCACGAAGCCTGGCGGCTGCACTACGGGCTGGTCCGCCGGGCCCTCGCCCGCGCCTACCACCAGGGCTGGGACATCCACCCCGGCCAGCTGCCGACCCGCTACGCCGCCGTGTTCGCCCACTACCGGGAGGACCTGGAGCGGACGGCGGCCAGGCTCGCGGCCTACGCGGACGCGGAGCGCGCGGACGGCGGGGGCGTCCTCGACGAGCCCGCCACGGCCAGGGCGCTCGGCGCCCATCTGCTGCGCGGTCTCGACTGCGGGGCGCTGGACGCCGGGGAGATCACCCGCCTCACCGGATTGGGCCGCGCCGAACTGACGGGCTTCGCCCGGCCGCCCCGAGGAGCGGCGGACCCGGCACGCCGATGACGTCCGGCCGCCGTGCTCAGGAGGGCGGGATCTCGCCCGATCCCCGGGGGATGAGCATGGTCCGCAGCGCGACCCGCACCGGCTTCTCCTCCACCCCGTCGAGCCTGCGGAAGAGCTGCTCCGCCGCCGTGCGCCCCAGCGCGGCCGAGTCCTGGGCGATCACCGTGATGCCCAGCAGATCGGCGAGTTCGATGTCGTCGAAACCCACCAGGGCGACGCGGCGCGTCTGTTCCGCGAGGACCCGCACCACCGTCACCGTCACCCGGTTGTTCCCCGCGAACACCGCCGTCACCGGCTCGGGCCCGGTCAGCATCCCCAGCATCGCCGCGCGCACCCGCTCCGGCGCGGTGGTGCCCAGGGAGACCCAGGAGTCCGAGACCGCCAGGCCCTCGTCCGCCATGGCCGTGCGGTAGCCGCGCAGCCGCTCCACCGCCGTGTGGATGCGCGGACGGTCGCCGATGAAGCCGATCCGGCGGTGGCCGTGCGCGATCAGATGCGCCACACCCGCCCGCGCGCCGCCGAAGCTGTCCGAGAGGACCGTGTCGGCGTCTATCCGCCCGGCCGGGCGGTCCACGAACACCGTCGCTATGCCCGCCTTGATCTCCGGCTCCAGATAGCGGTGGTCGTCACCGGCCGGGATCACGATCAGCCCGTCCACCCGGCGCGCGCAGAACGCGAGCGCCAACTCCTGCTCACGGTCGGGGTCCTCGGCGCTCGACCCGTTGATGAGCAGCGTGCCGTGGGCCCGGGCGACCTCCTCCACCGCCCGGCTCAGCGCGCCGTAGAACGGGTCGGCGAGATCCTCCAGCACCAGGCCTATGGAGGCGGTACGGCCCTTGCGCAGCACCCGTGCGCTGTCGTTGCGGCGAAACCCCAGGGACTCGATCGCCTCCTGCACCCGGCGCTCCGTGTCGGGCGTGACGCCGGGCTCGCTGTTGACCACACGTGAGACGGTCTTGAGCCCGACTCCGGCACGCGCGGCGACGTCCTTCATGGTCGGCCGATTGCCGTAGCGGAGTTCAGGACCCCGGGGACGCCCGGGCGTGAACGGAGAGCGATCGGTATCGGCCACTGCGCGCAATCCTGTCGTCGTACGGCGTGTATGCGAATGTGTAGCGGTGAGCATAGAGCCTGGACAACGTTGTCAGGTGAATGAAGACTGTTCTCGACGCCGCAGGTTCGACCAGTTCACCGGGGGATGCCGCACCGATGCATAACGACCTCGTCGCCGCCCTGGACATAGGAGGCACCAAGATCGCCGGCGCGCTGGTCGACGGCGGCGGTCGCATCCGGCTGCGATCCCGGCTGCCCACCCCCGCGCACGAGGACGCGGAGACGGTGATGGCCGCCGTCACCACCGTTCTCGGCGAGCTGTCGCGGTCGCCGCTGTGGGCCCGCGCCCGCGCCGTCGGCATCGGCAGCGCGGGACCCGTGGACGCCTCGGCGGGCACGGTCAGCCCGGTCAATGTGCCCGCGTGGCGCGATTTCCCCCTGGTCCCCCGGGTCGCCCTGGCGGCCGGCGGACTCCCCGTGGTGCTGGTCGGCGACGGGGTCGCGATGACGGCCGCCGAACACTGGCGGGGCGCGGCGCGCGGCTGCCGGAACGCCCTGTGCATGGTCGTCTCCACGGGGGTCGGCGGCGGTCTGGTGATCGACGGCCGTCCGTACCCCGGACCGACCGGGAACGCCGGGCACATCGGCCACATCAGCGTCGATCTGGACGGGGACCTCTGCCCCTGCGGCGGACGCGGCTGTGTGGAGCGGATCGCCAGCGGCCCCAACATCGCCCGGCGGGCCCTGGAGCACGGCTGGCTGCCCGGCCCGGACGGCGATGTCTCGGCCGCCGCCGTGGCCGCCGCCGCCCGGGCGGGCCACCCGGTCGCCGTGGCCTCCTTCGAGCGGGCCGCCCAGGCCCTCGCGGCGGGGATCGCGGCGACGGCCACCCTGGTGGAGATCGAGGCGGCCGTGATCGGCGGGGGAGTCGCGGGCGCGGGAGAGGTCCTCTTCGCGCCGCTGCGCCGCTCCCTGCGCGAGTACGCGACGCTGTCCTTCGTCCGCCGGCTGACCGTCGCGCCCGCCCTCACGGGCGCGGACGCGGGCCTGCTGGGCGCGGCGGCCACCGCCTCCCGGCTCGCCCGGAACACCGGATCCGCCCGCGCCGCCGGGCGCCGCTGAGGCGCTGCCGAAGCACTGCCGAAGCACCGGTGAGGAGCCGAACCGCCGGAGTGGCGCAGGCCCCCCGTACCCCCGCCGCGGAGCGCCGGACCGGTCCCGCTCCCCGGGGATCATCACCGGGCGATCTTGAGATCGGCCCGGTCCACCCGGTCGGACCGGCCCTGGGCGCGCCGCCGGCGGCCATCGCGCCTACGACGTTCGCACCATGGGCGCGGCCCGACGGCGGCGGGGCGGCCCCGGCCCGGCCCCGGCGGGCCGCTCGACACGGGCCGACCCATCACGCCGTGTTCGCGGCGCGGGGTCCCGGCCGCCCCGCGGGACCGGGGGCGGCCCGGGTCCCCGGGGGCCCGAGCCCTGGCCGAGTCCCCCCGGGGGGTTTCCGTGGCAGTGTGTTCCGGGCAATCCACAGTGGGCGACGGAAGAGGGGGGAACCGTGATCATCTGGATCAACGGCGCGTACGGAGCGGGCAAGACCGCCACCGCGCGAGAACTGATCGACCTGATCCCCAACAGCACCCTGTACGATCCCGGACTCATCGGCGCGGGGCTGCGTATGATGCTGCCGCCGAAGCGGCTCGCCGAGGTGAGCGACTACCAGGATCTGCCGAGCTGGCGGCGGCTCGTGGTGGACACGGCGGCCGCCCTGCTGGCCGAGGTGGGCGGGGTGCTGGTGGTCCCGATGACCCTGCTGCGCCAGGAGTACCGGGACGAGATCTTCGGCGGTCTGGCCTCCCGGCGGATCCCGGTCCGCCAAGTGCTGCTGCGGCCGGACGCGTCCATCCGGCGCGGCCGGGCCGCCATCGGCGTGGAGCCCGGCCCCCCGGGCGGGACCGCCGGGGAGCAGTGGGCGTGCGGCCGGACCGAGCCCTGTCCCGCCGCGCTGGAGTGGATCACCGAGGACGCCCATGTCATCGACACCGCGGGGCTCGACCACCGGCAGACCGCCCACCGGATCGCCGAGGCGGTGCGCACCGGGGAGGCGGGCGTCTGCGAGATCGTGCAGACGCCCGAGCCGACCGCGGAGACCCTGGCGGCCGGGGTCCTCCTCTTCGACGAGGAGGACAGGGTGCTGCTCGTCGACCCCACCTACAAGCCCGGCTGGGAGTTCCCCGGCGGCGTCGTCGAACAGGGCGAGGCCCCCGCCCGCGCCGGGATGCGCGAGGTCGCGGAGGAACTCGGCATCCGGCTGGACCGGGTGCCCCGGCTGCTCGTCGCCGACTGGGAGCCGCCCCGGCCCCCCGGCTACGGAGGTCTGCGGCTGCTCTACGACGGCGGCCGGCTGGGCGGCGACGAGGCCGCTCGGGTGCTGCTGCCCGGCGCGGAACTGCGCGACTGGCGTTTCGTCACCGAGCAGGAGGCCCAGCGACTGCTTCCGCCGCTGCGGTACGAACGGCTGCGCTGGGCCCTGCGCGCCCGTGAGCGCGGCACCGCCCTCTATCTGGAAGCGGGAGTTCCGTACTAGGGCCCGCACCAGAGCCCGTACCAGGACCCGTACGAGAGCCCGCACCAGGACCCGTACCAGGGCCTTTTCTCACGCCGGCCAGACGCGGTCCCGCTCCGTCGCAGCCCTGAGCACCGCCGAGGCGTTCTCTCGCACCGGATCGCCGTGGCCGAAGCACGCCACCTCCGCGTCGAGCGCCGCCAGCTTCCGGAAGGAGTCGAGTGTGCCCTCCCGGTCCAGGTTGAACACCCCCATCAGCACCTGGCCGTCCACCGGCGAGGCGGCGACCGTGTCCCCGGTGAACAGCACGCCGCGGGAGGGCAGATGGAGCCCGATGCTGCCCTCCGTATGACCCGGCACCGACACCACGCGCGCCCCGCCCCCGAAGTCCAGCACCTCGCCGTCCGACACCTCCACCACCTCGGCGGGCCGGACGGGCCGGACCGACGGCGGCGGGAGCAGCTTCGACGCCTCCGCGTGGATGGGCAGTTCCCACTCCTCGAACAGGGGCGGCGGACCTGGCGCGTCCCCCCGGACGAACGGCGCGTCCAGGCGGTGCGCCAGCACGGGCGCGCCGCTCAGCGCGGCGAACTCGCCCGCCCCGCCCGCATGGTCCTCGTGGAAGTGCGTCAGCACGATCCGGCGTACGTCACGGGGGTGCAGCCCCAGCCCGGTCACGGCGTCCGCGATCAGCGCGCCCGCGCCGACCGGTCCCGCGTCGATCAGCGTCAACCCGTCCCCGTCCCGCCAGAGATAGGCCTGACCGACCGGGAAGCGCAGCATGGACAGTTCGGGGAGTACCTCGATGATCTCCATACGGCCGAGCGTAGGCAGCGCCCCGGCCCCCGGCGAGGGCGCTCTGCCGAGGGCAGAGGCGCACGCTCCGGCGGCCCGGGGCGCGCCCGCCGGGGCTCAGGGCCTGTCGGACACGACCTGGCCCGCCGCGTAGTTCCGCAGGAAGAGCGCCTCGGTGACGGACAGCCGCTCCAGTTCGGTGGGCGAGACCGACTCGTTGACCGCGTGGATCTGGGCCTTCGGCTCGCTCAGCCCGATCAGCAGGATCTCCGCCTCCGGGTACAGCTCCGCGAGCGTGTTGCAGAGCGGGATCGAGCCGCCCATACCGGACGTCTGCATCTCTTCGCCGGGGTAGGCGACCCGCATCGCGTCCGCCATCGCGGTGTACGCCGGGCTGTCCACGTCCGCCTGGAACGGCTGCCCCTGTCCGACCTGCTCGACCGTCACCCGCGCGCCCCACGGGGTGTGCGCCCGCAGATGGGCGGTGAGCAGCCCGGTCACCTCGGCCGCGTTCCGGCCCGGCGGGACCCGCAGGCTGATCAGCGCGCCGGCGCTCGACTGCACCGAAGGCGTGGCGCCGATCACGGCGGGGCTGTCGATGCCGATGACGGTCACGGCCGGCCGCGCCCAGATGCGGTCGGCGACCGTGCCGGAGCCGATCAGCTCCACCCCGTCGAGCACCTTGGCGTCCGCGCGGAAGTCCGCCTCCGGGTACTGGAGCCCGGTCCAGCTCTGCTCGGCGTCCAGACCGTCGACGGTGGTGGAGCCGTCCTCGGCGCGCAGCGAGTCCAGTACGCGGATCAGCGCCGCCAGCGCGTCCGGGGCCGCGCCGCCGAACTGCCCCGAGTGCAGATTTCCTTCCAGGGTGTCCACCTGGAGGCGGACCATCGTCATACCGCGCAGCGTCGCCGTGACCGTCGGCAGCCCCTCGCGGAAGTTCCCGGAGTCGCCGATGACGACGGCGTCGGCGGCGAGCAGCTCGGGGTGCGCCTCCGCGTACCGCTCCAGGCCGCCGGTGCCCTGCTCCTCCGAGCCCTCCACGATGACCTTGACCGACACCGGCACCCCGCCGTTCGCCTTCAGGGCGCGCAGGGCCAGCAGATGAAGGAGGAAACCGCCCTTGCAGTCGGCGGCCCCCCGGCCGTACCAGCGGCCGTCGCGCTCGGTCAGCTCGAAGGGCGGCGACACCCAGGCGTCCAGGTCCAGCGGCGGCTGAACGTCGTAGTGCGCGTACAGCAGGACCGTCGGCGCGCCGGCGGGGCCGGGCAGCGAGCCGTAGACGGCCTGGCTGCCGTCCGGCGTGTCGAGCACCGCGACATCCTCGAAGCCCTCGGCGCGCAGCGCGTCGGCGCACCAGGCGGCGGCGGCCTCGCACTCGCTCCTCGGGAACTGCGCGGGATCCGCCACCGATCTGAAGGCCACCAGCTCGGCCAGCTCCGCCTTGGCGCGCGGCAGCAGGGCGGCGACGGTCTCGGCGATCGGATCGGCGGTCATGGGCACGCTCCTGGGGGGTGCGACGTTAGGCGATGTGTGTACGGCAAATGTGTGGTCGATCCTCCCACAGCGATGCGAGAGGACCGCCGTAGGATGCCGTCGAGAGCATGGGGAACGCGTCGGATCGGGAGCAGAAGCACATCGTGAGCAGCGAGAACGGCGGCACCGGGGCAGAAGAGGCAGTGGAGCACGACGAGACGGTGTGGGACGTCGTAGTCGTCGGCGCCGGGCCCGCCGGGGCCTCGGCGGCATATGCGGCGGCGGTGGCGGGCCGTCAGGTGCTGCTGCTGGAGAAGGCCGAACTGCCGCGCTACAAGACCTGTGGCGGAGGGATCATCGGCCCCTCCCGTGACAGTCTTCCGCCCGGATTCGAGCTTCCCCTGCGCGAACGGGTGCATGCCGTCACCTTCACCCTGAACGGCAGAATGACCCGTACGCGCCGTTCCAAGAAGACCCTCTTCGGGCTGATCAACCGTCCGGAGTTCGACGCGCTGCTGGTCGAGCACGCGCAGAAGGCGGGCGCGACCCTGCGCACCGGCGTCACCGTCTCCCGGGTGGAGCAGCACGGGCCGGCCGTGCCGGACCGGCGCACGGTGGCCGTGGTGACCTCCGACGGGGAGACCGTCCTCGCGCGGGCGGTCGTCGGCGCGGACGGCAGCGCCAGCCGGATAGGAGCGCATGTCGGGGTCAAGCTCGACCAGGTGGATCTGGGCCTGGAGGCCGAGATCCCGGTGCCGGACCCGGTGGCCGAGGACTGGGCGGGCCGGGTGCTCATCGACTGGGGCCCGATGCCGGGGAGTTACGGCTGGGTGTTCCCCAAGGGGAAGACGCTGACGGTCGGGGTGATCTCGGCGCGCGGCGAGGGCGCGGCGACCAAGCGCTATCTGGAGGACTTCATCGCCCGGCTGGGCCTGGCCGGCTTTGAACCCGAGATCTCCTCGGGGCATCTGACCCGCTGCCGCAGTGACGATTCGCCGCTCTCCCGGGGCCGGGTGCTCGTCTGCGGGGACGCGGCGGGGCTGCTGGAGCCGTGGACGCGCGAGGGGATCTCCTTCGCGCTGCGCTCCGGGCGGCTCGCGGGGGAGTGGGCGGTCCGGATCTCGGAGGCCCATGACGCGGTGGACGCCCGCCGGCAGGCGCTGAACTACGCCTTCGCCATCAAGGCCGGGCTCGGCGTGGAGATGGGGGTGGGGCGCAGGCTGCTCTCCGCCTTCGAGCGCCGCCCCGGCATCTTCCACGCGGCGATCACCGGGCTGCGCCCGGCCTGGCGGGCCTTCGCCGACATCACCCGGGGCGCGACCACACTGGCCGGTCTCGTCCGCACCAGCACGGTGGCCCGCCGCGCGATGGAGACCCTGGACCGGCGCGCCGCCTCGCGCGGCTGAGCGGTCGTCCGGAGGCGGCCCCCGCAGCGGGGGCCGCCTCCGGCGTGTCCGGGGCCGGTACGGTCGTGGGTCCCGTCGGTCCCGTCGGTGGCGTCGGGCCGACGGCCGGTCATCCGGTGACCGTGACGCGGAAGACCGGGTGCCGGTGGGCGGCGGCGAGCAGCTCCTCGTCGGTCGAGTCGGCGTTCACCTCGCCGAAGAAGCGGCCGACCTCCCAGCCCCAGCGCTCCAGATAGTCGCGGAGCAGGGCGGGCTTCTCCTCGTCGGCCAGCTCCACCGCGCTGAACGGGCGGGTCCGGCGGCCGAGCCGGAGCCGTCCGCCGCCCGCGGCGCGCAGATTGCGCACCCACTGGGAGTGGCCGCGGGCGGAGACGAGATAGGTCTCGCCCCCGTGGGAGAGCGGGTTCACCGGGATGCTCCGCCACTCGCCGCTGCTCCGGCCGAGCACGGAGAGCTGCTGACTGCCCATGAGGCTCACCCCGTGGCGGGCGAGCCGGCCGATGACCCTGTTCAGGGCGGTGTCGAAGCGGTTGGGCCGGATGTAGTGGGTCTGTGTCGACACGGCGGGGCTCCAGGGAGGGTGAGGGCCTTCATTTCGAGAGCAGTGCTCTCTCTTGAGATCAGTGTGCATCGATCACGCGCCCCAAAGCAAGAGCAGTGCTCTCGAAAATGTTCGCTGCTCTTGAATTGAAGCGCCAGACTCGATCCAGATCCCCGCTCTCTTTATTGGTCACTGCTCTGAAACATGAAAGACTGCTCCCCATGACCACGATCCGAGGGGCCCGGGCCCGCGCCCGCATCGAAGTCACCGCCGCCATCAAGGACGAGGCCCGCAGACAGCTGGCCGACGAGGGCGCGGCCAAGCTCTCCCTCCGCGCGGTCGCCCGGGAGCTGGGCATGGTCTCCTCCGCCCTCTACCGCTACTTCCCCAGCCGCGACGAACTGCTGACCGCCCTCATCGTCGACGCCTACGACTCCCTCGGCACCGCCGCCGAGTCCGCGCTCGCCACCGGCACCAGCACCAGCACCGGCACCGGCCCGGCCGCCCACGCCGCCCGCTGGGTCGACCTCTGCCGCGCCGTGCGCGCCTGGGCCCTCGCCCACCCCCATGAGTACGCCCTGATCTACGGCTCCCCGGTGCCCGGCTACACCGCCCCCCGGGACACCGTCGTCCCCGCCGCCCGCGTCGGCAACGCGCTGATCTCCGTCGCCCGCGACGCGCACCGCTCGGGCGGCCTCGCCCTCCCGCCCCTCGGCGAGGAGCTGCGCCCCGAGGCCCACCGGCTCGCCGCCACGCTCGCCCCCGATCTGCCGCCCGCCGTCGTCGTCGCGCTGGTGGCCGCCTGGTCGCAGCTCTTCGGGCTGATCTCCTTCGAACTCTTCGGCCAGTTCAACCATGTCGTCGAGGACCGGGACGCCTTCTTCGCCCACGCCGTCGCCCGCCTCGCCCACGAGATCGGACTCGGCGCGCACACCCCCGGGGCCCCGCCCGCCCCCGCCGTACTCCAGGGGGAGTAGACCCGATCACCACGCAGGGCTGACGCCCCGCCGCCCGCCCCCGTCTAGCGTGGCCGCATGGAAGAGCAGCGGTCCCAGCGGCGCGGCGGCCCGCCCCACCCGCCCGGCGCCCGCCCGGCGAGGCGACGCCGCTGGGCGCACGGGCACGCGCACGGGCCCGGGCGCGGACCGCGCCGTACGCCCTGGCTCTCCAGCCTGGTGGTGGCCGCCTCCGTCCCGGTGGCCACGGCCTTCGCGTCGTCCCACGGCGAGGGCGACGAGCGGCTCACCCCCCTGGCATGGGCGCTGTTGCTGCTGGTCCCGGTGTTTCTGCCGCTGCGACGGCACCGGCCCGTTCTCGCGCTCGCCGGGACCGCCGTCGTGACGCTGGCCTTCCTCGCCGTCGGACACCGGTACGGCCCGGTGTTCGTCCCCCTGGTGATCACGGTGTTCACCGCCGTGGTCTCCGGCCGCAGACAGGCCGCCTGGTGGACCGTCGGCGCGTTCTGGGCCTGCCACGCGCTCTTCGCCCACTGGCTCCACCGCCATCTGCCCCCGGCCGGCGACCGCGCCGCGCCCTGGGGGCACGAACTGATCGCCGCCGCCTGGGTGTGCGCGGTCCTCGCCGCTTCGGAGCTGGCCCGCATCAAGAAGGAGGAGTGGATCCGCCAGCGGACCGAACGCGCGGCGGCCGCCCGCCGCCGCGCCGACGAGGAGCGGCTGAGGATCGCCCGGGAACTCCACGATGTGCTGGCCCACTCCATCTCGGTCATCAACGTCCAGGCGGGCGTCGGACTCGCCCTCCTCGACAGCGACCCGGAGCAGGCCCGTACCGCGCTCACCACGATCAAGGCGGCGAGCAAGGAGGCACTGGGGGAGGTGCGCCAGGTGCTGGACGGCCTGCGGACCCCGGGAGACGCGCCCCGCGCCCCCGCCCCCGGCCTGGACCGCCTCCCCGAACTGGTCGAACAGGCCGCGACCGCCGGTCTCGACGTCACCGTCGCCACCGGCGGCGCGTCCTTCCCGCTGCCGCCCGGCACCGACCTCGCGGCCTTCCGTATCGTGCAGGAGGCGCTCACCAATGTGGTGCGGCACTCGGGTTCGCGCCGGGCCAGGGTACGGATCGTGTACGGGAGGGACCGCCTCGCGCTCCATGTCGACGACGACGGCCCGGCCACCGGTTCCGACGCGGGCGGCAGCGGCAACGGACTCGCCGGGATGCGGGAGCGGGCGGCGGCGCTCGGCGGCGGCATCGAGGCCGGCGTACGGCCCGACGGCGGCTTCCGGGTGCGGGCCGACCTCCCCGTACGGCGGGCCGCCCTCCCCGTGCAACAGAAGGAGACACCATGACCGACGGGGGGAACGGGATGATCCGGGTACTGCTCGCGGACGATCAGCTGCTGGTCCGGGCGGGGTTCCGGGCGCTGCTGGACGCTCAGCGCGACATCGGGGTGGCGGGCGAGGCCGCCGACGGCGAGGAGGCGGTGCGGCTGGTGCGCGAACTCCGCCCGGACGTCGTGCTGATGGACATCCGGATGCCGGTGCTCGACGGGCTCGCCGCCACCCGGGAGATCACCGGGGACCCGCAGCTCACCGATGTGAGGGTCGTCATGCTGACCACCTTCGAGCTGGACGAGTACGTCTTTGAGGCGATCCGCTCCGGCGCTTCGGGCTTTCTGGTCAAGGACACCGAGCCGGACGAGCTGTTGCGCGCGATCAGGGCGGTGACGGACGGGGACGCGCTGCTGTCGCCGGGGGTGACCCGGCGGCTGATAGCCGAGTTCGCGGCCCGCTCCAGGGCCCCCGCGGACGCGGCGGCGCTGGCCGATCTCACCGACCGGGAGCGGGAGGTGATGGCCCTGGTGGGCATCGGGCTGTCGAACGACGAGATCGCGCGGCGGCTGGTCGTCAGCCCGCTGACGGCCAAGACCCATGTCAGCCGCACCATGGTGAAGCTGGGCGCGCGCGACCGGGCCCAGCTGGTGGTGCTCGCCTACGAGTCGGGGCTCGTCCGGCCCGGCTGGCTGGGCTGATTTCGCCCCGGGCCGCCCGCCCCCGCGGTCTCGTCCCGGGGGCGGGCGAAGCGCCAGAGGACCGTCACGACCCGGACCGTGAAGACGATCGCCCCGGCCGCGCCGCCCGCGAGAAGCAGCGCGTGCTCGACGGCGGGCGGCAGGGTGAACGCCAGCCCGGGACCGGCGATCGCGCCGAAGACCACCGCGGCCACGAACACCCCGCTCAGCAGCGCGTAACCGATCTCGACGGTGATCGCGTCGCGGTCGGCCTGGGTGCGTTGTGTCATCTCCGCAGTCTCACAGGCCCCGCGGCCACCGGGCAAGGCGAGGAGCCCCGGCTTCCCCGCCGCTCCCTCCGTGCCCCGCCGCTCCCCGCAGTCCCCGCCCGCAGTCCCGCCCGCCGTCCGCGCCCGCAGTCCCGCCCGCCGTCCGCGCCCGGGGTCGCGGCGGCCGGAGCGCCCCCGGACCGTGGGAGACTCGCCCTCATGAACGGCAAGGCGACGAGCACCAGGACAAAGCTGGAAAGGGGCCGCGGCGCACTCGGCCCCGCTCTGGAACTGGTGCACACCGGCCGCGCGGCCACCCGCGCCCTCCTCACCGCCGAACTCGGCGTCACCCGGGCCACCGCGGGCGCGGTCGCGGCCGAACTGGAGGCGCTCGGCCTGATCCGGGTCGACTCCCGGCCCGCCGCCCCGGCCGGTTCCCAGGGCCGGCCCTCCCACCGTCTCTCCCTCGACGAGACGGGCCCGGTGGTGCTCGCCGCCCAGATCCACGCCGACGGGTTCCGCGCGGCCCTCGTCGGACTCGGCGGCCGGATCGTCGCCACCGCGCCGGGCTGTGTCACCGTCGCCGCCGACCCGGCCCAGGTGATCGGCGCGGTCGTCGACGCGGGAGCGGCGCTGCTGCGCGACAGCCGCCGGCGGTGTGTGGGCGCGGGTCTCGCCGTGCCGTCCGCCATCGCCGAACCCGAGGGGACCGCGCTCAACCCGCTGCACATCGCATGGCCGGCGGGAGCCCCCGTACGGGCCATCTTCGCCGCCCGGGTGCGCGCGGCGGGCATCGACGGGCCCGTCTTCACCGGCAATGACGTCAATCTCGCCGCGCTCGCCGAGCACCGCCACGGCGCGGGCCGGGACGCGCGGCAACTGCTCTGCGTCGCCACCGGCCACCGGGGCGTCGGCGGCGCGCTCGTCCTCGACGGGCGGCTGCACACGGGCAGCTCCGGGCTGGCCCTGGAAGTCGGCCATCTCACCGTCAACCCCGACGGCCGCCCCTGCCACTGCGGCGGCCGGGGCTGCCTCGACGTCGAGACCGATCCGCTGGCCTTCCTCACCGAGGCGGGCCGCGAGCCCGGCCCCGAGGTCTCCCTCCTCCAGCGGTCCCGGGAGCTGCTCCGCGCGGAGCCCGCCGACCCGGTGGTCCTGGCCGCCCGCGAGCGGCTGATCGACCGGCTCGGCCTGGGGCTCGCCGGGCTGGTGAACATCCTCAACCCCGACCGCATCATCCTCGGCGGACTCCACCGCGAACTCCTGGCCGCCGACCCCGAGCGGCTGCGCGCGGTGGTCGCCGACCGGGGGCTGTGGGGGCGCGGCGGCGGCGTCCCGATCCTGGCCTGCACCCTCGACCACAACAGCCTGGTGGGCGCGGCGGAACTCGCCTGGCAGCCGGTCCTCGACGACCCCCTGGGCGCACTGGCCTGAGACACCCCCCGGGCCGCCGCCGGGCCGGGGCCCGGGGGCCGGGAACCACCCGTCCGGGGGCACGGGTGACGCCCGGAGCCCCGCGAACGGGTAGGCGATGAAGGCATGAGCCTTCAGCCCGCCGGCGCGAGACCCCACGCGTACCGAGTCCGGCGACTGCGCGTCCGGCTGCTCTCCTCGCAGGCCGCCCTCGCCTGGAACCGGGCCAGGGAGATCGAGCTGCTGCACCGCGCCATGGGCTTCGCCGCGCTCGGCTTCCTCACCCTCGTACCGCTGCTGGTCGTCGTCGCGGCGGCCGACCCCACGAGCGGACAGGGCTTCGCCCGCTGGCTGGGACAGGCGCTCGGGGTCACCCAGGCCTCGCAGGACGAGGTGGAGCGGCTCTTCGGGGTGCCGGGCACCGCGCTCCAGCGCACCACGGCCTTCGGTCTCGCCGCCCTCGCCGCCTTCGGGCTGACCTTCGGATCCGCCGTCCAGACGGGGTACGAGAAGGTCTGGGACCTGCCCACCGCGCGCTGGCACACCATGTGGCGGCATGTCGTCTTCCTCGCCCTGCTCGTCTTCTCCCTGCTGGTCTTCGTCAACACCCCGGCCCCCTCCGACTCCGCCGTCGGCACGGCGGGCGCCGCGCTGGCCGATGTGACCGGCACCTTCCTCTTCTTCTGGATCGCGCAGCGCCTGCTCCTCGGCGGCCGGGTCCGCTGGCCGGCCCTGCTGCCCGGTGCGCTGGTGACCGCCCTGGCCATGCTCGGGCTGCGGATCTTCTCCCAGTTCGTCTTCTCCCCGCTGATCGCCTCGAACGCGGTCACCTACGGGCCGTTCGGGACCGTGCTGGTGCTCCAGTCCTGGCTGGTCGGCGTGGGGGTGGTCGTCTACGGCGGCGCGCTGGTCGGCCGGCTCGTCCACGAGGGGAGGGTGCGCCGCCGGCTGGAACGCGAACTGGGCCCGCCCCCGAGCGGGGGCGGGCCCTGACGGCCGTGGCCGTTTCGACCGGGCGGCTCAGCCCGCCGAGGCCGGCGCGGCCAGCGGCTCATGCACCTCATGCACCTCATGCACCTCGTACGGCTCATGCGCCGGGGCGGCCTGCTCCGGCGGGGGCGGGGCGTCCGCCTCGGCCGGCGGGGCGGCGAGCGTGAACCAGACGGTCTTGCCCGTCTCGCCCCTGGGGTGCACGCCCCACTGGTCGCTCACCGCCGCTATCAGGGAGAGCCCCCGCCCGGAGGTGGCGAAGAGATCGCCGTCCGGCACGGCGGGCGCGGCCGGGATCCGGGGATCGTGGTCATGGACCGAGACCGTGAGCCGGTCGGAGAGCAGCTCGATGTCCACGACGCACATCTTGTCGGGCTCGGCGTGCCGATGAACATTGGTCAGCAATTCCGTGACGCCGAGCGCCGCCTGGTCGATCAGAGGATCGAGATGCCAGTAGCGCAGTTGCGCCGATACGATTCTGCGGACCTGACCGATCCGCGACGGCAGCGCCTGGAGCTCCACCGTGCAGTGCCTGCTTGACTGGCTGATCACGGCTGCGACTCCCCGAAGTGGTCCGGAAGAAGACGAAGGTCGGATCCAGCAGTGTGGCTGCCTGCTGAGTCGTGCCCGGTGATGCGTACGATCCACCGCGATCGTCGCAGTGTCACCGCATAGGCACCCTGAGTGATATGACACCAGAGTGAGGCAGTGATCACTGTCCCGCAACTCGGCGCTCCACGGGGACCTTCGGCCGGACGGCCTCCGGACGGGGTGCGCGCGGTCAGTCCCCGGCGACGCCCGCCCCCCGGACGGCCTTGAGGAAACGCCCTGCCAGCGTCTCCGGATCGGCCCGGTGGTCGCGCTGACCCATGGTCAGCCGATATCGCTTGCCGTTCACCGTCAGCGCGGTGCTCGACTCGTCGGTGAACCAGGCCTTCCCCGCCCGCACCGCGCGGACCGGGGCGCTGTCGATCACCCGTCCGTAGCTGGTGAGCAGCTCCAGCTTGCCGTCCTTGATCAGGACCTGGCCCGCCTTGGTGAGCGAGCGCGGCCAGCGTTCGATCCGTACGCCTGTGGCACGGAACTCCGGCTCGGCCATCGACATGCCCCCACCCCCTTCATCGTTTTCCTGGTGGCAGTCTGCCCAACTCCCGCCGGGGATACCAGGGGATAGGCGGATGCCACGGCCAACTGAACCACAAGTACTTCCTATGGATCCCCCAAGTGATCGTTTCTGCTGGTGGGGGGCTTACTGTGGCGAGTACGGAGGTCAGGGCAGCGGCGGCGGGCGAGGACGGCGGGCATGGAGAACGAGGACAGGCGTGTGACGGAAGAGGCGGTCGCGACCGTCGATGTCGACCACAGCGACCCCGGGTACCGGGCCTGGCTGAAGGAAGCGGTGCGCAAGGTCCAGGCCGACGCCAACCGCTCGGCCGACACCCATCTGCTGAGGTTTCCGCTGCCCGAGCGGTGGGGGATCGACCTCTACCTCAAGGACGAATCCACCCACCCCACCGGCAGTCTGAAGCACCGGCTGGCCCGCTCCCTCTTCCTCTACGGGCTCTGCAACGGCTGGATCCGCCCGGACCGGCCCGTCATCGAGGCGTCCAGCGGCTCGACCGCCGTCTCCGAGGCGTACTTCGCGAGCCTGATCGGCGTCCCCTTCGTCGCCGTGATGCCGCGCACCACCAGCGCCGAGAAGATCCGCCTGATCGAATTCCACGGCGGCCGGTGCCACTTCGTGGACGACCCCCGGCGGATGTACGAGGAGTCCGCCGCGCTCGCCGAACGGACCGGCGGCCACTACATGGACCAGTTCACCTACGCCGAACGGGCCACCGACTGGCGCGGCAACAACAACATCGCCGAGTCCATGTACCAGCAGCTCAGGCTGGAGCGCTATCCCGAGCCCGCCTGGATCGTCGCCACCGCCGGCACCGGGGGCACCTCGGCGACCATCGCCCGCTATGTGCACTACATGCAGTACGACACCCGGATCTGCGTCCCCGACCCGGAGAACTCCTGTTTCTTCGACGGCTGGACCCGGGGCGACCCCAACGCGTCCACCGAGGCCGGCTCCCGCATCGAGGGCATCGGCCGCCCCCGTATGGAGCCGAGCTTCGTCCCCGGGGCCGTCGACCGGATGATGAAGGTGCCCGACGCGGCCAGCGTCGCCGCCGTACGGGCGCTCGACACGGCGATCGGGCGGAAGGCGGGCGGCTCCACCGGCACCGGGCTGTGGAGCGCGCTGAAGATCGTCGCGGAGATGGTCCGCGACGGACGGCGGGGCAGTGTGGTCACCCTTCTCTGCGACCCGGGCGACCGCTATCTCGACAAGTACTACTCCGACGACTGGCTCGCCGAACAGGGGCTGGACATCGCGCCCTACGCCCGCGAACTCGACGCCTTCCTCGCCACCGGCCGGTGGCCCGGCCCGGACGGGACGGCCGGCTGAAGCCTCAGCGGACCCGCAGCAGCCCGTCCAGCGCGCGGCCGAACACCCGCCGGCCGACCCGGGCGACCAGCGGGTCCAGCGGACGAGGCAGCGGCCGGACGCGCAGCTCCTCGGACCAGACCACCACCGAGCCGGGGCCGCGCGGCAGCACCTCGATCTCGGCCCAGCCGGTGATGAGCGCGCCGCGCTTCTCCAGCCGGCAGTGCCCCGCGCGGTCCCGACCGGGCGGCTCCCAGCGGACGATCTCCATCGGGTCGTCGAAGCCGATCCGCCCCACCGCCGACCGCATCACCAGCACCGTGCCCGCGCGGACCGGCCCGGCGGTCACCGAGGCGAGCGAGGTGGCGGGCACCCGCGCCGCGTGGGCCCGCCAGTCGGTGACCCGGCGCCAGGTCTCGTCGGCGGGCAGCGTCACCGCGCGCGTCAGCCGGAACACGGTCATCGCCCGTACCCGTACCCGCGTCCGTCCTCCCCGTACCGGCTTCCGCCCGACCGGAGGCATGACGTCCGCACCTCAGACGTCCCGTCCGTCGTCCGTCCCGTCCCCGCGCTCGGAAGCACCTGCCACCACCAGCCCCGGCAGATGCTCGGCGATCTCCTCCCGGGCCCGCGCCGACAGCCCCGCGTCCGTGACCAGCACACCCACCTCCGACAGCTGGGCGAAGGAGCTGAGCCCCACCGTCCCCCACTTGGTGTGGTCGGCGACCACCACCACCCGGCGCGCCGCCTGCACGAAGCGCCGATTGGTCTCGGCCTCCGCCAGATTCGGCGTGGACAGCCCCGCCTCCACCGAGATCCCGTGCACCCCGAGGAAGAGCACATCGAAGTGGAGCGAGCGGATCGCCTGATCGGCGACCGGCCCCACCAGCGAGTCCGAGGGAGTGCGCACCCCTCCGGTGAGCACCACCGTCGCCGCGCCCGGCCGGGGCGCGCCCGCCGCCCCCAGCCGCTGGGCGGAGTGGAACACATCCGCCACCCGCACCGAGTTGGTCACCACCGTCAGATCCGGCACCTCCAGCAGATGGTGCGCCAGCGCGAACGTCGTCGTACCCCCGGAGAGCGCGATCGCGCTGCCGGGCACCGCCATCCGCGCCGCGGCCCTGGCGATGTCCTCCTTGGCGCTCAGCTCCAGCGCCGACTTGGCCTCGAACCCCGGCTCATGAGTGCTCGCCTCCACCACCGGGACCGCCCCGCCGTGGACCTTCTCGATGACGCCCTGACGGGCCAGCGCGTCGAGATCCCGGCGTACGGTCATGTCGGAGACACTGAGCTTGCGGGTGAGTTCATTGACCCGGACCCCACCGCGTCTGCGCACCTCGTCGAGGATGAGTGCGCGCCGCTGCTCCGCGAGCAGGTTCTGATTGTCGGTCACTACCGGGGCCGGTCCTTCCACGTCGTCGTCATCCGTCGTACGCTCCGCCAGCGGGCCAGGGAGTGTCTTCGAAGTGGCGTCGTCCTCCCGCAGGGAGGGTCTGGCGGGGTCTGGTGTGTGCGATCGCGAGGCGGAGGAGGGAGTCGACGCGGAGCGTCGGCGACCGACGACAACGCCGCGAGCGGGCGCACCAGGGCACGGCGGACAGACGAAACTTCGAAGACACGACCTAGGGCGCACATCCTCTCACGGCCCCTCAGGTGCGCACTCGCGGAGATTCGGTGAGAGCCATGTCATGAAGTGCCCGGATCCGGGACGCTGAGAGGCGAGGAACGCGCGGTGCGCACCGGTCGGTCTTCCCCTCCCAGAGAGCGAGCCACAGACATGTCTTCCGCAACCCCGGACTCGCAGAGAGAGGGACCCGCGCTCGAACTGCTGGTCCACGGCGTCGGCGGAGCCTTCCCCCAGGACATGCTCGGCGACCCCCGCACGGTCAGGGTCTCCGGCGACGCGCAGGCGGCCGTCTTCCGGCGCACCGAGGACGAACACGCGGAGGACGACCCGGCCTTCCCCCGTGAACAGCCCATCCCCGAGGCGTACTGCTGGTCCAACCTCACCTCGGGCAACAGCGCCCGCGCCCTGTGGCTGCTGCTGCTCCCCTTCATGGTGGCCAATCTGGCCCACTGGATGCGCCCGCGCGCCAAGGGCATGCCCCGCACCACCCGGCTGTACGGGGTGCTGGTGCGGCTGATCGCGCTGAGCCTCACCGTGCTGATGACGGCCGCCGCCGCCGAGGTCACCCTCGATCTGCCGGCCTGGCAGTGCGCGGGCACCCCCGACTGCTCGCGCGGGCGCGGCTGGCTCGGCTTCCTCTCCAGCGCCAACGGCGGCTGGTGGTCCCAGCCCGGCCGCCGGCTCGCCCTCGCCGCGCTGCTGCCCGCTGGCCTGGTGGTCCTGCTCTGGTATCTCTCCAACCGCACCTGGAGCGCCTACGAGTCCCAGCGCCCGCCCACCGGCGCGGGTGTCTCGGAGGGCGACACGGGCACGGACGACGAAGAGGAGGAGAGCGAGGAGACGGCCCCCGACTCCTCCCCACCCTCCCGGGCCGTCCGCGACACGGAGCCGGGGGTCGCCCTGCGGCCCGCTCTGGGGCGCCCCGGATTCTGGTACGGGAGACGCCTCGTCGCCCGGCTGCGCGCCGCCCACACCGCCGCCGGATTCCTCGTCGTGGCCGCCGCCGTCGCCGGACCCGCCGCCCGGCACGACCGCGACGGCGA
Organism: Streptomyces amakusaensis; assembly: GCF_039532665.1. Lineage (NCBI taxonomy): Bacteria > Bacillati > Actinomycetota > Actinomycetes > Kitasatosporales > Streptomycetaceae > Streptomyces > Streptomyces amakusaensis. Next base: position 289,204 of record NZ_BAAASB010000012.1, on the reverse strand, counting down.
CAGCACCCTGCTGGACATCGCGGGCCGGACGCTGGAGACGGCGATCGGCCTCCTCTTCGTCTTCGTGGTGTGCGTGATCGCCCGAAGGGGCCGCAGCGAGCGGCGGTTCGACGCCCGGCTGGACCGCGCCGCCGTCAGCGCCCTGCCCGGCACCGCGCTGGCCCTCCTGGCGCTCTGCCTGCTCTACGCCTTCTGGGACCGGCCCGGCTGGGCCTCCGCCGGCACCCTCCCCGGCGAGTGGGCCTTCCGGCTGATCGTGCTGGCGCAGGGCGCGCTGACCGTCGCGCTCGCCGCCGCCGCCTTCGCGCTCCAGCGCCGCGCCCGCCACCCGAGGTCCGCGCTGTGGGGTCTCGGCGGCCCGGCCGTCGCCATGCTCGCCTGCGCCCTCGGCGGTGTGATGACCGGCGGCATCGCCCAGCGGGTCGCCGACTGGCTGGACGGCCCGAGCACCGCGGGACTCGACGGCGACGGAACCATCCCCGGACCTCCCGTACTCCTCAGCTGGCAGGCCTCCGTCATCCCCGTGCTGCTGCTCGCGCTGCTCGCCCCCCTCGCCTGGCTCGCCCTGCGGACCTGGCTGACGGCCCGGCGGTTCGCCCGGGACGTCGAGGAGGAGTACGGGGCGGCGGAGGCGGGCACGGCCGGCCCCGGCGGCTGGCGGCCCGACCCGATCCGTACCCGCAGAATCGCCGGGGCCCGGGCCCGCGCCGACCTCACCGACACCGCGCCCAGCCTGGTCGGGCTCATCTCCGGCGCGACCCTGATCCTCGGCGCGGGCTCGGTCGCCGGGGCGTGGGCCAGCGGAAAGGTGCCCGGCGAGGCCTTCGGCGACAGCGGGCTCGACGAATCCGTCGCCGGGGCGGCCCAGTACCTCGGCTCCTGGCTGATCGGCTTCGGCTTCATACTGTTCGTCACCTGGGGCCGGCGCGCCTACCGCGACGCCTCAGCCCGCCGCACCATCGGCATCCTCTGGGACGTCGGCACCTTCTGGCCGCGCGCCGCGCACCCCTTCGCCCCGCCGTGCTACGCCGAGCGGGCCGTGCCCGACCTCGCCTGGCGGATGTCCACCTGGACCGAGCGGACCGGCGGACGGCTCGTCATCTCCGGCCACTCCCAGGGCAGTGTGCTCGCCGCCTCCGCCGTCTGGCAGCTGCCCGCCGCCACCCGGGGCCGGGTCGCGCTGCTCACCTACGGCTCCCCGCTGGAGCGGCTCTACGGCCGCTGGTTCCCCGCCTACTTCGGGCCCACCGCCCTGCTCCAGCTGCGCGACGAGGTCGAGGGCTGGCGCAATCTGTGGCGGCACACCGACCCGATCGGCGGCCCGGTGCGGGTCCTCGACGAGACCGGCCGCCGGGCGGTCGACCACGAGGTGCTCAGGGACCCGGTGGTCTACGGCAGAACCAGCGTCCATCCGCTGCCGGAGCCGATCCTCGGCCACTCCGACTACCAGGCGGACCCGGCCTTCGCCGAGGAGCGCCGGGGTCTTCTGGACCGGATCCACCCCGGGATCCCCCGGCAGTCCCCGCGACACCGGGAGAGCCGGGGCACCGAGGGCGGTCAGGACAGTTCGGGTGGTTCAGGCAGTTCGGGCAGATCCTCCGGGTAGAGCAGCGTCAGATCGTCGGTGTCGGCGTCGCTCAGCTCGGCGACCCGGCCCGCGTGCCGCTCCACCATCGACTCGAAGGTCTGCCGCGCCGTGCGGCCGTTGCCGAAGGCGGGGCCCTTGGGCAGTGCGCCGAAGTACTTCCGCAGCGCCTCGCCGGTGCCCTCCGCCAGCCGGTACTCGTGCTCGTCGGCCTGCTGGCCGACGATCCTCAGCAGCTCGTCGGCCCCGTAGTCCTGGAAGGTGATGGTCCGCGAGAACCGGGAGGCGACCCCGGGGTTCACCGAGAGGAAGCGCTCCATCTCCGCCGTGTATCCGGCGACGATGACCACCACCGCCTCCCGGTGGTCCTCCATCAGCTTCACCAGGGTGTCGATGGCCTCCTTGCCGAAGTCCCGCCCGGAGTCCTCGGGGGAGAGGGCGTAGGCCTCGTCGATGAAGAGCACCCCGCCGCGCGCCCGGTCGAACGCCTCCTGGGTGCGGATCGCGGTGGAGCCGATGTGCTCACCGACCAGGTCCACCCGGGACACCTCGACCAGATGCCCGCGCTCCAGCACCCCGAGCGAGGCCAGTATCTCGCCGTACAGCCGGGCCACGGTCGTCTTGCCGGTGCCGGGGGAGCCGGTGAAGACCAGATGCCTGCGCACGGACGCGGCCTTCAGCCCCGCCTCCTGGCGGCGTCTGCCCACCTCGATCATGTTGATCAGTGAGCGGACCTCCCGCTTGACGCTCTCCAGGCCGACCAGCGCGTCCAGTTCGCCGAGGACGGCGTCCGAGGTACGCCGGGGCTCGTCCACCACCGGCGGCGCGGCCGGGAGCGCCGCCGGGGCGGCGGGGGAGGGGAGCACCGCGGGGATCGGCGGGAGCACCGGCAGTACCGGGAGCACGGGGGTGAGCGCCCCGGCCGACGGCATCGCCGCCTGCGCGCCGGCGAACTCCACCGCGCCGCGCATCCCGCTCTCGTCGCTCGTGGAGTCCTCCACGAGCAGCAGACCCGGGTCCGCGAACTCGTAACCGCCGCGCGCACACCGCTCGGTGCGGCACCGGCTCAGGGCCGCCCGGCAGCCGGCCATCACATGGAAGCCGTACCCCCCGCTGCCGGTGACCCGGCAGTTCCGGAAGGTGCCGCGCCCCTCGGCCGACACATAGAACCCGGCCTCGGCGGGCGAGGTGACCGTGCAGCGCTCGATCACCGGGTCGGCCCCCTTGGTGACGATGACTCCGGTCTGGACCGTGTCGATCGTGCAGCCGGCCAGCGTGCCCCCGCTGCCGTGGTCGCGGAACCAGGCTCCGGTGGAGGCCTCCCGGATCCGGCAGTCGTCGAGCTGGGCGGTCGCCCCGTCGCTCACCGACACCGCCGTGTTGCGGATCTGGGAGAGATCGCTGTCGACCACGTCGACCCGCGAGCCCCGGTCGAGGACGAACAGCGCGTCCGGAACGTCATGGACGCGGCAGGAGTCCAGGACCGCCGTCGCGCCGTCGCTGATCCACACGGCGGGGTAGTCGCCCGTGCTGTCGTATATCTCGCACTGATTGGCGTCCACCCGGGTGCCCGGGTCCCACACCGAAAGACCGTTGCGGCCGAAGCGGCGCACCGTGGAGCGGGTGAGGGTGAGCACCGAACGGGAGCGCAGATCGATCGCGTTCTCCGGGACGTCGTGGATGTCGCAGTCGGAGAGGGTGAGCAGGGCGTCGGTGTCCAGGGTGACGCCGTCGGCGGAGGTGCGGTGCACGGTGGAGTCGGTCAGATGCGCCGAGGCGCGCGAGGCGACCTGCACGCCCGCGCCCTTGATCTCGTACACCTCGCAGCCGATGGCCTCCAGGGTGCTGCCCTCGCCGGTGACGGCGAGGCCCGCGCCCGAGGCGTGGTGCACCCGGCAGCGGTCGAGCCGGGGATGGCCGCCGCCGCGCACCGAGACGCCCGACTGGCCCGCCGAGACCACCTCGCACTCCTCGAACACCCCGCCCGCGCCGTCCAGCACGGCGATGCCGACGCCCGCGGGGTTGTCGACGGTGCAGCGGCGCACGGTGGGACGCGCCGCGCCGCGCACTTCGAGACCGGCCGCCGAACGCGTGGAGATCCGCAGGTCGGACAGTTCCGGTGTGCCCTCCTCGATCAGCAGCGCGGGCGCGGTGGTGTCCTGCCCCTCCACATGGAGATCCTGGACGGTGGCCGACGCCCGCACCGTCAGCGGGACCCCGTCGGCGGGGGCTATCCGCACCGAACCGAGTGAGCCCTCCGGCCCCCGGAGCGTCACCGCCCGCTGGATCACCAGATTCTCGCGGTACGTCCCCGGGGCGACGGTCAGCACGTCACCGTCGGCCGCCGCCTCCAGGGCCGCCGCCAGAGACGCGTACTCGCCCGTGCGGCGCCGCCACCGCGATGTGCCGGTGTGGGTCACCTGGACCGTGCCCTGTGCCATCGTGCTGCTCTGCCCCCACCTCGTGATCTGCTTCCGCCGCGCCTCGGAGAAGGGGGACGCCCCCTTGGGTCCTGCCCTCCGCTCCGTGCCCGGCCCGCCCGGAATCCGCCGGGTGTGCCCGGAAGATCTGCCACATCCGGACGGCGGGCTCCGGGGCCTGTCGGCCCCGCCCCGTGAGCGGGGTCGCACCACCGTAGCGCGCGTGAGGGCGGGGAGTTGACGCGTCGCGGGGCCGCCTGCCCGTCGGCCTCCCGGAGCCGCGACCGCACGGGCGCGGAGCCGACGGGAAGAGGGAGAAGAGAGAGGAACGTCACCCTCTCCCCCGCCATGGCCTCGACCGCCCAACGAACGACACACGCCACGGAGTTCCCACAGACCTCGTCGGGTGGGAACCCCGTGGCGCGGGGGTCGGACGGGAGGGAGCCGGCGGTGGCCGGCGGCCCCGATGGCTCGAAGGCTCGGCTCAGTACCCCTGGCCCGGGTGCGGGCGGTGGTACGGGTCCTGGTAGCCGGAGGGGCCCGGAGCGGGCGCGGGGCGCGTGGCGGCCGGGCGCATCGCCTCGTAGCCGGTCGGCACGGGGCGCTGCTGCTGGGGCTGACCCGGGTGCCCCGGCTGGTAGCCGCGCGGCGCGGGCTGCTGCTGCGGGATGTACGGAGCCGCGGCCTGCTGGAGCGGCATCGGCGCGGGAGCCTGCTGCTGATAGCCGTAACCGGGCGCGGGCTGATGCGCCGACGGGCCCGCCGGGAGGGCGGGCAGCGCCGATGGGAGCGCCGGCAGATGGCTGTTGCCGCTGTCGTACGCGGAAGGCACTCGGATCGGGGCGATCTGAGGCGTGCCCCGCTCCGCGACCAGGGAGTCGTAGATCGGGGTGTCGGCGAAGGACGGAGCGGAGTAGTAGCCGCCGCCGTAGGTGGAGCGGGGGGAGGTCATGGGACCTAAGGTAAGCCCACGAGTGCCGGTTGGGGAGGCCGGTATGTGGGTTGTTTCGGTGGATGCGCGTACCCATGGATCCCCAAAGCGAGCGAACTCGGGAAAATCGGTCGCTCGACAGAGCAAGGATCCTGTAAAGAGCGAGCTGGGAGCGGGTTACCCGGGGGTCAGAAGCCGTCCCCGGGGCAGGTGAGGACGAGAATGGCGTCCGGCGGCCCGGCCGGTCGCCGCCACTCGTGACGGGAGCCAACATGTCCATGTCCAAGGGAGCCAACACCCAGGTGACGGCCCGAAAGGTCCGGCTGGAGCTGGGCCGGGTCGCCGCCCCCGCCGCGCCCGGGGTCGACGCCGTCGCCCTCCTTCTCGCGGCCGGCACGGACAGAGTCCGCTCGGACGCCGACGCGGTCTCCCGCGACCGGCCCGCGCACTCCTCCGGCTCGGTCCGCCACGAGGCCGCGGGGACCGGCGGGGACGGATCGGTCGAGGCCGTCACGGTGGACCTCGCCGCCGTCGAGCCCGGCGTCGAGAAGATCGTGCTCACCGCCGTGCCCCGAGGCGGTGAGCCCGGCGCGCTCTCCTGGCTCCGGCTCCGCCTGGTCGACGCCGAGTCGGGCGCGGAGATCGCCGCCTACGACAGCGAGGACGCCACCGTCGAGACGGCCCTCGTCCTCGGCGAGCTGTACCGGCGTCAGGGGGCGTGGAAATTCCGGGCCGTGGGGCAGGGCTACAGCTCGGGGCCGCAGGGACTGGCCCAGGACTTCGGCGTCACCGCCGACGCGCTGCGCCTCACCGCCACCGCCACCGCCGCGCCCGCCGCCGTGCCCGCGTCCGCGCCCGCCCCCGCCGTGACGCCGCCCGCCGCCGCCCCCGCGCAGGCCGCCCCGGCCACCCCCGTACGCCTCACCAAAGTCACCCTCACCAAGGAGTCCCCCTCCGTCTCGCTCACCAAGGCGGGCGGCACCTCCGGAGCCATGCGCGTCAACCTCAGCTGGCAGATGCGCACCCAGCCGAAGAAGGAGGGCTGGGGCGCGAAGCTCACCCGCGCCCTCGGCGCGCCCGGCGCGCTCGACCTCGACCTGTGCGCGCTCTTCGAACTCACCGACGGCCGCAAGGGAGTCGTCCAGGCCCTCGGCAACGCCTTCGGCTCGCTCCAACAGCCCCCGTACATCCATCTCGACGGCGACGACCGCACCGGCGGCACGTCCGGCGAGAACCTCACCATCAACCTCGACCACCGGGACAGCCTCCGCCGCGTCGTCATCTTCGTCACCGTCTACGAGGGGGCCCGCAGCTTCGCCGACCTCGACGCGACGGTCACCCTCCGGCCCCAGCACGGCACGCCCATCGAGTTCTCGCTGGGCGAGTGCACCGAGCCCTCCACCGTCTGCGCGCTGGCGCTGATCACCAACACCGGCTCGGACCTCGTGGTCCAGCGGGAGGCGCGCTTCCTCGTGCCCGAGCGCGGAGTGAGCCCCCAGCGCACCATGGACCGCGCCTACGGCTGGGGCATGGACTGGACACCTGGCCGCAAGTGACGGTCGCTCCACCGCCGCCGGTCAGGGCTCCGGCGCGGCCCGGGGGCGCGGATAGACGCGGCCCTTCCAGGCCGCGCCCCGCCCCCGGTGGTGCAGGCGGGCGGAGTCGAGGGTCATCAGCAGATAGAGCAGCGCGATGAACGGCAGCAGCGGAGCCAGCGCCGCCGGCTGCCGGTAGTAGCGCAGCATCGGCAGATAGCTCCCCGCCATCACCGCCCAGGCCAGCGCCCCCGCCCCGGCGGCGACCGCGTCACCGCCGAACGCCCCGGCGGCCAGCGCGGCCGGCGGCGTCAGATAGACCAGCGCCAGCCCGGCGACCGTCCCCGCCAGCAGCACCGGACTGTGCCGAAGCTGCGCGTACGCGCTGCGCGACACCATCCGCCACAGATCCGCCAGCCGCGGACAGGGACGTACGCTCTCCACTCCGTCGGCGAGCCCCAGCCAGATCCGTCCGCCGGACCGCCGCACCGCGCGGGCCAGCGCCACATCGTCGATCACCGCCTGCCGGATCGACGCGGGCACGTCCGCGCGCTCGGCCGCCCCGGTCCGCAGCAGGACACAGCCGCCCGCCGCGGCCGCCGTCCGCCCGCCGGGACGGTTGACCCGGCGGAACGGATAGAGCTGGCCGAAGAAGTACACGAACGCGGGCACCACCAGCCGCTCCCAGCCGCTCACGATCCGCAGCCGCGCCATCTGCGACACCAGGTCCAGGCCGCCCGCCCGGGCCGAGGCCACCAGGGCGCGCAGACTGTCCGGGGCGTGGGCGATGTCGGCGTCGGTCAGCAGCAGATACTCGGGCCCACGGGCCCGCGCCAGCGCGATGCCGTGCCGCAGCGCCCACAGCTTCCCGGTCCAGCCCGGCTCCGGCTCGCCGGTCCGCACCACGGTCAGCGGCAGCCCGCCGTGCCGCTCGGCCAGCTCACGGGCGAGTGCCGCCGTGCCGTCGGTGCTGCCGTCGTCCACCAGGAAGATCTCCGCCCGCCCCGGATAGTCCTGCGCGAGCAGCGAGGGCAGGGCGGCGGGCAGTACGGCGGCCTCGTCCCGGGCCGGCACGACGATGACGACATCCGGCCAGGAGTCCGGTTCCCCATGAGGCGGCAGCCGCTGATCCGTACGCCAGAAGAAGCCGGTCCCCAGCAGCAGCCACCCCCAGGCGGCCAGCGAGACGAGGGCGGTCCACGCGAGGGCGCTCATGCGCCGCAGTCTGCCCCACCGAACGGCTCCGACAAGCCCTGTCGACTATGGTGACCGGGTGAAGATCGCGCTCCTTGACTCCGGAATCGGCCTGCTCGCGGCGGCCGCGGCGGTACGCGGGCTGCGTCCCGACGCCGACCTCCTGCTGTCGTGCGACCCCGACGGGATGCCCTGGGGTCCGCGCACCCCGGCCGATCTGACCGGGCGGGCGCTCGCGGCGGCCCGCGCCGCCGCCGCGCACGCGCCCGACGCGCTGATCGTCGCCTGCAACACCGCCTCCGTGCACGCCCTGCCCGCGCTCCGCGCCGAGCTGGAGCCCGCCGTGCCGGTCATCGGCACGGTCCCGGCGATCAAGCCGGCGGCGGCGGGCGGCGGCCCGGTCGCCATCTGGGCGACCCCGGCGACCACCGGCAGTCCCTACCAGCGCGGTCTGATCCGCGAGTTCGCCGACTCGGTCCCGGTGACGGAGGTGCCCTGCCCGGGGCTCGCCGACGCCGTGGAGCAGGCGGACGAGGCGGCGATCGAGCGCGCGGTGGCCGCCGCCGCGGCGCGCACCCCCGCCGATGTAAGGGCCGTCGTCCTGGGCTGCACCCATTACGAACTGGTCGCCGAACGCATCCGCGCCGCCGTCGGGGCGTCCGTGGCGCTCCTCGGCTCCGCCGAGCCGGTGGCCGCGCAGGCCCTGCGCCGGATCGGGTCCCGGCCCGCGCCGGACGCCGCCGCGACCGGCTCGCTCACCGTGCTCCTCAACGGCCGGGAGTCCGGCCTCCCCGGCCGGGCGACCGCCTACGCCGAGGGCCGCCTCCTCCAGGCCGTGCCCTCCGTCCACTGACCGGCGCGGGCGGCTCGTCCGGCGCTCGGCGATCGTTCACAGCCCGCCCATTGTGACCCTTTTCACCCGTTTCGCCATCCGCCCGGCAGGCTCGATGCCGACCCGCCGGAAGCTGGGTACGCTGCTCAGCATGAGGGACCACCCCCACGACCCGCCGACCGCCGCGGAGCCCGTGCCCGCGGTGTGGACCGGCCGCGCGACCAATCGCCTCCAGTGGCTGCTCGCCATCGCGGGCGTCGCCTGCGTCACGCTCGGCATCGAGCTGGCCGTGAACGGCTCATGGACCTCGGGCATCGTCCCGCTGCTGATGTCCGTGATCGGCTGTGTCGCGGCGGGCCTGCTGATGCTCTACGGCACTCTCGCCTTCGTCCATGTCTCGGTCCGCGTCGACAGCGACGGCGTCGAGGTGCGCTGCGGACACATCGGACTGCCACGCCGCAGGATCCCGCTCTCCCACGTGGTCGGCGCGGAGTTCGCCCCCCGCGTCACCCCGCGCCAGTGGGGCGGCTGGGGCTACCGCTGGCTCCCCGAGAAGGGCACGGCGGTCGTCGTACGCCGGGGCGAGGGCCTGATCGTCGCCCTGGGCGACGGCAGGACCTTCACGGTCACCGTGGACGACGCCGAAGCGGCCGTACGCGCCATCCGCGACCTCCTCCGCCCCGGCGGCGGCGGCGTCACCGGCACCCCGGCGCAGGCCTAGGGCCTGTCGTTCACCCGAACGCAGCAGCGCGCGGACACCGGCCACCCGCCCGGCCCGCTCGGGAGGGCCCGCGTCCGCCCACCGTAGACTCCGCAGGGTGAGCGCCACCATCACCGCCGTCGACACCCAGCCCGCCCCCGCCGCGAGCGGCTCGCCACTGCGGCGGCTCATCCGGCCAGGGGCCGCCGCCCTCTCCGGGGTGCTGCTCTTCCTGAGCTTCCCGCCCCGGCCCCTGTGGTGGCTGGCGGTGCCCGCGTTCGCCCTGCTCGCCTGGAGCCTGCACGGCCGCCGGCCGCGCTCCGCCTTCGGCCTCGGATATCTGGCGGGCCTCGGTTTTCTGCTGCCGCTGCTCAGCTGGACCGGCGAGGACGTCGGCCCGGTGCCCTGGATCGCGCTGGCCGCCGTGGAGGCGCTGTTCATCGCGCTCACCGCGCTGGGCATCGCCGCCGTCACCCGGCTCCCCCTCTGGCCGGTCCTCGCCGCCGCCGTCTGGATCCTCGGCGAGGCGGCCCGCGCCCGGTTCCCCTTCGAGGGCTTCCCCTGGGGCAAGGTCGCCTTCGGGCAGGCCGACGGCCTCTTTCTGCCGCTCGCCGCGCTGGGCGGCACCCCCGTGCTCGGGTTCGCCGTGGTCCTGTGCGGTTTCGGGCTGTACGAGACGGTCCGGCGCGGCCTCGAATTCCGGCGCACCCGCGCCCTGCCGCGCGGCCCGCTGGCCGCCGCGCTGCTCAGCCTCCTCGTCCCCGTCACGGCGGCCCTCGCCGCGCTCCCGCTGGTGGACGACTCCGCCGAGGACGGCACCGCGACCGTCGCCGCGATCCAGGGAAATGTGCCGAGACTGGGGCTCGATTTCAACTCCCAGCGCCGCGCGGTCCTCGACAACCACGCCCGCCGCACCGAGCAGCTCGCCGAGGACGTGGCGGCCGGCCGCGTCGCCAAGCCCGACTTCGTGCTGTGGCCGGAGAACTCCTCCGACCTCGATCCGTACCGCAATCCCGACGCCCGCCAGGTCATCGACGACGCCGTGCGGGCCATCGGCGTCCCCACCGCCGTCGGCGCGGTGCTCACCCCCGAGACCGGCAAGCTCAGCAACACCCTCATCAAGTGGGACCCCGAGCGCGGCCCGGTCGACACCTACCACAAGCGCCATGTGCAGCCCTTCGGCGAGTACATCCCGATGCGGTCGTTCGTACGGCTCTTCAGCTCGGACGTCGACCGCGTGCGCCGCGACTTCGGGCCCGGCGACAAGGTCGGCGTCTTCGATCTGGCCGGCACCAAGGTCGGCCTCGTCACCTGCTACGAGGCGGCCTTCGACGACATGGCCCGGGACACCGTCGAGGCCGGCGCCCAGATGATCTCCGTACCCAGCAACAACGCCACCTTCGGCCGCAGCGAGATGACCTACCAGCAGCTGGCGATGTCCCAGGTGCGGGCGGTCGAGCACGGCCGCTCCGTCGTCGTCCCGGTCACCAGCGGAGTGAGCGCTGTGATCATGCCGGACGGGGAGATCGTCCAGCGGACCCGGATGTTCACCCCGGACGCGCTGGTCGCCGAGGTGCCGCTGCGCTCCTCGCTCACCCCGGCGACCCGGCTCGGCGTCGCTCCCGAGATCGCGCTGATGGCCGTCGCCGTGGGCGGGCTGGGCTGGGTCGCGGTGGGTTCCGCGCGGGTGTGGCGGCGTAAGCGGCCCGCCGCCGGGTAGCTCCCGACTTCCCCCGGATTCAGGTCAAATCCGGGCCAGAATTAATCGGTTAGGGTCGCAGCCATGGCAACTCCTGACTTCATCCGGGCCATTCGGGCCACCGCCGGCCATCAACTGCTGCTCCTCCCCGGGGTCAGCGCGGTCGTCTTCGACGAGCGGGGGCAGGTGCTGCTGGACCGCCGCGCCGACAGCGGGGCCTGGTCGATCATCGGCGGCATCGCCGAGCCGGGCGAGGAGCCGGCCGCGACCGCGGTGCGCGAGGTGTACGAGGAGACGGCGGTCCACTGCGTCGCCGAGCGGGTGGCGCTGGTCCAGGGCCTGCCCAAGCCCGTCACCTACCCCAACGGCGACCAGTGCCAGTACATGGACATCACCTTCCGCTGCCGCGCGATCGGCGGCGAGGCCCGGGTGAACGACGACGAGTCGCTGGAGGTGGGCTGGTTCGACCTGGACGCCCTGCCGGAACTCGACGAGTTCGCCCACTTCCGTATCGCGCAGGCCCTGACGGAGGGCCCCGCCTGGTTCCGGCCCGCCTGACGTTCCCCGAACGCGATTCCCGCATGTCAACCAAGGGTTGACGCGCCCCGGCGTGTCAACCTAAGGTTGACGCATGGAGAATTCCGCACGGACAACGAATCCGGTTCGCCTCGACGATCTGATCGAGGCCATCAAGGCGGCCCACTCGGGCGCCCTCGACCAGCTCTCCGGCGCGATCGTCGCGGCCGACTACCTCGGTGAGGTCGCCGACCATGTGATCGGGCACTTCGTGGACCAGGCCAGGCGCTCGGGCGCGTCCTGGAGCGAGATCGGCAAGAGCATGGGGGTCACCCGCCAGGCCGCGCAGAAGCGCTTTGTCTCGAAGGACGGCGGGGAGGCCCAGGACCTCGACCCCAGCCAGGGCTTCAGCCGGTTCACCCCGCGCGCCAAGAGCGTGATCGTGGCCGCGCAGAACGAGGCCCGGGCGGCCGGCAATGAGCGGATCACCCCGGTGCATCTCACGCTCGGACTGGTGACCGAGCGCGAGGCGCTGGCGTCCCGGGCGATCCTCGCGCAGGACATCCCGCTGGACGCCGTCCGGCAGGCTGCGGCCGAGGCGCTGCCCGTCGCCGTCGAGGAGGTGCCGGAGCTGATCCCGTACGACGCGGGCGCGCGCAAGGCGCTGGAGCTGACATACCGCCAGGCCCTGCGGCTGGGGCACAACTACATCGGCACCGAGCACATCCTGCTCGCGCTGCTGGAGCAGGAGGAGGGTGCGGGGGTGCTCACCGGAGTCGGTGTCGACAAGGCGACCGCCGAGGCGTACATCGCCGAGTTCGTGGCGGAGATTCTCGCCGCTCGCCAGAAGGGCGATGCGTCCTAGCGGGCGTACCGGCGGACGTACGGACGTACGGACGTACGGATGTTCTGACGTTCTGACGGACGTTCTGGCGGCCCCGGTCCAGGGGTTGACCGAGGCCGCCGGTGCGGGCAGTCCGCAGGGTCGGAGCTGCCCGCGGGGCGGAGCGCCGCGGAGGGTGACGCGAGGAGGAGAAGCGTCGTTCCCCGGACTCCGGTCTAGTCGGCCCACGAGGGCTCGGGGGCCGATGAGGGCTCGCCGCGAAGGATGTGACGGGGGGTGGTACGGGGGAATGAGTGCATGGTGGCGCGCTGCCGACTTTCCTGGTGTGCGTGAGCCGGCCGGTGTTCCGTGGAATCCGGCGGTACCAGAGCAGTAAATATATATACCGTCGAGTAAGCAAGGGTATGAAAAATTTCATGCACATCGGTTGGCGGAAAACCCCCTCCCGGTGCCCCCTCGCTCACTCCTCCAGGAAGAAGTTGTGCTGTTCGGCGGCGTGTTCATAGCCTTCGAGCCGGGCCTGGGTGCGCTGTGGATCGGCGTCGGCCATCGCCTGGAGCAGGGCCGCCGACAGCACCCCGGGGGCCGCGTAGGAGTCGAAGACCAGCCGTGACCCGGTGGCGGCGGTCAGCGTCGCGTCGGCCTCGTCCAGCAGTGGACCGAGGGCCGGATCGGTGACCAGGGCGATCTTCAGCCCGGAGGCCCGGGCGGTGCGCATCGCCGCCAGGGTCTCGTGGGCGTGCCGGGGCATGGCGAACGCCAGCACCCAGCTCCCGCCGGCCTCCCTGGACTGGAGGAGGGCGTCGTAGGCGACGCTGCCGCCGCGGGTCACGGCCCGGACGTCGGGGTGGATCCGGCGGGCCGCGTAGGCGAAGTACTCGGCGAGCGAGGCGGAGATCCGCAGCCCCAGAACGGTCAGCGGCACCGAGCGGGCCAGCTCACGGCCGATGTCGAGCACCTGGCCGGCGTCGGCGAGCCCCCGGCGCAGCTGCTCCAGATTCTCGATCTCGGCGTCGATCGCGGCCTGGAGCTCATTGCGGCGGTCCTGGGCGTCCGGGGCGGGGGAGGGCGCGACGGCGGAGAGCGCGATCGGCTGGAGGGCCTCCCGCAGCGCCGGATATCCGCTGAAGCCGACGGAGGCGGCGAAGCGCGTCACCGAGGGCTGGCTGACGCCGACCCGCTCGGCGAGGTCGGTGATCGAGAGGAAGGCCGCCTCGGTGAGATGGTCGGTGATGTACCGGGCGATCCGCCGCTGCCCCGGCGAGAGCCGGTGGCCGCCGAAGAGGGCGAGAACCCTGTCGGTGGGGGCGGGCTCCGCGTCGGGGGACAGCCGTCCCGGGGTGATCGCAGACGCCTGTGCGCGTGCCTGCTGATCTGATGGCACCGGAGTCACTCCTTCTCGTCCCGCTGCCGCTCAACATAGCCCAGGAGTCCGTAGACCGAGAGGCCGGTCGAGCCCCTCCCGTCCGCCGTCTCGGATGGCGGACGGGACGGGTGCTCCCGGTGGATCCGGCGATCGCCGGGGGTGCGTGAGAATCGTCCCGGCCGAGGAGTCCGAGCGCCGCTGCCACTGGCCGCTCGGCCGCCGCCCCGACGATCACCCGGGCCCGACCGCGCTCGGATTCCGAGGCTTCCGCGCCCGACGGAGATGCGCGTCGCGGCGGCGGAGGAGCATGCTGGCTGTGTGACCTGGTACGACGCGGCCGGGCGCACCCCGCCGGGCAAGCCGGAGAAACACGGGGCGGCGCCCGGGACGCGCAGGAGCGGCGGGCGGTCGCCGGGCGAGCTGGAGCTGGTGCTCTCGCAGTCCGTCGTGAGCGCGGTCGAGGCGGTCGGCGGCTTCGCGGGCGGGATCTATCTGTGCTCCCGCGCCGAGGGGCTGCTCAGACTGGCCGCGCTCACCGGGCTGCCGCCGGGGCTGTTCCACCCCTGGTGGCGGATGCATGTGAACCGCCCCTTCCCGATCGCCGAGGCCTACCGGCTGGGGCGCGCCGTCCATCTCGCCGACGCCGAGGAGGCCATGCGCCGGTTTCCGCAGCTGATGGCGGGACTGCCGTTCCCGTTCGGCTCGATGTACGCGCCGGTGGCCGCCGGGCGCGAGAAGGCCGGCGTCCTCGCGGTGCTGCGCCGGGCCACGCCGGGACAGCCGATCGAGAACGGCGACCGCCACCGGATGCACAACGCGGCCCGCAGGCTCGGGGCCGCGCTGGGCGCGCTCGCGGACCGGGGCGTCGCCGTGGAGTGGGACGCGGATCCGTTCTCCGTCCAGTCCCCGGCCACCAGCACGCCCCCGGTCCGGCTGGGGCGCTTCACCTGGGACCTGGCCACCGGCGAGGTCGTCGCCGACGAGGGGATGCACACGATCCTCGACTCCCCGGCGGCGGAGTTCCCCGGCACCGTCGAGGCCTTCACCGAGGGGCTGGCGGGGGAGGACGTACTCGGGCTGTGGGCGCTCGCCCGCCAGATCGCGGCCTCGGTCCTGCCGGCGAACCGCCGGATCCGGGTCTGCGGACCCGACGGCCGCCCCTATCTGATCGAGCTGTCCGGCCCCGGGACCGGCCCGCCCGGCGGCAGCGCCGGACCGCTGAGCGGTTTTGTGCTGGACCTGGGATCGGGTCCGGTCACCACCGAGGCCACCGACCGCCTCACGCGCGGCCTGCTCTCCCTCGACCGGCTCGGCAGGATCGTCCATCTCAACCGGAGCGCCGAGACCTCGCTCGGCCTCGGGCGGCCCGAGCTGGTCGGCCGGGTGCTGTGGGAGGCGCTCCCCTGGCTCGGACAGCCGCTCTACGAGGACCACTTCCGGGCCGCCATGATCTCCCACGATCCGGTGGGTTTCACCGTCCGCCGTCCGCCGGACGAATGGCTCTCCTTCTCCCTCCAGCCCGGTCACGACGGTGTCACCGTCGTCCTCGCGCCGGCGGACGGGCCGCCGGAGGAGCAGGCCGCGGGGGAGCCGGCCGGCTCCCCCGCCGGACTGGTCGCCCCGGCGGACCGGGCCTCCGTCCTGTACCGCCCGGTCGCCCTCGCCATCGCGCTGACCGAGGCGGTGACCGCCCGTCAGGTGTCCGCCGTGGTGACCGAGGAGCTGCTGCCGGCCTTCGGCGGCGGCGGTCTGGCGATCTATCTGCTGCACGAGAGACATCTCTTCCTCGCCTGGGAGACCGGCTTCCCCCAGGGGTTCCTGGACCGCTTCGACGGTGTGGCCCTCGACGCGCGGCTGCCCGGCGTCGAGACGCTCACCTCCGGCCGCCCGCTGTTCTACGAGTCGATGCGCCATCTGGCCGCCGCGTACCCCGGGATCCCGCTGGACGCCCATGTGGGCGCGCGGGCCTTTCTGCCGCTGATCGCCTCCGGACGTCCGGTGGGCTCCTGCATCCTCGGCTTCGACCGGCCGCGCGTCTTCAGCCACGAGGAGCGCACGGTCCTCACCGCGCTCGCCGGGCTGATCGCCCAGGCCCTGGAGCGGGCCCAGCGCTACGACTCCGAGTCGGCCCTGGCCCGGGGGCTCCAGGACGCCCTGCTGCCGCACCGGCTGCCGGTGCTGAAGAACGCGACCACCGTCGGCCGCTACCTCCCCGGCACCCAGGGCATGGACGTCGGCGGCGACTGGTACGACGTGGTGGTGACGGGCGGGGAACTCGCCCTGGTCATCGGGGACGTCCAGGGCCACGGGGTCGCCGCCGCCGCGACGATGGGGCAACTGCGCAGCGCCGTACGGGCGTTCGCGCTGAGCGGGCACGGCCCCCAGGAGGTGATGAGCGGCACCAACCGGCTGCTGATCGACCTGGATCCGGGCCAGTTCGCCAGCTGCTGCTATGTGCTGGTCGACCCGGTGACGGGCCGCACCCGGGCGGTACGGGCGGGGCATCCGCAGCCCCTGCTGCACCACCCGCACGGCCCGACCGAGGTGCTGGACCTGGCAGGCGGCGTCGTCCTGGGCGTCGACCCGGAGGCCCGCTACCCCGTCACCGAACTGCGCCTGGAGCCCGGCGCGGTGCTCGCCCTCTACACCGACGGACTGGTGGAGCGGCCGGGGACCGACATCGACATCGGGGTGGAACGGCTGCGCGCCGCCCTCGCCGAGTGCGGCTCCATCCCGCCGGCCGAGACCGCCGACCGTCTGATCCGGGAGGCCGTGCACTCCTCCGACCGCCCCGACGACATCGCCCTGCTGCTGGCCTCCCGCTGGGCATGAGCCTGCGCGTGAGCCCGGACGGCCCCCGCCCGGCGGGAGGGGCGGGTCAGCCTCTGCGCAGGGTCACCTCCCGGTCGTCGGTGTTGAGGATGACGGGAAGGGGGACGAACGAGCGGGAGGCGTCCAGATGGATGAGGGCGGCCGTGCCCCGCGCCTTCCCGGGGGCGAAGCCGACGGCCGGGTCGGTGGTCTCGCGCCAGGTGTGCACCTGGTCGTCGCAGGTGGCCAGCGCGCCGTCGATCTCGGCCCGGGCCTCGCCCTGGGTCGCGTTGGAGCCGATGAGGACCGGCCCCGACCGCAGTGACGAGCACCGATAGGTGCCGCTGAGGACGAGGGTCCCGTCCTTGGCGATCTGACCCCTGGGCGCGATGGTGATGGTGTCCGGGGCGAATTGCGCGCCGGCCGAGCCGGGAACCAGAGCGGTGGCCAGGGCGGCGGCGATGCAGGCCGCGGAAATGAGCATGGTGCGTCGTGCGTTGATCATGCTCGCCCAACGAGCGAGTGTGCCGGAGGTTTCGTATGTCCATGCGAACGGGTGATGCGCCTTCTATTCTGATTGTCGGCCGGTCGGCGGAAGGGGGTGGTGAAGGGTTCAACCAGGTAATTCGTTCGTTACGGGAGGGTCCGGAAACGCTGGGGTGGGTGTGATGGCGGCATATGCCAACCCTTGTCGAGTTCCCCCCGGTGCTCGCAATTAACCACTGTGGCGGATACTCGGACGAGTGTTTTCTCTCTCACTTGATCGTGAGTAGGGTGTGGTCCCGCTGTTCGGTGATCCACAGTGATCCGGCCTGATTCGGGCTGGCGTGAATGCCTGCGGATGGTGTCGTGTCATCCGGGGGAACGGGGGAGGGGATCGTGCCTGCTGGTTCGTTCGACGGGCAGTACGTGTGGCATCCGGCGGCGGACGACCACGGACTGGCCCGCGCCTGCATCGACGTCCAGGCCGGCCGGTACTTCAGCGCCCAGGAAGTGCTCCGGGAGTCCCGCGACGACTTCGAGGTCCGCGCCCACCGCTCCCTCGTCCTCGCCTCCGAGGCCGCCGACTCCGATCTCGCCGAACGCTGGCTCGGCGAGGACCCCTGTCCCGAGGCGGCCCTGCTCTGGGCGAGGGTGGCGATGCTCAGGGCGCTGCGCGCCGCCGACGGGCACGACCCGCACACCGACACCCTCGTCGACATAGCCAGAGCCGCCTGCGAACGGGCCGCCCGGATGCTCCCCCGCGACCCCACGCCCTGGGTCGCCCAACTCGCCCTCTCCCGCATCCGCCGCCCTCTCGACCCCGCCCCGCGCGGGCTGCTCACCGCGCCGCCCGGCCCCTGGCGGGTCTTCTCCCGCATCGTCGGACTCGACCCCTGGAACCGGGAGGCGCACCACCGCTTCCTCGCGTTCTTCTTCACCCGGTACGGCGGCACGGCGAGCGCGCGCTGGGACGTCGCCACCTTTCTCAGCCATCGAGCCCCCGCCACCTCGGCACTGCGGCTGCTCCCGCTCGTCGCCCTCGCCGAGGAGTACGACCCCGCCTCGCTGCTCGCCTACCGCGCCTGGCGGCAGCCCCAGTGGGTGGGCACCGCGACCGGCAGCTACACCCATTGGTTTCCCCGGCTCTCGGAGTACCGATTCACCCCGGTCCTCGATCTCTCCTATCTCGCCCATGCCCTTTACATGGGTTCTCGCGAATTGGAGGCGCGTGAAGTCCTCCTGGCGATGGGCCCTTATGCCGCACGTATGCCATGGAGCGCTTTCGGGGCTCCCGACGAACAACTGACCAAGGCGAGACGCGCATGCGGGTTACCCGTCCCCAGCTCTCACTGAGACCCGTCGCATGCCTCGCCGAAGACAAAGGGAAAGGATGCGCCCATGTCCGAGCGAACAGCTGTTCCGTCACAACGGAAACACCGTCAGGGAGATGATTCCGTCGCTCTCGACGACGATGCGACACTGCATGCGATGGGCTATCCGAGGAAGCTCACCAGGAGATTTCGAGGATTCGACAACTTCGCCATCTCCTTCACCATCATCAACATAATCTCCGGAATCTTCTCCGCCTTCGGCTTCGGTATGGGGGCGGGCGGACCGCTCATTCTGATCTTCGGCTGGATCAGCGTTTCCGTCATGGTTCTGTTCGTCGGCGCGGCCATGGGGGAAATCGCCTCCGCCTACCCCACGAGCGGAGCGCTCTACTTCTCCGCGGGCAAGCTCGCCAAGAACCACCGGGGCGCGTGGTCCTGGTACACGGGCTGGCTCAACTTCGTGGGCCAGATCGGCGGCACGGCGGCCACCGGCTACGCCGCCGCCACCTTCATCCAGGCGTTCATCGTCATGCAGTGGCCCTCCTACACGGTGACCGGCCAGAGCACGGTGATCATCATCACGGTGATCCTGCTGCTCCAGGCGCTCGCCAACACCTACACCGTCCAGCTCGTCGCGACCCTCAACCGGATCTCCGTGTGGTGGCTGCTCATCGGAATGACGGTGATCGTCCTCGCTCTCGTCCTGGTCCCCACACACCATCAATCCGCCTCGTTCGCCACGCATTTCGTGAACAGCACCGGCTTCAGCAGCGGTGTGTACGCGGCGATGCTCGGGCTCCTGGTGACCAGCTGGACGTTCACCGGGTTCGACGGAAGTTTCCACATGTCGGAAGAGACGGTGAAGGCGACCGTCAACACTCCCAAGGGCATCATGCGCGCCATCGGCGGCTCCGCGGTCGCCGGACTGATCCTTATGCTCGCCCTGGTGTATGCGATCCGCGATTACACGGCTACAGCGAGTGCTTCGGCGCCCCCCGTGCAGATTCTCATTGACGCCCTCGGCCCGGGTGCCGCCAAGCTGCTTCTGTTGATCGTGATCGGCGCGATGCTGTTCTGCGGACTCGCCAACATGACCAGCAATACCCGTCAGATCTTCGCCTTCGCACGCGACGGCGCGATGCCCGGTTCACGGCTGTGGCATTCGGTGTCGCCCCGTACACGCACCCCCGTCAAGGCGGTATGGCTGGCCGCCGTGTGTTCCTTCGTGCTGATCACTCCCGCGTGGTGGTCGCACACCGCGTTCACCGCCATTGTCAGCGTCAATGTGGTGGGCCTCTATCTCGCCTACGGCGTCCCCATCTTCCTGCGGCTGCGCCTGGGCGACGAGTTCCAGCCCGGCCCCTGGCACCTGGGCCGCTGGGGCAAGCCCGTCGCGCTGACGGCCGTGGTCTGGATCGTGTTCAGCAGCGTCCTGTTCATGCTGCCGCACGCCTCCCCGATCACCCCCACGACCTTCAACTACGCCCCCATCGCCCTCGGGGTCGTCCTGATCATCGCCACCGCCTGGTGGTTCACCACCGCCCGCCGCCGCTTCCAGGGGCCCGTCAGCTACGGCAGCCCCGACGAAGTCGCCGCCATGGACCTCATCTGAGAGAGCCCGCAGAGCCCGCGGAGAGAGAAAGCCCGGACAGAAGCCGGGCGGAAAGGAAGCACCCCGTATGAACGAGCCCCTCGCCCAGGAGACCGGCGGACTCACCGTCGCCGCCGCCTCGCCCGAGGACTGGCAGCGGATCGCCGAGTGGTCGGCGGCCGAAGGCTGGAACCCCGGACGCGGCGACGTCGCCTGTTTCCACCCCACCGACCCCCGAGGCTTCTTCATCGGCCGTCTCGGCGGAGAGCCCGTCTCCGCCGTCTCCGTCGTCACCTACTCCGACGACTTCGCCTTCCTCGGCTACTACCTGGTCCGCCCCGACCTCCGCGGCAAGGGCCTCGGCCTCGCCACCTGGCGGGCCGCCTTCCCGCACGCCGGAGACCGGATCGTCGGCCTCGACGCGGTCCCCGCCCAGCAGGCCAACTACCAGCGCTCCGGCTTCCACCCCTCGTACGGCACCGTCCGCCACGCCGGCCGGCCCCGGCGCACCGGAGCGGTGGCCCCGGGGACCGTGCCCGTCGCCCCGGAGCATCTGGACGCGATCGCCGCGTACGACCGCGACTGCTTCCCCGCCGACCGGAGCGCCTTCGTCTCCCGCTGGCTCACCGCTCCGGGGCACAGCGCGTACGTCCGGCTGCGCGACGGGGAGGTCACCGGCTACGGGGCCATCAGGCCGGGCCGCGACGCCCATCGGATCGGCCCGCTCTTCGCGGACACCACCGCCGACGCGGAGGCGCTGTTCGACAGCCTCACCTCGGGTCTCGGCCCGGACGAGACGGTCGCCGTCGACATGCCCGACACCCAGAAGGAGGCCGGGGCGCTGGCCGCCGCCCGGGGGCTGACGGCCCAGTTCCCCACCGTACGCATGTACACCGGACCGGCTCCCCGGGTGCGGACCGAGCGGATCTTCGGGATCACCTCGCTCGAACTCGGCTGAAGTCCCTTATTCACGAGGGGGCGGCGGGGGGTTCGGGCGCTGCCGGGGTGCCCTCGGTGCCGTAGCCCGGTGAGGCCGGGGCCTCCGGCGGCGGCGAGTTCACCGCCGACGGGGGCTCCGGCGACGGAGGGGGCTCCGCCGGGGACGGCGGCGGCTCGGGCGAACCCGGAGGTTCGGGGGACGGCGGCGAGTCGGCGGTGGGGGAGCCGGGAGCCGAGGGACCGGGGGAGGCCGTGTCGCCGGAGGACGGAGACGTACCGGGCGAGGCGGACCCGGACCCGGACGGCTCGCCGGGTCGTGAGGGCGGCGGGCAGGTCACCCCGGCCCCGGACGGCGAGTCGCACGGCGCCAGCGGATCCCGGGTCGGCGGGCTCGTGGGACGGTCGCCGCCGCTGTCGCCGTGCCCCGAGGGCCGGGTGATCCAGTCCTTGTTCCGCCAGTCGTAGAGGACGAACCGGTCCACCGCCCGCTCCGCGGGCACCACGACGACCGCCGCCGTCGCGTCGTAGCCGGGCCAGGTGTCGCCCACCGGCTTCGGGGTCCCCTTCAGCTCCGTGGGCGGCAGCAGCGGATTGCCGCAGGCGCAGCGGACCTCGGGCACGCCCCGGTCGTTCACCAGCACCGCCGTGCCGGCCTGGAGGACCGCCTGGTACGCGGTGGCCGAGCCGTCCTTGTAGCCGTGGTTGGTCACCCGGGTGTCCAGCCGGAGGGTGACCGGGGTGAGGGAGCGCAGCCGGTCCGGCACGGCGTCGGGGCCGATGCCCAGGACGGAGGCGAACGCCTTGTTCTTCGCCGGGTCCGAGGTCAGATAGCCGATCTGCTTCTCCACATCGCAGCCCGCGACATTCCGGGTCCCGCCGTACAGCCCCGGTGTCGACCCCGACACCTCATGGGTGACCCGGGGCTGTGTCGCCGCCCCCGGCGAGCCCGTCGGCCGGTCGGAGGGGGCGGTCCCGGTGGCGGTCGCGGTGGACGGGGTGTACGGGTCGGGCCCGGCCGAGCCCGCCGCCTGGAGGAACACCTCGCTCTGGGCCTTCGAGCCGCCGTCCGGGCGGGTGAGGACGACCGCCAGCACCACGGCGACCACCACGGCCGCCGCGATCGCCGCCACCTTGGGGACCGAGCGCCACCAGGGCCCGCCGCCCGCCGCCCCGCCCGCCGTTCCCCCCGCCCCGCCCGGCCCCCCGTCGCCGGGTCCACCGCCGCCGCCCGTGTCCCCCGTACCGCCCGCACTGCCCGTGCCGCCCGGCCGTTCGGGCTCGGACGGCCGCTCCGGCGGCGGCGGTACGGACCCCCGCTCGGGCCGGCCGGACAGCGGGCCGGACGGGGGCCCGGACGGCGGGCCGGACGGGGGCCCGGTGGGGCGGTCGGACGAGGGAGGTTCGGCGCTCACGGGCTCTTCCTGCCACGGGTGGGAACAGAAGCCAGACAGCTCAGGTATCTGGATATACCCGGCAATTGTGTGCCCCGGTCTCCCGGAGTCCGCAAGCCGACGGCGCATCCGGACCTCCCCGGCGGGCGGAGCCGATCGGAGCTGCTTAGCGTGGCAGCGTGAGCCAGCAGGGAACCCCGGACCACGGGCCGACCGCACACCACTCCAACGGCTGGGCCCAGGCCCTGGCGACGGTGGCCGCCACCCTGGCGGCCCTGATCGTCACCGCCGCGCTCGGAGTGTGGGCGGCGGGCGCGGGCGCGCTGCCCGGGAGCGCCTTCCCGCGCGTGGTCGCCGCGGTCGTCGTGATGGCCGTCGGCGGCAGCGTCGACGTCTCGGGTGATGCCGGGATCATCGCCGGAGCGCGGGCCGAACTCACCGCGCTCCCGCTCTCGGTGACCCTCGCCGGAGCGCTCGTCCTCGCCGCCGGCTTTCTGCGGCCGCTGCGCCACCGGGCGGTCGTCGGCACCCGCGAACTGGTCGAACGGGCCGCCAGAATCGCCCTGCTGTGGGCGCTCGCGCTGCTCGCCCTGGCCCTCTTCGCCCGGCAGAGCTTCGCCCTCAGGCCCGGCGGCACGGTCTCCGACATCGGGGAGCTGCTCGGGGTGGACGCCCCCCGGGTCGGCTTCCGCGCCGATGTGCCGCTCACCGTGGTCCTCGGGCTGCTGTGGCTGGCGGCCCTGCTGCTGATCACCCTGGCGGTGTCGCGCGCCGCGCCGCTCCCGAGCGCCCTGCTGCGGTACCAGGAGCCGGTGCGTCCGGCCGCGCACGCCATGGTCGTTCTGCTGCTGGTCTGTGTGGGCGTGGGCGCGGCCGTCGGGATCGTCGTCGCGGCCACCCGGGGCGAGCCGGCCGAGACGCTCGCCGTGATGCTCCTCGGACTGCCCAATCTGACCTGGCTCGCGCTCACCCTCGGCATGGGAGCGACCTGGGACGGCAAGGTCGAGGGCCCGTTCGGGCTGCCCGTGCCCCGGCTGCTGGAACAGGTGCTCCGGGCCCCCGACGGAGGCGTCGTCAATCTGAGCACCCTCGCCGAGTACGACGGCCGGGTCCGCTGGCTGCCGGTCGCCGTGGCGATCCTGCTGCTCGGCGCGGCCTGCCTCATGGCCGTCCGCTCACCCGCCCGCACCCGGCTCTGGCAGCACGCCCTCCGGATGGCGGCGGGGCTCGTCCTCACCGTGCTGATGATCTGTCTCGCCGTCCGCTTCGAGGCGCGGTACGGGCTCTCCCTCTTCGGCATCGGCGACCTCGGCGGAGGGCTCTCGGCCGAGGCCGCCCTGAGCCCGAGGCTCTGGTCCGCGCTGGGGCTCGCCGCGCTCTGGGGCCTGGCCGCCGGCTGCCTCGGCGGGCTGCTCACCCGGTCGGCCCGGCGGCGCGGCGAGACACCGCCGCTCAGGGGCCGGGGGCCCGAGGAGTGATCCGTACGGCCGGACGCGCCCAGCCGGGCGGCTCCGGCGGCGGGCCCGGATCGGGAGCCGCCACGGGCACGTCGACCCGGGTGGCCGGATGCGCCGCCGCCTCGCGCGGCCGGGCCGTCACCGCGGACCGCAGCGCGGCGACGAACTCCCCGCAGGAGCCGTACCGGTCGTCCGGCCGTTTGGCGAGCGCCTTCGCCACGACCGTGTCGACGGCCCCCGGCAGATCGGGGCGGAGCAGGGTCAGCGGCGGGGGCGCGTCGAACTGATGGGCCCACAGCAGCGCCATGTCGTCGTCGCGTTTGAAGGGCGGCGACCCGGCCAGCGTCTCGTACACCACACAGGCGAAGCCGTACACATCGCACCGGGCGTCCACGGGCCGTCCGGAGATCTGTTCGGGGGCCACATAGTCGAGGGTGCCGACGAACTGGCCGACCGTGGTGAATCCGGTCAGGGACAGCGACTTCTTCGTCAGCCCGAAGTCGGTGAGATAGACATGCTCGGGGTGGTCGCTGTCGGTGCCCTCGGCGATCAGGATGTTGCCCGGTTTGACGTCCCGGTGCACCAGGTCGTGGCTGTGCGCGGCGTCCAGCGCGGACGCGACCTGCGCGGCGATCCGGCCGGCCGTGGTGATGGGCAGCGGTCCCTCGCGGTTGAGCAGGGCCCGCAGATCCTGCCCGGCGACGTAGCGCATGGCGATGTAGAGCAGCCCCTCGGTCTCCCCGGCCTCGAACACCGGGACGATATGGGGGTGGTCGATGGCGGCGGCCACCCGGGACTCATGGGTGAACCGCTTGCGGAAGGTGTCGTTGCGGGCGAGTTCGGGGGCGAGCAGCTTGAGCGCGACGGTGCGGTCGAGCCGCAGATCCCGGGCGCGGTAGACCACCGCCATGCCGCCGCGCCCGATCTCGGCCTCGACCTGGTACCCCGCGATCCGGCTGCCGATCAGGTCGGAGGCCCGCCCGGCGGGCAGCCCGCCGTTCTGTCCGGCCCCCGCCATCAGGGTTCACCGGGCCCGGACGGACCGCCGTCCGCCGTCTTCCGCTCCGTCTCCCGTCCCGTCTCCCGGGCCGGGTCCACCACCCGCGTCGGCTCCGGCCGCACCTGGCTCGCGTCCCGGGTCGCGTCCCCGGGCGCTTCCGCCGGGGCGGGGGCCGGTCCCGAGGGTTCCGAGGAGACCGCGAAGGCGGTCGCGCCCGCGCCGTCCGCGTACACCCAGCGCTCGTGCTCCGCGTCGTACAGCCACACCGAATCGCCCTCCACCACCGCACCGGCCCGCAGCCCCCGGGTGCGCTCCCGGAAGGACTCCGCGTCGATACGGCCCGCCGCCAGCTCGTCCGCCGCCCGCCGGTAGCGGGCGATCGTCTCCTCGACGCGTGTGAGCAGGGGGCGCGGGTCGGCGGTGCGGGCGGGCGGGAGGCCGGGGGCGGGCGGCTCGCGGCCCACGGTGATCAGGAGCCGGCCGTCGACCCAGGCCGACCAGCCGTTCGCGCACAGGATCCGGGACCAGTCGCCGTACCGGTCGATCAGCCGCACCGGCAGGAGCGGGTCCAGCGGCTCGGTCGGCCGGGAGACGTCCGGGGCCTCCCACGCGGGGAGACCGCTGCCCGGGACGACATGCGTCGGATCGAAGCCCTCGGCGGCCACGGCGGTCTCCCGGGCTACTTCCGCATCACGGCGGGCTC
This sequence comes from Streptomyces amakusaensis, assembly GCF_039532665.1. Classification (NCBI taxonomy): domain Bacteria; kingdom Bacillati; phylum Actinomycetota; class Actinomycetes; order Kitasatosporales; family Streptomycetaceae; genus Streptomyces; species Streptomyces amakusaensis. The sequence goes on along the minus strand of NZ_BAAASB010000012.1, from coordinate 263,876 downwards.
ATGGCGGCGCAGCAGCCACAGCACCAGCAGGCCGAAGACCACCGCGAGCCCCGCCAGCGCGCCCATATTGGTCAGCCACACCCCCGCCGAGTGCTCGAACAGCGGGTCGGCGGCCTGTTTCCCGGGCACGATCCCGGCCAGTCCGACGGTGCCCGCCATCGCGCCCAGCGCCCAGCGCGAGGGCACCAGCCAGGCCAGCTGCTCGGCCACCGGCAGCCCGCTCAGGGAGAGCAGCGCACCGCAGAACACCACCTGAACGATGGCGAGGAGGACCAGCAGCGGCATGGTGACCTCCTCCTTGCGCACCAGCGCGGAGACCAGCAGCCCGAGCGTCATCGCGGTGAACGACAGCAGCGCCACCGCGAGGGTGATCTCCAGCAGCGGAGGCATCAGCACCCCCTCGCCGTCCGGTGCGCCGAGATCGACGCCGCCGAGGCCGACGAGGGTGAGGACCACGGCCTGGAGCACCGTGATCGTGCCCAGCACCACCACCTTGGACATCAGATAGGCCGACCGGGAGAGCCCCACGGCCCGTTCCCGCTGGTAGATCACGCGTTCCTTGACCAGTTCGCGCACCGCGTTGGCCGCGCCGGTGAGCACCCCGCCGATGCAGAGGATGAGCAGCGCGTTCATCGCGGTCTCGGCGGTGAGCGTGCCGCCCGCCAGGGCACGGGCCATCGCGCCCATCACGAACGGCAGGGCGATCATGATGATGAGGAAGGTGCGGTCCGCCGCGAGCGCGGCCGTGTACCGCCGGATCAGGGTCCAGAGCTGGGAGCCCCAGCTCTGCGCCTTCGGCGGCGGCGCGGGGGTGTCCGCAGGGGTGTCCGCGGGGGTGCCTTCGCCCCGCTCGCGGCCGGTCCCCGCGGGGCGCGGCCGGGCCGAGGGGGCGTACCGCTCGCGGAGCGGCGACGCGGCCCACTGCCCGGCCCAGTCCCGTTCCCGGTCGTTCTCAAACGCCTCGAAGGCCTCCGGCCACTGCCCGAAGCCGAAGAACGCCAGCGCGTCGGCGGGCGGCCCGTAGTAGGCGATCCGCCCGCCCGGGGCCAGTACCAGCAGCCGGTCGCAGACGTCCAGGCTCAGCACGCTGTGGGTGACGACGATGACGGTGCGGCCGTCGTCCGCGAGCCCGCGCAGCATGTGCATCACCGAGCGGTCCATCCCCGGGTCGAGACCGGAGGTCGGCTCGTCCAGGAAGAGCAGCGACGGCTTGGTCAGCAGCTCCAGCGCGACGCTCACCCGCTTGCGCTGGCCGCCGGAGAGTTTGTGGATGGGCTGGTCCGCACGCTCCGTCAGACCCAGCTCGCGCATCACCTCGGCCACCCGCCCCCGGCGCTCCTCCCGCGCGGTGTCCTGCGGGAAGCGCAGCTCGGCGGCGTACCCCAGCGCGGCGCGCACGGTCAGCTGGGTGTGCAGGATGTCGTCCTGCGGCACCAGGCCGATGCGCTGCCGCAGCTCGGCGTAGTCGCGGTAGAGGTCGCGGCCGTCGTAGAGGACGGTGCCCCGGTCGGCGGGGCGCAGCCCGGTGAGCGCGCCGAGAAGGGTGGACTTGCCGGCTCCGCTCGGGCCGACCACGGCGAGCAGGCACTTCTCCCCGACGGGGAACGACACTCCGTCGAGCAGGGTCCTGCGGCCCCGGTCCACGGTGACCGCCAGGTCCTGGACGTCGAGCGAGACCTCGCCGGTGTCCACGTACTGCTGGAGTTCGTCGCCGACGAGAAGGAAGGCGGAGTGGCCGATGCCGACGACGTCGCCCGGGGAGACGAGCGCGCGGGCGACGGGGCCGCCGTTGAGGAAGGTGCCGTTGTGGGAGCCGAGGTCGGCGATCTCGTGCTGTCCGTCGGGGCGGACGCGCAGCTCCGCGTGGTGCCGGGAGACGGTCAGATCGTCGACGACGAGGTCGTTGTCGGTGCTGCGGCCGATGCGTACGGTACGGGCGGGCAGCGGGCGGACCGTGGTGGGCCGCCGGAAGGCGCCGGTGGCCGACGGCGGCGCGGAGACGGAGTCCGGCGCGGGGGCGGGTGCCGGGGGCTTCGGAGCGGAGGAGACGAGGACCGCGCGGGGGCCGTCGGCGGCGCTGCCGAAGCGGATGACGCTGCCGGCCGCGACGTCCCACTCGTGGACGCGTCTGCCGTCCATGAACGTGCCGTTGGTGCTGTCCTCGTCCTCGATCGTCCAGTGGTCCCGCTCGGGCCTCAGCACCGCGTGGTGCCAGGACACCCGGGCGTCGTCCAGCACGATGTCGCTCTGGGGGTCGCGTCCGACGTGGTAGTCCCGGCTCGGGCTCATCACCGTGGAACCGTCTTCGGTCTTCAGGACGAGTTCGGGTGCGGTCGGAGCGGCGGGCCGCTCTGCCATAGTTGAATTCTAGCTATTTGGCGCGATATTCGCCTGTGGGGGCCGGGGGAGCGGGCCCCACAGGCTGCTCACGCCCGGGAGAAGCGCAGCGTCAGGATCTGGAACGGCCGCAGCGCCACCCGCAGCGCCGTCCCGTCCTCCGACAGGGCCCGCCCGCCGCCCGCCGCCGGGCGCTCCAGCAGATCGGTGACCCAAACCCCGGACGCCCGGAACCCGGTCCGCAGGGTCGCCTCCGCCCGCCCGCCGAGCGACTCGTACAGCCGCACCACCACATCGCCCGAACGGTCGTCCGCGAGCTTCACCGACTCCACCGTGACCGCCGGGGCGTCACTGCTCACCACCGGCGCGAAGCCCCCGGCGGAGGCCGTCCGCAGCGGCAGATTGAGCGCGTACCCCTCCGCGACCGCGTCCTCGACGGTCGCCCCCGGCAGCAGGGCGTAGACGAGCCGGTGCCCGCCCTGATCGGCCCCGGGGTCCGGGACGCGCGGCGCGCGCACGAGGCTGAGCCGGAAGAGGGTCGTGGTGCCGCCGTCCTCGCGCGTGGTGCGGACCACGTCGTGGCCGTAGGTCCCGTCGTTGACGACCGCGATCCCGTACCCCGGCTCGCCCAGATGCGCCCACCGGTGGTGGTACACCTCGAAACGGGCCGCGTCCCAGCTGGTGTTGGTGTGGGTGGGCCGGTGCACATGCCCGAACTGGATCTCCGAGGTGGCTCGTTCGGCGTGCACGTCGAGGGGGAGGGCGACCTTGAGGATCTTCTCCCGCTCATGCCAGTCGATCTCCGTCTCCACATCGATCCGCCGGCTGCCCGCCCGCACGGTGACCGTCTGGACGATCCGCGAGCCCGCGCCGAAGACCCGCTCGACCCGGACCGCGCCGAGCAGCGGCCCCCGGGCGGTGACCGTCACCGACTCGGCGTCCAGGAGATCGGTGAAACGCCCCCGGTAGTGCCGGTCGATGTCCCAGGCGTCCCAGCGGTTGGGCAGATCGGTGTGCAGCCGCAGCAGATTGCCCGGCCCCGCCAGCACCTCACGGCCGGCGGTCAGATCGCGTACGGAGGAGAGTGTGCCGTCCGGCGCGAACCCGACCCGCACCAGCCCGTTGTCGAGCACCGGGCCGCTCGCCTCCACCCGCACCGGCCCGGGGGCCGCCGCTTCCGCTTCCCGTGCGGCGCTGCCGCCGCCGGGCGTCCGGGTGAACACCGGCCCGTCCCCGGTGACGAGCACCTCGGCGCGCTCGCGCGGCCCGGCGTTGAAGACCCGGGGCCCGCCGGGCCCGCCGGCGGCGAGCGCCGCCGCGATCAGCTCCTCCAGCTCCCCGGCGACCCGGGCGTACTCGGCCTCCGCCTCGTGGTGCACCCAGGCGATCGAGGACCCCGGCAGGATGTCGTGGAACTGGTGCAGCAGCACCGTCTTCCACAGCCGGTCCAGCGCCTCGTACGGATACGCGTACCCCGGGACGTTCAGCGCGGCGGTGGCCGCCCACAGCTCCGCCTCCCGCAGCAGATGCTCACTGCGCCGGTTCCCCCGCTTGGTGCGCGCCTGCGAGGTGTACGTGGCGCGGTGGCCCTCCATGTAGAACTCGCCCGACCACACCGGGGCGTCCGGGTACTCCGCCCGGGCGGCGGCGAAGAACGCGTCCGGATGCCCGACCTCGACCCGGGCCGAGCCCTCCAGATCGGCGAGCCGCCGGGCCCGCTCCATCATCTCGCGCGTCGGCCCGCCACCGCCGTCCCCGTGGCCGAAGGGGACCAGCGAGCGCGTCCCCGCGCCCTTCTCCCGGTAGTTGCGGACGGCGTGCGCCATCTCCCGCCCGGTGAACTCGGCGTTGTAGGTGTCCACCGGCGGGAAGTGGGTGAAGATCCGGCTCCCGTCGATGCCCTCCCACCAGAAGGTGTGGTGGGGGAGCTGGTTCGTCTGGTTCCACGACATCTTCTGGGAGAGGAACCACTCGAACCCCGCCAACCTCGCCAGCTGCGGGAACGCGGCGTTGTAGCCGAAGGAGTCCGGCAGCCACACCCCCTTGGTCTCGACGCCGAAGTGCTCCAGGAAGAACCGCTTGCCATGGGTGAACTGCCGGGCGAGCGCCTCCCCGCCGGGCAGATTGCCGTCCGACTCCACCCACATGCCGCCGACCGGGGCCCACTGGCCGCGCTCCACCGCCCGCACGATCCGCTCCCACACCAGGGGCTGCCGCTCGCGGACCCAGTCGTACTGCTGCGCCTGCGAGCAGGCGAAGACGAACTCCTCGTACTCCTCGGCCAGCGCCGTCGCGTTGGCGAAGGTACGGGCGGCCTTCCGCCGGGTCTCCCGGACCGGCCACAGCCAGGCGCTGTCGATGTGGGCGTGGCCGACCGCCGACAGCCGGTGCGCGCTCGCGTGGGCGGGGCGCGCCAGCGACGGCCTCAGCACCGCCCGTACCTCCGCCGCCGAACCGGAGACGTCGTCCGGGTCCAGGGCGTCCAGCGCCCGGTCGAGCGTGTGCAGGATCTCGTGGCGGCGCGGCTCGTGGCCGCCCAGCTCCGCCGCCAGCTCGCGCAGTACGTCGAGGTCGTGGACCAGCTGCCACACCTCCTCGTCCAGCACCCGCAGATCAGCGCCGGCGAGGACGTGGAGCGGCTCGCCGCCCGCCGTGGCCGGGTCGCCCAGCGGGGTCGGCAGAAAACCCCGGCCCAGGATGTCGGGGTTGGCGGCGGCCTCCAGCAGGAGATCGACCCGCTCCCCGCCGACCGCGGGCCGGGCGACGGGGACATGGCGGTTCCGCGGATTGACCGCCTTCAGCGGGACACCCCCGGCGGTGTGCACCAGCGCCTCGGCCTGGAAACCGGGCCCCGCGCCGGTGAACCCGAGGTCGAAGACGGCCTCCACCCGGCTCCCCGCCCAGCCGGCGGGCACCTCGCCCCTCGCCCGGAACCAGGTGGTCCCCCACGGCGGGCCCCAGGCGTCTCCCACCGCGAACGGCTCGAAGCGCCGCGCGGCGGCCTCGGCGAAGGGCACCGGCTCGCCCGGGACCTGCCAGGCCGTCAGCGTCAGCGGAAGCGAACGTGAGTGGACGGCCGGCCGGAGGCGCTGGGCGAGGGCACGTTCGACACGGTCCTCGATGCGCCGCAGTTCATCGTGCATACCCAGCTGTCTACCCGCTGGGGAGCTCTCCTACCGGAGGTACGAGAGCCCGGGGTGGGCGGCGGTGTACGCCTCCACCAGCCGGCGCGCGACCGTCACCGAGTCCACCAGCGGATGCAGCGCGAACGCCGCCACCGCCCGCGCGCGCGAGCCGGAGGCCGCCGCCGCCAGCACCTCCCGCTCCACCGCCTTGACCGCGCACACCAGACCCGTGGCATGGCCGGGCAGCGGGCTCACCGCGACCGGGTGCGCGCCGTTCGCGTCCACCAGGCAGGGCACCTCGACCACCGCCTCCGCGTCCAGCGCCGCCAGCGCGCCCCGATTGCGGACATTGAGGATCAGGGTGGTGCGCCGGTCGTGCGCGATGGCCCGCATCAGGGCGAGGGCGACCTGCTCGTACCCGCCGGACTCCAGGTCCGAGGCGTCCCGCTCGCCCGCCCCGGCCGCCTCCCGGTTGTGCGCCATGTAGGTGGCCTCGCGCTCCGCCCGGGTACGGTCCCAGGCCGCCAGCGCCGACGTCTCGGGCCGCTCCATCTCGGCGTAGAAGCGGGCCTGCTGATCGTGGAGGAACGCGCCCCGGGTCCGTTCGGCCGTCCGGTAGGCGTGCACCGTCTCCCGGTTGAAGTAGTAGTAGTGCAGATACTCGTTGGGGATCGCGCCCAGCGAGCGCAGCCACTGAGCGCCGAAGAGCCGGCCCTCCTCGAAGGAGTCCAGCAGCCCCGGATCGGCCAGCAGCCGGGGGAGTTCGTCGCGGCCCGCCACCCGCACCCCGCGCAGCCAGCCCAGATGGTTGAGGCCCGCGTAGTCGAACCAGGCCCGCTCGGGGTCGACGCCGAGCACCCGGGCCACCCGCCGCCCGAGTCCCACCGGGGAGTCGCAGATCCCGATCACCCTGTCGCCCAGATGGCGGGCCATCGCCTCGGTGACCAGACCGGCCGGGTTGGTGAAGTTGACGACCCACGCGTCGGGCGCGATCCGGGCCGTCCGGCGCGCGATGTCCTCGGCCACCGGGACGGTCCGCAGTCCGTACGCGATACCGCCCGCGCCGACCGTCTCCTGGCCGAGGACCCCTTCCGCCAGCGCGACGCTCTCGTCCGCCGCCCGGCCCGCGAGCCCGCCCACCCGGATCGCCGAGAAGACGAAGTCCGCGCCGCGCAGCGCCAGGTCCAGATCGGTGGTCACGGTCACCTCGGGCGCGTCGGCCACCCCCGCCGCCTGGTCGGCGAGGACCCGGGCGACGGCGGCCAGCCGGCCGGCGTCGACGTCGTGCAGGACGACCCGGGTGATCCGGCCCTCGGAGCGGTCGCGGAGCAGCGCCGCATACACCAGCGGCAGCCGGAAACCGCCGCCGCCGAGAATCGTGAGCCTCATCGCACTCCTCAGCTTCCTCTCCCGGGCGGGCCGGCGTGCCGACGTACCGGCGCGGTCCGGGCCGGACGCCGACCACCTGATCATGCCCCCGGCAGGTTACCCACACCCCGGTCGCGGCCGAAACACCCACCACCCGGCATCGACTTAGGTTTACCTAACCTACACTGGCGCTCCATCGGCGCACCGCCGACGGCCCCACACCCCAGAGAAGGCAGCCATGGCAGATCGGGACGGACGACCGCCGGGACTCGGCAGCACCCTCGAAGCGCGGCGCGCCCCGCTCCACACCGGCGCGGTGCGCCTTCGGGAGCGCGACGGAACGCACCGGGCCCCGCGAGCCGCGGAGGCGGCCGACGCCCTGGACGAGGACGGCGCCGTCCGCTTCGGCGGGGCGCGCGGCCCGATCGGTCCCACCACCCGGACCCTGCTCTTCGACACCTGGATCGAGGACTTCCTCGGCCGCCACCCCGCCGGCACCGTCGTCGAGTTCGGCACGGGCCCCAGCACCCGCTTCGAGCGGCTCGACAACGGCACGGTCCACTGGTTCGACCTCGGACTGCCCGAGGTGACGACGCTGGGACACGCCTTCGGCGAGGACACCGGCCGCCGCCGCGCCATCGCCGCGTCCGTGACCGACCCCGGCTGGGTCGACGCCGTGCGCGCCAGCCCGGGACCGTACTTCCTGGTCGGCGAGTCCACCCTGATCCGGCTCGCGAAGGAGCAGGTCCGCGACGTCTTCCGGATGGCCGCCGAACGGCTGCCGGGGGCGCATCTCGCCCTGGAGACCGCCTCCGGACGCACCGACGGCCACGACGGCCACGAGGGTCACGAGAGCCATGAGGTCCTCGGCGGCCCCGCCGCCCGGCCGCGCTGGCGCTGCGAGGACCCGGCCGAGCCCGAGGGCTGGCACGACTCCATCGCCCTCGCCCAGTCCTGCACCTTCGCCCGGCTGCCCGCCGCCGTCAGCGCCCGGCTGCCGATGGCACAGCGCGGAATGCTGCGCGCCATGGCGACCGTGATGCGCCGTCAGATCCAGGCCTGCCGCTTCAACCTCTACCGCCTCGGGTAGGGCGCGCTCCCGGCCCGCGCCGGGCTCACACCCCGCCCGGCCCCTGGAACGCCTCCAGGATGCGCTCGGCCGCCAGCGTGGCCGTCAGCTCGCCGTCGCGCACCAGCCGCTCCAGGGCGGGGGCCAGCTCCCGCACCCCGGGGTGGCCGTGCAGCCGGTCGAGCAGCTCGTCGTGGACCATCGACCAGGTCCAGTCGATCTGCTGGTCCCGCCGCTTGGCCGCCAGCCGGCCGGTCGACTCCAGCAGCGTCCGGTGCTGCTCCAGCCGTTCCCAGACAGTGTCCAGACCGCTGGACTCACGGGCGCTGCACGACAGCACCGGAGGGGTCCACGCCGCGTCCGCCGGATGCATCAGCCGCAGCGCGCCCGCCAGCTCGCGGGCGGCCGAGCGGGCGTCGCGCTCGTGCGGGCCGTCCGCCTTGTTCACCGTGATCACATCGGCCAGCTCCAGGACGCCCTTCTTGATGCCCTGGAGCTGATCCCCGGTGCGCGCGAGCGTCAGCAGCAGGAAGGAGTCGACCATCTGGGCGACGGTCGTCTCCGACTGCCCCACCCCGACGGTCTCCACCAGCACCACGTCATAGCCCGCGGCCTCCACCACCACGATGGTCTCGCGGGTCGCCTTCGCCACCCCGCCGAGCGTCCCCGAGGTCGGCGAGGGCCGGACGAACGCCGAAGGGTCGACCGCCAGCCGCTCCATCCGGGTCTTGTCGCCGAGGATCGAACCCCCCGTCCGGCTGGAGGAGGGATCCACCGCCAGCACCGCCACCCGGTGGCCGAGCGAGGTCAGCATGGTGCCCAGCGCGTCGATGAAGGTGGACTTGCCCACCCCCGGCACCCCGCTGATGCCCACCCGCCGGGCCGCGCCCGCGTACGGCAGCAGCTCGGTCAGCAGCCGCTGCGCCATCACGCGGTGATCGGCCCTGGTGGACTCCACCAGGGTGATCGCCCGCGCCACATAGGCCCGGGAACCGGCCCGGACACCCTGGACATAGCTGTCGATGTCGATCGTCTGTGGCATCGGTGACCCTGTCTCACAGCTCGTGGCCGAGCGAGTCGGCCAGGGTCCGCACCAGGTCGTGCGCGGCGTCCGGGATCACGGTGCCCGGCGGGAACACGGCCGCCGCGCCCTCCTCCCGGAGGGTCTGCACGTCCTGCGGCGGAATCACCCCGCCCACCACGATCATGATGTCCTCGCGGCCCTCCGCCGCCAGCTCCTCCCGCAGCGCGGGCACCAGCGTCAGATGCCCGGCGGCCAGCGAGGAGACCCCGACGACATGGACGTCCGCCTCCACCGCCTGGCGGGCCACCTCGCCCGGGGTCTGGAACAGCGGGCCGACGTCGACGTCGAAACCGAGGTCCGCGAAGGCCGTGGCGATCACCTTCTGGCCGCGGTCGTGCCCGTCCTGGCCCATCTTGGCCACCAGGATGCGCGGACGGCGGCCCTCGGCCTTCTCGAACCGCTGGACCAGCGTCCGGGTGCGCTCCACGGAAGGGGACTCTCCTGCCTCGGTCCGGTACACACCGGAGATGGTACGGATCTGGCCCGCGTGCCGCCCGTACACCTTCTCCAGGGCGTCGGATATCTCTCCCACGGTCGCCATCGCCCGCGCCGCGTCCACCGCGAGCGCCAGCAGATTGCCCTCGAGACCCGGGCCGGAGCCGCGCGCCGCCGCCTCGGTCAGCGCCCGCAGCGAGTCCTGGCAGAGGTCCTCGTTCCGCTCCGCGCGCAGCCGGCGCAGCTTGGCGATCTGCTGGGTGCGCACCGAGGAGTTGTCGACCTTCAGCACATCGATCTGCTCGTCGGTCTCGACGCGGTACTTGTTGACCCCGATCACCGGCTGCCGTCCGGAGTCGATCCGCGCCTGGGTGCGCGCCGCCGCCTCCTCGACCCGCAGCTTGGGGATGCCCGCGTCGATGGCCCTGGCCATGCCCCCGGCCGCCTCGACCTCCTCGATGTGCTGCCAGGTCCGCCGGGCCAGATCGTGGGTGAGGCGCTCCACATAGGCGCTGCCGCCCCAGGGGTCGGTCACCCGGCAGGTCCCCGACTCCTGCTGGAGCAGCAGCTGGGTGTTGCGGGCGATGCGCGCCGAGAAGTCCGTCGGCAGCGCCAGCGCCTCGTCCAGCGCGTTGGTGTGCAGCGACTGGGTGTGCCCCTGGGTCGCCGCCATCGCCTCCACACAGGTGCGGGTCACATTGTTGAAGACGTCCTGGGCCGTCAGCGACCAGCCCGAGGTCTGCGAGTGGGTGCGCAGCGAGAGCGACTTGGGGTTCTTCGGGTCGAAGGTCCGCACCAGCTTCGCCCACAGCAGCCGGGCCGCCCGCAGCTTGGCCACCTCCATGAAGAAGTTCATGCCGATCGCCCAGAAGAACGACAGCCGGGGCGCGAACGCGTCCACGTCCAGCCCGGCCCCCAGCCCGGCGCGCAGATACTCCATGCCGTCGGCGAGGGTGTACGCCAGCTCCAGATCGGCCGTCGCGCCGGCCTCCTGGATGTGATAGCCGGAGATCGAGATGGAGTTGTAGCGCGGCATCCGCTGCGAGGTGTACGCGAAGATGTCCGAGATGATCCGCATCGACGGGGTCGGCGGATAGATGTAGGTGTTGCGGACCATGAACTCTTTGAGGATGTCGTTCTGGATGGTCCCCGCCAGCTTCTCCGGCGGCACCCCCTGCTCCTCGGCGGCCACGATGTACAGCGCCAGAACGGGCAGCACCGCGCCGTTCATCGTCATCGACACGCTCATGCGGTCCAGCGGGATCCCGTCGAACAGCTGCCGCATGTCGTAGATCGAGTCGATGGCGACGCCCGCCATGCCGACGTCGCCGGTGACCCGGGGGTGGTCGCTGTCGTACCCCCGGTGGGTCGGCAGGTCGAAGGCGACCGACAGGCCCTTCTGCCCGGCGGCCAGATTGCGCCGGTAGAAGGCGTTGGACTCCTCGGCCGTGGAGAACCCGGCGTACTGCCGGATCGTCCAGGGCTGGTTCACATACATCGTCGGGTACGGGCCGCGCAGATACGGCGCGATGCCCGGGTAGCCGCCCAGGAAGTCGAGGCCGGCGGTGTCCTGGCCGCTGTAGAGCGGTTTCACCGGGATGCCCTCGGGGGTGTCCCAGATCAGATCGGCGTCCCGGCGGCCGGTGGACTCCTTGACCGCGGCGCGCCATTGGTCCACCGAGCCGGTGCCCGCCGCGGGGCCCAGCGCGATGCCCGTGAAGTCCGGAATACCCATCACGCCACTCCGATCCGGTCGAGGGCCGAGGAGAGGACGGCGACCGCGTCGCCGCCGACGGCGACGAACTCGTCGACTCCGGCCCGTACATAGGTTTCCCGCAGCTCGCCGGGGCGACCCGCGAGATACACCCGCACCGCCCCGGCCTCCTTCAGCGCCTTCGCCACCGGAGCCGCCTGCTCGGCGTAGAGCGCGTCGCTGGAGCAGACGCACGCCACGGTGGCCCCGCTGGCCCGGAACGCCTCGCCGGCGGAGGCCGCGTCGACCGAGACGGGGTCGTGGACGGGTTCGATCCCGCCCGCCTGGAAGAGGTTGGCCGTGAAGGTGGTGCGCGCGGTGTGCGCGGAGGCCGGGCCGATCGCGGCGATGAAGATCCTCGGCCGGGAGCCGGTGGCGTCCAGATGCGCGTCCGAGCGGGTGCGCAGCGCCTCGAAGGCCTCGTCGCGGCGGACCCTGGGCAGTCCGCCGGAGGGCGGGGCGGGCGCGGGGTCGCGCTCCACGGGGGGCTGGGAGAGCAGCGGGAACTCGCTGACCCCGGTGATCGGTTCACGGCGTTTGGCGATCTTCGCCCGGCGCTCGGTCCAGGCCGTCCCGATCCGCTCGGAGACCAGGCCGGAGCGGAGCGCGGCGAGCTGGCCGCCCGCGCCCTCGATCTCCTGGAACCACTCCCAGGCGCTGTGCGCCAGTTCGTCGGTGAGCCGCTCCACGTACCAGGAGCCGCCGGCCGGGTCGATGACCCGGCCCACGTGCGACTCCTCCAGCAGGATCGTGGAGGTGTTGCGGGCGATCCTGCGGGCGAAGTCGTCCGGCAGTCCGATGGCGTGGTCGAAGGGGAGCACGGTCACGGAGTCCGCCCCGCCCACCCCGGCGGCGAGCGAGGCCACCGTGGTGCGGAGCATGTTCACCCAGGGGTCGCGCCGGGTCATCATCACCGGCGAGGTCACCGCGTGCTGGCGCTGGGCCCCCGCGTCCCGCGCCCCGCAGGCCTCGGCGACCCTGGCCCAGACCCGGCGGGCGGCCCGCAGCTTGGCGATCGTCAGGAACTGGTCGGCGGTGGCCGCGTACCGGAACTCCAGCTGGCCGAGGGCGGCCTCGACGGAGAGACCCGCGTCGGTGAGGGCGCGCAGCAGGGCCACGCCGGTCGCCAGTGAGCAGCCGACCTCCTGCGCGGCCGAGGCGCCCGCCTCGTGGTACGGCAGCGCGTCGGCGGTCAGCGCCCGCAGCTTGGGGCGGGCGTCGTGGCAGAGCAGGGCGAGCCGGGCCGCCGCCGCCGTCCGCTCCGCGACCTTCTCGTAGGACCCGGTCCTGGCCGCGTGGCCCAGCGGGTCCGCGCCGAGGTTCCCGCCGGGGCTCTCGACGCCCCGCTCGTCCAGCAGCCGCAGGAACTCCTCGGCGGCGGCCTCGAATCCGTCCCCGGCGTCGAGCACCACGGGGGCGAGGTCCAGATAGACGCCCTCCAGCGCGGCGGCGAGGCCGGAGAGGGGGATTCCGGACGGGCCCACGGAGAGCCAGAGCGAGGTGACGCCGTGCTCCAGGTCCGCGAGCACGGCCTCATTGGTCCGCCGGGGGTCCGGGCGTTCGTGCCGCTGGCGGACGTCCCAGCCGGAGACCGCGCCGCCCTCCGGCGTACCGCCCCGGAGGAAGGGGGCGAAGCCGGGGAACCCCTCGGGGGTCGTGCTGTCGTCCGCCGTGTAGAGGGGGCGGGTGCGGAGGCCGTCCTCCACCACTGTGGAGAGCATCTCCTCCGGCGCCGTGTCGGAGACGTCCTTGCCGGTCTTGCGCAGCACACCGGCCACCAGCCGCCGCCACTGCTCCTGTGAGGCGTCCGGGAACTCGGCGGCCAGGGGGAACCCGTCGTCTGGGATGACCGTCATGGTTCGGATGCTAGGACAATCACGCGGTGACGCAGCGGCCGATGCTCTGTGATCTTGTATACGCCGAGTCGACCTTGATTCGGCATCCTGGATGCACTACATCCCGGGAAAAACGGACTCTCTTCCTCCGTTGGCCTGATCGTAGCCATGAAAGCGCGCAGGAAGCGACATTGAGCGACGCCGAGCGACATGAAGCGATGAAAGGGAACACCTGTGCGCGGAAGTGGCGGCACGGGGAAGATGGACCACTCCGCCCTCGACGCGCGCCCTCGACGACCGTCTCACCCCAAGGACCGCCATGCGTATCGCACTGAGTCAGATCACGACCGGCCCCGACCCCGTGCACAACCTCGCCGCCGTACGGGAACAGGCCCGCCGCGCGGCGGACTCCGGCGCGGACGCCGTCGTCTTCCCCGAGGCGACCATGGCCTGCTTCGGCACCCCGCTCGCCCCCCTCGCCGAACCGCTGGACGGCCCCTGGGCCACCGGGGTGCGCCGGATCGCCCAGGACGCCGGACTCGTCGTGGTCGCCGGGATGTTCACCCCCGCCGGGGAGGGCAAGGTGACCAACACCCTGCTGGCCACCGGACCCGGCGTCGAGGCCTCCTACGACAAGATCCATCTGTACGACGCCTTCGGCTTCACCGAGTCCGCCACCGTCGCGGCCGGCTCCGAAGTGGTCACCATCGAGGTGGCCGGAGTCCGGACCGGCCTCGCCACCTGCTACGACGTCCGCTTCCCCGAGCTGTTCCGGGCGCACGCGGACGCCGGGGCCGTCCTCACCCTGCTCCCCGCCTCCTGGGGCGACGGCCCCGGCAAGCGCGACCAGTGGGAGCTGCTCATCCGCGCCCGGGCGCTCGACGCCACCCTCTGGGTCGCCGCCGTCGACCAGGCCGACCCGGTCGCGTCCGGCCGCCCCGCACCCCCGAAGACCCCCGCCGGAATCGGCCACAGCGCCCTGGTCGGGCCGGACGGCACCGTACGCGCCCGGCTGGAGGCCGCCCCCGGGCTGCTCATCGCCGATGTGGACGCGGCCGAGGTCGCCTCCGTGCGCGCCTCCGTACCGGTGCTGGCCAACCGCAGGCTCTGACGCCTGCCCGTCCGCTCGTCCGCCCGTCCGGCGGCCCGTCCGCCCGCTTGTCGGCCTCGTCCCCGAAACAGCCGACGAGTGGCGGGCGGCGCGACGGCGGGTGAGCCTGGAGCCCGGGAGACGACGCCCGCCCCGCGCGCAACGGCTCGCGGGACAACGGTCCAGGAGAGCGAGGGACAACGGTGAACAGCGGCGAACAGCCCGTATCGCCGGTCGTGGTGACGATCGCGGGCTGCACCAAGGAGGACGCCGACACGGTGTTCCACCTCCTGGGCGAGTCCTACGCGTCCGATCGCGCGGCCGACGACGTCCCGCAGTACGTCTCCGAGGGACGTACGACCGTGTGGACCGCCACCTTCGACGTCACCGCCGCCGCCCGGCCCGCGCCCGGCCGCAAGCGGCTCGGCTCCCCCGTGGAGGCCGAGGTCCAGGGCGGCTACTGGGCCGTCGACCGGATGCGCGAGACCCTCGCCGCCGCCTTTGTCGTCCATGACGAGGGCATGGCGGCGGGCGACCAGGAGAAGGACGTCCAGCTGAGACTGGAGAGCGGAGCCTAGGCAGTGTCTTCCGCGCCGCCGCCGGGGAGTCCCCGGGCGGGCGCGGAGGAGAGGAGAGCGGGATGCCCATCGCCACCGTCGACCCCACCACCGGGGAGACCCGCAGAACCTTCGAGCCGCTGACCGCCGAGGAGACCGGCCGGCGGATCGCCCTCGCCCGGCGGGCCTTCGAGGAGCACCGCGCCCTCGGCTTCGCCCGCCGCGCCCGGCTGCTCGAACGCGCCGCCGATCTGCTCGACGAGGACCGCGACTCCATCGCCCGCACCATGACCACCGAGATGGGCAAGCCGATCACCGCCGCCCGGGCCGAGGCCGCCAAATGCGCCAGGGCGATGCGCTGGTACGCCGCCCACGCCCCCGCCCTGCTCGCCGACGAGCACCCGTCCGCCGCCGACACCGAGGACTCCGGGGCCGCCCGGATCGTCGTCCGCTACCGCCCGGTCGGCGTGGTGCTCGCCGTCATGCCCTGGAACTTCCCGCTCTGGCAGGTCGTCCGCTTCGCCGCCCCCGCCCTGATGGCGGGGAACACGGCCCTGCTCAAGCACGCGTCCAATGTGCCGCAGACCGCCCTCTACCTGGAGGAACTCTTCCGGCGCGCGGGCTGGCCCGAAGGCTGCTTCCAGAGCCTGCTGGTGGGGTCGGGCGCGGTGGAGGCCGTCCTCCGCGACCCCCGGGTGGCCGCCGCGACCCTCACCGGCAGCGAGGGCGCGGGCCGCGCGGTCGCCGCCGTCGCGGGCGACGAGGTGAAGAAGACCGTGCTGGAGCTGGGCGGCAGCGACCCCTACCTCGTGATGCCGTCGGCCGACGTCCGGCGGGCCGCCGACACCGCCGTCACCGCGCGGGTGCAGAACAACGGCCAGTCCTGCATCGCCGCCAAGCGCTTCATCGTCCACACCGACGTCCACGACGCGTTCTGCGAGCGCTTCACCGAGGGCATGCGCGCACTGACCGTCGGCGATCCGCTGAACGAGGCCACCCAGATCGGCCCGCTCGCCACCGAGCAGGGCCGCGAGGACCTCGAAGCACTCGTGGACGACGCCGTACGCCGGGGCGCGACCGCGCTCACCGGGGGCCGCCGCCCGCCGGGCCGGGGCCGGGGCTGGTTCTACGAGCCCACCGTGCTCACCGGGATCCGCGACACCATGCGCATCCACCGCGAGGAGACCTTCGGGCCGGTCGCCGCCGTCTACCGGGTCGCCGACGCCGCCGAGGCCGTCGCCCTCGCCAACGACACCCCGTTCGGGCTCAGCTCCAGCGCCTGGACCCGGGACGAGGGCGAGCAGGAGCGCTTCGCCCGGGACATCGAGGCCGGCGGCGTCTTCTTCAACGGGATGACGGCTTCCCACCCGGCCCTCCCGTTCGGTGGCGTCAAGCGCTCCGGCTACGGCAGAGAGCTCTCGGCGCACGGCATCCGCGAGTTCTGCGAGGTGACCACCCTCTGGTACGGCCCGGCCGGCGAGCGGGAGCCGTGAACGGCCCCCTCGGGTCAGCCGCCGGGCGCTGCCACCGGGGCCTGGAGCGTCGCGGGCAGCGGGGCCCGGAGCGGTTCGGTACGGGCTTGGGGATCGATCCAGTTCACCGGCACGGGGTCGAGGAACGCCTCCGCGTGCGAGACATGGCCGCGCTGCCGCTGTGAGTACGGCTGGGGATCGCGGATCAGCGAGGAGTGCGGCAGTCCGCTCTCGTACAGCAGCTCGGCCGTCTCCTGGACGAACTTCACCGGCCCGCAGAGATAGACGCTCTCGCCCGCCCAGTCGCGGCGCGCCCGCAGATGGGTGTGCAGCCGCTCCGCCGCCCTCATCTTGCCCTCGCCGTACTCCTGGTACCACCAGTAGGCGCTGAGATAGGGATGGTCGCGCAGCAGACCGTCGAGCGAGGCGCCGTCGTAGAAGTGCGACTCCCCCCTGGCCACGGCGTCGATCCGGACCCGGGGAGCGGGTCTGCGGGCGAGTAACTCGTCCAGCACCGGCTTGACCGGGGCCCAGCCCGTGCCGGCGGCGATCAGGGTGACGGCGGGGGTGCCGGGCGGCGGGGCGAGCGCCGCGCCCGAGGCCGCGCCCAGCCGGAGCAGCTGGCCGGGCTCGGTGTGGTCGCAGAAGACCGTGCTCAGCAGCCCGTTCTGCACCCGACCGATATGGAACTCCAGAATCCGCTCCCGGTCGCCCGCCCCCGAGGAGCCGCCCGCCAGGGAGTAGGGACGCCACACCCCCGGCAGCCCGGTGTGCTCGACGGTGGCGTACTGCCCGGGACGCCACGGATACGGGGTGCGCACGGCGGCGCGGACCACGGCCGTGTGATCGCCGTGCAGCCGGTGCGAGACGACGGTGGCCTCCCAGAACGCGGGATCCCCCGAGGCCTCGGAGCGGTGCGCCCCCTCCTTCATGGCCTCGGCCACGCCCGTGTACACCCGCCGCCAGGCCGCTTCCGTCGGCTCGTCCCAGGTGAAGGGCGAGTGCCGGCGGATCGCGGCGAGCAGGCTGTCGCCGACGGCCGTGTAGTCCTCGTCCACCACCCCGAATCTGCGGTGGTCCCGGCCGAGCCGCTCCAGATGGGCCGGCAGCCCGGGATGGCCGAGATGGTCCACCGCGTGGACCAGGGCGGCGAAGAGTCTCTCGTACTGGTCGGCCATCACGGCGGGGAACAGCGCCCGCAGATGAGGATGGTGACTAAACAAATGGGCGTAGAAGTAGCGGACCGCGTGACCGGCCCGCCGTCTGACACGTTCCAGGCTCTCCCTGACCACAAGAAGGTCGCGGGCGCTGTCGTCGTCCATGAAGATCCCCCGGGGCTGCACGGTTGCGCGTCAGTTCGACGTGCGACAAGTGCCGAGCGAGCGCACCGTATCAACTCAACGGCGAAAACGAGCCGTTGGGCGCGGAATTGTTCCGGCGGACGCGAAATTGATACACGGGCCGGTGCGCGAGTGGCGGCCGACCGGCCCGCCGCCGTGGTGCGAAGGTTCCGCGAGGTCCCCGCCGTGCGGCGGGGACCCGATCGGACGAGAGAGCCCGGACGTCCTGGGAGGACGCGGCCTGCCTGCCGTTCAGATGCCCTGCCAGTCCGGCTTGGCGGCGAAGGTGGCGCGGAAGTAGTCGGCCAGCTTCAGCCGGGACGCGGCGGCCTCGTCGACGACGACGGTGGCGTGCGGGTGGAGCTGCAGCGCCGACGCGGGCACCAGGGCCGAGAGGGGACCCTCGACGGCGAGCGCCACGGCGTCGGCCTTGGCCTCTCCGGTGGCCAGCAGCACCAGGTGGCGGGCCTCCAGGATGGTGCCGATGCCCTGGGTGATCACGTGGTGCGGGACCTCGTCGAGGCTGTCGAAGAACCGCGCGTTGTCGTTGCGGGTCCGCTCGGTGAGCGTCTTGATCCGGGTGCGCGAGGCGAGCGAGGAGCACGGCTCGTTGAAGCCGATGTGTCCGTCGGTCCCGATGCCGAGCAGCTGGAGATCGACGCCGCCGGCCTCGCCGAGGGCGCGGTCGTAGGCGGTACAGGCCGCCGCGACGTCCTCGGCGGAGCCGTCGGGGCCCATGAAGGAGTCCTCGGTCAGCCCGAGCGGGTCGACGACCTCGCGCAGTACCACCGAGCGGTAGGACTCGGGGTGTCCCGCCGGGAGCCCCACGTACTCGTCGAGCTGGCATATCCGGGCCCGGGACGGGTCCACCTCGGCGGAGCGCACCTTGGCCGCGAGGGCTTCGTAGATCGGGAGCGGCGTCGACCCGGTCGCCACCCCCAGCAGGGCGTCGGGCTTGCGGCGCAGCAGGTCGGCCATGGCCTCGGCGATGAGCTCGCCGCCTGCGGCGGCGTCCGGAACGATGACAACTTCCACGAAGATCCCTGTCTCTGTGTGCGTCTCGGTATGCGCAATGGTGTAGACCAATCTACCGGGTGGGTGGGGCATCTGTCGCGTACCCGCCAGGGGATGGACCACCGGACCGGGGGCCGTCCGTCCCGCCGCACCCCGCCCGCGCGCCCCGAACGCCTCAGAACAGCGGCAGCTGGCCGGGGAAGACGGGCACCACGGAGCCGTCCAGCGAGGGCTGGAGGGCGGAGTCGTACGGAGCCTGCCGCCGCGAGCCGGGACAGGAGACCAACTCCGCCGCCACCCGGGAACCCGCTGGATCATGGCGGGCGAACCGGCCCGCGACAATGGCGATTTCACGACGGCAGACCGGGCACAGACGGCGAGGAGCGGACATCCCCCCAGTCTGCCAGCCGCCCGGGGCGGGGAGTGTCCCGGCGGCTCAGCGCACCTCCGTCAGCCGGGCGAAGACCACCACATTGCCGTCGTATCCGGCCCTCTCGGTGTACCGGCCGCCGCAGGTGATCAGCCGCAGCTCGGGCCGGGGCCCGTCCCGGTAGACGCGCTCGGCGGGGAAGGCCGCCAGCGGGTGCGCCTCATTGCCGTAGACCGTGAAGACGGCGGTTCGGCCGTCCTCGCGGAGGATCTCGATCCGGCCGCCCCGCTCCAGGGAGCCCAGCGGATGGAACACGGCGGGCCCGGCCGCGTTGTCCACATGGCCCACCACGACGGCCGTGCCCCGCTCCCCGGGCGCCGCCGCCCCCGTGTACCAGCCCGCCGACCCGCCGTCCGCCGCCGGCGGGGCCGTGATCCGGCGGTCCGCGCCGAGACCGACCCCGAGCAGCGGGGCGTTTACCCGCAGCGAGGGGATCGTGATCCGCAGTGGCCGGGAGCGGGGGAGCGGGCCCGGCGCGTCCCGCCGCCCGGCGGCGGGGGCGGGGGCGGTCGCGGCGGCCCGCTGCGGGACCGCCGCCTCGGCGCGGGGCGCGGGCGGCGGCCCGGCCGCACTCCCCGCCGTACCGGCGCGCAGCAGGAAGACCCCGAACAGCAGGACGGACAGCAGGGCGAACCAGGGGCTGTGGCGGGCCGCCGGATGGTGGGCGGGTCTGGCGGGGTACGGGACCGGATGCCGCACCCGGTTCCGTACCGGGTCAGCCACGGGCTCCGGAGCGGCGGCGGTACGCCAGCAGAGCGCCCCCGCCGACCGCGCCCGCGACCAGCGCGGACCCGGCGGCGAGCGTTCCCGGGTCCGGCCCGGCCGGACTCCCTCCGGTACCGGCCCGCACCCCGCCGCCCGGCTTGTCCGGAACAGTCCGCTCCGCCTGGTCCGCCTGGTCCGCCGGGGTGTGCGGCCCGGTACCGGACTGCGGCCCGCCGTCTTCGCGACCGCCGTCGTCCGGCGCGCCGAAGGGGGTGTCCAACCGCGACACCTCCTCCTCGTCGCCGCCCGGGGGCGCGTCCGAGCCCGGCACCTCCTCCCCGGCCGCGGAGGGGACGTCACCGCCCGGCACCTCCTCGTCGGCGAGCGCGGCCGGTGCGCCGAGGGCGAGCGCGGCGGCACCGGCCAGGGCGAGGGACACGACACGTCCGGCACGCACGGCACACATGGGCAGGCCTCCGATGCTGGGTGGACATCACAGGAGACCGACGCTAGGAGCGCCGCCGCGCCCCTGCCACTTGTGGAGGGCCGAACGGTCGCCCCGCCGCCGCGATCGCCTTCGCGGCCTCCAGCGCGGCCCGGACCCGGTCGTCCCCGGCCGCGCCGAGCGACCAGAGCCGGATCAGCCGCCGGGGGTTCCTCCGCTCCCACGTGTCGGAGTCCCGCACCGCCACCGTGTCCGACATCCGCCAGCGCGAGGAGGGCCACGAGGCCTCGGGCACTTCGGCCAGTCCGTCGAGAAGCCCGACGGCCGAGGCGGCGAGCGGGCCGCTCACCGGCCAGGGCCGCCAGGCGGCGACGGCGTCCATGAGCGCGTGGGACTCGATCAGAGCGGCGACCGACGGGGCGAGCGGGAGGTAGGGACTACCGCCGTCGACATCGGTGCCCACACCGCCGTCGGTGTGGAGCAGATCCCGGCAGGGCTTCGACACCCGCTCCCCGGCCCACTCGAAGTACCACCCCTTCCCCCGGGGGTCCGGCCACGCCCGTGTCTCCATGCCGAAGTGGTCGTACGCCCACTCGCGGACGGTCTCGTACCGCTCCCCGTCCACCGCCGTGCTCTGCCGCACCCGGTAGCGGAGCCCGCCGTACCGCCGCTCGAAGCCCTCGCAGCGGATGATCAGATCCATGGGGGCGGGGACGAGCCCGCCCCCACGGCCGTGCACCCGCCAGAACTCCACCGGCGGCTCGAACCGGGCGGGACGCTCGCGGCGGCCCGTGCGCCGAAGGAATTCCCGGGCGCGCGCCGACAGCTCGGAGGGGTCCTCCAGGACGTGCATTCCGGACTTCGTCCCTTCGAATCACGGACGGCCGTCCCGTGCGTCGGATCCTGACCTCAGATCTTGCGGTAGCCGTACGCCTCCTCCGCCGCCGCGACCACCGCGTCGAGATCCCCGCCCGCCGAGGCCGTCACCACGGCGGCGACCGCGCCCTCGACGAAGGGCGCGTCCACCAGTCTGGTGCTGCCGGGCAGTTCGTCGCCCTCCGCGAGCAGCGACTTCACCGTGAGGACCGCACTGCCGAGATCGACGAGCACGGCGACCCCCGCGCCGCCGTCGACCGCGTGGGCCGCCCGGGCGATCAGCTCGGAGCTGGTGCCGAGCCCGCCGTCCGGGGTGCCGCCCGCCGGGGTGACGGGCGCGGTCCCGCCCCCGCCCGCCAGCCCTCTGGCCAGCTCCGCCACGGAGGCGGCCACCTTGGCGCTGTGCGAGACCAGCACGATGCCGACCTGCCCGCCCGCCGCCGTCCGACCGCCCCCGCCCGCCACACCGTCCCCGCTCATCCGGCCGCCACCTCCGCGAGCGCGCCGACGATCAGCGCCGACGAGGCCGCCCCGGGATCCTCATGCCCGATGCTGCGCTCGCCCAGATAGCTGGCCCTGCCCTTGCGGGCCAGCATCGGCACGGTCGCCAGCGCGCCCTGCTCGGCGGCCTCCCGGGCGGCGGCGAACGGCGCGTCGGCCGAGCCGAGGGCCTCCACCGCCGGTTCCAGCGCGTCCAGCATGGTCTTGTCGCCCGGCCGCGCCCCGCCCAGCTCCGCGACGGCGGTCACCCCCGCCCGCAGCGCCTCGGCCAACCGCGCGGGCGTGACCTCGGCCGCGTCGCCGAGCGTCTTTCCCGTACGCCTCAGCAGCGTCCCGTACAGCGGACCGGACGCACCGCCCACGGTCGAGATCAGCAGCCGGCCCGCGAGCGTCAGCACGGCCCCGGGTGTCGGGGGCGGCTCCTTCTCCAGGGCCGCCGCCACCGCCGTGAAACCGCGCTGGAGATTGCTCCCGTGGTCGGCGTCACCGATCGCCGAGTCCAGCTCGGTCAGCCGCGCGGCATCACGGTCCACCAGGGCGGCACAGGCGATCAGCCAGCGGCGGAAGAAATCGGCGTCGAGCACATGAACTCCCTGCGGTCGTCGTTCCCGGTCGTTTTCCCTCGGGTTCCGGTCGGTCCGGTCGGTCCGGTCGGTACCCGGTCGACACCCGTTCGGTTCAGCGGCCCCAGCGGAGCGCGGCCGTCTGCACCGGAGCGTCCCACAGCCGCAGCGACTCCTCGTCCACCTGGCAGAGCGTCACCGAGCAGCCGGCCATGTCGAGCGAGGTCACATAGTTCCCGACGAGGGTACGGGCGACCTCGACCCGCCGCTCGGCGAGCCCCCGGCTCACCTCCGCCGCGAACCCGTACAGCTCCAGCAGCGGGGTCGCCCCCATGCCGTTCACCAGCACCAGCACCGGACCCGTCGGCGGCCGGTCCTCCACCACCGCCGTCACGGCGGCATCGGCGATCTCGCGCGAAGTCATCATCGGACGCCGTTCCCGCCCGGGCTCCCCGTGGATCCCGATGCCCAACTCCAGCTCACCGTCCGGGAGATCGAAATTCGGGGTGCCCTTCGCCGGAGTCGTCACCGAACTGAGCGCCACACCGAAGCTGCGCGAGCTCTCGTTCACCCGCCGCGCGATCGCCGCCACCTCCTCCAGGGGCGCTCCCGCCTCGGCCGCCGCCCCGGCGATCTTCTCCACGAAGAGCGTCGCCCCGGTACCGCGCCGCCCCGCCGTGAAGAGGCTGTCGGTCACCGCGACATCGTCGTCCACCAGCACTTTCGCCAGCCGTACGCCCTCCTCCTCGGCGAGTTCGGCGGCCATGTCGAAGTTGAGCACGTCCCCGGTGTAGTTCTTCACGATGAACAGCACCCCCTCCCCGCTGTCGGCCGCGAGCGCCGCCCGCACCATCTGATCCGGCACCGGACTCGTGAAAACGGCCCCCGGACAGGCCGCCGTCAGCATCCCCGGCCCGACGAACCCCCCATGCAGCGGCTCATGCCCCGACCCGCCCCCGGACACGATCCCCACCCTCCCCGCCACCGGCGCGTCCCGCCGCACCACCACCCGGTTCTCCACATCCACGCGCAGCTCCGGATGGGCGACGGCCATCCCCCGCAGGGCATCGGCGACCACGGTCTCCGGGGTGTTGATCAGCATCCTCATCGGTATCTCCTCTGATGGCCGGTCAGGCCCGTGGAGCGGGCGGCATCCGCCCAGTATGAGCGGGACGCGGGGCGGGGCAGGGCATCGCCACCCGGCCCGTTGTGAACGCCAGGGGCCGAATGGGGCAACAGCGTCAGGGTACGGTCGCGGACATGGCCGAACACGATGCCCTCAGTCCCGTCCGCGAGGCGTACGACGCCGTGGCCCCCGTCTACGCGGACCGGTTCGCCGACTCCTTGCGCGACGAGCCCCTCGACCGCGCGTTCTTGAGTGCTTTCGCCGAGATCTCGCGCGCGAGTGGGAACGGCCGGGTCGCGGACCTGGGATGCGGGCCCGGCTATGTCACCGCGTACTTGGACGGGCTGGGGCTGGAGGTCTCCGGCGTCGACGCCTCTCCCGAGATGATCGGGCTGGCGCGGCGGGCATATCCGGGTCTGCGGTTCGACGTCGGTTCGATGGCCGCGCTGGACTTCGACGACGGTGTGCTGGGCGGCATACTGTCGCGTTGGTCGATCATCCATACGCCGCCGCCGGAACTCCCGGCGATTCTGGCGGAGTTCAGCCGGGTGCTGGCGCCCGGCGGCTGCCTTCTGCTCGGTTTCTGGGCCGGTGGCGACGCGTCCGACCCGGCGCGGGTCTTCGATCACGCGGTCGCGCCGGCGTATCGGTGGTGGCCGGACCGTCTCGCCGAGATGCTGCTCGAATCGGGGCTGGCCGAGGTGGCCCGGATGGTGTGTGAGCCCCGGCCCGCGGACCTGCGGCAGTTTCAGGCGATTCACCTGCTCGTCCGCAAGGACCTTCCGGTCTGAGGGTCAAGCCGTCTTCGTGAAGACGAGCACCTCCGTGGAGGCGACGCCCATGGGTGCCAGGAAGCCGGCCTCCAGGACGCAGCCGAGGGTCGCGAAGAGGTCCACGCAGGTGCGGCGGGGCATGGCGGCGGGGTAGGAGTCGTGGCCCGCGCCGCCTTGGGTGGCCCAGGCGCGCACCGTGGCCGGGTCGAGGCAGGTCTCGGTCATGACGTCGAAGACGATGCGGCCGCCGGGGCGGGTGACCCGGGCCATTTCGAAGAAGTAGCGGGAGGCGCAGAGGAAGGTCACGGTGTTGAAGACCTTGTGGGCCTGGACGAGGTCGACGCTGCCGTCGGGTGTCGGGGCGAGGCTGCTTCCCGAGGTCGGCCGGGCGACGACGCCGAAGGTCTCCACCAGGTGGCTGGCCCAGGGCGCGGCCGTCTCGTAGATCTCGTAGCGGCTCGGCGAGCACTCCTTCAGCGTCTTCTCCAGATACCGTCCGGAGCCGGGACCGATCTCCAGCACGGTGTCCGGGGCGGCGGCGAAGACGCCGAGGGCGCGCAGTTCGTCGATGGTGGACTGGGTGGCGCCGGGTGTGCCGTTCATGACTTCGTCGATGTGGTCGCCTACCGAGAGACCGGCCGCCCGCGCGGCTCGCATCGTCGCCTCGAACGGGATGAAGTCGTCGACGCCTCCCAGGTTGTTGGTGCTGCGCACGATGTCGAATCCGGCGCGTCCCAGGAGCCGCTTGACCCCTGACTTCACCCCGGACCTCACCGCTGACGTTCCCCTGCCCGCCGCCTTCATGAGGCATGCCCTCCAGGTCGTCTCCGCCCCCGGGGGGTCAGCATAGGATCGCGGGCCGCGCACGCACAGGGGGACGGCGGATTCCCTACGGGCCCTACGGGGCCGTCAAGCGCCGGAATCCGACCCGGGCCACCAGTACGGCCGCCGCGAGCACCACCGTGTTGGCGAGGGCGGCCGGGTACTCGGATCTGGCGAGGTGCACAACCGTTCCGCCCGCGATGAGGACGCCGAGCGCGGCGGCGGCGATCGGGGTCAGCACGGGGGCGATCGAGGTCACGGCGGGCAGGACCAGCCCGGCCGCGCCGAGCACTTCGGCCACTCCGATGGCCCGCACCGCGAGCGGGGCGAAGTCGACGACCCAGGGCATCAGCGGAATCAGCGAGTCCGGCGGCAGGGCGATCTTCATGCCGCCCGCTCCGGCGAACAGCACGGCAAGGAGGGCCTGGGCGACCCACAGAACGATGTTCACGGTGCGCTCTCCAAAAGTGAAGGGATGCCTGCGTTTTGATGGCGGGCGTCAACCTAGCAGAACCGCAGTCAATCCTTCACTTGTAGGATGGGGGCATGACATCGGACGAGCGCCGGGGACTTCGCAAGGACGCGGAGTTCAACCGTGCGCGCATCACCTCGGCGGCGCGCACCGTATTCGCTGAGCGCGGGCTCGGGGCGCCACTGGAGGAGATCGCTCGGCGGGCGGAGGTGAACATCGCCACGCTCTACCGGCGCTTCCCCGAACGGGAGGCGCTCATCGAGGCCGTCCTCACCGACCGGATGAACGAGCTGGCCCGTCTCGCCGAGGAGGCCTCGCTGGCCGCCGACCCCTGGGACGGATTCCGGGGTTTCGTCGAACGCGTCTGCGCCATGCAGGCCGCCGACCGAGGAGTCACCGAGGGCTTCACCGCCTGCTTCCCCGACTCGCCGGGGATGGAGGAGCCGAGGTCCCGCGCCCTGGCCGCCGTGGACGCGCTGATCCGCCGCGCCCAGGAGCAGGGCAGTCTGCGGCCCGAGTTGACGAGCGGCGACGTCATGCTGTTCCTGATGGCCAACGCCGGAGTGCTGTCCTCGACCCGCCATGCCGCACCGGGCGCGTGGCAGCGCCTGGTCGCGCTGCTGCTCGACTCCTGCCGCGCGGACCGCGCGGACCGCGCGGACCGTACGGCGTCGGCGCTGCCCCCGGCCCCCGGCCCCGGGGAACTCCACGACGCGATGGTCGCCGCCCGCCCGCACCGCTGAACCGGGGGCGACGCCCGGCCGTCACACGACGGAACGCGCGATACGGAAACCCACGTCGTCCACGTGGAAGGCCGGGTGGCTGCGGCGTCGCGCCGAGGCCCGGCAGCTCCAGTGCTCGTCGAACCAGCCACCGCCGCGGAGCACCCGGTACTCGCCGTAGACCTCGGCGTCGTAGACGTCCCAGCACCAGTCCCAGACATTGCCAAGCATGTCGTGCAGCCCCCACGCGTTGGGGCTCTTGCCCCCCACGTCATGGACGCGTTCGCGCGAGTTGCCGCGATACCAGGCGATCTCGTCCAGCTCCCCGTAACGCGGCCCCGTCGTACCCGCACGGCACCCGTGCTCCCACTCGGCCTCGGTCGGCAGCCGGTACCCGTCGGCGGACGTGTCCCACCCGACGCCTTCGCCCTCGCCGTCGGTGTGGAAGCGGTACGCGGGCGCGAACCCCTCACGCCGGGACAGCGCATTGCAGAACCGCACCGCGTCCCACCAGGAAACCCCTTCGACGGGGAACCGATCGCCCTGGGCGGCACTCGGCCGCCCACCTGTGACCTGCGCGTACAACCCCTGGGTGACCGGGAACGCCCCGAGCCGGTAGGGCGCCAGCTCGACCGGCCAACTGCGCTGCGTCCGCCGGTCCGACAGCGTCACCCGCCCCGGAGGGATGGCGATCATCTCGTTGCCGCCCATAACCATGTCCATGATCGGAAGATTTTAGGGGCGACGGAGGCCCGCCGTCAGTGACCGGAGCTGTAGTACCCACCGAGCTGGTCGCGGTAGGCCGGGTCGCCGAGGTGCCTGTCCTTGTCGAACTCCGGGGATGCCTTGATCTCGTCCTTCGTCCGGGCGACGTGAACGGTCCGGCTCTCGTGGTCGACGCTGGTGACGGTGCCCGCGGGCAGCATCACTTCCTTGCCGAAGATCCACACTCCGGTGTCCACGACGATGTATTGCGAGCCGACCTCGGTGGAATACTTGTCGACCTTTCCGATATGGCCGTCCGCCGCCTCGACGCCGTATCCGGTGAGGTCGTCGTCCGCCGTGTGACCGGCCGTCGGAACGTAGGACCACAGGTGCGCGTACATGAATACTCCCTCTTCTGCCGCCGAATTGTTCTGAGCGTTGCTGAACACCGCCTGCCCTGATCCCGGGCCGGTACTCATCACCGGTGAGCCGGGACGATCCGTGCCAGGATCGGTTCCGTGAGCCGTGTCTACGACAACGAGCGACTCGCCGGTGCCTACGAGCTATGACGTCGCCGTGCTCTCCCGCCCGTGACCGTGATCGTCACCGCCGGGCCGTGACCAGGCGGCTCAGCGCGGGAATCACTTCTCGCAGGTCGTCCCCGTCGACTGCGACGGTCGCCGCCGCCCGTGCTCCCGCCGAGGCGTTGAACGCGACGCTCAGGGCGACGGAAGAGAACAGGGGCAGGTCGGAGCGGCTGTCCCCGACGGCTCCGCAGACGCCGGGGGCCAACCCCAGCGCCCGGGCCTGGGCGAGGGCGAAATCCCGTTTGCCGTACTCGTCGAAGTGGCGGGCGACACGGCCCGTGAACCGGTTGCCGACGGTCTCCAGACGAGGGCCGCTGAACGCGTGGAAGCCGAAGCGGTCGGTCAGATGGCCGCCGACCGGCGACCAGGCGAGAGTCGCCAGTACGGGTACCAATCCGTTCCGCCGGCACCAGCTCACGGTCTCCGTGATGCCCGGGACCAGGGGAAGCCCGTCGAGGAGTCGAAGGACTCGCTCTTCGGACACGCCCGCCCACCCTCTGGCGTCGATTTCGGAGACCTGCCGATTGTCGAGGTCGCCGGAGGCGTAGGCGTCCTCGGCCCTGGCCAACTCGTCGCGATGGCCGAGGAATCCGGCGAGGAAGACGGAGGAACTCGTGCCCGGGACGAGGGTGCCGTCGACATCGAAGAACACGCAGCCCACGGGATCGGATGAGAACACCGGCCAAGGATGTCACCATCGCGCGAGGAGGCCGGCTCGCGGGTGCCGGACTGCCGGACTGCCGGACCTCCTCGGTGAGTCCTGCTTCAGGAAAGTGCCTTCGCCATCGCCGAGGTGACCCGCGCGGCCGTGTCGGCGTCCGAGGTCGCCACGCGGGCGACGAGCGCGACGGTGTCGCCCTTCCCGGTCCGGGCGTAGACGAGGGACCAGGAGGACGGGGTGCCGCCGGTGGCGGTCGGGGCCCAGTCCCTCTTCTCCCGTACGGCGGGGAGCAGCAGGCCCGCCGTGGCGGCCGTGACGCTCTGCGCGATCTGCCCCTGTGCCTTCTTGTCCTCGGCGACCAGATGGGGGCTCGCCATCAGGCCGCGGTTGGCGAGGGCCGCGGTCACCCTGGCCAGCTGGAGAGGGGTGACGGTGACGGCCCCGTTCCGGTAGCTCTCGTAGGTGCTCTCGGCGACCCGGATCGGGACGAACAGCTCGTCGCCGAAGCCGAACTTCTCCGCGGTCCCGCGCAGCCTCTCCTCGCCCAGATCCGTGGCCAGTCTCGCGAAGACCTCGTTGCAGGAGCGGGCCAGCGCCGTACGGATGGTGGTGTTCGCGCACTCGCCCGAACCGCCGTCCACGGGCTCGTCCGCGGTGTCGTACAGACCGTGGTCCAGGGCCGACGCCGCGATCACGATGTCGAAGGTCTCACCGGGCGCGGTCGCCTCGCGCAGCGCCCGGTTGAGCATGGGCTTGTTCTCGTCTTCGTGCGTACTCTCCCAGGCTTCCTGATCCTTGAACGAGTAGCCGCTGAACGCCCCCGGGTCGTAGGAAGGCGTGCTCACGACGGCCAGCAGCGCGCCCGTCGCGACGTCGAGCGCGACCGCCGCCCCACGCCGTGTGCCGAGCGCCTCGAAGGCGGCCTTCTGCGCCTGAGGATCGACGGTGGTCTCCACGTCGTCGCCCTTGCGGTGGGTCAGGGATTTCTCGTAGACGGACTCCAGCCCTGAGGTGCTCCACCCGAGCGAGCGATAGCCGGTCACCGGTGCGTACAACGCGCCTTCGGTGTAGGTGCGCCGGTAGGGGATCTTCTTGTTCCCGCTCGGCTTCGACCCCGTGACGGGCTTGCCGTCGACGAGGATGTCGCCGTACCCGCCGGTGGGAGCGCTCGAACTCGGCTGTGTCCCGCTCCCGTTGGGAGGGTTTGTGTCGCCGGAGCAGCCGGCCAGCAGCGCGAGGAGCAGGGGCGCGGTGAGGGAACGCTTGATGACCGACGGCATGATCACACTCTAGGTCCCTGCCGAGCCCCGCCACCGCCACGGGCAGCGGGGCTCACCCTCTCGAAGGCGACCTGCCCGGCGCTCACCACCCAGGCTGCCTCGGCCCGCCGCTTCAGCAGAAGGTCCACCACATCCTGCGGATCGAGACCACTGGGATCAACCCGGAGTCCCACCGGCGGCAGGCGGTCGAGGCCCCGCTCCATGACCTCCTCGAACTCGTTGAGGGCGCGGCCCTCGGCTGCGGCGCGGACTCGTTCGGCCAATGTCGCGGCCTCGGGATGATCCGAGTCGCCGTAGCGGGCCGCCAGGAACGCGATCTCCTCGGGCAACCGGTCGATTCCACGCTGCCGTAGCAACGCGACGGGTGGGCGGAGCGTAATAAAATGGACCTGTCGCCCCTCCAGGACCTCGATCAGTGACTCGAAACCTTCGTTGATGATCGTGTCGCTGACGATCGCGGTGATGCCGGCATCCGAGAACGCGGCGGCCACGAGGCACGCGTTGCGGATGCGCAGCCCGTACTGAACACCTGCGTCGCCGGTCAGACGTCCGGTGTCGGGGTCGTTGTCACCGGGCACCCCCCACCGGGCACCCGAGACGATCAGTCGCTGCATCTCGTCGCCTTCAACGTGCGCGGCGAGCGGAAGTGCTTGCGCGAGCAGGCGGGCTGTCGTCGTCTTGCCGGCACACTGACTGCCGGAGACGATCCAGATGTCGGCGCTCGCGGCCCGACGGCCGGACCATGGTGACGCTGCCGACCAGGTCTGGCGAGGCTGAGCGGAGTCGTTCAACTTCTGTCCCCATTCGATCGGTCAGCAGGGATCGCCAAGCGTATCCACCGTACGGGAGACGCGTGGCCGCAGGCGGATCGGAAGTGTGCGAGCGCTGCGATCGCCTCCCGGAGACCAGCCGTCTCGCCCGCGGCCTCGCCACCTTTCTGACGACGAACACTCCTCTCGGACCGAGACCGACCACCTTCACGGAAACCACCGAAGACCCAAAGATTTCCCCGATTCCCCTACAACCCTCCCGCCTCGCAGGTGGTCTTCCGTTCGCCGACCGCACGGATGACCCGCGAACAATCCCGGGTGAACAGGGCGGAACGCGACCCATTGACTGAGGAGGCCGGGACCCGGCCTCCCCGCATGCCGCAGGAGACGTCCGCATGCAGAAGAAGTTCCGTACGGCCCTGGCCGCCGCCGTCGCAGTCGCGCTGACCGGCGGCACGGTGGCGATCTCCGCGAGCCCCGCCTCGGCGGCCGGCTCCGGTCTGCACGCCGACTTCAACGGTGACGGCTACATCGATATCGCCGTCTCCGCGGCGTTCGCCGCCGTCGCCGGGAAGAAGGGCGCGGGCCAGATCGTCGTCCACTACGGCTCGGCCAAGGGCATCACCGCCACCAACCGCGCTCTGATCAGCCAGAACTCCCCGGGGGTCCCCGGAAGTGCCGAGACCGACGACTACTTCGGCGCTGCCAGCGGCTTCGGCGACTTCAACAAGGACGGCTTCGCCGACCTCGCCGTGGGCGCTTACGGCGAGGACGTCGGCAAGGACAAGGACGGCGGCACCGCCGTCATTCTCTGGGGCTCGGCCAAGGGCCTCAACGGGGGCACGACCATCAAGGACCCCGCTCCGTCCAAGCACGACAACTTCGCCAAGTCGATCGAGACGGCCGACTTCGACGGCGACGGCAGGATCGACATCGCCCTGGGTTCCACCGGTGCCACCGTCCACCGCTACCGGGGCGGTTTCACCAAGTCGGGCGGCACCGGCGGCCACGACGGCATCAGCCTGCCGGTGCACACCGGCACCTACAACGGCGTCCGCTACCTCACCTCCGGTGATGTGAACGGCGACGGTATCGCCGACCTGGTCGTCAACGCGTACAGCACCGCCACCGACTTCAACGCCAACTACTGGGTGCGCGGCACCCGCGGCGGCGATCTGAGTGGTGGCGGCGCGCGGGTGCTGCCCGCGGGCACCATCACCGTCGTCGGCAAGCTCAACAGCGACAAGTACGCCGACATCGTCATCGGTCTGGAGTGGGACCGCAGCAAGGACACGGACGCCGCCGGGCAGCCCGCCGCCAAGGGCGGCAAGGTCCTCGTGGTCAACGGCAGCGCGAGCGGCCCGGTCCGGGGCATCTCCGACTCGTTCACCCAGGACACCCCCGGTGTGCCCGGTTCCTCCGAGAAGGCGGACCACTTCGGCAACGAGCTGGGCCTCGGCGACATCAACGGCGACGGCCATCTCGATCTGGCGATCGGCGCGTACGGCGAGACGGTCGGCTCGACCCAGTTCGCCGGTGCCGTCACCGTGCTGTACGGCACGGCGGACGGTCTCTCCACCGCCGGGGCGCAGTCCTTCTCGCAGGACAGCGCCGGTGTGCCCGGCGCGCCCGAGAAGTCGGACAACTTCGGCAGCGATGTCAGCCTCTCCGACCTGGACGGTGACGGAAGGGGCGATCTGACCGTCGGCGTCCACGGCGAGGACGACTACAACGGTTCGGTCATCCTGCTCCGCTCCAACGGGAAGAAGATCACCACTGCCGGGGCGCGCACGCTCTCGCCGGGCGCGATCGGCATCTCCACCGCCGGCCACCCCGGCTACGGGATGAACTTCACCGACTGAGCCGTCGGTCCGGGTCCGCGCACCGAAGCGCCGCGCGGATCCGGGCCCGCCGCAGGAGGCCTCGCGGCCCACTGTCGCACCGCCTCGCTTCGGCCGCCGCCGAACCGTCCGCTGCCTACGGTCGCCGTATGAGAACCGCACAGCCCAGCACGGCGCGTCCCGGCACCGAACAGCCCGCCGAGCACCTGACCATCACCCCGAGCATCCTCTACTTCGGCACCCCCGTCGTCCTGCTGACCACCGAGAATCCCGACGGCTCGTTCAACCTCGCGCCGATGTCGTCGGCCTGGGCGCTCGGCGACGTCGTGGTCCTGGGGCTCGGCAAGGACGGCCGGACCGGCCAGAATCTCGCCGCCCGGCCGGAGCTGGTCATCAACCTCCCCGAGCCCGGCCAGTGGCCCGCGGTCGAACGCCTCGGCCGGCTCACCGGTCGCCCCTCGCCCGCCCCCTCGGGCGGCCGTCCGATCCGCTACGAGCCCGCCAAGTTCGAGGCCGCGGGGCTGACTCCGCGGCCGTCGCGGTCGGTGCGCCCGCCCCGTGTCGCCGAGTGCCCGATCCAGCTGGAGGCCCGAGCCGTGCGCGTCGGGACCGACGTGGCCGGAGACTTCCTGATCGTCGAGGCCCGTGTGCTGCGGGTCCACGCGGACCCGCGCCTCGTCGTGCCCGGGACGCAGCACATCGAACCGGCCGCGTGGAGCCCGCTGATCTACAACTTCCGCCACTACTTCGGCCTCGGCCCCGAACTCGGCCACAGCGGCATCTCCGAGACCCCGCGCCAGGCGGAGGCCGCGGCCGACGAGTAGACGGGCAGACAGACAGGCAGACGGACGCCGAAAAATGTCACAGCGCTGTTATATTAGCGCTGTGACAATTTCTGACGACCCCACGGCGCTCCCCGACCCCTGGCAGGCGCTGCACGAGCTGCTGGCCGCCATGGACGCCGAGATCGAGCAGGTCTACGTCGAGCGCGGCATCGAAGGGGTGCGGCCCCGGTTCGCCTATCCGCTGATCCGGCTCGCCCACACCGGACCGCTGACCATCCGGGAACTCGCCCGCTCGCTGAACCGCTCGCACTCCGCGATCAGCCAGACCGTCGCCGCCCTGCGCAAGGAGGGGCTGGTCACCTCCGAGCCGGGGCCCGACGCCCGCACCCGGCGGATCGAGCTGACCGAGCGCGGCCGGTCGCTGGTGCCGTTCCTGGAGGCGGAGTGGCGCGCCACCCACGCGACGGTCGCCGAGCTGGACGGCGAGATCCCGTACGCGCTGACCGCCGCCGTCGAGGAGGTCCGGCGGGCGCTGGAACAGCGGTCGATGCGGCAGCGGATCCTCCACCACCTCGTCGAGCCACCGCGATGAGCGGCGTCCGGTTACTGGACCTCCGCCCGCTGCGCGACAGCCGCCCGTTCCGTGAGCTGTGGATCGGCTCCGCGGCCTCCCAGCTCGGCGGCCAGACAGCCACCGTGGCGGTACTGGCCCAGGTCTGGGAGCTGACCGGCAGCCCGGTGGCCACCGGTGCCATCGGGCTCGCCACCGGCCTGCCGATGGTGTTCTTCGGGCTGCTCGGCGGCACCTTGGCCGACACCGTCGACCGGCGTTCGGTGGTACGGGCCGCCACCGTCGGCCAACTGCTGTCCGCCGCGGGGCTGTCGGCCCAGGCCCTGGCCGGAAATCGCAACGTACCGCTGCTGCTCGCCCTGGTCGCCGCCGGGGCCGCGTGCGGAGCCCTCGGAGCCCCCGCCCGGCGCACCCTTCCCGTACGGCTGCTGCCGGCCGGCCAGGTCGCCGCCGGGCTCGCGCTGACCAATGTCTCCTTCCAGGCGGCGATGCTGGCCGGGCCCGCCACGGCCGGGCTGATCATCGCCCGGTGGGATCTGCCGGCCGCCTACGCCGCCCAGGCCGTGGCCATGGCGATCTCGGCGCTCACGATGATCCGCCTCCCGCCCATGAGACCCGAGGGAAGCGGCCCGGCGGGCCCCGGACGCCGCGCGGAACGCGGCGGCCGGCGATTCGTCCTCCGCCGCCCGACACTCTGGGGCTCGATGGCCACCGATCTGTCCGCGACGCTCCTCGCCATGCCGATCGCGCTCTTCCCCCTGGTCAACGAGGCCCGCTTCGGCGGCGACCCGCAGACCCTCGGCCTCTTCCTCTCGGCCGTCGCGGTCGGGGGCATCACAGCCGGCCTGTTCTCCGGCACCGTGACACGCCAACGCCGCGCCGGCCTCGTACAGCTGACCGCAGCGGGCGTCTGGGGCCTGGCGCTCGCCGGCTTCGGACTGTCCGGTCCGCTGTGGCCCGCGCTCTGCTGTCTGGCCGTGGCCGGCGCCGCCGACACCGTCTCGGTGATCACCCGCAGCGCCCTGGTCCAGCTGGAGACCCCCGACGCCTACCGGGGACGGGTCTCCTCCGTGGAACACGTCATCGGCGTCGCGGGCCCCGAACTCGGCAACTTCCGGGGCGGCCTGCTGGCCTCCGCCACCTCCGCCCCCTTCGCCCTGGTCGCCGGCGGCCTCTCCGCCACCCTCGCGGTCGCCGCCGTGGCGGCGGCCAACGCCTCGCTGCGCGCCTACCGGACACCGGCCCGGCCGGTCTGACCCGACCGGCGGAACGGGTGTCCACTACAGTGGTGCGCGGCCGTGACTGGCGCTGAGGTGAAGCACCACCGGGGAGCGGCCCGACGAATCGGTCGAAGCCGCGCGCCTGGGCGAGTGTTCAGCGACGCCTGGAGGCGCCCCGTGTCCCGCATACAGACGGCCCGACTCATGGACGGCACCGGCCTCGCCCGGCGCGTCGTCGACGAGACCGCGAGCAGGGCGGCCGAGATCACCCGGCGCACCGGCGTCCGGCCCTGCCTCGCGACCGTACTGGTGGGCGAGGACCCCGCCTCCGTGACGTACGTACGGATGAAGCGGGCCCGTTGCGCGAAGGCGGGCATCGACTCCCGGCGGATCGGCCTGCCCGCCGCCACCACGACCGCCGAGCTGACGGAGACACTGCGGTCCCTCTCACTGGACCCGGGTGTCCACGGCATCCTGCTCCAGCACCCCGCGGGCCCCCACATCGACGAGCGGGCGGCGTTTGAAGCGATCGCGCCCGAGAAGGACGTCGACGGGGTCACGATCAGCTCCTTCGGGACGATGAGCTTCGGACTGCCCGGCTTCACCTCCTGCACACCGGGCGGGATCATGCGGCTGCTGGACGAGTACGACGTCGAACTCGCCGGCCGCCACGCCGTGGTGGTGGGCCGCAGCGCGATCCTCGGCAAGCCCGCCGGGATGCTCCTGCTCGCCCGCGACGCCACGGTCACGTACTGCCACTCCCGTACGAGGGACCTGTCCGCGATCGTCCGCGAGGCCGACGTGCTCGTGGCGGCCGTCGGACGCCCCCGTCTCATCCACGGCGAGGACATCAAGCCCGGAGCCGTCGTGATCGACGCCGGATACAACCCCGGCAACGTCGGAGACGTCGACTTCGACACCGCCCGCACCCGCGCCCGTCTGATCACCCCGGTCCCCGGCGGGGTGGGGCCCATGACCATCGCGGTCCTGCTGGCGCAGACCGTCGACGCGGCGTCGCGACAGCTCGGGACGGCCGGCGAGGACCTGGGGTGAGAGACGGGCGGGGGCGGGCCCGGCGGACCGGACCCGGTCAAACGGGCCGGTAAACCGCCCGGTCCGGATCCGGTCGCACGATCACCCCGTCCTCGGCGAGGTCGCGCAGATGGCCCCGGGCCGCCTTGCCCGCGGCCTCGTCGGTCGCCGGCTCGTACCCGGCGAGCCGCAGGGCGAGTACGGCGCGCCCGGTGTCCCAGCTGCCGCCCAGCGCCCGGATCACCGCGGCGAGCGCCTGCTTCTGCGTCAGTGGCTTCTCGGTCATCTCTTCCCCCTCTTCCTTCCTGCCCTTCGGCGACCGTCACAGCGTGACACGCCCGGTGGTGTGCCCGTACGCCTGCTCTTAGCCTGGCAGGAGCCCACCCCCTTGGAGGGCCGCTCGGAGGGCCGCCATGCCGCTTGTGATCGACCTCGGCGACGTCGATGCCACGATGTCCGCGCTCGTCGGCGGGAAGGCCGCGAACCTGGGCGAGCTGATCCGCGCCGGGCTGCCCGTGCCCCCGGGGTTCTGTGTGACCACGGAGGCGTACCGGGCGGTGCCGGCCACGCGCGAACTGACGGGGCTCGCCCCGGACCTGGCCCGGCGGCGGCTGCTCGACGCGCCGGTGCCACGGGAGGTGTACGAAGCGGTCGTCGCCGCCTCCGGCCGGCTCGGCGAGGGGGTGCCGGTCGCGGTGCGGTCCAGTGCCACGGCGGAGGATCTCCCGTTCGCGAGCTTCGCCGGACAGCAGGACACGTATCTCAATGTCATCGGCGCGGAGCGGGTCGTCGAGGCGGTACGGCGCTGCTGGGCCTCGCTGTGGACCGACCGGGCGGTCGCCTACCGGGAGACCAACGGCATCGCCCACGACTCCGTGTACCTCGCCGTGGTCGTGCAGACGATGGTTCAGTCCGCGGTCTCCGGGGTGCTGTTCACCGCGAACCCGGTGACCGGCGACCGGCGGCAGACCGTCGTCGACGCGAGCCCCGGACTCGGCGAGGCCGTCGTCTCCGGCGCGGTCGACCCCGACCGTTTCGTCGTCGAGGCCGACACGATCGTGGAACGGCGACCGGGCGACAAGAGGCTGATCATCCGCTCGCTCCCGGACGGCGGCACGGAACGGATCGAGGCCGAGGCCGACGAGACGCCCTGTCTGACGGACGACCAGATCCGGCGGCTCGCCGCCCTCGGCGGCACGGTGCGGGACCACTACGGCAGCCCCCAGGACATCGAGTGGGCGATCGACGAGGACGGCGCGCTCCAACTGACTCAGGCCCGGCCGATCACCACACTCTTTCCCGTACCGGAGCGGGACGGCTTCCACGTCTACTTCTGCTTCAGCCTCGCCCAGGGCCTCCAGCGCCCGATCACCCCGGCCGGGCGCGCCGCTTTCCGTGAGATCGCCCGGTCAGTCAACGAGATCGTCATCGGCGACCCGGCGTCGACCGGCTACACCGAGGCGGGCGGGCGGATCTTCCTCGACCTCACCGGCGCGCTGCGCGACAGGGCCGGCCGGGCCTTCGTCCTGAGACTGCTCGGCCTCATGGAGGCCCGCTCGGCCGAGGTGCTCGCCGACCTCTGCGCCCGGGACCCGCGCCTGGCGCTCACCGCCACCTCGGTCCGCCCCGCCCTCCGGCGCGCGCTGCGCCTCGCCCGCCGGTTCCATGTCCCGGCCGCGGCGGTACGCGCGTTGGTCCGCCCCGAGGCGGCGGTACGGGAGGCGCGCCGGCTGGAACCGGCGATCGTCGCGGCGGCCCGGTCCACGACCGCCCGGGGCGCGCTGCGCGACCATGTCGTCCCCGTCCTGCCCGCGCTCGCCCCGGCCGCGCTCGTCGGATTCGCGATGCTGGCGCTCACCGGCCGGATCGTCCGCACCGAACCGGGCGACCTCCAGACGGTGCTGCGCGGACTGCCGCACAACGTCACCACCGAGATGGATCTGGCCCTGGGTCAGCTCGCGGACACCGTCCGCGCGGACCCCCTCGCGGCCCGCGCGTTCCAGGACCCGGGGCGCGGAGCCGACGAGTTGACCCGCGCGTATCTGGACGGCGAGCTTCCGGAGACCGCCCAGCGCGGGCTCAGGGAGTTCCTGGACCGCTGGGGCCACCGGGCCGTCGCCGAGATCGACATCGGTCTGCCCCGCTGGTCCGAGGACCCCTCGCACATCGTCGGCGTCATCGCCAACCTTCTGCGCACCGACGACCCGGCGGCCCGCCCGGACGCGGTGTTCGCGCGCTCCCGGGCCGAGGCCGAGGCCATGGTCGAGCGCCTCGCCCGCCGCGCCGGGGCGCGGGGCCCGCTGGTGCGCTTCGCGCTGCGCCGCACCCGGCTGCTCGCGGGACTCCGCGAGTACCCGAAGTACCTCGCCGTCAGGCTGTTCGCCATGGTGCGTGAGCGCGTCGCCGAGCGCGGTGCGCTGCTCCACGCGCGGGGCCGGATCGACGAGCCCCAGGACGTGTTCTTCCTCGACTTCACCGAGATGGAGTCGGAGCGGGGGGACCTCCGCCCTATCGTCGCCGAACGCCGGGAGAGTTACGCCCGGGAGCTGCGCCGCCGTCCGGTCCCCCGGGTCCTGCTCTCGGACGGCACGGCCCCGGAGGCTCCCCGTCCGCCGGTCGCCCCCGGCTCCCTGACGGGCACTCCGGCGTCGGCGGGGACGGCCACCGCGCCGGCCCGGGTGGTCATGGACCCGGTCGGAGCCCGGCTGGAACCGGGCGAGATCCTGGTGGTCCCGTCCACCGACCCCGGCTGGACGCCCCTCTTCCTCACCGCCGGCGGGCTGGTGATGGAGATGGGCGGGGCCAACTCGCACGGGGCGGTGGTGGCGAGGGAGTACGGAATCCCCGCGGTGGTGGGAGTGCGCGGCGCGACGGAGGACATCGGTACGGGGGACGTCGTCACCGTGGACGGGAGCGCGGGCGTGGTGTCGCTCCGTACCGCCGGTTGACCGCCGGTTGAGCGCTGTTTGACCGTCAGCCGGGTGCCGGTTGACCGCCGGTTGAGGGCGGCCGGGCCGCCGCCGTACGTGCGTACGTGCGAATCGGGAACTGCGGGGGGTGCGGAAACGTTCCCCCTGTGGACGCGCGACACGCCGCGGACGAGTAACGGGTAGCCGAGGTGGCACGGATGGCGATGTGGGACCGGATCAAGGACCAGGCGAAGGGGCTGCAGCAGCAGTCGCAGGGGGCCCGTGGCTCCGGCGGCGGCCACGGGCAGCCGGGGTCGGGATCGGGATCGGGAGCCGGCGGGGGATCGAAGGCTCAGCTCGTGGGGCTGCTCAAGACCCAGCTCACCTCCCTCAAGACCGAGCTGAAGAGCGGCTCCTACCGGGACGCCAGCATGGCGATGTGCGCCCTGGTCGCCGCCGCCGACGGGTCGGTCGACCCGGCTGAGCGGCAGCATGTGGAGTCGCTGATCCTCCAGAACGACGTCTTGCAGAACTTCCCGGCCGACCAGCTGCGGCAGCGGTTCAACAAGCACGTCGACCAGCTGACGTTCAATTTCCAGCAGGGCCGGGCCGAGGTCATGCAGGAGATCGCCAAGGCGGCGAAGAAGCCCACGGAGGCCAGGGCGGTCGTGCAGACCGGCTTCGTCGTCGCCGGGGCGGACGGATACATCGCCCCCGCGGAGGAGCAGGTTCTGCGAGAGGCGTGCGCGGCGCTCGGAGTGCCCCCGCACGAGTTCGGTCTCTGATCCGATCAGGTTTCGAGACCGCCGCCCGGCCGGCCGGGTCTGAAGTCGAAAGCCCTGTTCGCCCCCGATACGGGGGGCGAACAGGGCTTTGGGGTTCAAGGAGCTTGTCCGCCCGCGACCGGTGAAACCTCCGTATGTCCTTCGATAGGATGATCGGATTCAATCCGAATCATCATGATCATCCTTCCTTCTTTTCGTCAAAAGCAAGCAAATCGGCCAAAAAATTGACATTTATATCGCGAATAAGAAACAGCACCATGTTCGCCGGATG
The DNA here is from genome assembly GCF_039532665.1 of Streptomyces amakusaensis. Classification (NCBI taxonomy): domain Bacteria; kingdom Bacillati; phylum Actinomycetota; class Actinomycetes; order Kitasatosporales; family Streptomycetaceae; genus Streptomyces; species Streptomyces amakusaensis. The sequence goes on along the minus strand of NZ_BAAASB010000012.1, from coordinate 224,545 downwards.
GAGCCGGTCGAGGGCGATACTGTGGGCCGCGGCCGTTGTCGTGGCCCTCGGATTCTTCATCGCCCTGGAGATCGCCGCGCGGCACTACGGTCTGCCGGGGCCGATCACCAACCAGGCGAAAGAGGCGATATTCGTCCCCGCCTCGGGCCCGCTGCTCTACGCCAGCATGGCCCTGATGGCCGTGGTGCTCACCTGGCGGCAGCGATTCGTCGCACTCGGCGCCGCGATCGGCATCGACCTCGCGATCCTGCTCGTGCGCTGGGCGATCGGCGCCGAGCTGACCTACGGCAACGGCGCGTTGTGGGTGATCCTGGGCTGCGCGGTCATCGCTCTCACCCGCCGCACCGGCCGGGAACGCGTCCTGCTGCTGAAGGGCGTCGGACTGGGACTGCTGCTGGTGGCGGGCCGTAAGACGGGCGACACCTGGCTGCTGATCACCTCGAAGACCCGCCCGGACGTCCTCGACCAGTATCTGGTGACCGCCGACCAGGCGCTGGGCAACCCGTCATGGGTGGTGGGCCGCATGGTCGAGGCCACCGGACCGGTCGGTGCCCACGTTCTCGACTGGGTCTACGTCAAGCTCGCGGTGGCCGCGGTCGTCTTCGCCGTCTACCAGCTGCGCCATGTGGCCACCGAGCGCCGCTTCCCCCGCCACCACCTGGTGCGCACCTTCCTGGTCATCGGTCTGCTCGGGCCGGGCATCTACATGATCTTCCCCGTGGTCGGACCGATCTTCGCGTACGGCCCCGACGGCGGGAACTGGGCGGTCGCCGACATATGGCCGGAGACGGCGCCCACGATCGGCACCCCGCAGTGGATGCCCTTCGACGAGATCACCCCGCGCAACTGCATGCCCAGCCTGCACACGGCATGGGCCACCGCGATCTTCATCCATTCCCGGAAGGCCCCGCGCCTGCTGCGGCTCGGCGGCACGTTCTGGCTGATCGCCACCCTCGGCGCGACGCTGGGATTCGGCTACCACTACGGTGTCGACATCATCGCCGGTGTGGTGTTCACCCTCACCATCGAGGCGGCACTGCGCTCGTACGACCGGGGCTGGGACCGGCCGGGAGTCCTGCTGGTCGCCCACGGCGCGACGGTCTTCACCGCGTTCCTGGTGTCGTACCGCTATCTGCCGATGCGGATGGCCGAGTACCCGTGGCTGTTCGGCCCCCTTCTCATTCTGGCGATGCTCTCGGTGATCTACGCCTATGTGCGGACCGCCAAGCTGTGGGACGCGGAGCCCGCACCGGCCCCGCGGCTGAAGCCGCAGCCCGAACTGGTCTGAGTCCTGCCGGCTCAGCACGGCTCAGCACGGCACAGCGCGGCACGGCACGGCCGCAGCGAGGGAGCCCCGGCGATCGCCGGGGCTCCTTGGTCTCTCCGGTCTCCTCCGGGGCTCCCGGGGCGGGATTCGACGCGGACGGTGCCGTGCAGCAGACTCGCCCCCATGACGCCCGCCGAACTCCTCCAGGCCTTCGCCCGCACCCGCGCCTCGCTCGACGGCTCCGAGGTGACCTTCCACTGGACCGGTGACGTCCACAGCTGGGGACCGGGCGAGCCCTACCGGCGCGTCTTCGGCTTCGAAGGGGTGAATGTCGCACGGCTGGTGAAGGACGGCGACGGATATCTGATGCTGTCGCGGGAGGCCGCGTTCTATCTCGACCCCCGGACCCGGGAGATCCTGGAGACCTGGGAGGACAAGCCGGTGATCCATGTCTGGAACGATCCGGCGAACCAGAAGTGGCGGCCCTTCCCGATTCCCCTGACGGACCTCGGCGACCAGGTCTGTTTCAGCATGGAGATACCGCTGGCGTACCCGTCGCCGCTGCCGGTGGCGGAGTTCCCCGAGAACTCGGCGGACGACACCTACCGGGCCCTGGAGATGTTCCAGTTCTTCGCCCCGGCCGAGGCCCTGAGGACCGGGGGGCCGAGCGTGCCGAGCACGATGTCGTGGACGCGGATGTCGCCCTGGCTGCCCTGGATGGCACAGGGGCAGCGGCCCGGCGGCCTCGCCTTCCACGGCCGGGGCCGAAAGCTGGCGTCGTGGTCCGAGGTCCCCGAGCGCACCCGGGCGTACATCGCCGCGCGGCACCCGGAGTTCGCCACGGCCCCCGAGGCGTGGAGCGAGCCGAACGAGACCAGCTGGACCTGGTTCCGCAAGCTCGCCGAGCGGTCCCGGGACACGGCGGAACAGGGGCTCTGAGGCTGTCCGGGGACCGGCCGGGGGCCGGAACGCTCAGCGTTCCGGCCCCCGGTGGACTTACCCGTGCGCCGATGGCGCGGGGGAGTCGGGTCAGGCGGGGATGACGTTCTCCGCCTGCGGGCCCTTCGGGCCCTGGGTGATGTCGAAGGTCACCTGCTGGTTCTCCTCGAGCGAGCGGAAGCCCGACGCGTTGATGGCGGAGTAGTGCACGAAGACGTCAGGTCCGCCGCCGTCCTGGGCGATGAAGCCGAAGCCCTTTTCGGCGTTGAACCACTTCACGGATCCGGTGGCCATGGTGTTCCCCTTGTCCAGGGTCGTGGGGCGCCGGCTTGTTCAGCGCCCCTGGGTGAGGTGATCGCCCTGGTCCTCGGGCACTGCCGCACAGCACAGCGCCCACGGGGGTGAACCGCGGGCGCTGAGACTTCGGAACCACGACTACTGCGGGAAAAGTTAGCCTATTCGTGACCGCATGGCTACAGGCTGCGGAGTCATGAGGGCGGAGTGTCCGCCGAGAGCGGCCGGGAGAGGGCCGCGTCGTCCTCCCGGCGGGTGACGCCGGGCCGGGTGTCGAGCGACCAGGTGTGGGCGCAGCCGGGGCACTGGAGATGGACGACCGGGCCGTCGTTGGAGATCAGATAGCGCCAGTGGTCACGGCAGTTGCGCCGGTCGGCGCAGGTCGCGCAGGTACGGGCGTCGTCGCAGCCGGGGCAGGCCACCCAGGCGCGGCGGGCGTCGTCCGCCTGGGGGTCAAGGGGCAGCCGCACGGCCCGGCCCCTCTCCGGGCAGCACACCGGCCGCGACCAGCCGCTCGTGGACGCGCCGCTGCTCGGCGTCGAGGCCCGAGTAGAGCAGGGCGTACGCCTCGTCCTCGCCCCGGAGGACGGCCGCCGGGTCCCACTCCGGACCGAGTGCGGCCATGACGGAGGCCCGGCGGCGGGTCTCCTCCAGGGAGAGGTCGATCATGAACGGTATGTGATCGACTGGTTCAGCTGGGTTCATGGCGTTTCTTCCGGTATGTCGAAGGGATGGTCCACCTGTACCAGAACGGAATCGCCGCAGGGAAGGCTTGCCTCACCTTGTGATGTACCTCATGGCGGCTCAGCTCAGCTCGGCTCAGCCCAGGCCGGGGACCGTGGAGACGAGCAGATCGATCAGCTTGATGCCGACGAAGGGCAGGACGAGCCCTCCGAGGCCGTAGACGGTGAGATTGCGGACCAGCAGCTCGTGGGCGGACGCGGGGGTGTAGCGCACGCCCCGCAGCGCGAGCGGGATCAGCGCGACGATGATCAGGGCGTTGAAGATGATCGCCGAGGTGATCGCGGACGTCGGGCTGTGCAGCCCCATGATGTTGAGCGCCTCCAGACCGGGATAGGCGCCGGTGAACATGGCGGGGATGATCGCGAAGTACTTCGCCACGTCGTTGGTGATGGAGAACGTGGTGAGCGCGCCCCGGGTGATGAGGAGCTGCTTGCCGATCTCCACGATCTCGATGAGCTTGGTCGGGTTGGAGTCGAGGTCGACCATGTTGCCGGCCTCTTTGGCGGCCGAGGTGCCGGTGTTCATCGCCACGCCGACGTCGGCCTGGGCGAGCGCCGGGGCGTCGTTGGTGCCGTCCCCGGTCATCGCGACCAGCCGGCCGCCCTCCTGCTCCCGCTTGATCAGGGCGAGTTTCTCCTCGGGGGTGGCCTCGGCGAGGAAGTCGTCCACCCCGGCCTCCTGGGCGATCGCCCGCGCGGTCAGCGGATTGTCGCCGGTGACCATGACCGTACGGATGCCCATCCGCCGCAGCTCCGCGAACCGTTCCCGGATGCCCTCCTTCACCACGTCCTTGAGGTAGACGGCCCCCAGCACCCGGGGCCCGTCCCAGTCGTCCACGGCGACCAGCAGCGGGGTGCCGCCCGAGGCGGCGATCGCGTCGGAGAACCACCGCGCCTCGGGCGGCACCTCACCGCCGCGCAGCCGCACCCACTCGATCACCTGGGCCGCCGCGCCCTTGCGGATGTGCCGTACGGCGCTGTCGTCCCACCGCAGATCGACCCCGCTCATCCGGGTCCGCGCGCTGAACGCCACGAACCGGGCCTCGCCCAACTCGCCGTCGGCGGGCTCCTGGAGCCCGTGCTTGCGCCGGGCGAGGGCCACCACCGACCGGCCCTCGGGGGTCTCGTCCGAGAGCGAGGAGAGCTGGGCCGCCTCGGCCAGGACCGATTCACCGACACCGGGCATCGGTACAAAATCTGCGGCCTCGCGATTGCCCAGGGTGATGGTGCCCGTCTTGTCGAGCAGCAGGGTGCTGATGTCGCCGGCCGCCTCGACGGCCCGGCCCGACATGGCCAGCACATTGCGCTGCACGAGCCGGTCCATGCCCGCGATGCCGATGGCCGAGAGCAGCGCCCCGATCGTGGTCGGGATCAGGGTCACCAGCAGCGCGACGAGGACGGTCGTGGACTGGTCGGCGTCCGCGTAGGCGGCCATCGGCTGGAGGGCGAGGACCACCAGGACGAAGGCGGTGGTCAGGGCGGCCAGCAGGATGTTGAGGGCGACCTCGTTGGGGGTCTTCTGCCGGGACGCGCCCTCGACCAGGGCGATCATCCGGTCGATGAAGGAGTGCCCCGGCCGTGAGGTGACGCGTACGACGAGCCGGTCGGAGAGCACGGTCGTGCCGCCCGTGACGCCCGAACGGTCGCCGCCCGACTCCCGGACGACGGGCGCGGACTCCCCGGTGACGGCCGACTCGTCGACCGCCGCGACGCCGTCCACGACATCGCCGTCCGCCGGGATCACCTCGCCCGCCGCCACCACCACGAAGTCGAAGGGCTGGAGATCGGTCGCGGCGACGAGTTCCGTCTCCGCCGAGGGGAGATGCGTACCGATCCGCCAGTTGTCGCGCAGCCGCACCGCGACGGTGTCCGTGCGCGCCCGGCGCAGCGAATCGGCCTGGGCCTTGCCGCGGCCCTCCGCGACGGCCTCGGCGAGATTGGCGAAGATCACCGTCAGCCAGAGCCAGACGCTGATCACCCAGGTGAAGAGGGAGGGGTGGACCAGCGCCGAGAGGGTGGTGAGCACCGATCCGGCGGCGACGACGAACAGCACCGGGTTCCTCGCCAGCGCGCGCGGATGCAGTTTGTGGACGGCCTCGGGGAACGCCTTCAGCAGCTGCAAGGGGTCGAAGAGTCCACCGGAGCGGCCGTGCCCGCCCGGCCGGGGGCGGTCCGCGCCGCCGGACGCGCGGTCGAGGGGGACGGTCGGGGTCTGCGGGCGAGTCGCGGGAGGCATCGCGCACCTTCTGATGAGAAGTCCGGTCACCGGTGTTCCGGTGCGGGCGTTTCGGGCCGTGCCGCCGCCGGGGGAGCGGTGACGGCACGGCCGCGGGCGGGCGCGACCGGGGAAGAACCGCCGTGTGCCCGGCCGGACGCCGACGAGAGCGCCGGCCGGCGACCTGCCACTGGCGTGCGCGACCTGGAGCGGCCGAAAGGGAAATCCTGGAGCGGCCGAAGGGGAATCTAGGCCCGCCCGCCCCGCCGCGCCCGGGGCCCCGCGAGGAATTTACGGCCCTCTGACAGCGGCCGTCCGCCGGGCGTCAAGCACCTGTCAAGAGGTGGCCGGAGCGCGTCAGGAAGACGTCAAACCTCCCCGTAACGCGGGCGGTCGGGGGCGGCGCGGCGGAGCCTTGATCCGTCGCCCGGGGAAGTGCCGGAGAAGTTCCGGAGAAGTCCCGAACCCGGCGAGACCCAGGGAACCGCCCCGGAACGGCCGGGAGTTCCCGTGAACCATCCCCAGAAAGGCGGTACACCGGTGACCCGGGTGCTGGTCGTGGACGACGAACCCCAGCTGGTGCGGGCTCTTGAGATCAATCTCAGAGCGCGCCGGTACGAGGTGGACGCCGCGCCCGACGGAGCCACCGCCCTGCGGATCGCCGCCGAGGCCCACCCCGACATCGTCCTGCTGGACCTCGGACTGCCCGACATCGACGGCGTGGAGGTGATCAGACGTCTCCGCCGCTGGAGCCGGGTCCCGATCATCGTCGTCTCGGCCCGGCGCACCTCCGAGGAGAAGATCGAGGCGCTCGACGCGGGGGCCGACGACTATCTCACCAAGCCGTTCGGCATGGACGAACTGGTCGCCAGGCTCCGCGCCGCGGTCCGCCGGGTCGAGTCCGCCGCGCCCGCCGACGACGTCCATCTCATCGCGACCGAGGACTTCACGGTGGACCTGCTCGCGAAGAAGGTCAGACGGCGGGGGCGCGACGTACGGCTCACCCCCACCGAGTGGCATCTGCTGGAGGCGCTGATTCGCAGCCGCGGACGGCTCGTCAGCCAGAAGGAACTCCTCCACGAGGTGTGGGGCGCGTCCTTCAGCACACAGACCAATTATCTCCGTGTCTACATGGCCCAGTTGAGGCGCAAACTTGAGGGCGACCCTTCGCACCCCCGGCACTTCATCACTCTCCCCGGAATGGGCTATCGCTTCGAGATGTGAGGCGCTCCACCGCTTCCGCGCGTCCCAGGGACGCACGCGCGGGGCCCACGGCGTCAGCCACTCGACCACAGGGAACGGAACATGGGACGCGGCAAGCTTCGGATCTACCTCGGCGCCGCACCGGGCGTCGGAAAGACCTACGCGATGCTCGCCGAGGCGCACCGGCGCGTCGAACGCGGCACCGACTGCGTGATCGCCTTCGTGGAGCACCACAAACGCCCTCGCACCGAGGTGATGCTGCACGGTCTGGAACACATTCCGCGCCGGGAGCTGGAGTACCGGGGCTCCGTCTTCGCCGAGATGGACGTGGACGCCGTCCTGATACGGAGACCCGCCGTCGCCCTCGTCGACGAACTCGCGCACACCAACATCCCCGGCTCCCGCAACGCCAAGCGCTGGCAGGACATCGAGGAACTCCTCGAAGCCGGGATCGACGTCGTCACCAATGTGAACATCCAGCACCTGGAGTCCCTGGGCGACGTCGTCGCCACCATCACCGGGGTGCGGCAGCGGGAGACCGTCCCGGACGAGGTGGTCCGCCGGGCCGACCAGATCGAGCTGGTCGACATGTCGCCGCAGGCGCTGCGCAGACGGATGGCCCACGGCAACATCTACAAACCGGACAAGGTCGACGCGGCGCTCTCCAACTACTTCCGCCCCGGCAACCTCACCGCGCTGCGGGAGCTGGCCCTGCTCTGGGTCGCCGACCGGGTCGACGAACACCTCCGCGAGTACCGGATCGAGCACAACATCCGGGCCACCTGGCAGGCGCGCGAGCGCATCGTCGTCGGCATCACCGGCGGCCCCGAGGGCCGCGCGCTCATCCGGCGCGCCACCCGGCTGGCCGAGAAGGGCGCGGGCGGCGAGGTGCTGGCCGTCTACATCACCCGCAGCGACGGCCTCACCTCGGCCTCGCCGGGGGAACTGACCGTGCAGCGGACCCTGGTGGAGGATCTCGGCGGCACCTTCCACCACGTCCTGGGCGACGACATCCCCGTCGCCCTGCTCGACTTCGCGCGCGGGGTCAACGCCACCCAGATAGTGCTCGGCGTCAGCCGCCGCCGGACCTGGCAGTACGCCTTCGGGCCCGGGGTCAGCGCCGTCGTCGCCCGCGAGTCGGGCCCGGATCTCGACGTCCACATCGTCACCCACGACGAGGCCGCCAAGGGCCGGGGCCTGCCCATGGCGCGCGGCGCGCGGCTGAGCCGCTCCCGGGCCGTCTGGGGCTGGCTGGTAGGCGTGGCGGGCCCGGTGCTCCTCACCCTGCTGCTCGACAGCGCGGCCCCCGACGTCGGGCTCGCCAACGACGTACTGCTGTTCCTGACGCTGACGGTGGCCGCCGCGCTGATCGGCGGACTGATCCCGGCCCTGGCGTCGGCCGCCTTCGGATCACTGCTGCTGAACTACTACTTCACCCCGCCCCTGCACGAGCTGACCATCGCGGATCCCCAGAATGTCGTCGCCCTGGTGATCTTCATCGGGGTGGCCGTCTCGGTCGCCTCCGTGGTCGATCTCGCCGCCCGGCGCACCCATCAGGCGGCCCGGCTGCGCGCCGAGTCGGAGATCCTCTCCTTCCTCGCGGGGAGCGTGCTGCGCGGCGAGACCACGCTGGACGCCCTGCTGGAGCGGGTACGGGAGACCTTCGGCATGGAGTCCGTGGCCCTGCTGGAGCGGGAGAGCGACACCGGCCCGTGGACCTGCGTCAGCAGCGTCGGCGAGGCCCGCCCGTCCGGCCGGCCGCTCGCCCGGCCCGAGGACGCGGACGTGGACATGCCCGTCGGCGACCGTATGGCCCTCGCCCTCTCCGGCCGGGTGCTCCCCGCCGAGGACCGCCGGGTCCTCTCCGCCTTCGCCGCCCAGGCCGCCGTGGTGCTCGACCGCCGCCGGCTGGTCGGCCAGGCCGAGCAGGCCCGCGAACTCGGCGAGAGCAACCGCATCCGCACCGCCCTGCTGGCCGCCGTCAGCCACGATCTGCGCACCCCGCTGTCGAGCATCAAGGCCTCGGTCACCTCGCTGCGCTCCGACGACATCGAGTGGTCCGAGGCGGACCGGGCCGAGCTGCTGGCCGGGATCGAGAGCGGGGCCGACCGCCTCGACCATCTGATCGGCAACCTCCTGGACATGTCCCGGCTCCAGACCGGCGCGGTCACCCCGCTCATCCGCGAGGTCGATCTCGACGAGGTCGTGCCGATGGCGCTCGGCTGGGTCCCGGAGGGCAGTGTGGTCCTCGACATCCCGGAGAACCTCCCCATGGTCTCCGCCGACCCCGGCCTGCTGGAGCGCGCCGTCGCCAATGTCGTGGAGAACGCCGTCGGCCACAGCCCCGAGGGCCAGGCCGTGCTCGTCGCGGCCAGCGCGATCGCCGACCGGGTCGAAGTGCGCGTGGTGGACCGGGGGCCCGGCGTCCCCGATGAGGCCAAGGAGCGCATCTTCGCCCCCTTCCAGCGGTACGGGGACGGCCCGCGCCGAGCCGGAGTGGGCCTCGGACTCGCCGTCGCCCGGGGGTTCGCCGAGGCCGTGGGGGCCACCCTCAACGCGGAGGACACCCCCGGCGGCGGCCTCACCATGGTGCTCACCCTCCGCCCCGGCGCGCGCCGCCCGCCCGCCGGGGCCGCTCCGGCCCCGGAGAGCCACGAGGTACGGCCCGCCGCGCCGTGACATCACGGTGCGGCGGGCCGCGGCGGCCGGCCAGGGGTCAGGAAGCCGTCTCCGGCGCGGCGGTCAGCCGCCAGCCGCCCGCCCGGGAGCGCTCGGCCCAGTAGCGCGCGTACCGGCCGTCCAGGGCCAGCAGCTCGTCATGGGTGCCCAGTTCGGCCACCCGCCCCTCGTCCAGCACCGCGATCCGGTCGGCCGACGCGATCGTCTGGAGCCGGTGGGCGATCACCAGCAGCGTACGGTCCGCCGCCAGCGCGGCCAGGGCGTCCTGCACCGCGTGCTCGTTCTCCGGGTCGAGCGCGGCGGTCGCCTCGTCCAGCAGCACGATCGGCGCGTCCTTCAGGATGGCCCGGGCGATGGAGACCCGCTGCCGCTCCCCGCCCGACAGGGTCGTGCCGCCCTCGCCGACCCGGGTGTCCCAGCCGTCGGGCAGCCGCGCCGCGATCTCGTCCACCCGGGCCAGCCGCGCCGCCCGGTGGAACTCCGCCTCGCTCGCCTCCGGCCTGGCCAGCCGGATGTTCTCGGCGATCGTGGCGTCGAAGAGATAGACGTCCTGGAAGACCAGCGACACCCGGGACATCAGCGCCTCGGTGCCCAGCTCGCGCACATCGACCCCGGCGACCCGCACCTGCCCCTCCTCGGCGTCGAAGAAGCGGGCGACCAGCCGGGTGACGGTGGTCTTGCCCGAACCCGACGGACCGACCAGCGCGGTCATGGTGCGCGCCGGGACCCGCAGCGAGAAGCCCTTGAGCACCGGCGCCCCCGGCCGGTAGCCGAACGACACCCCCGCCAGCTCCACCGAGGTGTCCGCAGGGTCGGAAGGCACCGCCGGGACAGCGGGCTCCGGCAGCGGCTCGGTGGCGAGCACCGTCTGAACGCGGTTCAGCGCCCCGTCGGCGATCCGCAGCGTCGCCCCCAGATCGGCGGCCGTGATCAGCGGTTCGACGAAGCGGGCGGCCAGCACCAGCAGCGCGATCAGCTCCGGCGCGTCCACCGAACCGCCCAGCGCCAGCACCGTGCCCACCATCAGCACGGCGGTGAAGCCGAACTGCACCGAGAAGACGAAGGCGGCGAAGCCCGGCACCGCGCGCAGCAGCAGCCGACGGCCGCTCGCCCGCTGGGCCGCGAGGGCGTCGTCGAGATCCCGGTGCCCGTGCACCGTACGGCCGAAGGCCCGCAGCACCGGCTGCGCCCGCGCGAACTCGATCACCCGGCCGCCGGCCTCGGCCGAGGCGGCGTCGTGCGCCCGCTCCTGCCCGTCGATCGCCCGGCCGGTCACCCGGTAGGCGGCCGCCGCCGACGGCAGCGTCACCAGTGACGCCAGCGCGAGCCGCCAGTCGAAGGCGAACATCAGCGCCACCACGACCAGCGGGGTGACGAACGCGGTGATCACGGGCCGCAGCAGATGCGCGGGAACGCCCATCACATCGACGACGCCCTTGGAGCTGAGCTGCGCGAGCCCTCCGGTGCGCTCGGCGGTGAACCAGCCGAGCGGCAGCGTGGAGACATGGTCCCCGAGCCGGTGGTACAGCGTCCTGGAGAGCCCCGCGCCCGTCCGGTACCCGGAGACGGTGCTCGACCAGTAGGCCACCGCGTACCCGGCGAACACCGCCGCGAGCGTGCCCAGCCAGGGGAGCGCCCCGGAGATTCCGCCGTCGCCGAGGAGTTCCCGCAGCAGGGGTACGAGGAGGGCGAAGGCGATCCCCTGGAGGACCGCGCAGATCAGCAGCCCGGCGACCGTCCGGCGCAGCAGTGCGGCTTCGGGCGGTTCGAGGACGGTGAGGAGTCGGCGGATCACTGGGCGGCCTCCGGGGTGAGAGGGGCGGCGGCCGTGGGGGCCCATCGGCCGGAGCGTTCGTCGATCGCCCACGAGCGGGCGTAGCGGCCGCCCGCCGCGAGGAGTTCGGCGTGCCGTCCGCTCTCGACGATCCGGCCGTTCTCCAGGACGGCGATCTTGTCGGCGCCGGCGACGGTGGACAGCCGGTGGGCGATGACCAGCAGGGTGCGCCCGGCGACCAGCCGGGACAGGGCGTCCTGGATCGCGGCCTCGGACTCGGGGTCGGCGAAGGCGGTGGCCTCGTCCAGGACGAGTACGGGGGTGTCGGCCAGCAGCGCCCGGGCGATCGACAGACGCTGGGCCTCGCCGCCGGAGAAGCGCGCCTCCTCGCCGACGATCGCGTCGTATCCGCCGGGCAGTTCGCGTACCCGGTCGTGGATCCGGGCGGCCCGCGCGGCGGCGTGGACCTCCTCGTCGGTGGCGTCCGGCCGGGCGAGCGCGATGTTGTCGCGCACGGAGGCGCGCAGCAGCTGCACGTCCTGGAAGACGAAGGAAACCAGCCGGTAGAGCCGTTCGGCGGGCAGCCGCCGCAGATCGGCGCCGCCGATCCGGATCGCGCCGCCGGTCACGTCGTAGAACCGGGGGAGCAGCCGGGCCAGGGTGGTCTTCCCGGAGCCGGAGGGGCCGACGAGCGCGGTCACCGTCCCTGGCTCCAGGGTCAGGCTCACCTCCTCCAGGGCGTTGCTCCGGTCGTCGTATCCGAAAGAGACCCGGTCGAACTCGACCGTGGTGCCCAGGGGTTCGCCCTCCGTGCCGGGTTCGGGTTCGGGCAGCGGCTCGGTGGAGAGGACGGCGGCGACCCGTTCGGCCGCCGCCCGGGCCTTGCGTATCTCGTCGAAGGAGTAGCCGAGGCCGAGCACGGGCGCGGTGAGGCCGAGGCCCAGCAGGGCGAAGGGCAGCAGATCCACCGCGTCCGCCCAGCCCCGGGAGACGAACGCGCCGCCGACCCCGAGGATCCACAGCAGCAGGAAGACCGGGGAGAGCACCAGCTCGGACGCGGCCGAGGTACGGAACATGCTCTGCACGTAGCGGAGGAAGAACGAGGTCAGATCGTCGGCCGCCTCGGTGTAGCGCCGGTGCGCCCGGCCGCTGCGGCCGAAGGTCTTGACGACGGTGATGCCGTGGGTGAACTCCACGGACGCGCTGCCGATCCGGGCCAGGGCGCGGCCGTACTCCTCGAAGCCTGCCCGGGCCGAGGCGCTGCCCGTCATCCGCGCGTACATGGCCAGTCCGGCGCAGACCGGGATCAGGGTGACCAGGGTGAGCCGCCAGTCGGTGGCGAACAGCCAGCCCAGGGAGACCAGGGGGACGACGGTCGCGCGGGTGAGGTCGGTGACGGTGTGGCCGACGAGGTGGTGCATGGCGGAGACGTCGTCGCCGACCGATTTCCGCACCAGTCCCGAGTTGCGCTCGGTGAACCACCCCAGCGGTACGCGGCCCAGGTGGGCGGCGAGCCGGCGGCGCAGATCGAGGCTGATGTCGTTGTCGGCGAGATGGGCGAGGGCGCCGGCCGCGAGGGTGAGCCCGAGCCCGGCGAGCATGGTCGCGGCCGCGATGCCGGCCACCCACCAGGCGCGTTCCCGGTCGAAGCCGTCGGGGCCCTCCGCGAGGAGGACCACGCCGAGTTCGGCGACCGCGATGAACGGCACGACCGAGGCGACGGAGGCGAGGGCCTGGAGGGTCACCGCGAGGACGAGCCGGCCCCGGACGGGCGCGAGGAGTTCGCCGAGCCCGACGGCCGGCGCGGCCTCCGGGCCCTCCGTGGCGGGTGCGTTCTCGGTGGTCCCGGCACCGCTGCCGGGTGGATCGTGGTCCGCCGGCCGCTGCTGCTGGTCCGTGGTTCCGGGCATACCGCCTCCGTGCGTTGTATACGGCGTATACTTAGGTGAGGCTGTACTAAGTAGAGGTCTACTGTCAAGGCGGAACGGCGAGGGGTGCGGAGGGGGCGGGGAGGGGGTGCGGACGGGATCAGCGGGGGCCGAGCACGCCGTCCAGCACGCGATCCAGATGGGCCGCGAAACGCTCCCGGTCGCGGGGGCCGGCCAGGTCCCCGGTCCGGTACCCGGCCGCGATCGCCTCCCGCAGCCGGGGGAAGCGCTCCGGGTCGACGGCCAGCATCATCCGCCGTGCCTGGGTGTCCGCCCGGTCGTGGTGCGCGACCAGCGTCTCGCCGAAGAGGAAGCTGAAGAGCAGCGCGTACGCGTCACGGCCCCGCGCCGGTTCGAGTCCGGCGTCCGCGAACGCCGCGAACACCCCCTCCAGCACCGGCAGCACCCGGGTGCTCGCCAGCCCCTCGGTCACCAGCACCTGCACCACCCAGGGATCGCGGCGGAACGCCTCGTACATCCCGTGCATGATCACCGTCAGCCGCTCCCGGGGGGTCCCCGCCGCCGGGGGAGCGGGGATGGACTCGGCCACCGCGTCCAGCATCCGGATCAGCAGGTCCTCACGGTCGGTCACATGCCGGTACAGCGCCATCGCCGACACCCCCGACTCCTCGGCGAGCCTGCGCATGCTCACCGCCGCGAGCCCCTCGTCCCGCGCCACCCGGAGCGCGGTGGCGACCATCGAACCCGAGGTCAGCGGGGTGGTACGGCGGGGGCGGGCGGGGCGAGTCGGCATGACGCCATTGTCGGCGGGGCGCTCACCGGTCCGTCAAATCACCCGCCGCCGGGCGCGCCCCGGGCCGCGCCCGGCGACCGCTCCGGGGGAATAGCCCCGAGACCCGCCAGGTTGTTCGTTGCGCAACCATCGAAATCTCTTGGACGGGGCTTTCTCATGGCCTTTGAACTCGGTATCTACCACTTCGGTGAGCTGACTCCGGACCCCACGACCGGGATCACGCCCGCACCCGGGCCCCGGCTGAGAGAGCTGGTGGAGCAGGCGAGGGCGGCGGACGAGGCGGGGCTCGACGTCTTCGCCGTGGGCGAGCACCACCGTACCGACTTCGCCGTCTCCAGCCCCGCCGTCCTCCTGGCCGCGATGGCCGAGAACACCCGCAGGATCAAGCTCTCCAGCGCCGTCACCGTGCTCAGCTCGGACGACCCCGTCCGGGTCTTCCAGCAGTTCGCCACCGTCGATCTGCTCTCCGGCGGCCGGGCGGAGATCATCGCCGGGCGCGGCTCGTACATCGAGTCCTTCCCGGTCTTCGGCCACGACCTCGACGACTACGCGCAGCTCTTCGCCGAGAAGCTCGACCTCCTGCTGCGGCTGCGCGCGGAGAACCCGATCACCTGGCAGGGCTCGCTGCGGCCCTCGCTGAACGACGCCGACATCACCCCGAGGCCGGATCGCGAGCTTCCGGTGTGGGTGGCGGTGGGCGGCACCCCCGCCTCCGTCGTACGGGCCGGCCGGCTCGGGCTGCCGCTCTCGCTGGCGATCATCGGCGGCGGCTACCGCCAGTTCGCGCCCTTCGTCGACCTCTACCGGCAGGCCGGGGCCGAGGCCGGACACGACCCGTCGGCGCTGAAGGTCTCGATCAACTCACCGGGCTTCGTCGCCGCCACCCACGAGGAGGCCATCGAGGTCTCGCACCCCTACTTCCAGGCCGGCTGGATGGCCAACCACCACCAGCGCGGCAAGGGCGTGCCCATGCCCAGGCGCGCGTACGAGGCCCAGGCCACCCCCGGGGGAGCCTTCTTCCTGGGCAGCGCCCAGGAGGTCATCGACAAGATCCTCGCCCAGTACCGGCTCTTCCGCCACGACCGCATGATGATCCAGCTGGGCTTCGGCACCCTGCCCCAGAAGGAGGCGCTCAAGGCGATCGAACTGCTGGGCTCCGAGGTCGCCCCCGTCGTGCGCAAGGAGATCGCCGCCCTGAGCGCCTCCGGCGCGGAGGCGGCGTCATGACCGGGCCGCTGCGCGTGGTCGCGGTGGTCGGCAGCGTACGGAGTCCGTCCAGGACCACCGCGCTCGCGGAACTGATGCTCCAGACCCTGGCCGCGCGGACCGAGGCCGAGACACGGCTGATCGAACTCCACACCCT
Source organism: Streptomyces amakusaensis (assembly GCF_039532665.1). Classification (NCBI taxonomy): domain Bacteria; kingdom Bacillati; phylum Actinomycetota; class Actinomycetes; order Kitasatosporales; family Streptomycetaceae; genus Streptomyces; species Streptomyces amakusaensis. The sequence continues at coordinate 209,386 of NZ_BAAASB010000012.1, read as the reverse complement.
CGGACCGGCCTTCACCGGCGCGGCGGGTCGGGAGGGGCTCGACGCCGGGGTCGAGGACGCGCTGCGGGCGGTGGAGACGGCCGATCTCGTCATCGCGGCCACCCCGGTCTTCCGGGGCTCCTACACCGGGCTGTTCAAACACTTCTTCGACCTCGTCGACCAGTACGGCCTCGCCGCCAAACCGGTGCTGCTCGCCGCCACCGGCGGCAGCGACCGGCACGCCCTGGTGATCGAGCACGCGATGCGCCCGCTGTTCGCCTTCCTCCAGGCCTGGACCGCACCCGCCGGGGTGTATCTCGGCTCGGGGGACTTCGACGGCACCGTCATCCTCAATCCGGAGGTGTACGAGCGGATCGAGATGGCCGTGGACGACGTCCTGCCGGTCGCCAGGGCGCTGAGCGCGGTCAGGGCGGGCGCGCCCGCCCCCTGACGAGCTTCCCTGCTCCCTGCTCCCTGCTCCCTCAGCCGATGCGCAGGACGGGTTTGACCACGGCCCCGCTCCGGGCGTCGGCGACGGCCCGGTTGATCTCCTCGAAGCCGTAGAAGGAGATGAGCCGGTCGAAGGGGAACCGCCCGGCCCGGTGGAGGTCGATGAGCCGGGGGATGAACAGCCGGGGCACCGAGTCGCCCTGTGCGATGCCGCGCACGGAGCGCCCGCCCAGCAGCGCGCTCATGCTGACGGGCGCGTGCGTGCCGGGGGGCGCTCCGCCGATCAGGGCGGCCGTGCCCAGCGGGGCGAGCGCGTCGACGGCGAGGGTGAGCATCTCGGGGCGGGCCGTGATCTCCAGGACGAAGTCCGTGCCGCCGCCGGTGATCTCCGCGATCCGGGCGGCGGTGTCCTCCTCCCCGGCGTGCACCGTGTGGGTGGCCCCCAGCTCCCGCGCGAGTTCGAGCCGTCCCGGGACGATGTCCACGGCCACGATCCTCCCCGCGCCCGCGATCCGCGCCGCCATCACGGCGGCCAGCCCGACCGCCCCCGAGCCGAGGACGACCAGGGACGCCCCGGCGGGCACCTTCAGCGAGTTCAGCACCGCGCCCGCGCCGGTCTGGATACCGCAGCCGAGCGGGCCGAGCAGCTCCAGCGGCACCTCGTCGCCCACCTTGACCACATTGCGCTCGGTGGCGAGGGCATGGGTCGAGAACGAGGACTGCCCGAAGAAATGGCCGTGGACCGTCTCGCCGCCCGCGCCGCTCAGCGCGTTGGTGCGGTCCGGCCGGGAGCCGCCGAAGTTGAGCGGGAAGGTCCGCACACAGTAGGCGGGAGCCCCGCTCAGACAGGACCGGCAGTGGCCGCACGCCTGGTACGACATCACCACCCGGTCACCCGCCGCGACCGCGGTGACCGCGTCGCCCACCCGCTCCACGACCCCCGCGCCCTCGTGCCCCAGGACCGCGGGCAGCGGGACGGGAGGCCGCTGGTCGCGCGCGTGCAGATCGGTCTGGCACACGCCCGTGGCGACCACCCTGACCAGCACCTCGTCGGGCCGCATCCGCGCGTCGAGTTCGAGGTCCTCCAGTGCGAAGGGCTCCCCCTTCCCCCGTACCACCGCGGCCCTGACGGGGACGGCCGCCGGGCCGGGACCCCCCGGTGCGTGCGGCGCGGGCGCGGCCTGTGCTGTCGCCATCTTCCATCTCCCCGTCGGACGCGCCCCGGGCGGGGCGGTGGGCGGCCTTTGGTGACCACGGTCCCTCCCGCCGTCCGGCACCGCATCCCGGCGGTCTCCCGGACGAGGGGCCGACGGGCCGGGAATCACCCGGTCGGGGGAGCACGGGCCTGCCCCGCCCCCGCCCCGGCTTCGGCCTGCCCCGGTGCGCCGCCGGTGTGAGGACACGACCTAGACTGCGGCCCGCCGGAGGACGGCAGAGTCATGGGGGACGGACACATGGGTCAGGAATCACCGCCGCGCGAGTACCGCTTGAAAGCGGGCCGCATGTGGCTGGCGCTGGTGTGGGTGAGCGCGCCCTGTATCGGCGTGCTCGTGGCGCTGCTCGGCGACGACGATGTGCCGACCTGGCTGAAGCTGCTTGTCGCGGCGTTCTTCCTCGGCCTCGTCGGCCGGCTGCGGTTCGCGCTGCGGCGCGGGGGGACCTTCGCCGACGCCCGGGGAATCGAGGTCCGGGGCTACTTCCGGCGCACCCGCTTCTCCTGGGCGCAGATCCAGGACATCCGGGCCCGCCCCAACCCCGCGGCCGACCGCAACCGCCTGGCTCCGGCCTACTTCGCGGACGTACACCACCACAACGGCAAACGGACCCGGCTGCCCTGGCTCGACAGCGCGCACGTGGACGTCTCCCGCGAAGTCGCCGCCCTGCGCACGCTCTGGGAGCGGAACCGCGGCACCTCCTGAACCCGCCTTCCCCCGAAGCGGCCGGGCCCGGGGGCCGGGCCTGGCCGCTGTCGGTGGGGGCTCGTAGGGTTGGGGGTATGAACAGCATGGGGGAGACGGGCGGGACGGGCGGGACGTACACAGAGGCGCAGCCCGGGGTGCAGTGGTACTACGAGCAGTACGCGCAGGCGCTGGCGGACCGGTATGAGGCGCTCACCTTTGACGGGCTGTACGAAGGGATGCTGTCGTTCCTGCCGGACGCGCCCGCCAGGGCGGCGGACATCGGCGCGGGGACCGGCCGGGACGCGGCGGCGCTGGCCCGGCGGGGGTACCGGGTGACGGCGGTGGAGCCCGTGCGCGAGATGAGGGCGGTCGCGGCCCGGCTGCATCAGCAGCCGGTGGAGTGGGTGGCCGACGCGCTGCCCGAGCTGAGCCGGGTCGAGGGGCCGTTCGAGCTGCTGCTGCTCTCCGCGGTGTGGATGCATCTCGACGAGGACGAGCGGCCGTTCGCCATGGAGCGCGTCGCCGGGCTGCTGACCGAGGGCGGCCGGCTGCTCATGACCCTGCGGCACGGGGAACCGCCGCGCGACCGGCGGATGTTCGACGTGTCGGCCGACGAGACGGAGGCGCTCGCCGCCCAGTACGGGCTGCGGCGGATACACCGGTCCGGCGGCGAGGACCGGCTCGGCCGGAGCGGGGTGCACTGGAGCCGGATCGTCTTCGAGAAGACCCCGGAGACCCCGGAAGCCCCGGAGGCCCCGCCCGGAGAGTGATCTCCGGGCGAGGACCGTCCCGCGCGGTGGTCAGCCCGCCTCCCGCAGGGCGATCGCCTCGCTCAGCGCGGACTGCTCGGCCTCCGGGAGCCGGCGCTCCGCGTGGAGCATGCGCAGCGCGGTGGTCAGCCGTTCCGCGTCCTCCAGCCGGCCCAGACCGCCCAGATACGCCGGGAGCAGCAGCCCCAGCGAATCGAGATCGGCCCGGGCGCACAGCCGCTCCAGCAGCGCCCTGAGCGGCTCGTCCGCCGCCGTCTCCGGGGCGGTGGCGCGCAGCCCCCGGGCGACGCACAGCCGCAGCCACTCCGCGTACTGCCCCGGCGGCAGATCGTCCAGCCGCGCCGCCGCCGCCTCGAAGTGCGTCCGGGCGCGCACCGGGTCGCCCAGATCGAGCCAGGCCCTGCCCATCGTGCCGTGCAGCGAGGGGTAGAACGGCCGGACCCGTTCGTCGCCCACCCGGTCGGCCCGGTCCAGGCACTCCTGGTTCCAGCGCAGTGTCTCCTCGGCCGTGGCCTGGTGCCGGGCGAGATAGTGCGCGGCGACACAGGCCTCGTAGTCGTCCTCGGCCGCCTCCCAGGCCCGCAGGAACAGTCCGGCGGCCTCGTCGGCGCGGCCCTCCGCCTCCGCCCTCATGCCTCGCGCGCACAGCCTGACGACGGGGTTCTCCGGGTTCACGAGCGGGTCCTTCCGGGGGTGTCGAGCGCGACGGGCATGACCAGGGTGGTGAAATCGCCCTGGTCGGCGGAGCGCACCACGACGGGCCGATCGGAGGCGGCGATCTCCAGCAGGGCGTCGGGGCCGACGCCCGACTCCAGGGCGGGCCCCAGCACGGCGGGGTCGAAGGCGACCCGGGGCGATCCACCGTCCTGGCGCACGGCGGGCAGCACGGTCGTACGGGATCCGTCCGGCAGACCGACGGACAGCCGGTCGGGGCCCGGCCGCAGCACGACGGCACGGACGTCGCCGCAGTCCCCGACCGCGCCGAGGAGGGCGGCCCGGTCCGCGATCAGCCGGTGCGCGGGCGGGTCGAGCGCCGCCAGCATCTCGCGGTACGCGGGGAACTCGCCCTCCGCCGGTTCGAGTTCGCGACTCCGGCCGCCGCCGTGGGCGACGACCCCGTCCGGGCCCGCCTCCAGGGTCACATCGGCGGCCCGGGCCGCCCAGACGCCCAGCGCCACCAGGTCGGCGGCCGTCAGCAGCAGCCGCCGCGAGGGCCCCCGTACCGCCGAGGACCGCAGCGTGCGCAGGGACAGCCGGTAGCGGTCGGTGGCGGCGAACCGCACCTCGCCGTCGTCGATCTCGACCAGGACGCATCCGATGACGGGGCGCTCCGGATCCCGCCCGGCCGCGGGCGCGACCTGACGGGCCGCGCTCGCCAGCTCCGCGCCGCCGAGCGTCGCCCAGGTCCGCTCCCCGGCCCCGCCCAGCGCGCGCAGCACCGACGCGATCGTGGCGTCGGCCGCCCGGGTCCGCTCCCGCTCCCGTTCCCGGTGGTGCTCCAGCACGGCACGGGCCCGCGCCGGATCGCCGTCCAGGACGAGGGAGACCTCGGCCAGCGGCAGTCCCGCGCCGCGCAGTCCGCGCAGCAGCACGGCGCGTTCCTCCTGGTCCGGGCTGTAGTAGCGGTAGCCGGTCGTCTCGTCCACGGACACCGGCGGGAGCACCCGGCAGTCGTCGTAGAAGCGCAGCGCGCTCGGCGCGAGACCGACGCGGCGGGCGAAGGCGCTGATGGTCAGTCGTTCGGTGGTGCCGTCCATGCCCGCGATTCTGGGCCTTCAGCCGGCTTGAAGGTCAAGCGCCGCCGCCCGCCCGGAGCCTCCCCGGGCCCTTCGGCCGGGCCGGCCGGTCCCGGGCCCGGGACCTGCGTCCGCCGTACGGGGACCTGCGGCCCTCGCAGCGGTGTGGCGGTGCCCGCATGCTGGAAGAAGAGGGGATCGAGCAACGGATCCCATCGTTCCAGGAGGTGTGCACCATGTCCCGCACCGTCACCGCCGGTCTCGACGGCTCCCGAGAGAGCCTGGCCGCCGCCGTATGGGCGGCCCACGAGGCGAAGCTGCGCGGGCTGCCGCTGAGACTGATCCATGTGCGCGAGACGACCCCCCTGCTTCAGGCGCCCTTCATCGGCGGTGAGACCCAGCCGTGGCCCGAGCCGTCCGCGACCGAGCGGATCCCCCGGGAGACCGCCGAGGCGCTGCTGCGCCGCCACCCCGAACTCGACGTCAGCTGGGAGCAGGTCGCCGGCCGTCCCGCCGAGATCCTCACCGAGGCGGCCGAGGAGTCCGAGCTGCTGGTCCTGGGCTCCCGGGGGCTCGGCGGCCTCGGCGGCTTCCTCCTCGGGTCCGTGGGCCAGGCGGTCGTGGCCCGCGCCGGGCGGCCGGTGGTCCTGGTCCGCGCACCACAGGACGAGGAGGACGAGGCCCCCGGGCCGGCCGAGGGTCCCGTCGTGCTCGGCCTCGACGCCAACGCCCCCGACGAAGCTCTGATCGAGTTCGCCTTCGAGGCCGCCGTACGCGGCCAATCGCCTCTCCACGTCGTCCACAGCTGGAACCTGCCGCCCTACTTCGCCTACGGACTGCCCCCGGACCCCGAGCTGAACGCCCAGCTCGGCGATGTCGAGTCCCGCACCCTCACCACCGTCCTGGACCCCTGGCGGCGGCGCTACCCCTCGGTCCAGGTCGTCGAACAGGCCCTCCCCGGCAAAGCCGTCGACCAACTGGTCGAGGCCTCCGGCCAGGCCTCCCTCCTGGTCGTCGGCCGCCGTATCCGCCGGGCCACCCCCTTCGGCGGCCGCATCGGATCCGTCGCCCACGCGGTCCTCCACCACGCGGCCTCACCGGTCGCGGTGATCCCGCACCAGTGAAGGACCGGGGCCGCTCAGGGTTCACACGGGACGTGCGAAGGCGCGCTGCCCGTACTGCTCAGGTCCCGTTGCGCGCCCGGAGGGCGAGGGCGCCGGCCGGAAGCCGGGGTGTCCGCAGGACGTCGAGAGCCCTGGAGAGGGCTGAGTCCCGCTTCTTGTCGAACTCTTCCTCGGTGAAGACCGGCTCAGTGAGGTGCGGCGGAATGCCCGTGCCGTCGAAGGTCCTGCCCGAGCGGGTCAGGAATTCCTCGTTCGGCAGCCAGGCGGACATGCCGTTGGGGAGCCTGCGCGTCATGACGTCCGAGAAGACGCCCTGTGTGGGCTGCCCGATCCGGACCGCCCCGCCGGGCCGGTCCATGAGGGCCTGGGTGAAGGTCTCTCCCGCGCTGACGGTCGAGCCGCCGGTCAGCATGGCGACCGGCCCGGTGTAACGGGGACCTTGGGCGGGTGTGACGTATACGGGCTGGGGGCGGGTGTGCCGGGTGGGGTCGGTGGGATTGTTGCGAGCTCGTTTGGAGTAGGCGAGGTAGGGGGTGTCGGTGAGACGTTCGGCGATGTGGATGCCCAGGGCGTCGGAGCCGCCGCCATTGATCCGCTGGTCGATGATGAGGCCCTTCAGACGCTGGGTGCGCTCATGGCTGAGGATCGTGTCCAGCGCCCTGTCGAGCTCGGCCAGCTGGGCGGCGTAGGGGGTGCCTGCGCCCGCGTATCCGCCGAAGCCGGAGATCCGCAAGTAGCCCTGCCCGCCGGGCAGGTCGGCGTAGGTGATTCGTCCGTTGGCGAAGTCCTGGAGGTTCCGCGCGTTCTTGAGATGGTGCGCCACGATGAACGTCTTGACCTTGGCGTCCAACTCCAGGGTGGGCAGGACGGTGCCGGGGCGGCCCTGTGCGAAGGACGCGGTCGCCGTCCTGAACGGCGACATGGGAGTCGTGGAGCGGCTTGACCATCTCGCTGAAGACGGCGTAGAGCTCGTCCCTGGTCGTCTTCGTGTGCACGGTGGGCCGGTACTGGTCGCGGACGGTGTGCCAGTCGATGCCCTTGGCGGAGAAGAAGGGATAGTTCTCCTCGAAGGACTGCCAGAAGATGTCGAAGGCGGCGAGCGGCCCCTCGGGGGCCGGACGTGTGCAGATGTCCGGCAACTCCGTTGTCCGGCGCAGGTTCCGGTCGCCGACGGAGCCGTCCGCCCGCATGGAGCCGCGGTCGCGATCCCCTCGGGTCCGCACCGTGAGAACAGTGCCGTCGGGCGTGGTGTAGGTGCCGGGACCGGTCCGCCGCGCGGAGTCGCCCTCAAGACAGCTGACGGCGGTGGTCTGGTACTCCTGGAGAGTTCCGTTCCGGATCGACAGCACTGTTCCGTAGCCGTCCACGCGCCAGATTCCGTCGGCGGCCGGGTGCGGGGCGGCCGGGGTCACGGTCGGCGCGGCTCCGCCGACGAGGGCCAGTGTGACGGCGGCGGCCAGGAGAATGCGCATGATCCTGCCTTCGTTGCAGGTGATTTGCCGGGACAGCCCTCACCGTCGCCGACACGGCGTTCTCCCGGCCATCCGGCTGTCCGGTTGATCGGGGGTGGGGCCGGCCCCCGCTACCGGCGGTACGCGGGAGGCACGTCGCCGACCGGCGCGGTACGCGGCATGACGAACCCCGGAATCGGGACCGCCGCCCGCTCAGGACCGCGTGGCGATCCCGCACTCTCGGTCGCCGGACTTCCGCATCCGCTCGGCCATGGGCGTACCGCGGTCGTACGGATCGACCTCGGGACCGGCCTCCGCGTCGGCCGGTCGGCCCGCGTCGCCGAACCGCGGGGTGAAGTAGCCGGTGACGGCGCCGCAGCCGCCGTTGGTCGTGTGGGCCGAGTGCGAGACGAGGGAGAAGGTCCCGGGACTGGTCCTCACTCGGGCGGGATCGTCCCAGCTCAGCACCGTCTCGCGCCGCACGATCGTCCGCGTGACCTCGTCGCCGCCCGCCGCCGGTCCGACCGGGTACACATAGGTGACATCGGCGGTCACCCGGAGGGTGCCGCGCTCACCCTCCCGATAGGTGATGCGGCCCCGGGTCCTGATCTCGTCACCGACGAGGCGAACCCGCGTGTCGTCGAACCGGCTGAAGAGCGTCAGCGGGTCGTTCTTCTCGTCCGGGGCCCGGAACGCGGTCGACAGATAGCTTTCGACACCCTGCTGAAGCGGGTTGATCAGGGCGATCGCCCGCTCGGGGCGCTCGCCGCGCAGAACGTCCGGATCCAGGCTGGAGGCGGCGAGGAAGTCCAGGCTCCGGCCGAGGGCCTGCTTCACCTGCGCCGTGCTCATCCAGCCGGTGGCCCTGGCCGCGGGGACCGTGATCCCGGCCGTGCCGCTCGCCCAGCGCGCCGCCGGCGACCCTCTGAACGGCTCCTCGACCGACGGCCGGAGAGCCGCCTCCGTGGCCGGCGGCCCGCCGGGGCGTTCCGACTCCGCGGCCAGGGGCTCCCCGGCCCCGGCCCCGGCGCCGCCGAACCAGCCCGCCACCGGCCCCGGGGCCACCGCCACCACCAGCAGGGCGACGGCGCACACCAGCCCGGTCGCGTACCAGACCGTCCTCAGCCTCGGCCGCCGCCTGGGCCGGGCCGGAGTGTGGGCACGCCACGCCTCCGGCTTCCCGGGGTTCTCCCGCAGCCTCCGCGTCACCATCCTGGCCCGCGCCGACGGCTCCTCGGGCGCGCCCGGCGCGCCGTCCACCGATTCCCGCAGGAATCGCTCCCACTCCTCGTCGGACACGGACGAACCGCCCGGCCCCCCACCCGCACTCACACCCGGCTCCTCACGCCGCCCACGGTCACGGCGCCTCTCTCAAGATCATCAGACATATCGTCTCATGGTGCCTTCCGGAGGTCCGTGCCGAACGACCCGAGGACGGCGATGACATCGATCCGTGATGCCGGCCGTCCGAACCGGTTCTCCGGCGAGCGCATCTCCCCGTGCGACAAGGATCCCGAGGAATGATCGTGAGAGTGAAGCCGGCATGTTACTGACTGCTCCCGCCCGCCGCCGGGCCGCCGTCGCCGTCGCCGTCGCCGTCGCGGGCATCGGCACCGCCGGTGTCCTCCGGTGGGTCGAGGGGGACACCACGCCCTACGGCCTCCAGGACAGTCCGGCGGTACGGGTCGAGGTCCGCGCCGAGAACTCCCGCTACCCCGACACCCGGGAAACCGCCGAGGACGTCAGCGAGCTGGTCAGGGTCTACGTCCAGCGACTCCTCGCCGGCGACGCCGACCGGCTGGCCGAAGTCGGCGCGCCCTGGTTCACGGGGCGCGAGGCGCGGGCCCGCGCCTCGATCCGGAAGTACGGGGAGGCCGCGGGCGGTCCCGTGCGGGCCGTCGTGCGGGAGCCCGTCGTCCCCTGCTTGGCTCAGGTGGAACTCCGCTTCGACGGAGGTGCTCGGCAGGTCGTCGAGCTGACCCGCGACGACGGAATCTGGTGGGTCGCCATGGGAGACGGAGACCCCATGAAACCCTGACAGTCCGTCCTCTGGGCGTCGAAACGGTCATTACCGCCCTTCCGGCACCGTCGGTCGGCCAGAATGAGGGGGCCGATGGGGAGTCGGCGGACCGGTGCCATCGCCCGGGGCGGAGAGATGGGGGGCGCGGTTGACTGTGCGTGAGGCGGACGGCTCCGGTGGACGGGCCGGAGGAGCGGGTGCGTAGAAACCGTCCGCCCCCTTCGCGGGGGCGACGCCGACTGCTCATGGCGTTCGCGGTACTGGGCATGTGGCTGCCGATCTACTTCGGCCCTCTCAGCGAGTGGATGGAGGAGAATCCGCCGCCGTTCATCGCCTGGATGGAACAGCGGACCACCCTCGCGGTCGTCCTCCTGATGGCGGCCACGGCCCTCGTCGTACTGGGCTCCATGGCCGGACAGCCGAACGGACCGCGGCCGGTGGCGGAGCTGGCCGAGACACTGGCCACCGCGGTGGCCGAGCAGTGGCGCAGGGAGGAGACGGCCCTCCAGTTGCAGACACCCTGGCCGCTCCCGCTGCGATGGGAGAACACGACACGGCCGGTGACGGACCACTGGGAGGCGATCAACGGCGCTCCCGGCCGCAGTGAACCGGTGGATCTGTCCGGCCGGCTGCACGGGGACGGCCGGGCGGACGACGAAGGCATCGCCGCCGTCCTCCACCGGGTGGCGTCACAGCGGCTCGTGATCCTCGGCGCACCGGGAGCGGGCAAGACCGTCCTCGCCCTGAACCTGGTGCTGCATCTGCTCGACCACCGCCGGGAGGGAGACCGGGTGCCCGTCCTCCTCTCCCTGGGATCCTGGCACCCGGCCCGGGAGACCCTGCACTCCTGGATGGCCCGCCGACTGGCCGAGGACGACCCCGCCCTGCGCACCCGGTCGGGCTCGGGAACGACCCTCGGCCGGGAACTGATCGCCTCCGGGCGGGTGCTGCCGGTGCTGGACGGGCTGGACGAGATGCCCCCGCAGCTGCGGCTGGAGGCGCTGGCGGCCCTGAGCCGGCAGCTGGGACGGGGCGAGCCGCTGGTGCTGACCTGCCGGGCCGACGAGTACCAGCGGACCGTGGAGGGCGCGGTGCTCACCGCCGCCGCGGTGGTCGAGCTGTGCCCGCTGGACCCGGCCGATCTGCGGGCCTATCTGCGGGTGAGCACGATCCCCGCCCGGACCGGTGGCTGGGACCCCCTCTTCGCCGAGATCGAGAGCGCCCCCGGCGGCCCGGTGGCCCGCGCGCTGTCCACCCCGCTGATGGCATGGCTCGCCCGTACCGCCTACGCGGACACCGCCGCCGACCCCGCCGAGCTGCTCGCCGAAGAGGGAGGGGCCCGCCGCTTCGCCGACCGGACGGCGGTGGAGGAACACCTGCTGCGACGCCTCCTCCCGGCCGTGTACTCCCGGGATCTGCCCGGGGAGGACCCCCGGAGGTGGAGCGGCGAGGAGGCCCGCCGCTGGCTGAGCTTCCTCGCCCGGCACCTCGGCGCGCTCCGCACACCCGATCTGGCCTGGTGGCAGCTCGGCACCACCGTGCCCCTCGCCTCGCGCGCGGTGCTGGTCGGCACCGCCGTCGCGCTGGTGTACGGACTGCTGTCCTGCCTGGTGAACGGGGTGGGCGGGTACGGGCTCCCGGCCATCTTGGTGAGCGGGCTGGTCAACGGGGCCGTGACCGGGCTGCCCCTCGGGCTCGCGCACGCGGCCGCGACCAGGTTCACCGACGGGATCTTCCAGCCGTCACGCGTACGGCTGAGCCTGCGCGGCCGGCGGACCGGGCGGGTCCGCCCGAGGGCCCTGCCCCGGTTCATGGCGGGGTTCGGGGCGGGGATGACAGCTCCGGCCACCAGCCATCTGTTCTCCGGAACGGTGGACGCGGCAGCCCGCCAGGAGCCGTTCTGGATACTGTCGAGGGTGCTGAACGCGGGATTCTGGGGCCTGGCAGTCGGCATCGCGGCCGGGCTCGTCCTCGCCTCCACGGCCTGGTTCGAGGAGCCCATCGACACGGAGGAGGCCACCAGCCCCACCGGTCTGCTGAGGACCAACCGCGCGACGGTGCTCCGTCAGGCGCTGGTGCTCGGAGTGGTGTTCGGGCTTCTCATCCTGCTCGGAAGCTGGATCATGGCGAGCCTGCTGCCCCGCCACCTATGGGGCAGCCCCCTGGTGTGGACCCCCGCCCTGGGGCTGCGCAACGGGACCCTGGCCGGATTCGGGGGTGCGCTCGGGGCCGCGCTCGCGCTGACCGCCTGGGGCCGCTGGGTGATCCTGGCGCGCGGCTGGCTCCCGCTGACCGGCCGGCTGCCCTGGGCCGTGAGCGCCTTCCTGGAGGACGCCCACCGGCGCGGCGTACTGCGCCGCAACGGAGCCTTCTACCAGTTCCGCCACGCCCGGCTCCAGCACCATCTGGCCCGGGTCCCCCCGCCCCCGCCCTCACCCGCTTCCCGCGCCGTCGCGGCGGGAAGGAACCACCCGGGAGAGGGAGGTGCCGCTCATGGGAGACGAGTCGGGTGAGTTCGGGGCCGGGGCCGGGGCGGGCGCGGACGAGGGGTTCGGGTTCCGCAGGATCGAGCGGGACGGGACGGCGGGGGAGTGCCCCGTGGTGCGGGGTGACGACGGGGTGTGGGAGGTGCGCGGGTACGAGGAGGCGCGTGCCGTGCTGCGCGCCACGGCGACCGTGCAGGCGGGGCTGGGGGTCGAGATGGTGTCGAAGCTCCCGAAGGGGGTTCGGCGGCCGGTGCTCTACCGGGACGGTCCCGAGCATCGCGAACACCGCCGCCAGACCGCCCGGTTCTTCACCCCGCGCCGCGTCGACGAGCACTACCGCGAGATCATGGTCCGCGTCGCGCAGGCCCGGATCGACCGGCTCCGCGCCGACGGCCGGGCCAGGCTGTCCGATCTCAGCTTCGATCTCGCGATCGAGGTCGCCTGCGCGGTCGTCGGTCTGACGGACGGCAGGCCCGGCATCAAGGAACGGCTGGAGCGCTTCTTCCCGGAGCGGTTCGGCACACCGGGACTGACGAGTTGGCACGGCCTGTACTGGACGCTGCGGCAGAACACCAACTGGCTGCGGGTGTACCTGGGCGATGTACGGCCCGCCGTGCGGGCCCGCCGCCGCGTCCGGCGGGACGATCTGATCTCCCACCTCATCGACGACGGCTGTTCGAACACGGAGATCCTCGGGGAGTGCCTCACCTTCGCGGCGGCGGGCATGGTCACCACGCGGGAGTTCATCGGCGCGGCGGCCTGGCACCTGTTCTCCGACGCCGCTCTGCTCGCGCACTACCGGGCGGCGGACGAGCCGGGCAGGCTCGCGGTGCTCGGAGAGATCCTGCGCCTCGAACCGGTGGTGGGCCGTCTCAGCCGCCGTACCACCGAACCGCTGGAACTGCCCGGTGCCGACGGCGGGAGACTCACCGTCCCGGCCGGTGACCGGATCGACATCCTGGTCGACCGGGTCAACATCGACGAGCGGACCGTCGGGGCGCGGCCGGGCCGTCTGCGTCCGGGGCGCGCCATGAAGGACGCCGGGGTGCCGGGACTGGCCTTCGGCGACGGTCCGCACAAGTGCCCGGGGCTGCACATCGCGCTCCTGGAGACGGATGTCTTCCTCAGCCGGCTGTTCGCCCTGCCCGGAGTGCGGATGACGAGCCCGCCGACGGTCGGCTTCATCGAGGCCATCGGCAGTTACGAACTCCGGGACTGCGTGCTGGAGGTGGACACGGGGGACACGGGGGACGGCGGCTGAGCCCTGCCGTGCGCCCGAAGCCCCCGGGCCGGGCGGCGGTGGACCATATCCGCTGGAGCCGATCGGTCCCCGATGTCAAGATTGCCCGCGACGGGGAAGCTCAGCGGTGGAGCGCCCGGCTGCACCCGGGTGGACGCGGGTTCGAATCCTGCTCCGGTGTCCATGGCACGCCTGCCCCTCCCCGGGCCGGGTCACCCGGCCCGGAACAGTTTCTCCGCCTCCCCGATCGCCTCCGCCAGAGCCTTCGCCCCCGGCCGCAGCCCGGTCACGATCGCGTCGATCCCCCGCAGCCCCGCCCGCTCCAGCAGCCGCTTCTCATTGGTGACCCACTCCCCGCGCGCCGCCAGCACCGCGTGCGCCGTCAGCGTGGCGGCCGTCGCCAGCGCCCCCGCGACCTCGGTCGCCCGACCGTGCGGGGCATGGGCCCCCCGCGCGTAGCCGAGCGTCAGCTCCGCCCGCTCGCGCCACACACCCGGGGCCGCCGCACGCAGCGCCGCAGGGTAGGAGGGCCGGGGCAGAACGCCGTGCACCACCTGGTTGAGCGCGAGTTCGGCGACCACCAGATAGCTCGGGATCCCCGCCAGATGGAACATCAGCGGCTCCCAGCGGAACCGCCCCAGCCGCGCCTCGGCCCACTCGTGCTCGACGGCGTCGAGATCCCGGTAGTGCACATCGACCCGCCGCCCTTCGACCGTGAGCCACGCCCCGCCGTTGAAGACCCCGCCACCCCAGCCGCCCACCTCGGAGGCCTCGCCCTCCCAGCCGACGGCCCGCAGATCGTCCGGGTCGAAGCCGCCCCGGTAGTAGACGGCGAAGTCCCAGTCGCTCTCCGGGGTGTGCGTGCCCTGCGCACGCGAACCGCCGAGGGCGACCGCCTCCACGGAGGGCAGCGCGGCGAGCCGCTCGGCGACATGGGAGACAAAAACAGCGTCGTTCATAAGGATCCTGATCGTGTGAAGTGACGTACGGACGTGCTCCGAGGCACGGCGGACGAACGCCGGAGCGAGGGCTCGGACGGCGTTCGGCGGGGCCAAGGTGCCTGCGTGACTCGTTACTTCATGATCGACAATGTACGGTCCCGAGGGCCGGTCGCGAAACCGGTTTTCTGCACGATCCCGTGATGCGGCACTCTCCGGACGCAGACGACACCACCACCACGGGCCCGCTCCCTCCTGCCCGCCGGGCCGTCGAGTACGACCTCGCCCCCGACCATCCGCGTCTCCAGCGCCCGGGGGATGCCTCTCTGACGCCCGGCCGGACGCCGGGGGCACAGGACGATGCCGAGCGAATCCCCCTCCTGGGGCCGGTGGTTCCCTTAAAATCGACCGGCCGCGGAACGACGACAGGTGGGAGAACGGGATGACTGGTCGGGTCACCGCTGTAAGCCGTGATGAGACGTACACGTTCAGCAAGACCAACCGCGATTCCATCACGCTGCTCGCGGGGCTCGGAGTGGAAGGAGACGTCCACGCGGGGGAGACGATCCGCCACCAGTTCCGCATGACCTACGAGCCGGACCTGCCCAATCTGCGCCAGGTCCATCTGATGCACGAGGAACTCTTCGGCGAACTCGCCCTCAAGGGCTTCGAGGTCTCCGCGGGGCAGCTCGGCGAGAACATCACCACACGCGAGGTGGATCTGCTGGGCCTGCCCACCGGCGCTCTGCTCCACCTCGGGGAGCGGGCGGTGCTGGAGGTGACGGGACTGCGCAACCCGTGCTCGAAGATCAATGACTTCCGCAAGGGGCTCCTCGGGGAGGTCTTCGCCATCGACTCGGTGTCCGGCGAGTTCACCTTCAAGTCCGGTGTCATGGCGGTGGTCCGCCGTGGAGGGGCCGTCCGCCCCGGTGATTCCGTCCGGGTGGAAACCCCGCCCCTTCCCCACCGCCCGCTGGAGCGGGTCTAGAGCCTGTCGTCACCTTCCCGCCCGCCCCCGCCGGGCGAGGCGACATCTCCCAAGAGCCGCATCCACCCGCTCCGACGGCTCTTTCAGCGGAAGTCCGCGGCGTGGTCCACCGCCCACTCCCGGAAGGACCGGGCCGGGGCGCCCGTGATGCGTTCCACTTCACCGTTGACCGGCTCCGGATTGTCGATCATCTCCGCCTGGGCCGGCAGCACGGCCGCCACCAGCTCTGCCGGGTAGCCCGCGGCCCTCATCCGCTCGGCGGCCTCGTCGAGCGCGATCTCCTCGAACCGCACCGGTCGCCCGATCGCCTCGCCGATCAGGGCCACCTGCTGTTCCTGGGTGATCAGTTCGGGGCCGGTGAGCAGGGGGCGGGCTCCGAGCAGGGCGTCGGTGGTCAGTGCCTGAACGGCGACCGCGGCCATGTCCGCCTCGTGGATCAGCGGGCGGGCCAGCCTTGCCAGCGGCGCCCGTACCGCACCGGTGGTGCGGACCTCCTCCGCCCAGCCCAGCGTGTTGCTCGCGAACCCGGTGGGCCGCAGCGCCGTCCACTCCAGGCCCGATGCCTCGATCAGCCGCTCCAGCTCGGTGTGGAACATGGTGATCGCCTCGCCCGGCTTCTCCTTCTCCTTCTCGTTCCCCACCCCGGCGGATGACAGGTACACCACCCGTCGAGCGTGCTTCCCGATCGCGTCGATCACCTCCGACGCGCCCTCGGCGCTCAGGAACGGCCACACCAGGAAGACCGAGTCGACGCCTTCCAGAGCCGTGTCCAGCGACGCGGGATCGCCGAGATCGCCGCGCACCGCCCGCACGCCCTCCGGGAAGTCCGACTCCCCTCGCACCAGCGCCCGCACGGGCACGCCCATCGCGTGCAGTTGGGCCACCACCGCGCCGCCGACCTTTCCCGTCGCGCCGGTCACCAGGATCCTGGGCTGTGTCATCGCCATCTCCTCGTCTCGCTGTTCGATGACACGACTCTCGTACATCAACCAAGGTTTAGGTCAAGCGCCGGCCGGAGCGGGTAATTAATCGGATGTGCGTGCGGCGCGGGGTTGTTATGTTCGCTGTGTGCCGAAGCTGAATCAGATCATCGCAGTCGAAAAGGGCGTCAAGTCCAAGGCTCTCCAGGAGCTCACCCAGGCTCACCAGGACGTGCAGAAGCCCGCCCTGCTGGCCGGTATCTCCCGGACCTACCAGCCCAAGGACGAGGAGGGCGAGCAGTTGCCGCCCGAGTCCACGCGGGTGCAGATCAAGGCCGAGGACGCTCTGCGGGCGACCGCCGGGACGCTGACGCGTCTCTTCGACGTGACCGCGACGAAGGACTGGGCGAACCGGTCCGCGGTCGCGGACGTGGTGGTCGACGGCACGGTGCTGTTGCCCCAGGTGCCCGTCCCGTATCTGCTGTTCCTGGAGAAGCAGCTCACCGATCTGCACACCTTCGTGCGCAAGCTGCCGGTGCTCGACGCCTCCGAGTCGTGGAACGTGGACCCCTCGACGGACTCGTGGAAGACGGACCCGGTGCGGACCATCCGCACGAAGAAGGTTCCGCGCAACCATGTGAAGGCCGAGGCCACGGAGAAGCACCCGGCGCAGGTCGAGGTGTACTACGAGGACGTCCCGGTCGGTTACTGGACCACGGTGAAGTTCTCCGGCGCGCTGCCCGCCCGGCGGGTCAACGAGCTTCTCGACCGCGTCGAGAAGCTCCAGCAGTCCGTCAAGTTCGCCCGCGAGGAGGCGAACAACACCGAGGTCACCGAGCAGCGGGTCGGCGACGCGGTATTCGGCTACCTCTTCCGGTAGCCCCACACACGCCCTCCGTCGCGAGCGGAGGGTGCGCGATGAGCGCAAGCTGAAACTGATGTTGAAGCTGATCAAGGGGTGTCAGTTGGGGGTTCGAATCCCTCTCCCCGCACCACGTGCGGGGGTGGCCCAAGCCTGGCAGAGGCGGCCCCGTGAAACTCAGATTCTCGCTCCAGTCTCAGTATTCGCCGCCGAACACCGGATCGACCGAGCGTGGGCGAACATCGACGGATGGGGGTTCAAGTCCCCCCGGCGCCTCTCTCGTGGCGCTGTAGTTCAAAGGTAGAACACGTCGATCTCAAGATGACCCGCGGTTCTTCAACGCCGCCGGTGTGCGCAAATGGGTGGCAAGCTGGAGCCCGGGAGCTGGACATGCTCCCGGGCTCCGTCACGTTCCGGCCCGCGGCTCCCGTGGTCACCCCCGGCCCCCGGCCCCCGCAGTGGCTCCTGCCGCACTACGACGGGTGGCCGAACTGCGTCGCGAGGACGGCCGCCTGGATCCGGCGTTCCACGCCGAGCTTGGCCAGCAGCCGGGAGATGTGGTTCTTGACGGTCTTCTCGGCGAGATAGAGCCGCTCGCCGATCTGCCGGTTGGTCAGCCCCTCGCCGATGAGGGCCAGGATCTCCCGCTCCCGGGCGGAGAGATGGTCGAGCTGCGACTCCCCGGCGGGCGGCTCCTCCGGCGCGCGGAGGCTGTTCATCAGCCGGGCCGTGGTGGCCGGGTCCAGCATCGACTGCCCGGCCGCGACGGTACGGACCGCCGTCACCAGGTCCGAGCCCTTGATCTGCTTGAGGACGTACCCCGCCGCGCCCGCCATGATCGCGTCGAGCAGGGCGTCGTCGTCATCGAACGAGGTCAGCATCAGACAGGCGGTGCCGGGCAGCCGTGACCGCAGCTCCCGGCAGACCGTGATCCCGTCGCCGTCCGGCAGCCGGATGTCGAGCACCGCGACATCCGGGCGCAGCGCCGGGCCCCGTACCAGCGCCTGTTCGCCCGTACTCGCCTCGCCCACGACCTCGATGTCCGGCTCGGAGCCGAGCAGGTCGTGCACACCCCGCCGTACCACCTCGTGATCGTCGAGGAGGAAGACCCGGATGGGGCGCTCTGGAGAGAAGACGGGTGTCGCGGTCACGTGAGTGGCTCCCTGGATCTTGACTGTACGTTACGAGAGTGCCTGGTCACCGGCGTGGGCGACAGGGGCCGTTCGGCCCTGTGTGTCCTGGAAGGCTCCGTTTCAGTGCGGGGCGTACATGGCCGGCAGCCGGGTCCGCGCCGCGCGCAGCCGGTGGGCGAGGACCGAGCCGACCCACATCGCGACCTCGCGGCCCAGCCAGGGGTCCGCCTCGCAGAGCCGCCGGGCCGGGGCCGCGTCGAACTCCAGGGCCCGCACCGGAGTCATGGCCTCCGCGCCCAGCTGCCAGCCCGAGGGCGGGAACAGCCAGGACCAGCCGACGAGTTCCCCGTGGGAGAGCGAGTCGACCACCGCCGCCCGGCGGCCGGGGACCCGTACATCGAGGGTGACCAGTCCGGTCCGCACGATCCAGAACCGGTCCGGCACACCGCCCTCGTCCAAAATCCTCGTCCCCTGTTCGAAGCGCACCTCCCGCGCGATGTCCAGCAGCCGGCCCCGGTGCTCCGTCGACAGAGCGCTCATCGTGGTCCTCATGGGTGCCCACCGTCCCTCTCCGTGCTCGATCCCGCCTCCGGGAACCCGTTCTCCGGCGGCCGGTTGACGCTTTCGAGGATCCTGCGGCGGACCCCCGTGCCGCGCGGGCCGGGCGGGGCCGGGCCCGGGGGCCGAACGGCCCTGCCCGCGAGGGCGGCGGGCGCGGGCGATACGGTGAATGCGCTCCTGGCAGGCCGGGTCGGGTGGAGAGTCTCGGAGGGCTCATGGGTGCGGACGAGGGCGGCGCGGGCAAGGTCGCGCGCCTCGGGCTGGATGAACTGCTCGGCGAACTCCGTTCGCGCGTCGAAGAGGTGCGCGGCAGCCGCGACCGGCTCAACGGCCTGCTGGAGGCCGTGCTTTCGGTCGGACGCGGACTGGATCTGCCGCAGGTGCTGCGCGGGATCGTGGAGGCGGCGGTCGTCCTGGTGGACGCCGAGTACGGCGCGCTCGGCGTCGTCGGCGAGGAGCGGAACCTCACCAGCTTTCTGACGGCGGGGGTCAGCGAGGAGGACCGGCGGCGGATCGGTGAGCTGCCGTCCGGTCACGGACTGCTCGGCGAGCTGATCCGGCACCCCGAGACGCTGAGGCTCGCGGAGCTGTCCGAACACCCCTCGTCCGCCGGCTTCCCCGCCCACCATCCGCCGATGCACTCCTTCCTCGGGGTGCCCGTCCGGGTCCGGGACGAGGTCTTCGGCAATCTCTATCTGACCGAGAAGCGCGGCGGCGGCGAGTTCGACGCCGAGGACGAGTCGGTCCTCACCACCCTCGCGGTCGCGGCCGGCATCGCCATCGAGAACGCCCGGCTCTTCGAGAAGGTCCGGCTCAGGGAGCGCTGGCTGACCGCCAGCGCCGACTTCACCAGCGCGCTGCTCGCCGGCTCCTCCGAGATCGAGGTCCTGGAGATGATGACCGACCGGGCCCGCCGGATCACCTCCTCCGGGCTGGGCGTCGTCTATCTCACGGGACCCGGCGGAGAGCTGCGCGAGGCGCTCGCGCTCGGTGAGGACGGCGGGCGGACGCCCCCGGGCACGGAGCGGGCGGACCGGGAGGGCCTGGCCGCCGCCGCGCTGGCGGCGGGCGCGCTGATCGCCTCCCCCGAGGGGAAGGCGGCCGGCTTCGGACCCGCCGTCGCCGTCCCCGTGGGCGGTACGGGACGGGCCAGGGGCGTATTGGTGCTCGCCCGCCGGGCGGGCGAGCCCGCGTTCACCGAGGCGGAGACCGCACCGCTGCCGGGCTTCGCGGGACAGGCCGCGCTCGCGCTCGAACTGGAGGACCGGCGGCGGGACTCCGAGCAGATGGCGCTGCTCGCGGACCGCGACCGGATCGCCCGCGACCTGCACGACCTCGCCATTCAGCGGCTGTTCGCGACCGGGATGACGCTCCAGAGCGCCCGCCGCTTCGTCGAGCACCCCCAAGCCACCGAGCGGCTGGTCCGGGCGATCGACGACCTGGACGACACCATCAAGATCATCCGATCCACCATCTTCGGGCTCCGCGAGCGGGAGAACCCGCAGGCCTCGCCCGGCCTGCGGGTGCGTACCGTCCGCGCCCTGGAGCAGGCGGCCCGCACCCTCGGATTCGCCCCCGGGCTGCGGATGGAGGGCCTGATCGACACCGATGTGCCCCGCCCGGTCGCCGACGAGGTCGTCGCGGTCCTCGGGGAGGCCCTCACCAATGTGGCCCGGCACGCCCGCGCCTCCAGGGCCGAGGTCTCGCTCGTGGTGCGCGCGGGCACCCTGACCGCCGAGATCACCGACGACGGCGTGGGCCTCGACGCGAGCGCGAACGGGGACGGGAAGGCGAGCGGGGGCGGCCGGCGCGGCGGTCTGCGGAATCTGGCCGAGCGGGCGGAGCGCCTCGGCGGCACGATGACGACGGCACCGGGGGAGACCGGCGGCACCCAGCTGGTGTGGCGGGTCCCCCTGGCCGGTCCGGGCTGACCGTACGGGCTCAAGGCGTCTTCGGCGCTGTTTCCCCGTCCCCGTCCCCGCCGCGCCGCCGGTAGTGGCGGGCGACCCGGGCGCGGTTGCCGCAGGCGGGCTTGCACCACTCCTGCCGCCCGTGGCTCTTGAGGAAATACCGCACACAGCGGGGCGCGGTGCAGGCACGCAGCCCCTCGCGCGCGGGCCCGCCCAAAAAGTCGATGGCGTCCCTCGCCAGGGCGGCGACCAGCCGGACGCCCGGATCCGGCTCCGCCGACAGGGTGCGCACCGAGGGCGCTCGGCCGTCCGGCCACTCCAGCCGGGGGGCCACGGGCTCCCGAGCCGCCTCCGCGTTGAGATGCGCCAGCGCCCGGTCGAGGGGCATCAGCCGATGGGCGTCCGCCGGGCTGGGGGGAGCGGGACGCACCGCCTCGGCGAACAGCGCCCGTACTGACCGCCGCAGTTCGACGAGCCGAAGCCGCAGCTCCTCGTCCGCCGAGACCTCTCCCGACGGGTCCTGCCGCCCGATCCAGCGGGCCGCCCCCTCGACCGTGTCCAGGTCGTCGGCGACACCGCCGTCCCCGTCGTGACGGATCGTGCTCACCAGTTCCAGCACCGGCCTGTGCTCCACAGGAAGTCCCCTCTCCCGCCCGCCGATTCGTCGGCCCTCTGGTCAACCCCGTCCGCCCACTCTACAGTTCCTAATGGATAACGAAGAACTTCCATTAGAGACTGGGGTGGACGGAACGATGACGCTGCTGCTCGCGCACATCAGTGATCTGCATCTGGACGGCTACGAGAGGTCGACCCGGCGTGCCGTCCGGGTCGTGGAACATCTGCGCGCCCTGCCCCGCCCGGTCGACGCGCTCCTGGTCACCGGGGACATCGCCGACCACGGCGAGGAGTCCGAGTACGAGGAGGCGGCCCGGATACTCGACGTGCCCTTCCCGGTGCTCAGCTGCCCCGGCAACCACGACGCGCGCCCGGCCTACCGCAAGGCGCTGCTGGGCGCGCCCGCCGGTGACGGGCCGGTCAACACGGTCCACCACATCGGCGGCACCGCCGTCCTGATGTGCGACTCCACCATCCCGGGCCGCGACGAGGGGCTCCTCGACGCGGAGACGCTCGCCTGGATGGACGCCACCCTCTCCGGACTGCCGCGGGACACCCCGGCGCTGATCGCCTTTCATCAGCCGCCCGTGGAACTCCACCATCCGCTGCCCGACTCCTGCCGGCTCCAGCGGCCCGAGGAGCTGGCGGCCCTGCTCGAAGCGCACCCGCGGGTCGCCGCCGTGCTCACCGGGCATGCCCACACCGCCGCCGCCACGACCTTCGCCGGGCGTCCGCTGATCGTCGCACCGGCCGTCACCTGGACCCTGCGGATGCCCTGGGAGGGCGAGAACCCGGCGGACCGCGACCAGCCGCCCGGCCTCGCCTTCCACCTCCTGGGCGACGACCGGCGGCTGACCACGCACTACCGCGTCGTGCCCTGACCCCCTGACCCCCTGACCCCCTGACCCCCTGACCCCCTGACCCCCTGACCCCCCCGAACCCGTTCGCCCGAGCCCCGGAGGCACCGTGGTCACCCTCTACGCCGTCGCCGGGTTCCTGGCGGCGGTCCTTCCCCTGACCGTCACCCCCGGGGCCAGTCTCGCCCTGCTGATCCAGCACGTCGCCGACGGTGGCCGCCGCCGGGCGCTGCCCGTCGTCCTCGGCACCGCCACGGGCCTGTACATCCACGCGACGCTCGCCGCGGTCGGTCTGTCGGCCCTGGTCATGAACTCCGCCCGGGCGTTCACCGCCGTCAAGCTCGTCGGCGCGGCCTGTCTGATCGGCCTGGGCCTGTGGACCTGGTGGTCCGCCACCCGGAGGGCGGCACCCGCCCCCTCCCGCCCGCCACCGCCGAAGGGCCCGGACTCCGTCTACGTACAGGCGCTGCTCGCCAATGTCCTCAATCCGAAGGCCGCGTCGGTCTATCTGACCCTGGCCCCGCAGTTCGCCGTGCGTCAGCACCCCCTCGGTCTCGGTGGCCAGATCCTCGCCCTGGCCACCGCGCACGTGCTGCTGATCGCCCTCTGGCTGCTGCTCTGGACCCTCCTGGTCCGCCGGGCCTCGCACCTCGTGCGCGGAGCCGGCTTCCAACGCGCGATCGCCCGGGTCACCGCCGTGGTGCTCCTCGCCCTCGGCGTCCGCACCGCCCTCGCGTGACGCCCACGGCCCGCCGGGCTCTCAGACGGTGTCGCGCAGATCCACCACGGGTACGCCGCCGACGCGGCCGGGTACGAGACGGTCCCGCCATCGGCCCTCGGCGAAGAGGTCGCGCAGATACATGCCGGGGAAGTCCAGCGGCTCGTCCCGGCCGGCCAGCCGGAGCCGGGCCCGGTAGCGGCTGTCCCCGTCGAGCACCAGGACGTCGCACCAGTCCGGCTCCGGCGCCTCGACGCCGGTCACGGTGATCCGGTCGTCGGCCATCTGATGGACCCAGACCGCCAGATCCTCCAGCAGCCACGCCATGTTCATCCAGGACGGCGCGTCGGCGGCGGGCTGCCAGTCGTAAGCACGCCGTCCCTCGCGCCCCGGTACCGGGGGCTCTCCGTCCCGGTAGACGGGCGGTTGCGGCGGGCCGTCGGCCTCGGTGAGGCCGAGCCGCCGGGATCCGAGGGTGAGGGAGGAGACCCGGAAGCGGTCGAGGCCCGCGTCGAAGGCGACTTCCGAGGCGTGGGCGAGGAACATGCTCTCCGGGGTGGGCACCGGGTTTCCCTTCGTGGAACGGCAGCCGCCCACGCGGGAGAGGCGGGGGCGGATCGGCAGACGCATCCTCCACCGGGGGAGCCCCGCCACGCAGGCGGTTTTCCCGTGCGGGGCCGCTGCGGCCCGCCCGGCCTCCCGCCCCGGCGTTGCCATGACCGGCCCGGGTCGGCATGGTGGAGGGAGTACGGGAACACGTGACCGACCCGTCGCCACGGCCCCCGCCGACATCCGCCGGCCCTCGCCGGCCGACCCTTCGGACCGCCCATGGCCGCATCCCGAACCCTGTCGCTCGCCCTCGCCTCGGCACTGCTGGCGCTGGTCGCCGGCTGTGGAACCGAGGCGGACGCGATGCCCGCGGAGACAGCCGCGACCAGCGCGCGGGCGATAGCACCCACGCCCACTCCCACGCCCACACCCCCGCCCGAGAGCGAGGCCCGGACGCTGACCGCGAAGCTGTCCATCCCCGCGATAGGGCTCCGTGATCTGCCCGTGGTCCCCTACGAGGGCACCACCGACGACACCGAGGGGACCCGCATCCAGAACCGGGGCGACGCCGCCAGCCCCTACGGGGAACACGGCGGAGTCGGCCCCGGCGAGAAGGGGAACTACCTGGTGACCGCGCACCGGCTCACCGCCGGCGGCCCGCTGCGCGAGCTGCCGCGACTGAGCGCGGGCGACACCGTCACCGTCACGGCGGGCGGCCGGAGCCATACGTACGAGATCACCGAGACCCGGGGGACCTCCTTCCGGTCCGCCCGCTCCCTCGCCGAACAGCGCGCCCCGGTCCCCGGGCACCCCGGCGAGCGGCCCACCCAAGCCATGATCACCATCTCGACCTGCGCCACCCCGGAGGACGACGCCGCCGGGAACTTCTGGCGCGACGAGCACGGCAACCCCGAACACCGCATCGACAAGATCGGCGTACTCCGCGAGCAGGGCACCCCGTAGCCACGCCGTCCGCCGTCCGCCGTGCGCCGTGCGCCGTGCGCCGTGCGCCGTGCGCCGTGCGCCGTGCGCCGTCAGAGCGGCAGCGGCGGCGGGGAGACCGCCAGCGAGAACGAGTGCCCCGCCGGGTCGGCGTAGATTCTGACCTCGCGCGGCCCGCTGTTCTCCTTGGCGTCCACCGGCCGCGCGCCCAGCCCGACCGCCTCCCGCTCCGCCTCGTCCATGTCGTCGCTGTCCACCAGGATCCTCAGATGGGCCTGGTGGGAGCCCTCGGGGCGGGGCCAGCTCGGCGGGGCGTGGCCGAGGTCCCGGCGGATGGCCAGATGGACCCCGCGCTGTCCGATGATCTCGATGAATTCGGGGTCGTCCCCGAGATGAAGGTCCGCGCCGAGCAGCGCGGCGTAGAACTCCGCCAGCTGCATCGGCTCGGCACTGTCCAGTACGAGCACACTTGTCTTCGCGACCGTCATACCGGCTCGTCTACCCCCGGCCGCCGGGACCAGACCCCGGCCCCCGGCCCCGGGTCCAGTCGAGCAGCTCCCCGGCGCTCCAGGTGTTGATCACCCGCTCCGGCTCCACCCCGGCGCGCTCCGCCCGGTCGCAGCCGATGAGCTGCCAGTCGAGCTGCCCCGGCGCGTGCGCGTCGGTGTCCACGGCGAAGAACACCCCCGCCGCCAGCGCCGTGTCCAGCAGCCGCATCGGCGGATCCAGCCGCTCCGGCCGACAGTTGATCTCCACGGCGGTGCCGTGGGCCGCGCACGCCTCGAACACCGCCGCCGCGTCGAAGCGCGACTCCGGGCGGGTGCCGCTGGTGCCCGACCGGCCCCGGCCCGTCCGCTCACGGCCGATCAGCAGCCGTCCGGTGCAGTGCCCGAGCACATCCACCAGCGGACTGCTCACCGCCCCGACCATCCGGCGGGTCATCTTCGCCGGCTCCATCCGCAGCTCGGAGTGGACCGAGGCGACCACCAGATCCAGCTCGTCCAGCAGCTCCGGGTCCTGGTCGAGCGAACCGTCCGCCAGGATGTCGCACTCGATGCCGGTCAGCAGCCGGAAGGGGGCCCACCCCCGGTTCAGCTCCGCCACCTTCTCCAGCTGCTCGCGCAGCCGGGCGGCCGACAGACCGTTCGCGACCGTCAGCCGGGGCGAGTGGTCGGTGAGCACGGCCCACTCGTGCCCCAGCGCGATCGCCGTCCGGCCCATCTCCTCGACGGGACTGCCGCCGTCCGACCAGTCCGAATGCAGATGGCAGTCCCCGCGCAGCAGCGCGCGCAGCTCCCGCCCGCCCTCGGCCGGCGGCACGGACGCCTCCGCCATGAGCCGCCGGAGGTACTCGGGCACCTCCCCGGCCAGTGCCTCCCGTACGACCCCGGCCGTCCTGGGGCCGACGCCCTTGACCTTCTCCAGGGTCCCGTCGGCGGCGCGGGCCGCGATCTCCTCGTCGGACAGCGGGGCGAGCGCCGCCGAAGCGCCGCGGAACGCCCGTACCCGATACGTCTTCGCGAGCGAGCGCTCCAGCAGGAACGCGATCCGGTCCAGCGCCTCCCGGGGATCCATGGCCGCTCCTTCCCGCCCGCTCCCTCCCACTCTCACCCGGCGCGCCCCGGGCGGCCACCCGCACACTGGGAGAGCCCCACCGCGGGGGAGGCGGAACGTGGAACGGATGGGAGTCCGGCATGAGCACCGTGCGTTATGCGTACGCGGTGACGCGCCCCTTCCGCGCGCCGCTGCCCGTCGCCCTCACCGGCGTCGCCGGGGCGCCGGCCCACACCGTCGCGGAGGGCGGCCTGGTCGCCGTGGTGTCCTCCGTGCCCGAGGCCGACTTCGCGGAGATCCCGCTGCTGCGGTGCCTCGACGACCCCGCCCGGCTCGCCGAACTGACCCGCGCCCACGAGAACGTGGTGGCCGCCCTGGTCTCCGTCACCTCCCCGCTGCCGCTGCCGCTCGCCACCGTCCGCCCGGACGACGACGCCGTGCGCGAGCTGCTCGCCTACGGCCGCGCCCGGTTCCTCCCCACGCTGGAGCGGCTCGACGGACGGCTCGAATGGGGCGTGACGGTCTACCCGGAGGGGCCCGGACGGCGGACCGGGGAGCCCGTCGGCGCGGTGCCGAAGCTGCTTCACGAACGGCTCGCCCGGCACGCCGAGGACGTCCGCACGGGCCCCGGGACGCCCCGGCCCGGTGCGGCAGGCGAGTCCGGTGGGCCCGGCGAGTCCGGTGGGTCCGGTGGGTCCGGTCCCGTACTCCTGGACGCCGCCTATCTCGTACGGCGAGCGGCCTGCGCCGCGTTCGTGGAGGAGTTCAACTGGCTGAGCCCCCGCGCGCCGGGCGTGCGCGCCGTGCTCTCCGGCCCCTGGGCCCCGTACTCCTTCGTGACCCTGGCGGGCGGGGGGAGCACGGCCGGCTCCCCGAGGCACCCGGGTGGCGGCATTGGCTGAGACACGCAGGACGGCCGGGGAGCGGATCGAGCGGATCGCCGCCTTCATCAGACGGTGCCGGGGCGAGCCCGCCGTGGTCCAGACCCTGCGTGCCACCGCCGCCGCGACCATCGCGTACGCCGTCGCCCTCTGGCTCAGCAGCGAACCCGCCCCGCTCACCGCGCCCCTGACCGCCCTGCTGGTGGTCCAGGTGACCCTGTACTCGACGCTCACCACCGGTATCCGCCGGGTGAACTCCGTGGTCGCGGGCGTGCTCATCGCCAGCGCCTTCAGCGTTCTCGTGGGGCTCTCCTGGTGGAGCCTCGGGCTGATCATCCTGGCCTCGCTGGCCGTCGGATACACGGTCCGCGTCGGCGAGTTCGTCCCCGAGGTCGCCATCAGCGCGATGCTCGTCCTCGGCGTCACCCGAGTGGCGGACACCGCCTGGGACCGGGTCCTGGAAACGCTCATCGGCGCGGTGGTGGGGCTGCTCTTCAATGTGCTGCTGCCGCCCGTGTGGGTGGGCAGCGCGGGGGAGTCCCTGGCGGGCCTGTCGCGCCGGATGCGCGGACTGCTGCTCAGCATGGGCGAGGAGCTGAGCAGCCCCACCACCGTGGAGACCGCCGCCGCCCGGCTCCACGAGGCCCGCCGGATCGACGACGACATCGCCGAGGTGGACGCCGCCCTGCGGCAGGCCGAGGACAGTCTCAGGCTCAACCCGAGGGTGAGGGAGGGGCTGCTCAACCGGGTGGTGCTCCGCACCGGCCTGGACACTCTGGAGATCTGCGCGGTGGTGCTGCGGGTGATGGCCCGGACCATGACCGACCTCGCCGTGCAACGCCGCGAGGAGCGGCTCTTCCCCACGGAGGTGGGGCGCGCCCTCGAAGAGCTGCTCGCCCATGTCGCCGACGCCCTGGTGAGCTTCGCGGTCCTGGTCACCAGCCAGGTCACCGCCAGTGCCGAGGCGGCGGAGCGACGCCTGGCGGGAGAGCTGGCCTCCGCCTCGGCCGCCCGCGAGCGCACGGCGGAGCTGCTGCTCGACGGCGTCCGCCGCGATCCCCGCCACTGGCAGCTGCACGGCGCGCTGCTCACCGAGATCGACCGGATCCTGGATGAACTCGACCCCGGGCACCGCTCCCGGCGGCTGCTGGAGGAGCTGGACCGGGGCGCGCGGGAGCAGCGCGAGAAGCATCCGAGGCTGGACGCGCTCCGCCGGAGGGCCGAGGAGCGGAAGCACCGCCGTACCGCACGGCACTGACCCGGGTCCCACTGGCGGTACGCACCCCGCCCTGCCAGTCTCGACAGAGCGACGGCCGGAGGAGACCGATGAGCACGGACCACCCGGCTCGTTCCGGACAACAACAACAGCGGCAGCGACAGCAGCGGCAGAGCCAGACCAGGCGGCTGCCGCTGTCCGGAACGGCCCGGGTGGTCAGCCGCTGCCGGGACTTCACCGAGCGCGCGCTCGCCGACTGGGGCTGGACCCCGGAGGGCGGCGGGCGGGCCGAACGGACCGAGGACGTCCTCCTCCTCGTCTCCGAACTGGTCACCAACGCCTGTCTGCACGCCGGCGGCCCGACCGAACTGGTCCTGCGCCACACCCCCGACCGCCTCCGGATCGAACTGTCGGACCCCAGCCCCGACCTCCCGCGCCGCCGCCCCCGCGCCGTCTCGCAGCCCGGCGGCCACGGACTGATCGTGCTCGACCGGCTCTCGCTGAAGTGGGGGGCGGAGCCCGTCGACGGCGGCAAGGTCGTCTGGGCGGAGATCACCCCGCCCCGCTAGACGGATTCCGGGGGCCCGCCCGCCGGCGTGCACGGCGGTACGGAGGGGCACGCGCCACACTGGGGGTACGGCACACCACCGGATGCACGAGGGAGGCCGGGCCATGGGCTGGGTGAAGGCGAAGCTGAGGCAGGTGAAGGGCCGCAAGAAGGAGGCCGACGGCATCGCGCTGCACAATGAGCGGCTGCGGGCCGAGGGGCTGCGCGAGAAGGAGAGCGGCCGGAGCGAGGAGGCCGCGCTGAGGGAGGCCCGCCGCCGCAGGCAGGAGGGCCGGTGACGCCGCGCGGACAGCGCGGCGCGGTGCGGGCCGTGCCCCGCCCGTCCGTCAGCGGCCGGTGATCGTGAACAGCGCGCCGTCCGGATCGGCCAGGGCCGCCTCGTCCACGCCCGCGTCGGTCGTCCACCGGCCGAGCACCGTGCCGCCCCCGTCGCGCGCCGCCCGGCAGGTGGCGTCCACGTCGGAGACCGGGAAGTGGATGTCCCAGCGCGGGCGCGCCATCGGGTCGGGGGCCGCGCCCCGCGCCCCCGAGCCGAGCCGAGCGAGCACATGCCCATTGCTGATGAGCACGACCTCGTCGTTCTCGTAGCTCACATCGCAGCTGCCGGACCGCTCGGCGGCCCAGTCCAGCACCTCGCCGTAGAAGATCGCCGCGTCGAACGCGTCCCGGGTCCGCAGCAGCAGCCACGCGGGCGCGTCCTGGTGACCGGACTGCCAGTCGGGGATCAGCGCCCCCTCCCAGATGCCGAAGACCGCCCCGTCCCGGTCCGCCGCCAGCGCGCCCCGCCCCAGCGAGAAGGCGAGCGGGCCCACCGCGACGGTGCCGCTGCGCTCCCGGATGCGCGCCGCCGCCGCGTCGGCGTCGGCGACGGCGAAGTACGGCGTCCAGGCGACGGCCACCTGAAGGGTGCCCGCCAGGCCCCCGATCCCGGCCACCGGAGCGCCGTCGTCCAGAGCCACACTGAATCCGTCGCCCAGCTTTCCCCTGCGGAAGTCCCAGCCCAGGACCGAGCCGTAGAACTCCTGCGACGCGGCGAGGTCCCGGGCCATGAGGCTGACCCAGCACGGCGCGCCGACCATCTCGGTGCTCGATGCCATCCCCGGCGCGAAGGCCGGGTCCGTCTTCTCGTTCATCGCTCTCATGTCCTGGGATGGGATGTACGCGGTCCACGGCCCGCCCTCGGCGGACCCGGGCGCTGGGTCGTGTCTTCGAAGTCCCGTCTGCCTGTCGTGCCCTGGCACGCACGCTCGCCGCGTTGTCGTCGGTCGCCGACGCTCCGCGTCGACTCCCTCCTCCGCCTTGCGATCGCACGCACCAGACCCCGCCAGACCCTCCCTGCGGGAGGACGACGCTACTTCGAAGACACTCCCCAGGCCGGGGTGCGCGGCGGGGATTCGGCTCCCATCCT
Source organism: Streptomyces amakusaensis (assembly GCF_039532665.1). Taxonomy (NCBI): domain Bacteria; kingdom Bacillati; phylum Actinomycetota; class Actinomycetes; order Kitasatosporales; family Streptomycetaceae; genus Streptomyces; species Streptomyces amakusaensis. Next base: position 179,609 of record NZ_BAAASB010000012.1, on the reverse strand, counting down.
GCCCCCGGGCCCTCCTCCCCGCGAGTCACGGGCCTCCCGCGCGTGTCCCGCGGCCCGCCGGGGGGACGGCGGCCGGGCACGGTTGCCGGATGGCGCGCACTCCACGGGTTCCCGCAGAGTCGGGAATGACACCCGGGCCGCCCGGTGTGGGCGAGACCCCGCCCAGGCCGCCGGACGGAAGGAGAACGGCCGCCATGACGGAGTCCGAGAACCAGCGCAGGGGCATCGAGGCCGCCCGCCTCAGCGAGCAGGAGCTGATCCGGGAGCTGGAGAACATCCACCGCAGCAGGCACGACACCCTGCTGCACGGAGCCCCGGCCGCGCTCGCCGCGCACACCACCCGGATGGCCGAGCTGGAGGAGGAGTATCTCCGCCGCCATCCGGACCGCCCCGTCTCAGCCGGCCGCACCCGCGCCGGCGCCCGCGCCCGCACCCACACCGAGAGCGACGGCCCGGCCCACTGACCCCTCCGTCCGGGCCCGGCCCACCCGCCGGGGACGCCATCGCCCGTACGAGTGACGAACGCCCCGGCGGCTCTCCCGCCGCGCGGGGGTGCGAGAACGGCCGCCCCGGAGCCGCCCCGGTCCGCCGCTCACGCCTCCCGCCGGTCCCGGGAGAGCCGGAGGTACCGGGACGGGGCCCAGGGGGTACGGGCCTCGGCCCGTGCGCCGCCCCCCGCGCCGGGGCGCGCACTCCCGGTGACACACCCCCGGGCACTCCGCCCGAGGAGCCCCCCGGCGTGACGCGCGACGCCCGCGCCCTGGTGTCCGGAGGCAGGCCCCGGGATGCTGTCCGCTGACGGCGCTCGGCCGGCGCGCGGCCGGCGGTCACCCGGGAGGCATCGTGGGCCGAGGCGGAACAGGCGGAACAGGCGGAACCCGGCGCGTTCTCGTGCTGATCGGAACGGTGTCCGCCCTCGCGGCGGGAGCACTCTCCCCGGCCGCGGCCGACTCAGACGAGAACCCCCGCCCGGGGAACGCCGCCGAAGTCCTGCGGCCCGTCGCACCGCCGCCCGCGAGCGCGCCGGGCACCGGCGGTACGGGCTCCGCCGGGAGGCCGCGCGCCGTGGTGGACGGGGACGGCATCGAGACCGCCCGTGAATCCCGGCCGATCGCCCGGGGGATCAGCCTCACCTCGTACGACCGTCTCGAATCCGACCGCTGGCTGCGTGTCGACGCGCTCTCCGTCGACCTCACCGCCGAAGGAGTGGCGGCCGACTACCTCTCCACCGGCGAGGTCACCGGGCGCGACACCGTCTCCGGCCTCGCCGCCCGTCACGACCCGGGGCCCGGGCGGCGCACCGTCGCCGCCGTCAACGCGGACTTCTTCGACATCGGCCAGACCGGCGCTCCCCAGGGCCCCGGCATCCGGAACGGCGAGATCACCCACTCGCCCGCCCCCGGCGCGCACCACGCCGTCGGCGTCGGACCCGGCCTCGCCGGCCGGATCCTGCGGCTCTATTTCGATGGAACGCTCACCCTGCCCACGGGCCCGCACCCGCTGACCGCCTACAACGCGGCCAATGTCCCGGCCGGGGGCATCGGGGTCTACACCCCCGCCTGGGGAAGCGCCGACCGCGCCCTGACCGTGGACGGCGCGAGCCCGGTCGCCGAGGCGACCGTCCGCGACGGGCGCGTGGTCTCCGTGGCCGACCGCCCCGGCAGCGGGCCCCCCGCCCCCGGCACCACCGTGCTGACCGGCCGGGAGGACGGCGCGCGCAGGCTCGCCGCGCTGCGCCCGGGCGACGCGGTGAGCCTGGAGTTCCGGCCGCGCGCGGACGGCGGCCCGGTGCCCCGCACGGCGGTCGGCGGACGCGAACTCCTCGTCGTGGACGGAGTGCCGCAGAACCACGAGGGCAGGCCGAACAACACCGCCGCGCCCCGCACCGCCGTCGGCTTCTCCCGGGACGGCTCCGCCCTGCGGATCGTCACCGTCGACGGACGCCAGGCCGACAGCGGCGGTGTCACCCTCACCGAACTCGGGGTGATGCTGAAGGAGGCGGGCGCGCACAGCGCCCTCAACCTCGACGGCGGCGGCTCCTCCACCCTCCTCGCCCGCACCCCCGGCAGCGACGCGCTCCAGGTGGAGAACAGCCCGTCCGACGGCAGCGAGCGCACCGTGCCCAACGGGCTCGCGCTCACCGCGCCCGACGGCAGCGGGAAGCCGCACGGCTACTGGGTGCGCACCCGAACGCCCGCCGCCGGCGCGCCCACCGCCGACCCGGTGCGCGGCGGCCACCCCGAGCGCGTCTTCCCCGGGCTGACACGGAGGCTCACCGCCGCCGGGTACGACGAGAGCTACGGGCCCGCCGCGGGGTCCCCGAACTGGCGCACCGCCCGGCCCCGGGTGGGCGGCGTCGATGCCCGGGGCGTCTTCCGGGCCCGCCGGGGCGGCACGACCGCCGTGCACGCCGAACGCGCCGGGGCCCGGGGCAGCGTCGAACTGACCGTGCTGGACGACCTCGTACGGATCGAGCCCACCACCGGCCGTCTCGGACTCGACGGCGCGGGGTCCACCGGCACCTTCGGGATCGTCGGGTTCGACGCCCAGGGCAACAGCGCGCCCGTCGAGCCCGCCGATGTGAGCCTCGCCCACGACGGCTCGCTCTTCGGCATCGCCGACGACGGCGGGGGATCCTTCACCGTCACCGCGCTCACCGGCGGCGGCGCGGGAGAGGTCACCGCGACCGTCCGGGGCGCTCGGGGCGCTCGGGCCGTGACCACCTCGCTCGCGGTCACCACCGGCCTCACCGAACAGCCGGTCGCCGACTTCGACGACGCCGGGTCCTGGACCTTCGCCCACGCCCGCGCGGGCGGCTCGGTCGCGGCGACCCCGCAGGGCCACGACGGCACCGGCCTGGAGCTGACGTACGACTTCACCCGCTCGACGGCGACCCGCGCCGCCTACGCCGTCCCGCCCCGCCCGATCGCCCTGGCCGGACGGCCGAGATCGCTGACCCTCTGGATCGACGGCGACGGACAGGGGGCCTGGCCCACCCTCCATCTCAAGGACGCGACAGGCTCCGACCAGCTGCTGCGCGGCCCGTATCTCACCTGGACCGGCTGGCGGCGGGTGACCTTCACCGTGCCGCCGACAGCGGCGACACCGCTGTCGGTGCACCGCTTCTATCTCGCCGAGACCGCCGCCGCCCGGCAGTACACCGGAAAGGTCGTCGTCGACGGCCTCGCCGCGCAGGTGCCGCCCACCGTCGATCTGCCCGACCGGCCGCGCGCCCCCGATCCGCTGATCGACACGGGGGCCGAGACCCTGGGCCGGGAGTGGCGGTTCGCGGTGATGTCCGACGCGCAGTTCGTCGCCCGCGACCCCGACAGCGCCATCGTCCGGCAGGCCCGGCGCACCCTGCGCGAGATCAGAGCGGCGCGCCCCGACTTCCTCCTCGTCAACGGCGATCTGGTGGACGAGGGCGCACCGGCGGATCTGGCGTTCGCGCGGCGGGTGCTCACCGAGGAGCTGGGCGGCGAGCTGCCCTGGCTCTACGTTCCGGGAAACCACGAGGTCATGGGCGGGAGCATCGGGAACTTCACCGCCGAGTTCGGCCCCGCGCACCGCGTCCTCGACCACCGGGGCACCCGGCTGATCACCCTCGACACCTCCCGGCTCACCCTGCGCGGCGGCGGTTTCGCCCAGATCAAGGCCCTGCGCGAGCGGCTCGACGAGGCGGCGGCCGACCCGGACACCGGCTCGGTCGTCCTGGTCCAGCATGTGCCGCCGCGCGATCCGACGCCCGGACAGGGCAGTCGGCTGAGCGACCGCAAGGAGGCGGCGCTGATCGAGCGCTGGCTCGCCGAGTTCCGCCGTACGACCGGCAAGGGGGCCGCGTTCATCGGCGCGCACGCCGGAGTCTTCCACGCCGAACACATCGACGGCGTGCCGTATCTGATCAACGGCAACTCGGGGAAGAGCCCGGCGGGCCCGGCCGACCGGGGCGGCTTCACCGGCTGGTCCCTGGTCGGCGTCGACCGGGTCGGCCCCGACGAGCGCTCCGCCGCCCGCCGCAGGCCCTGGCAGTCCCGGCCCGACTGGCTCTCGGTGCAGACCCGCGCCCATGTCGACGCCCTCACCCTCGACGCCCCCGCCCTGCTGCCGCCGGGCTCCGCCGGAGAGGTCCGGGCCACGGTCACGCAGGGTGTACGCCGGGTTCCCGCGGCCTTCCCGCTCAGCGTCGACTGGACCGGCTCCCGCGGCCTCCACCTCGGCCCGGCACACACCGCCGGTCCCCGCCACACGGCCGCCTTCGACCCGGCGACGGGCCGTCTCACGGCACTGCGCCCGGGGACGGCGACCCTCGCGGTGACCGTGAACGGGGTCACCGAGCACGCCGTGATCGAGGTGCCGGCCGCCGCCCCGGCCGTGGCCCGGGCCCCCGTCCCGGCCGCCGCCGGTCACACCGTACGGGCCGCCGCCCCGGCCACGGCCCGCCGTCACCCGTCCCGCCGTGCGAGAAACCGCCTCACCCGGCAGCCTTGGTGATGAGCGGGCTTGAGGAGGTGCTTCAGCTTGACCGGGCCGCGTGCCCCCGGGGCCGCAGCGTCGGGCCGCGGCGGCGACGGAGCCCGCCGGGGTGACGAGGGCGGCTTCCAGCCGTCGCTGTCACTCGCCCTGGCCGGGCTGATGGAGGACGTCCACGCGCACTCGGGCGCGCTGTACCTGCTCAGCGGCTCACCGGCCGGCGGCGGCGACAGCGGCCGGATGCTGGAGATGGTCGTGAAGGCGGGCCTGCCCCGCGCCTTCTCCGCGCCCTGGGAACGGGTCGCGCTCACCGCCCCCATCCCTGTCGCCCAGTCGGTGCGCGAGAGCCGGGTGGTCTGGGTCGCGGGCGAGGAGGACATGGCCCGCCGCTATCCGCGCATCGCCGTCGTCCTGCCGTACCCGTACTGCCTCGCCGCCGCGCCGCTCATCAGCGCCGGAATCCCCTACGGCGCCCTCTACATCACCTGGCCCGCCTCCCACCCGCCCGAGCTGTCCACCACCGAGCGCGCCCTGATCACCGCCGCCTGCGACCATCTCGCGCTCAGATTCCGGCGCGCCGCCGAACAGGGCCGCCCGCTCGTCGTCGAGCCGCAGTTCCCCCGCTCCGACGCCCCGGCCGCCGCCTCCGCCGCGACCGAGGCGGTACGGATGCTCGACCGGCTGCCGGACGGCGTGTGCGGCCTCGATGTGAACGGGCGCGTCACCTACGCCAACGCCGCCACCGGCGAACTGCTCGGCATCCCGGTCCCCCTGCTCGCGGGCAGCCAGCTGTGGACCGCGCTGCCCTATCTGAACGACCCCGTGTACGAGGACCGCTACCGGGCGGCGATGCTGAGCCAGCACACCACCTCCTTCAGCGTCCTGAGACCGCCGCGCGACTGGCTCGCCTTCCGGCTGCACCCCGGCCGCGACGGCGTCAGCGTCCAGATCACCCCGGCCCGGGCCGGGGTGAGCGACATCGCCGCCGGGGAGAGCCGGGACGAGCGTCCGCCCCGGCTGGTCACCATCTCCCACATCGCCAACCTGGCGATCGCGCTGACGGAGGCCGTGGGCGTCTCCGACGTGATCGGCCTGGTCGCCGACGAGATCATGCCCTCCCTGGGCGGCAGCGCACTGGTGATCCTCGCCGCCGACAACGGCCGCCTCCGCGTCCTGGGCCACCGCGGCTACCGCGACCCGGAGGTCGTGGAGCGGTTCGACGGAGTGCCGCTCACCTCGCAGATCCCCGGGGCCCAGTCCCTGATCACCGGAGTGCCCTCGTTCTTCGAGTCCCGCGAACAGCTGGAGCGCGTCTACCCCGAGCGGTACGCGACCCCCGACGGCATGGCCGCCTGGGCCTATCTCCCGCTCATCGCCTCCGGACGGCCCGTCGGCACCTGCGTCCTCGGCTTCGCCGAGGAACACCGCTTCTCCACCGACGAACGGTCCGTGCTCACCGGCCTCGGCGGGCTGATCGCCCAGGCCCTGGAGCGGGCCCGGCTGTACGACACCAAACACCGCCTCGCCCACGGCCTCCAGGAGGCCCTGCTGCCGCGCTCCCTCCCCGCCCTCGACGGACTGGAGGTCGCCGCCCGCTACCGGCCCGCCACCGAGGGCATGGACATCGGCGGCGACTTCTACGACCTCATCCCCACCGGCCGGACCGCCGCCGCCGTCATCGGCGACATCCAGGGCCACAACGTCACCGCCGCCGCCCTGATGGGCCAGGTCCGCACCGCCGTCCGCGCCTACACCGCCGTCGGCCAGCCGCCCGGCCAGGTCATGGAGTCCACCAACCGGCTCCTGATCGACCTCGACCAGGACCTGCTGGCCTCCTGCGCCTACCTCCACCTGGATCTGCGCGCCCACCGCGCCCACCTCGCCCGGGCCGGACACCCCCACCCGCTCCTCCGCGAACCGGACGGCACCGTCCGCGTCCTGGACATCGCGGGCGGCCCGCTGCTCGGCGTCGACCCCGCCGCCGACTACCCCACCACGACCATGACCCTGCGCCCCGGATCCGTACTCGCCCTCTACACCGACGGGCTGGTCGAGAGCCCCGGCACCGACATGGACGACGCCCTCGCCGCCCTCGCCGCCCGCCTCGCCCGTGCCACCGGCCCCCTCGAAGCCATCGCCGACGCCCTCGTCGGCCCCGACACCCCGGCAGGCCGCCACGGCGACGACATCGCCCTCCTCCTGCTCCGCCCCACCCGCTAGAGCCCTTTCCCCTTCCCGTGCTCCTCCCCGTACTCCTCCCCGTCCCCGAACAGACCGGGCACCCCCTCCGGGAGCGGGGCGAAGAACCGCGCCACCGCCGCCTCCGACACCCCGGACAGCTCCGCCGGGGACCAGCGCGGACTCCGGTCCTTGTCGACGACCTGGGCCCGTACCCCCTCGACCAGGTCGGGGGAGCGGAACGCCGCGCACGACACCCGGTACTCCTGCTCCAGCACCTCCTCCAGCGAAGCCAGCGCCCGCGCCCGGCGCAGCGAAGCGAGGGTGACCTTCAGCGAGGTGGGTGACCGGGTGAGAATCGTCCGCGCCGCCTCCTTCGCCCCGGGGTCGCCGTGGCCGAGCAGCCGTTCCACGATCTCCTCCACCGAGTCCCCCGCGCAGCAGGAGTCGATCCACTCCCGCCGGCCGGCGAGGAGGCCCTCCGGAGCGGGGCCGGCGTACCGGTGCACGGCGTCCATGACCTCGGAGTCCGTCAGGGCGGCGGCGAAGCCGGTCAGCCGTGCCGCCGGTACGAAGTGGTCGGCGAGCCCGCACAGCAGGGCGTCCGCCGCGCCCACCGGCTCTCCGGTGAGGGCCAGCAGGGTGCCCAGTTCGCCGGGGGCGCGCGACAGCAGATACGTACCGCCCACGTCGGGGACGAAGCCGATGCCCGTCTCCGGCATCGCCACCGAGGAGCGCTCGGTGACGACGCGTACGCTCCCGTGGGCCGAGACGCCCACCCCGCCGCCCATCACGATGCCGTCCATGAGGGCGACGTACGGCTTGGGGAAGCGCGCGATGCGGGCGTTGAGCCGGTACTCGTCCCGCCAGAAATCCAGGGAGGCCCGCCCGCCGGCGAGGGCGTCCGCGCGGATCGCCCGGATGTCGCCGCCCGCGCAGAGCCCGCGCTCGCCCGCCCCCGCGATCACCACCGCGGCCACGCTCCCGTCCCGCTCCCACGCGGCGAGCGCCGCGTCGACGGCCCGGACCATCGGGCGGGTCAGGGCGTTGAGGGCGCGCGGCCGGTTGAGGGTGATACGGGCCGCGCGGCCCTCGGAGCGCAGCAGTACGGTTTCGGTCGCGTCCGGGGCCATGGGCCGTTCCTTCCGAGTGATGTTCGTGGCCGTGCCCAGGGGGTGGCGGCACGGTCGGGACGCACATAGGATGCCGCTGTCTCTGCCCGCGTGAACAGAGTGATCCATGTGGCCGGGGCCGACAACTTCATACGCATACGGATGGGGAAAGCCGGTGGGAATCCGGCGCTGACCTGCAACCGTGAGCGGCACCGCATCCGTTGTGCCGCGAGTCGGACCGCCCAGCCGTGTGTGCGCACTGCTTCTCACTGTCATGGTCTGCAGAGTGGAGCCCGGTATCTGAACCACTCGGGCCCCTGACGTATCCGTCCTCACCGTGGATACGCGTCAGGGGTTTGTCGTGTGCGAAGCCCGCCCGGGATCCCGATGCCGGCCTTCTCCGGGAGGGTCCTTCGGATGATCGGCGTCAGACCCGTCGCCAGAGTCGCGGCCGGGACACCGGGTGCGACGGCGCGAGCCGTCGACGCCCGCCGTGTGCCGCACCTCCCCCGTAGGGCCTCGCGCCCCTCGGCCCGCCCGGCCCCCGTCCTCTGGGATGTCATGCACTGGACATTACGGGCGGTCGCGCCGCAGGCCGCCGCGTGCCCCGCCGAACACCCCGCCCCGCAGCGCCAGGAGGGCACGCCGTCATGAGAACCGACCGGCGCGGCCTCCGCGCCCCGCGCGCGATCGGCCTCGCGCTCACCCTGACGGCGGCCTCGGCCGGAATCGGGCTCACCGGTGAAGTCGCCGCCGCGCCACCGGCGTTCGCGATCGACCAGGACAAGGGCACGCCTGGACACTGCCCCGACGACAAGGGGGTGACCGTCGTCATCGACTTCCAGAGGCTCGGCGGCACCACCATCGTCCGCTGTGCCCCCGGCGACCAGGCCACCGGCCATGCCGCGCTGAAGAACGCGGGCATCCGGATCGCCGGGACCAACCGCTGGGGCGAGGCGTTCATCTGCCGGATCGAGGGCAGGCCCGGCCCGGCCGACGAGTCCTGCGTCGACACCCCGCCCGCCTCCGCCTACTGGTCGTACTGGCACGCCCCCGACCGGGGGAAGTGGAGCTACAGCCAGTGGGGCGTGATGAACCGCAAGCCCCCGCCGGGCAGCTTCGAGGGCTGGTCGTTCTCCATGAACGAGACGGAGACGGCCAGTACGCCGCCGCGCCTCGCCCCCTTACGCCCCGCACCGTCCCCCGCTCCGAAGCCGAAGCCGAAGCCGAAGCCGGAGCCGGAGCCGAAACCGTCGTCCGGGCCGACCGCCGGGCCCACCGGCGACGGCTCCTCGTCCGGCGGCTCCAACGGTTCGACCGGCTCCACGGGCGGCACCGGTTCGACGGGCTCCGGTTCCGGTTCCGGTTCCGGCAGCGGCAGCGGCGGCAGCGGCGGCGGATCGGCCGACGCCTCCCGCCCGGCGGTACCGAGTGCCCCCGCCAAGACAGAGGGAAAGAGCGACGCCCCCTCCGCCCCCTCCGCCGCGACCGCACCGGCCGCGTCCGAAGAACCCGTCCCGGGCACCGCCGTCACCCCCAGTGAGGCCCCCGAGTGGACCGGAGCCGACGACAGCGGAACCGATTCCGCCGCCGAGGCCACCGAGAGCGGCGAGGCGGCCGGCCGGGGCATCCCGCTCAGCACGGTCGCCGGCTTCACCGCCCTCGCCCTGCTGCTGCTCGCCGCCGGGGCCACCGCGTGGCGCAGACGGCGCGCGGCGCGAGCCGACGACTCCGCATGACCGCACGCCCCTCCCTCCCGCCCCTCGCGGCCCTCCGGTTCCCGCCGCTGCCCCGCGCCCTGCACCCCGGCGCGTGGTGGCTGTGGGCGCTCGCCCTGGCCACCGCCGCCGGCCGCACCACCAACCCCCTGCTGCTGGCGCTGATCCTCGCGGTCTGCGGCCATGTGGTCGTCCGGCGGCGCGGCGACGCGCCCTGGGCCCTCGCCTTCCGGATGTATCTGCTGCTCGGCGCGTTCATCGTCACCGGCCGCGTGGTGTTCCGGATCGTCTTCGGCGGCGGACAGGGCGACATCGTCCTTTTCACCCTCCCGCAGATCCCCCTGCCCGCCTGGGCCGCAGGCATCAGACTCTTCGGCCCGGTCGCCGCCGAGCAGCTCCTCGGCGGCTTCTACGACGGGCTCAGACTCGCCGTCATGGTCGTCTGCGTCGGCGCGGCCAACGCGCTCGCCAACCCCAAACGCATGCTCAAGACCCTGCCCGGAGCGCTGTACGAGATCGGCACGGCCGTCGTCGTCGCGCTCACCGTCGCCCCGCAACTGGTCGAGAGCGTGCAGCGGGTGCGCCGCGCCCGCCGGCTGCGGGCAGGCGGCCGGAAAGGGCCGCGCGCCCTGCGCGGGATCCTCGTCCCGGTGCTGGAGGACGCCCTGAACCGCTCACTCGCGCTCGCCGCCGCGATGGCCTCGCACGGCTACGGCCGCACCGGCCGGATCGACCCCGCCACCCGGCTGATCACCGGACTCCTGGTGATCACCGGCCTGCTCGGGATCTGCGCCGGGCTGTACGGAGTCATGGACGCCACCACCCCCGTCTATCTGGGCGCGCCGATGCTGACCGCCGGGCTCCTCGTCGCCGTCGCCGGATTCGTGCTCGGCGGACGGCGGCTGCGCCGCAGCCGTTACCGCCCGGACCGCTGGCGGGCCGGCGAACTCGCCGTCACCTTCTCCGGAATCGCCGCCGCGACCCTGATGTATCTCAGCTCCCAGGTCGACCCCGCCGGCCTCTACCCCTCCCTCACCCCTCTGACCTGGCCCGAACTCTCCGCTCTGCCCGCCCTGGCGATCCTCGTCGGCGCGCTGCCCGCCTGGCTGGCACCCCCGCCCGCCCTCACCCAGGAGGAACCGGAACCGGTACCGGTGTCCACCGCCAAGGAGCCGGCCGCGTGATCTCCTTCGAACAGGTGACCTTCCACTACCCCGGCGCGGACCGCCCCGCCCTCGCCGACGTCGGCCTCCACATCGGCGAGGGCGAACTCTGCCTCGTCACCGGAGCCACCGGAGTCGGCAAATCGACCCTGCTCGGCGCGGTCAACGGGCTGGTGCCCCGCTTCACCGGCGGCCGTCTGCGCGGCCGGGTGAGCGTCGCGGACCAGGACACCGCCCACTATCCGCCCCAGGAGTTCGCCCATCTCGTCGGCGTCGTCGGCCAGGACCCACTGGCCGGATTCGTCACCGACACCGTCGAGGACGAACTCGCCTACGGCATGGAACAGCTGGGCCTGCCCTCCGACGTGATGCGCAAACGCGTCGAGGAGACCCTCGATCTGCTCGGCATCGCCGAACTGCGCCGCCGCGCCCTGCGCACCCTCTCCGGGGGCCAGCAGCAGCGCGTCGCCATCGGCTCGGTGCTCACCGCCCACCCCCGGGTCCTCGTACTCGACGAGCCCACCTCCGCGCTCGACCCCACGGCCGCCGAGGAGGTCCTCGCCGCCGTCGTCCGGCTCGTCCACGACCTCGGTACGACGGTGCTGCTCGCCGAACACCGCGTGGAGCGGGTCCTGCCGTACGCGGACCGGCTGCTCCATCTCGTCGGCGACGGCACCGTGCGCGACGGCCCGCCCGCCGAGCTGATGGCCGACAGTGACGTCGCGCCCCCGGTCGTACGGCTGGGCCGGCTCGCCGGCTGGCGACCGCTCCCGCTGTCCGTGCGCGACGCCCGCCGCGCCGCGGGACCGCTGAGGAGCCGGCTCGCCCGCAGCACCCCGCCCGCCCCCGCGCCCACCGCCGGAAAGACCCTGCTGACGGGAGCGCGGGTGACCGTCGCGTACGGCGGGACCATCGCCGTACGGGAGGTGGATCTCGAACTCCGCGCCGGCGAGGTCGTCGCGCTCATGGGCCGCAACGGCTCCGGCAAGTCCTCGCTGCTCTGGGCGCTCCAGGGTTCGGGGCCGCGCCGGTCCGGCACGGTCGACGTGCTCGGCTCCGACCCGGGGAAGGTGTCGGCGCGCGCCGCCCGCGCACTGGTCGGCCTGGTGCCGCAGACCGCGAGCGACCTGCTCTATCTGGAGACCGTGGACGCCGAGTGCGCCCAGGGCGACACCGAGTCCGGCGCGGCGACGGGCGTCTCCCGCGCACTGCTGGACTCCATCGCCCCCGGGATCCCCGGCGACCGCCACCCCCGCGACCTCTCCGAGGGCCAGCAGCTCGCCCTCGTGCTCGCCGTACAGCTGGGCGCGGCCCCCGGGACCGTACTCCTCGACGAGCCCACCCGGGGGCTCGACTACCACGCCAAGGCCCGCTTCACCGGGATCGTCCGTCGGCTCGCCGCCGAGGGCCGGGCGGTGGTGGTGGCCACCCACGACGTGGAGTTCGTGGCCGGGGCCGCCGACCGGGTGATCGTGATGGCCGAGGGGGAGATCGTCGCGGACGGGCCGACCGCCGAAGTGGTGGTCGCCTCACCCGCGTTCGCCCCACAGGTCGCCAAGGTGCTCGCGCCGGAGCCCTGGCTGACCGTGGAACAGATCGCCGCCGCCCTCGCCGCCGCAGAGGAGGCCACGGCATGAGCCCCGGCGGCCGGCGCGTCTCCGTGCTGCGGATACGGCCGCGCACCTCCGTCGTCCTGGCCCTGGCGAGCGCCGCCGGACTGGTCATGTTCTTCTGGCCGCTGTTCGCCCCGCCCCGGCCCGAGGCCGTGGCCCACTCCGCCGACGCCCCGCTGATCTTCATCATCGTGATGCCGGTGGTCCTCGCCGTCGTCCTCGCCGAGATGTCCTCGGGCGGCATCGACCCCAAGGTCCTCGCACTCCTCGGCGTGCTCTCCGCCGTCAACGCCGGACTGCGCCCGCTCGGCGCGGGCACGGCGGGCATCGAGACCGTCTTCTTCCTCCTGGTCCTCGCCGGACGGGTGTTCGGCCCGGGGTTCGGCTTCGTGCTCGGCGCGCTCTCGCTCTTCGCCTCCGCGCTGCTCACCGCCGGAGTCGGCCCCTGGCTGCCGTTCCAGATGATCTCCTCCGCCTGGATCGGGCTCGGCGCGGGGCTGCTGCCCCGGCGGGTCACCGGACGGGCCGAGATCGCCCTGCTCGCCTGTTACGGAGTCGTCGCCGCCTACACGTTCGGCCTCCTCATGAACATGTGGTTCTGGCCCTTCACCGCCGGGACCGACACCCAGCTCTCCTTCGACCCCGGAGCCCCGGTCGCCGAGAACCTGCACACCTTCCTCATCTTCACGCTGACCACCTCCACCTTCGGCTGGGACACCGGACGCGCGCTCACCAACCTCCTCGCCATCGTGCTGGTCGGCCCCGCCGTACTGGCCGTGCTGCGCCGGGCGTCCCGGCGCGCCGCCTTCGACGCTCCCGTCACCTTCGACCCTCCCCGCGCATGACCGCCCCCGATCCCGCCCCGATCCCGTACCCGATCCCGCCCCGCCGTACCGAGGAGTACCGATGAGCACGCCCACGCGACCCCTGCGGAGACTGGCCGCAGCGCTACCCGCCCTCGCCGTCGCGGGCGCGATCGCGGCGGCCGGAGTGAGCGGCACGCACACCGCCGCCGCGAACGGCCCCGCCGCCGCACCGCTGTTCTCCCCCTCGGACGCGGCGGCCACCTGGATGGCCTCGAAGCTGGCCGACGGCAGCAACGCCAAGGGCGACCACGGGCTCACCGCCGACATCGTCCTCGCCCTCGCCTCCACCGGGAAGGGCGGCAGGACGGCGGCCAGGGCGACCGACTGGCTGGAGCTCAACGCCACGAGCTATATCACCGGCGGCACACCCGGCAGGGTCAACATGGGCGGCACCGCCAAGCTCGCCCTGGTCGCCGCCGTCCAGGGCCGGGACCCCAAGAAGTTCGGCGGCCACGACCTGGAGGCCACGCTGCTCGGCCGGCTCCAGGAGAACGGCCGCTTCACCGACGACCGGGTCGGCGGCGACATGTCCAACCAGTTCGGCCAGTCCCTGGCCGTCCTCGCCCTGGAACGCACCGGGAAACTCCCGGCCAAGGCCGTCGACTTCCTCGCCGCCTCCCGCTGCGCCGACGGCGGATATCCGCTGAACTTCCGCGCCGATCCCGCCAAGTGCAAGTCCCACACCGACAGCACCGGCATAGCCGTCCAGGCGCTCCTGGGCGCGAACCGCAAGGCGGACGTGAAGCCCGCGCTCCGCTGGCTGATCCAGCAGCAGCGGTCCGACGGCGGCTTCGGCGACAACGGCTTCGGCACACCCACGGCCGGCAACTCCAACTCCACCGCCCTGGCCGTCCAGGCACTGGCCGCCGGAGGCCGTGCCGAGGCCGCCGTCAAGGGCATCGCCTGGCTGCGGAGCATGCAGCTCGGCTGTGACGCGCCGGCCGCCGACCGGGGCGCGGTGGGCTACATGGAGCCCAAGGCCGACGGATCGGCGCTGCGCGCCACCGCGCAGGTCGTCCCGGCGCTCGCGGGCGAGTCGCTCGCCGACATCGACGGCAGGGGAGCGGCCGAGGACCTCGCGGCCATCGAATGCGCTCCGGAGGAGACGCCCACTCCCACCCCCACCCCCACCCCCACCCCCACTCCGACGCCCACTCCCACGCCGACTCCGACGCCCACGCCGAGCAAGACGCCGAGCAGGACGTCGTCCGACACCCCCGGCGACACCTCGCCGACCTCCGCCGATCCGTCGGACTCCTCGGACTCGTACCCCGATTACTCCGACTCGACCGCGACGGCGTCCGCCACGGCCACGGCGACGGCCACCGAGACCGCGGCCTCCGGCTCCACCGGCACGGGCTCCACCGGAGCCTCCTCCGGCGGTCCGCTCGCCGCCACCGGATCGACCGCCCTGACCTACGGCGCGACGGCCCTGGCCCTCATCGCCTGCGGAGGCGGCGCGCTCTACGCCGTACGTCTGCGCCGGCGCGCCTCCTGACCACCCCCCATCTCCGTTCCACCCGCCTTCCCGAGAGGAAGAACCACCCCATGATCGGCAGCATCTCCCGGCGTTTCGCCGCGGCCACCGCGGCCCTCGCCCTCGCGCTCACCTTCTGGGCCCCCGCGGCGACCGCCGCCCCCGCGACGGCCCTGGCCACCCCGGTGACCGTCCACCTCACGGTGACCGGACCCACCTCCACGATCTACAGCTCCAACATCACGACCACCGGTCACAACGTCACCACGGCCTCCGGCGGCACACACATCTGCGACGGAACCAACAACGGCCACAACCCCACCCCCGGCGCCACCCCCACCGCCGCCCTCGACGACGCGGCGAGCGCGGCGGGCTTCACCTGGGACGGCGTCTGGTACCCGTCGTTCGACGACTACTTCGTGACCACCATCGCGGGCAGCGCCGGCGGCTCCACGGCGTACTGGAACATCTCCGTCAACGGCGTCGCGACCCCGGTCGGCGGCTGCCAGTTCCGGATCAAGGCCGGTGACCGGGTGGCCTTCACCTGGACCGAGCTGTAGGAACCACCGCCTCCGCCGGGCCGGACGGTCTTCCGGGCCGTCCGGCCCGGCGGAGTCCGGGGATCCGCGCCCCTTCCAGATTCTTGCAACACGTTCTACCGTGTGCGCCGCGTCCGGTACGGACCGAGACTCTGGAGGGGCCGTGCACCTCGCCCACACACCCGAACAGCGGCGGCTCCGCGCCGAACTGCGCGAGTACTTCGCCGAACTCGTGCCCGAGAACGCCTACGCCCGCCACGCCGACCCCGCCGAGCGCAAGCGCTTCTACCGCGCCACCATCCGCCGCCTCGGCGCCGACGGCAGGCTCGGCGCGGGCTGGCCCAAGGAGTACGGCGGGGGCGGGCTGAGCCCCATGGAACAGTTCATCTTCTTCGACGAGGCCGCCCAGGCGGGCGTACCACTGCCCCTGATGGCGCTCAACACCGTCGGCCCCACGATCATGCGCTTCGGCACCGAGGAGCAGAAGGCCCACTTCCTCCCCCGGATCCTCAGCGGCGAGATCGACTTCGCCATCGGCTACAGCGAACCCGAGGCCGGCACCGACCTCGCCGCCCTCAAGACCCGCGCCGTGCGCTCCGGCGACGAGCTGACCGGCCACTACACCGTCGACGGCCAGAAGATCTGGACCACCAACGGCGACACCGCCGACTGGGTCTGGCTCGCCGTGCGCACCGACCCCGCCGCGCCCCCGCACCGGGGCATCAGCATCCTCCTCGTACCGACCGCCGACCCCGGCTACTCCTGCACCCTCATCAACACCCTCGCCTCCCACGACACCACCGCGAGCCACTACGAGAACATCCGCGTCCCGGCCACCCGCCGGGTCGGCCCCGAGAACGAGGGCTGGCGGCTGATCACCCACCAGCTCAACCACGAACGCGTCACCCTCGCCGCCCACGGCGCGACAGCCATTCGGGCCCTCAGCGACGTCCGCGACTGGGCCGCCGCCACCAAAATCGCCGACGGCCGCCGCGTCGTCGACCTCTCCTGGGTCCGCACCCTCCTGGCCCGCGCCCACACCCGCCTCGACGCCCTCAAACTCCTCAACTGGCAGATGGTCAGCGCCGTCGAGGACGGCACCCTCACCCCCCACGACGCCTCCGCCGTCAAGGTCTACAGCTCCGAGGCGCGCCGCGACGCCTACGGCTGGCTGATGGAGATCCTCGCCGCCTCCGGCCCCCTCAAGGAGGGCTCCGCCTCCGCCGTCCTCCACGGCGAGCTGGAACGCGGCTACCGCTCCTCCGTGGTCTTCACCTTCGGCGGCGGCAACAACGAGATCCAGCGCGAGATCATCGCCTGGATCGGCCTGGGCATGCCCCGCGTACGGCGCTGAGCGGCCGACGAGGGCCTGGATCGGCGCTCCGCCGGGCGGAGCGCCGATCTCGGTCGGCACACGCGGCAACGTGCCCCACCGGTCTCCTGATCGTGTGGCTGGAGCCCGCAACTCTCAGGAACGGCCGGAGTGTTCCGGTCGCCTGAAGAGAATCGCCGAGACCTTTAAGCGAACGGTGAAGGCGGCTGGGACGGCCGTGCATCAACACTGGGACGCCCCTGCATCAATACGCCGCGCATCGCGCCCCGGGCGTCCTTCCCCGCGCGGACCAGCAGGTCGAGATCGGGTTCTTGTGCGAGAGGCCCGCGAGGGGCCGCTTCCGGCGCGTGGACGCGCGCGCATCAACTTCCCGGGGGCTGCCGCGAGCGCCCGGGAGGGTGGCACGCTTCAGATCCCGCCGGCGTCGGCAAACGCCGGTCGGACGCAATGCCCTTGGAGCCCGCAACACGCCCACACGCCCCGCGCGTGGGCTTCGATTCTCAGGAGGCAGCACCATGTCGAGTACCTCTCCGCCGGCGCGCTGTGTCGTGCAGGGTGTTCCCGGTCCGCATCGGCACTCCCTGTCCGACGCCGTCGTGATCGTGGTCATCGCCGTGCTGGCCTGCGGGCTGTCGGTGTCCGGCCTGGCACCGGCGTCGATCCTCGCGGTACTGGGCGGCGCGGGCCTGGTGGCGGCCGTCACGGTGCGGGTCCTGCGGTGCGGAACCCCGGGGCCGGGCCGCACGATCATGCGTATGGCACACGCGATCTCCGCGCCCTGAGAGCATCGCGGTGGCGGGACGCAGGGAGAATCCGATAAGGACGTCCAACCGGGCGCTGGTTACGCTGGCGCAGTGGCTGCGTGACCAGCGGGCGGCCCGGGGCTGGTCGTACGCACAACTGGCGTCCCGCGCGGGCTGCCATGCCACGACCCTGCAACGGGCCGCGTCGGGGCGGGCGGTACCGAGCGCCCGCAGTGTGAAGGAGTACGCGCGGGCGTGCGGAGCCTCCGTCGACGCGGCCATGGAGCTGTGGGTGGCGGCCCGCAGGGCGGAGCGGCGCGGTGTCACGAGCGGACGCGCGCCGGATCCCCAGGAGATCGAGGACATCGACGCGCTCCGGGCGGGACTGCTGGAACTGCACGCGTCGGCGGGGCGGCCGTCCATGCGGGAGATGGAGCGGCGGGCCGGCGGACTGGGCAGGCTTCCGCACAGCACGGCGCACCGCATCGTGCTCGGCCGGACCGTGCCGCGGGACGAGCGACAGCTGATCGGATATCTGACGGCGTGCCGCACGGCCGAGGCGGCCCATCAGCCGTGGATCACCGCGTGGCGGCGCGCACTGGGCCTGGGGACGCGCATCCCCCCGGCCCCGCGCGCCGCCCCGGCCCCGGGCGCCCTTCCGGGCCCGCGCCCGCCGGCACCACCGGCCCCGCGGACGGCGCGGCCGGTGATCGAGGCACCCGCCCCCGTGCCCGCGCCGGGCCCGTACTTCATGCTGCTCGGGCCGGTCAGGGTCTCCTTCGACGGTCACCCCCTGCCCTCGGGCTCCCCGCAGCAGCGGGCGCTGCTCGCCGCCCTGCTGATGCGCGGCGGGCGCACCGCGACGGCCTCCGAGCTGATCGACGGCATCTGGGGCGAGGACCCGCCCTCCCAGGCGCTGGCCGCGCTCCGTACCTACGCCTCGCGGCTGCGCAAGATCTTCGGCCCCGGGGTGCTGGTGAGCGAGTCGGGCGGCTACGCGATCCGCGTCGACGCGGGCACCCTCGACCTCAACGCCGCCGAGGAGCTGGCGATGGCCGCGGAGAAGGCGCGGGCCGGGGGCGACCGGCACCGGGCCCGCACCCTCCTCAACGAGTCGCTCACCCTGTGGGAGGGCGAGCCCCTGGCGAACGTGCCGGGGCCGTACGCCGAGACCCAGCGCACCCGGCTAGAGGAGTGGCGTCTCCAGCTCACCGAGGTGCGGCTCGACCTGGACCTGGAGGCGGGCTGTCACGCCGAGGCGGTCTCCGAACTCACCGCGCTCACCGCCGCCCACCCCCTGCGCGAACGCCTCCGCGAGCTGCTCATGCTCGCCCTGTACCGCAGCGGGCGGCAGGCCGAGGCGCTGGCCGTGTACGCCGACACCCGCCGTCTCCTCGCCGACGAACTCGGCGTCGACCCGCGCCCCGAACTCTCCCGCCTCCAGCAGCGGATCCTCCGGGCCGACGAGGAGCTCGCCCGGCCGGGCGAGGCCGTGCGGGAGAGCGCCCCGGCCCCGGTGCGCCCCGCCCAGCTCCCGGCGGCCGTACCGGACTTCACCGGGCGCGTCTCCTCCGTACGCGAACTGGCCGCGCGGCTCACGCGCGCGGAGGGCGACGCGATGGCGGTGTCCGCGCTCGCCGGGATCGGCGGAATCGGCGGCGTCGGCAAGACCACCTTCGCCGTGCACGTCGCGCACGCCGCCCGCCCGCACTTCCCCGACGGTCAGCTGTACGCCGACCTCCAGGGGACCGGCTCCCGGCCCGCGGACCCCCGGACGGTCCTCGGGGCGTTCCTGCGGGCGCTCGGCACGGCGGACTCGGCGATCCCGGAGACCCTCGTCGAGCGCTCGGCGCTCTACCGGTCGGTGCTGGGCGGACGCCGGGTGCTGGTCCTTCTGGACAACGCCCGGGACGCGGCCCAGGTCAGGCCCCTGCTGCCCGGCGGCGAAGGCTGCGCGACCCTGGTGACCTCACGGATCCGCATGCTCGACCTGGCCGGCTCCCATCTGGTGGACCTGGACGAGATGTCCCCGCAGGAGGCGCTCCAGCTCTTCACCAGGATCGTGGGCGAAGAGCGGGTCGCCCCCGAACGCACGGCGGCCCTGGACGTGGTGACGGCCTGCGGCTTCCTTCCCCTGGCCATCCGGATCGCGGCCTCCCGCCTCGCGGCCCGCCGCACCTGGACGGTCTCGGTCCTCGCGGCGAGACTCGCGGACGAACGCCATCGGCTCGACGAGCTCCAGGCCGGGGACCTCGCCGTGAAGGCCACCTTCGAGCTGGGCTACGGGCAGCTCGACGAGGAGCAGAAGCGCGCGCTCCGCCTGTTCGGCTCGTTCGCCGGCCCGTTCGTCACCCTGCCGGTCATGGCGGCTCGGCTCGGCCGCGGCGCGGAGGCGACGGAGGAATTGCTGGAGAGCCTGGTGGACACCGGGCTTCTGATGTCGATGGGACCGGGCTGCTACCAGATGCACAACCTGGCCCGGCTCTTCGCACAGTCGCGTGCGGAACTCGACGAGCCGCCCCCGCCGGGCCCCGCCTGACACCGCCGTCCCCGTCCCGGCACCTCAGCGGAGCAACGGACCCGTGGCGTCGACGATCTCCAGGAGATCGTGGCGGTGGGCGATCGGCCACCCGTGCCGGCGCGCGAGCAGGGCGAGCTGGGCATCGGGTTCGAAGGCGACCGGGTGGGCGGTGCGGTGGAATATCTCGGCGTCGCTGATGGAGTCGCCCACGGCGAAGGCGATGTCCGGGCCGGCGGCGGGTGGCGGGTGTACGCCCAGTGCCTCCAGGGCGCCGGTTTTCCCGCCCGGCAGACCGAGGGCGGCGGTGAGCGTCCCGGTGTAGCGGTCGCCGCGGATCTCGGCGGTCGTACCGCGGGCATGGACGATGCCCAGGTCCGCCGCGGCGAGGCGGACCACCTCCTGCGGGCTGCCCGAGACGAGTACGCAGGTGAAGCCGGCGTCCCTCAGCCGTTTCAGCAGGGGCCGGGCGAAAGGGAACAGCCGCCGGCGGGCCGAGGCCCAGACCGCGTCTGCGGCCCGCTCCACGTCGGCGGGACGCCGGTCCTTGAGCGCCGCCGCGTAGTGGGCGTAGACGGCGGTGGCGGCCGGGGTGAGGGGGGCATGGCCGTCGCGGTACCGCCGGAGCGCGGCCCGTGCGGCTTCGGCGTGGGCGGTATCGGTGATTCCGGCATGTGCCAGACGGGCGAGGAGTTCGGTGCCCAGGGTGCCGGGGAAGAGGGTGCCGTCCATGTCCAGGACGGCCAGCGGTCGCCGCGGTGGCGGTGGCGCCGGGCTCTTCACGCGCCCAGCCGCCGGTCGCGCCGCCGGTAGGCGGCGAGGGCCGCGTCGAAGTCCTCGCGCTCGAACTCGGGCCACATCTTCGGGCTGAAGTACCACTCGGCCTGGGACGCCTGCCAGGACAGGAACCCGGACGTACGCCGTTCGCCGGAGGTGCGGACGATCAGGTCCGGGTCGGGCTGGCCGCCGGTGGACAGCTTTCGGCCGAACGTTTCCTCCGTCAGGGTGCCGTCGGGACCGCCGGGACCGCCGGTTTCGGAGACCAGACTCCGGACGGCGGCGAGGATGTCGGCACGGCCTCCGTAGCCGAGAGCGAGGTTGACCGTCATCCCGGCACCCGCGCCGCTGTCCCGCTCGGCGTCGCGCAGCTCGGCCACGAGCGGGGCGGGCAGCAGCTCGGCGACGCCGATGTGCCTCAGCCGCCGAGCGGGCCGGGCGAGGAGGCGCGGCAGGATCTCGCTCACCGTCTCGTACAGCACCGTGAGTTCCGGCGCGGACCGGTGCTGGATGTTCCGGTCGGAGATCATGAACAGGCTGACGAACTCCAGCCCGCTCTCCTCGCACCAGTCCAGCACGCCGGGAATGCGGCGGAAGCCATGACGGTGCCCCTCGCTCGGCGGCAGCCGGTGCCGCCTCGCCCAGCGGCGGTTCCCGTCCGGGAGGATGCCGAGATGGCGCAGCGCGGGCGGCGGGGGCATCGCTGACATGGCCGGTCCTTCCACGACACGCCGGGACGGCGCGGTGCCGTTCGGAGCACCCTCACCCTGCCCACCCTGCCGACGGGAAAGTCGTATTGGCATGAAAACGCTCTGATTTGTCCCCGGTGATCACCTCGCCCGCACCCGCTGAACAGCGCGAAGCCGGTCGGCGCGGTGGCCGTTTCGAGGCCGATCGGGCGGCCGGAGCCCACCGCCCTGGCGTGAACAGACCCATCGGAACCGGGGAGGCCGCCCCCGGCCCCCGCGCGGGCGCACCCCTGCGCGGAGGCCCCCGCGCCGTCGGCCCGTGCGGATCGGGTGGCCGGGCGGCCATACTGGAGCTGCCGGGAGGGCGGAGCGGAACGACGGGGGCTGACAGCACGCGATGGCGGAGACCAGGCTGATCCAGGGCCGGTACCGGTTGCTCGAAGTCATCGGGCGCGGGGGCATGGGCGAGGTGTGGCGGGCGGTGGACGAGTCGCTGGGGCGGCGCGTCGCGGTCAAGTGCCTCAAGCCGATGTCGCCGGAGCGGGACGAGACGTTCACCACCGTGCTGCGGGAGCGCTTTCGCCGTGAGGCGCGGGTCGCGGCGGCGCTCCAGCACCGGGGCGTCACCGTCGTGCACGACTTCGGCGAGTACGAGGGGGTGCTCTATCTGGTGATGGAGCTGCTGGAGGGACACAACCTCAGCCAGCTCCTGGAGGCGAACGACCAGCGCCCGCTGCCGGTCCACGAGATCGTCGACATCGCCGAGCAGGTCGCCGACGCCCTCGCGTACACCCATGAGCGCGGGATCGTGCACCGGGATCTGAAGCCCGCCAACATCATGCGGCTCACCGACGGGGCGGTGAAGATCTGCGACTTCGGCATCGCCCGCCTCGGCGAGGGCATCGGCGCGTCCTCCCAGCTCACGGGCGTCGGCATCGCCATGGGCACCCCGCACTACATGTCGCCCGAGCAGATCTCCGGCGGGCCGGTGGACCACCGGAGCGACCTCTACTCGCTGGGCTGTGTGCTGTACGAGATCGCCACCGGGGTGCCGCCCTTCGACCACGAGGACGCCTGGTCGGTCCTGGTGGGGCACCGGGACACGACGCCCGCGCCGCTGAGCGACCACCGGGACGACATCCCGGGCCACTTCCAGCGGATCGTCCTCGATCTGCTCGCCAAGACGCCCGAGGAGCGGCCCGCCGACGCCGGGGACCTGCGCCGCAGAATCGTCCGGGAGGGCCGGGGCCGCGCCCCGCTCCCCGCGCCGTCCGACGGGTCCGCGGAGCGGGGCGCGCGCGGGCTGCCGGGGTGGACCCGGGGCATGACGGCGGGTCACAAGGCGGTGGACACCGCGCTGCGGACCGTGCTGCCCGATCACACGGCGGGTCTGACCGGCGAGTGGACCACCCTCGCCGACCCGCGCGGCCAGGCGTTCCCCGTACCCCGGACGCGGCCCGCGCGGCCCTCGCCCGCGCTGCTCGCCGCCCTCGCCGGGCGGCACAACGCGGGGCTGAGCCTGGGCCGCCTGGGCCGCTGGGAGGAGGCCGGCGAGGTGCACCGCGCGGTCGCCGCCGAACGGCAGCACGCCCTGGGGCCCGACCACCCCGACACCCTCGCCAGCCGGTACGAGGTCGGCTTCAGCCTCAGCAGGACCGGGCGGGCCGAGGGCGCGCTGAGTGAATTCCGCCTGGTCGCCGACGGCAGGGAGCGCGCGCTCGGCCCCGGCCACCCCGACACCCTCGCCGCCCGCCAGGAGACCGCGTACGTCCTGGGGCAGCTCGGCCGCCACTTCGAGGCCAACGACGTCTACACCGCCGTGCTGGCCGCCCGCGAGCGCGTCATGGGCCCGGACCACCCCGACACCCTGCGCTGCCGCCACAACCTCGCCTTCAACCTCAGCAGGCTCGGCCGGCTGGAGGACTCCTTCCGGCTGGTGGGCGAGGTCGCCGAGGCGCGGGAGCGGGTGCTCGGCCCGGAGCACCCCGACACCCTCGTCACCCGCTACGAGGTGGCGTACGCGCTGGGCCGCCTCGGCCGCTGGCCCCAGGCGCTGGACATCTACCGGGAGGTGGCGTCGGCCCGTACCCGGGCGCTCGGCCCGGACCACCCGGACACCCTCGCCGCCCGCTACGAGGCGGGCATAAGCCTGGGCCGCCTCGGCCGCAGCGCGGAGGCCCTGGAGCTGTACCGGGCCCTGGCGGACGACCGCGCCCGGGTGCACGGCCCGGACGACCCCGAGACGCTGCGGGCCCGCCACGGCCTCGGGGTCAACCTCGGCAGGCTCGGCCGCTGGGAGGAGGCGCTCGCCGAGGCCCGCGAGGTCGCCGGGGCGCGGGAGCGGGTGCTGGGCGCGGAGCACCCCGACACCCTCGTCAGCCTCCGTGAGACGGCGGTCGGCCTCGGCTGGCTGGGCCGCTGGGAGGAGGCGCTGACCCTCTACGCCCGGGTCGCCGCCGCCCGCGAGCGGGTCTTCGGACCGGACCACCCCGACGCGCTGGCCAGCCGCAACGACGAGGCGCACTGTCTGGAGCAGCTCGGCCGGCACACCGAGGCGGTGGAGCTGTACCGGCGGGTGGCCGCCCTGCGCGAACGGCGCGGCACCCGGGGAGCCTGAGCCGCGCGGCACCCGGGGAGCCCGCGCCGCGCCGCCCTCTCCCGCCGCCGCCCGGCACCGCCTAGAGTCCGGCCATGCCCGTACACAGCTCGCACTCCGGCTCCGGCTCGCGCTCCGGCTCGTACTCCCGCTCGTACGACGTCGTGATCGTGGGCGGTGGCCACAACGGACTGGTCGCCGCCGCCTATCTCGCCCGCGCCGGGCGTTCGGTCCTGGTCCTGGAGCGCGGCGCGGAGACCGGGGGAGCGGCCGTCTCCGGCCGGCCCTTCGCCGGGGTGGACGCCCTGCTCTCCCGCTACTCCTATCTGGTCTCGCTGCTGCCCGGGAAGATCGTGCGCGATCTCGGGCTCGACTTCCGGGTGCGCGAGCGCACCGTCTCCTCGTACACGCCCAGCGGGGACGGCGGGCTGCTCGTCGGCGGCGGCCGGACCCGGGAGTCGTTCGCCGCGCTCACCGGGGGCGAGCGGGAGTACGCGGCGTGGCGGGAGTTCTCCGCGATGACCGGCCGGGTGGCGCGGGCGGTCTTCCCCACCCTCACCGAGCCGCTGCCGACCCGTGAGCGGCTGCGGGCGCGGATCGACGACGAGAGGGCCTGGCGGGCGCTGTTCGAGGAACCCGTCGGCGTGGTGATCGAGGAGAGCTTCCGTCACGACCTGGTCCGGGGAGTGGTGCTCACCGACGCGCTGATCGGCACCTTCGCCGACGCCCACGATCCCTCGCTGGCGCAGAACCGCTGCTTCCTCTACCACGTCATCGGCGGCGGCACCGGGGAGTGGCAGGTGCCGGTCGGCGGCATGGGGGCGCTCACCGACGCCCTGGCGAAGGCCGCCCGGGAGGCCGGGGCGCACCTCGCGACCCGGCACGAGGCGACCCGGATCGAGACCGACGGCTCGGCGGCCGAGGTCGCCTACCGCACCCCGGACGCCGAGGGCACGGTCGCCGCCCGCCATGTCCTGGTGAACGCCTCGCCGCACGAACTGGCCGCGCTGCTCGGCGAGCCCCCGCCGCCGCCCGTCGAGGGCGCGCAGTTCAAGGTGAACATGGTGCTGCGGCGGCTGCCCCGGCTGCGGGACGCCTCCGTGGATCCGCGCGAGGCGTTCGCCGGGACCTTCCATGTCTCCGAGGGGTACGAGCAGCTGGCCGCCGCCCACCGGCAGGCCGCCGGGGGAGAGCTGCCCGCCGCGCCGCCGTCGGAGCTGTACTGCCACTCGCTGACCGACCCGTCGATCCTCGGCCCCGCGCTCACCGCCGACGGCTGCCAGACGCTGACCCTGTTCGGACTCCACACCCCCGCGCGGCTCTTCGCCGCCGACCCCGACGGGGCCCGCGCCGCGCTGCTCACGGCGACCCTCGCCGAACTCGACTCGCATCTCGCCGAGCCCATCGCCGGCTGTCTCGCCCTCGACGCGAACGGCGAGCCCTGTGTGGAGGCCAAGTCGCCGCTCGATCTGGAACGGGAGCTGGGCCTTCCCGGCGGCCACATCTTCCACCGGGATCTCTCCTTCCCCCACGCCGACGCCGACGCAGGCTCGCCCACCGGCCGCTGGGGCGTGGAGACGGACCACGCCAATGTGCTGCTCTGCGGAGCGGGCGCGGTGCGCGGCGGGGGAGTGAGCGGGGTGCCGGGGCACAACGCGGCGATGGCCGTCCTGGGGCGCTGACCGGCCGGCCGCCGGAGCGCGGGGCCCGGGTGCTGTCCGTCAGTCGCGGGACGGCGTCCAGCCCGCCGCCTCGATACGGGCCGCGTCGCCGGACCGGGACTCGTCGAAGACCGCCCGCCCGCCGTCCTCGACCCGGATCGCGTCCACGTACACGCCCCGGCCGGAGCGCAGCCGGTCGGTGGTGTACCGCCAGCGCAGCCGGACCCCGGTGCCGCGCCACGCGGAGAGGTCCGCCGTCAGCCGGTGCCAGACCCGCCCGGACCAGCCGGTCACCGAGCCCGACGGGTGCGAGGTCTCGTCGTGCCCCGGCCGTACGGTGGTGAACGGCACCGCGCGCCAGCTCGCCCCGCCGTCCGGCGAGCCCTCCAGGAAGAGTCCGTCGGCCCCGGGCTCGGTGTCCCACCACAGCGAGCAGCGCAGCCGCGCCCGCCGGGAGGCGAGGGGGAGCGCGGGCAGGGTGAGGGTCGCGGAGGCGGCGGTCGCCGTGCCGGAGAACCAGGCGGTGCGCCCCCGCTCGGGGCGGACCGCGACGGCGCGGGCCATGTGGTCGGCGGCGGCGGCCCTGGGCGCGCTGCCGGAGCGCCAGGAGCGCACCGGGTGCACCGAGTTGCCCAGCACGATCAGGAAGGAGTCGCTGCCCGGGTCGAGGACCAGGCTGGTGCCGGTGAAACCGGTGTGACCGGCGGTGCGCGGGGTGGCCATCGCGCCCATGTACCAGTGCTGGTAGAGCTCGAAGCCGAGCCCGTGCTCGTCCCCGGGGAAGGCGGTGTTGAAGTCGGTGAACATCAGCTCGACGGATTCGGGGCGCAGCAGGCGGTAGCCGTCGTACACGCCGCCGTTGAGGAGGGCGCGGGCGAGGATCGCGAGGTCCCAGGCGCGGGAGAAGACCCCGGCGTGACCTGCGACGCCGCCGAACGCGAAGGCGTTCTCGTCGTGCACCTCGCCCCAGACCAGCCCTCGGTCCAGGCCGGACCAGGGCGGTCTGGCGTCCTCGGTGGCGGCGATCCCGGGTTTCCAGGAGGCGGGCGGGTTGAACCGAGTGCGGTGCATCCCGAGCGGAGCGGTGATCTCGTTCTGGAGCAGTGCATCCAGAGGGTGACCGGTGATCCGTTCCAGGATCAGCTGCAGGGCGATCAGATTGAGGTCGGAGTAGAGATACCGGCTGCCCGGCGGGGACGCCGGGCGCTCGTTCCACAGCATCCGCAGCCGGCCCTCGTGGGTGGGCTCGGTGTACAGCGGGATCCAGGACCGCAGCCCCGAGGTGTGCGTCAGCAGCTGACGCACCGTGATGTCCGCCTTGCCCGCGCCGCCGAACTCCGGCAGATGCGCGGCGGCCGGGGACTCCAGCTCCAACTCGCCCCGCTCGATCCGCCGCACCGCGAGGATCGAGGTGAACAGCTTGGAGACGGAGGCGAGGTCGAAGACGGTGTCCTCGGCCATGGGGATCTGCCGCTCGGCGGGGAACTCCACCGCCGTGCCGGTGCTCTCGTCGTACGAGGAGTAGCGCACCGCCTTGCCGATCGGCCGGTGCAGGGCGACCGTGTCGCCGCGCCCGGCGAGCAGCACCGCGCCCGCGTACCAGGGGTGCGTGGGGGAGGGGCCGAGATAGCTCTCGGCGTCGGCGACGAGCCGCTCCAGCGGCCCGGGGAGCAGTCCGGCCCGCTCGGGGGTGCCGCGCCGGAGCGTCCGCCGCCCCCGGTCCCCGCCGACGGCCGTACCGCTTCCCGTACCGCTGCCCGGCCCGCCGTCCGCCGCCGCGAACGGGATCGGCGTCAGGGCCAGCGCCCCGCCGAGCGCGAGCACTCCGCTCCCCAGCCGCCGCCGGCTGATCCCGCTCCCCGTCGCGTCCTCCGACATCCGCCACCCACTCCTGCTCCTGAAAGCCTCGAACACCAAGGCCCCCGAACATCAAGGCCCTCGAACACCAAGGAAACCTTTCTTCCCGGAGCGCGGAGCCGTCAACCGTCCCGTGCCCCCGCCCCCTTCATCTGACGTAGCATCAGAAAACCTCTTCCCCCGGCCGGCCGGCTGCGGCATCCTGCCGTCCATGGAGACGGAGCTGAGCAGAGCCCTGGGGATCGAGCACGCCATCTTCGGCTTCACGCCGTTCCCGGCGGTGGCCGCCGCCCTCACCCGCGCGGGCTGCCTCGGCGTCCTCGGGGCCGTCCGCTACACCGACCCCGACGACCTCCGGCGCGATCTCGACCGCATGGACCGCCACACCGACGGCAGACCGTACGGCCTCGACGTGGTCATGCCCGCCACCCGGGCCGCGGGCATGACCGAGGCCGACGCGGAGGCGATGATCCCCGAGGGCCACCGGAAGTACGTCCGCGACACCCTCGCCCGGCACGGCGTCCCCGAACTCGCCGACGGCGAACCCTCCGGCTGGCGGATCACCGGCTGGCTGGAAGAGGTCGCCCGCCGCCAGCTCGACATCGCCTTCGACCACCCCCTCGCCCTGCTCGCCAACGCCCTCGGCCCACCGCCCGACGACGTCGTCGCCCGCGCCCACGACCACGGCGTCCGCGTCGCCGCCCTCGCCGGAAGCGCCCGCCACGCCCGCCGCCACGCCGAGACCGGCATCGACATCGTGGTGGCCCAGGGGTACGAGGCGGGCGGCCACACCGGAGAGATCGCCTCCATGGTGCTCACCCCCGAAGTGGTCGAGGCCGTCGCCCCGCTGCCCGTGCTCGCCGCCGGCGGCATCGGCAGCGGCGAACAGATCGCCGCCGCGCTCGCCCTCGGAGCCCAGGGCGTCTGGCTCGGCTCCCTCTGGCTCACCACCACCGAGGCCGAACTCCACTCCCGCGCGCTCACCGCCAAACTCCTCGCCGCCGGCTCCGGCGACACCGTGCGCTCCCGCGCCCTCACCGGCAAACCCGCCCGGCAGCTGCGGACCGAGTGGACGGACGCCTGGGACGCCCCCGAGAGCCCCGGCGCACTCCCCATGCCCCTCCAGGGCCTCCTGGTCGCCGAGGCCGTCTCCCGGATCCAGCGGTACGAGGTGGTCCCGCTGCTGGGCACGCCCGTCGGCCAGATCGTGGGCCGGATGACCTCCGAGCGGAGCGTACGGGCCGTCGTCGACGATCTGACCCGGGGCTTCGAACGCGCCGTGGACCGGATCAACCGCGTCGCGGGCAGGGCCGAGCGGTGACCGCCCGCCCACACGGCTTCTGGGCCCAGGCGGCGGCGGACCCCGACCGCCCGGTCCTGATCGCCCCCGACGGCGAGGAGTGGACCGCCGGACGGCTCCACACGGCGGCGAACCAGCTGGTCCACGGCCTGCGCGCGGCAGGGCTCGAACGCGGCGACGCCTTCGCCGCCGTGCTCCCCAACGGCGTCGAACTCCTCACCGCCCATCTCGCCGCGACCCAGGCCGGCTTCTATCTCGTCCCCGTCAACCACCATCTCCTCGCCGCCGAGATCGCCTGGATCACCGCCGACTCCGGCGCCCGGCTGCTCATCGCCCACCAGCGGTTCGCGGAGACCGCGAGCGCCGCCGCCGACCAGGCCTCCCTGCCCGCCGGCCGCCGCTACGCCGTCGGCGCGATCGCCGGATTCCGCCCGTACGCCGGACTCCTCGACGGGCGGTCCGGCGCGCCGCCCGCCGACCGCACCCTCGGCGCGGTGATGAACTACACCTCGGGCACCACCGGACGGCCCAGGGGCGTCCGCCGCCCGCTGCCCGGGAGACCCCCCGAGGAGGTTCCCCTCGGCGGTTTCCTCCGCTTCTTCGGCATCGAACCCTTCGACGGCCATGTCCATCTGGTCTGCTCACCGCTCTACCACACGGCCGTCCTCCAGTTCGCGGCGGCGGCCCTGCACATCGGCCATCCACTGGTGCTGATGGACCGGTGGACGCCCGAGGAGATGCTGCGGCTGATCGACGCGTACCGCTGCACCCACACCCACATGGTCCCGACGCACTTCCACCGGCTCCTCGCACTTCCCGAGGAGGTGCGGGCGCGGTACGACGTCTCCTCGATGCGGCACGCCGTCCACGGTGCGGCCCCCTGCCCCGCCGGGGTGAAACGGGCGATGATCGACTGGTGGGGCCGGTGCGTCCAGGAGTACTACGCGGCGAGCGAGGGCGGCGGCACGTCCGTCACCGCCGACGAGTGGCTGAGAAGACCGGGGACCGTCGGCAGGGCCTGGCCCATCAGCGAGATCGCCGTCCTCGACGACGACGGCGTCCGGCTCCCGCCCGGCGAACAGGGCACCGTCTACCTGCGGATGAGCACCGGGGGCTTCAGCTACCACCGGGACCCGGCCAAGACCGCGAGAAACCGCGTCGGCGACTTCTTCACCGTCGGAGATCTCGGCGTCCTGGACGAGGACGGCTATCTCTACCTCCGCGACCGCAAGATCGACATGATCATCTCGGGCGGGGTGAACATCTACCCCGCCGAGATCGAGGCGGCCCTGCTGACCCACCCCGCCGTCGCGGACGCCGCCGCCTTCGGCGTCCCCCACCCCGACCGGGGCGAAGAGGTCAAGGCCGTCGTGGAGCCGGCCGCCGGACACCTCCCCGGCGACGCGCTCGCGGCCGAGATCCTCGCCCACTGCGAGGGACTGCTCGCGGGACACAAACGGCCCAGAAGCGTCGACTTCACCGCCGAGCTGCCGCGCGACCCCAACGGCAAGCTCTACAAACGCAGACTGCGCGCCCCCTACTGGGAGGGCCACGGCTAGGATCCGTCAACCCGTTGGCGCAGCATCCCGCGCGCGCCGCACCGACTGCTGGCAGCGTGGCGGGCATGACGACCGGCGCGGTACGGCTCAGATCGCGGTGGACGACCTGGGTGCCCCCGGTCGCGGTGCTCGCCCTGGCGCTGGCCTGGGGCCGCGACCTCGCAGGGGTCGCCGTGGCGCTCGTCGGACTCTGCCTCATCGGGGCCGTGCTCGCCGCCGTGCACCACGCCGAGGTCGTCGCCCACCGGGTCGGCGAACCCATCGGCTCGCTGGTGCTCGCCGTCGCCGTGACCGTCATCGAGGTGGGGCTCATCGTCACCCTGATGGCGGGGGGCGGCGAAAAGGCCTCCACCTACGCCCGGGACACCGTCTTCGCCGCCGTCATGATCACCTGCAATGGCATCGTGGGACTGTCCCTGCTGGTCGGCGCGTTGCGCAACCGGGTCGCGGTCTTCAACGCCGAAGGCTCCGGCGGCGCGCTCGCGACCGTCTGCACCCTCGCCACCATGACGCTCGTCGTACCCGCCTTCACCACCGGCCACTCGGGCGGGGAGTTCACCGGGGACCAGCTGGCCTTCGCCGCCGTGGCCTCGCTCTGTCTGTACGCGCTCTTCGTCGGCGTCCAGACCGTACGCCACCGTGACTACTTCCTCCCGGTGAGCGCCGACGGCACCGAGAGCGACCCCGACGCGCACGCGCCGCCGCCGGGCGACCGTGAGACCTGGTGGAGCGTCGGACTGCTCCTGGTGGCGCTCGTCGCCGTCGTCGGCAACGCCAAGCTGGTCTCGCCCGCCATCGAGAACGGGGTGGACTCCGCCGGACTGCCCACCGCCGTCGTCGGCGTGGTGATCGCCCTCCTCGTCCTGCTCCCCGAGACCCTCGCGGCGGTACGGGCGGCCCGCCGCGACCGGATGCAGACCAGCCTCAACCTCGCCTACGGCTCCGCCATCGCCAGCATCGGGCTCACCATCCCGGCCATCGCGCTCGCCTCGATCTGGCTCCAGGGACCCCTGGTGCTCGGCGAGGACGCCACCCATATGGTCCTGCTCGCGCTGACCGCCGTGGTGAGCGCCCTCACCGTGGTGCCGGGACGGGCGACCCTGCTCCAGGGCGGCGTGCACCTGGTGCTCTTCGCCGCCTTCGTCTTCCTCTCCTTCAGCCCCTGAGCCCCTGAGCGCCTGAGCCTTTCGGACTCTCAGCCGGTCTCCCGGAGGTCCACCACCCGCCGCAGCTTCCCCGAGGACCGCTCCAGCGTCCTCGGATCCACCACCTCCACCTCCACCGAGACTCCGACGCCCTCCTTCACCGCCGCCGCGAGCCGCCGCGCGGCCTCCGCCCGCCGCCCCGCCGTCGCGTCCGGCCGCGCCTCCGCCCGTACGGTCAGCACGTCCAGCCGGTCCGGGCGGGTCAGCCGCAGTTCGAAGTGCGGGGAGACATCCGGCGTCCGGAGCACGATCTCCTCGATCTGGGTCGGGAAGAGATTGACGCCCCGCAGAATGATCATGTCGTCGGTGCGCCCGGTCACCCGCTCCATCCGGCGGAAGACCCGGGCCGTGCCCGGCAGCAGCCGGGAGAGGTCGCGGGTCCGGTAGCGGATCACGGGCATGGCCTCCTTGGTCAGCGAGGTGAACACCAGCTCGCCCCGCTCCCCGTCGGGCAGCACCTCGCCGGTGAGCGGATCGATCACTTCCGGAAAGAAGTGGTCCTCCCACACATGGAGCCCGTCCTTGGTCTCCAGACACTCCTGCGCCACCCCCGGGCCGATCACCTCCGAGAGCCCGTATATGTCGACGGCGTCCAGCGCGAACCGCTCCTCGATCTCCGCGCGCATCGCCGGCGACCAGGGCTCGGCCCCGAAGATGCCGATCGACGGCGAGGCGGTCCGGGGGTCGATGCCCTGGCGCTCGAACTCGTCCAGCAGGGTGAGCATGTACGAGGGCGTCACCATGATGACGTCGGGACGGAAGTCCTGGATCAGCCGCACCTGGCGCTCGGTCATGCCGCCGGAGGCGGGCACCACCGCGCAGCCGAGCCGCTCGGCCCCGTAGTGGGCCCCGAGACCGCCGGTGAACAGCCCGTACCCATAGCCGACGTGGACCATCTGGCCGGGGCGTCCGCCCGCCGCGCGGATCGAGCGGGCCATCACATCGGCCCACATGTCCAGATCGCGCGCGGTGTAGCCGACGACGGTGGGACGGCCGGTGGTGCCGCTGGAGGCATGGACCCGCCGCACCTCGGACCGGTCCACGGCGAGCATGCCGAACGGGTACTGGTCGCGCAGATCGGCCTTGGCCGTGAACGGGAACCGGGCGAGATCCGCGAGCGTACGGCAGTCCTCGGGCCGCACCCCCGCCCGGTCGAAGGACTCGCGGTAGAAGCCGACCTTCTCGTACGCGTGACGCAGCGTCGCCCGCAGCCGCCCGAGCTGGAGCGCGGCCAGCTCGGGCCGGCTCAGCCGCTCCCCGGCGTCCAGCAGTTCCGTCATCCGCCGCTCCCTCCACCCGTCACCCGACCGGTCGTTCGGTCGTGCTCCTCGGGGATCAGTAAGGCAGCTCGCCCGCGCCTCTGGCAAGAGGACGGCCCGCCCTGGGCGGGGCCCATTGCACCGAGGGCCCCGGGCGGGCAACGATCGGCACATGCCGAAGTTCACCGCGTATGACGGGACGGAACTCGCCTACCACCTGAAGGGAGCGGGCGAACCGCTGATCTGCCTGCCGGGCGGCCCCACGCGCGCCGCCGCCTACTACGGAACGCTCGGCGGCCTGGACGCCCACCACCGGCTGGTGCTGCTGGATCTGCGCGGCACCGGCGGTTCCGCGGAACCCGCCGATCCGGCCACCTGCCGCTGGGATCTGCAGACCGACGACATCGAGGCGCTCCGCGAGCATCTGAACCTGGAGAGCGTGCATCTGCTGGCCCATTCGGCCTCCGGGAATCTCGCCACCCTGTACGCCGCCCGGCACCCGCTGCGGGTGCGCTCCCTGACGCTCATCGCCCCCGGCACCCGCGTCGGCGGCAACAGCGACAGCAACAGCAACAGCAACGGCAATGGCGACGGCTCGGAGCCGGAGGCCGGCGGGGTCTTCGACCCGGCCGCCACCCGCGCCGCGCTCGCCCTGCTCGACGCGCCGGTGCTGCTGCTCTCCGCGCCCCGCGAGAACGGCCCCCGGCCGGCCCGCGCCGCCGAGCTGGCGGCGCTGTTCCCGTACGAGAGCAAGGCGGCGGCCCACCACCCCTGGCTCGACGACCCGGGCGCGTTCGTCCGTACCGTCCGCGCCTTCCTCGCCCCCGACATCCGGGCCCTGGACGCCGACGGCGTCCGGCTCGCCTACCGCACCTGGGGCGAGGAGTCCGCCCCGCCGGTGGTGCTCGCCCATGCCCTGGGCGGCAGCGGGGCCGACTGGACCGTGATCGCCGAGCGGCTCGCCGCCACCCGGCGGGTGTACGCGCCCGACTTCGGCGGGCACGGGCTGAGCGACTGGCACGGGGAGTACGGCTTCGCCCGGCTCCGCGACGAGCTGAGCGCGTTCATCCGGGGGCTCGGCCTGGACAGCGTCGACATCGTCGGCCACTCCATGGGCGGGATGGCCGCCTTCCTGCTCGCGGCCGAGGAACCCGAGCTGGTGGACCGGCTCGTCGTCGAGGACCCGCCACCGCCGTTCCCGCTCGATCCGCCGAGGCCGTCCGCCCGGCGGGAGCCGGGGGAGCAGGCCTTCGACTGGCCGTTGGTGCTGAGCATCGACGCCGAGCTGAACGCGCCGGACCCGTCCTGGAGCGAGCGCCTGGCCGCCGTCGAGGCCCCGACCCTGGTCATCGGCGGCGGACCGGACAGCCATGTTCCGCAGGACCGGCTGGCCCTGCTGGCCGAGCGGATCCCCGGCGCGCGGATGGTCACCATCGAGGCCGGACATCTGATCCACGAGACCCGGCCGGAGGAGTTCCTCGCCGCCCTGCGGGAATTCGGCATCTGAGCCGCCCGCCCCCCCGGGGCCCCGACCCGGGCCGACCCGGACCCGGGCCCGGCAGGGTCAGGCGTGCCCGGACGCCGCCGCCCGGGCCCAGCGGTAGTCCGCCTTCCCGCTCGGCGAGCGCCGGATCTCCGGTACGACCACCAGCCCGCGCGGGATCTTGTACCCGGCGAGCCGGGCCCGGCAGTGGGTCTGGATCTCCGCCAGACTCGGTTCCCGCGCGCCCGCGCGCAACTGCACCACGGCCGCCACCCGATGCCCCCACCGGGCGTCCGGCACCCCCGCCACCAGCGCGTCGTACACATCCGGATGGGAGGTGAGCGCCTGCTCGACCTCCTCCGGATACACCTTCTCGCCGCCGGTGTTGATGCACTGCGAGCCCCGCCCCAGGACGGTGACGACGCCCTCCGCGTCCACCGTCGCCATGTCGCCGAGCAGCACCCAGCGGTCCGCGCCGCGCCGGAAGAACGTCTCCGCGGTCTTGACCGGGTCGTTGTAGTAGCCGAGCGGCACCCGGCCGCGCTGGGCGATACGCCCCACCTCGCCGGCCGCGACCGGCTCCCGGGTCACCGGGTCGACCACCGCCGTACGGTCGTTGACCCGCAGCCGTAACCCCTTCTCCTGGCCCGAGTCCTCGGTCGCCGTGCCGTTGAAGCCGGACTCCGAGGACCCGAAGTTGTTGAGCAGCGCCACCTTCGGGGCCAGCGCGGCGAACCGCGCCCGTACCGTCTCCGAGAGCAGCGCGCCGGAGGACGAGACGCTGAACAGGGCGGAGAGGTCGACGTTCCGCAGCGGCCCCTCCAGCGCGTCGACCAGCGGGCGCAGCATCGCGTCCCCGACCAGGGAGACGCTGGTGACCGCCTCCCGCTCGATGGTCCGCAGCACCTGCTCCGGTGCGAAGCCCCGGTGCAGCACCACCCGCTGGCCGAAGTGGAAGGCGATGAACGCGGTCAGCGTCGAGGTGCCGTGCATCAGCGGGGGAGTGGGGAAGAAGGTGATCCCGTCGCCGCCGGCGGCGACCCGCCGGGCCAGCTCCCCGGGCGAGGCGACCGGCTCGCCGGTCGGCGCGCCGCCGCCGAGGCCGGAGAAGAACAGATCCTCCTGCCGCCACATGACGCCCTTGGGCATTCCCGTGGTGCCGCCGGTGTAGATGATGAACAGATCGTCGCCCGACCGGGGGCCGAACCCCCGCCCGGCCGAGGCCGAGGCCGTGGCATCGGCGAAGGGGACGACGGCGAAGGGAGCGGCCGAGGGCGCGTCCCCCACCCGCAGCAGATGCCGCAGCCGCTCCGCCCTCGGCACGGCGGCGGCGACCGGCCCGGCGAACTCGGCGTCGAAGACCAGGGCCGCGAGGTCGGCGTCCCGGTAGAGATGGGTCAGTTCGTCGGCCACATAGCGGTAGTTGACATTGACCGGCACGATCCGCGCCTTGAGGCAGCCGAGCAGGGTCTGGAGGTACTCCACCCCGTTGCGGAGCTGGATCCCGAGGTGCTCGCCGGGCCTGATGCCGGCGTCCCGCAGATGGTGGGCGACCCGATTGGCCGCCGCGTCCAGCTCCGCGTAGGTCAGCCGGCGCTCCGCGCCCGTCCCGGGCAGATCGGCGCAGACCAGGGCCTCGCGATCGGGAACCACCTCCACGACCGACTCGAAAAGGTCGGCAAGGTTGTACTCCACCGCTCCTCCTGACCTGGTTCCGGCTGACCCGATCCCGTCCGGCCGGGTTCGTCCGCGTCCCGCCGCGTCCGTCCGCGTCCCGGCCCGGCGGTCATTAGAGCGTTCGGGGCGGCAACTGTGAAGGGGCGGCGGCCAAGAAATCTGACTGACTGTCAGAAAACTATTGAACTGGGACCGCCCCTGCTGCAACCTGTTCCAGGTCTGGGACGGGAGGCCCGCGCATGGCAGAACGGCCGATCGACACGGAATCCTTCGCCACCGAGCACCTCACCGCGCACCGCCGGGACGCCACCCTGGTGCTCACCCTCAACCGGCCCGCCGCGAGGAACGCCTTCTCGCCGTCGATGCTGGTCGGTCTGCACGACGGCTGGACGGTGGCCGACCGCGACGACACGATCCGCTCCGTCGTCCTCACCGGCGCGGGCGGCGTCTTCTGCGCCGGCATGGACCTCAAGGCCCTCGGCGGCGCGGACCCGGAAGGAGAGAACCACCGGGAACGGCTGAAAGCCGACCCCGATCTTCACTGGAAGGCCATGCTCCGCCACCACCGCCCCCGTAAACCGGTGATCGCCGCCGTCGAGGGCCCCTGTGTCGCGGGCGGCACCGAGATGCTCCAGGGCACCGACATCCGCGTCGCGGGCGAGAGCGCCGTCTTCGGCCTCTTCGAGGTCGCCCGGGGACTCTTCCCCCTCGGCGGATCCACCGTGCGGCTCCCCCGCCAGATCCCGCGCACCCACGCCCTGGAGATGCTCCTCACCGGCCGCCCCTACAGCGCCGAGGAAGCCCTGCGGATCGGCCTCGTCGGCCATGTCGTCCCCGACGGCACGGCGCTGGAACGGGCGCTCGCCATCGCCGCGCGCGTCAACGCCTGCGGCCCGCTCGCCGTCGAGGCCGTCAAGGCCTCGGTGTACGAGAGCGCCGAACTCACCGAGACCGAGGGGCTCGCCGCCGAACTCGACAGGGGATGGCCGATCCTCGCCACCGAGGACGCCCGCGAAGGCCTCCGCGCCTTCGCCGAGAAACGCGAACCCCGCTACCGGCGCGCCTGACCGAGGACCGAGGAGAGAGCGAATGCCCGAACCGCCGCGCGCCCCGCTGAGGGTGGAGTTCCCCTTCACCCGCTCCCTCGGCCCCGTACAGCGCGCCTTCCTCACCGGCCTGCGCGAACGCACCGTCCTCGGCGTCCGCGCCACCGACGGCCGGGTGCTGGTGCCGCCCGTCGAGTACGACCCCGTCACCGCCGACGAGATCCGCGAACTGGCCGAGGTCGGCCCCACCGGCACCGTCACCACCTGGGCCTGGAACCCGGCCCCCCGCCGGGGCCAGCCGCTGACCACCCCCTTCGCCTGGGTGCTCGTACGCCTGGACGGGGCCGACACCGCGCTCCTGCACGCGCTCGACGCCCCCGGTCCCGAAGCGGTGCGCACCGGACTGCGCGTCCGGATCCGCTGGGCCCGCGACCGCACCGGAGCCATCACCGACATCGCCTGCTTCGAGCCCTTCGACAGCGCCCCGGGCCGGCCCGCCACCGCCCACGACGGAGTCTTCGCCGACCCCGTCACCGAGATCACCGCCCCCGCCCGGCTCGACTACGTCCACACCGCCGGCCGCGCCCAGCACGCCCACCTCACCGCGCTCGCCGACCACAGGATCACCGGCGAGCGCTGCCCGCGCTGCCGCAAGGTGTACGTACCGCCCCGGGGTGTCTGCCCCGTCTGCGGCGTCGCCACCGCCGAACAGGTCGAGGTCGGCCCGCGCGGCACGGTCACCACGTACTGCGTCGTCAACATCAAGGCCGCGAACCTCGACGTCGAGGTGCCGTACGTCTACGCCCACATCGCCCTCGACGGCGCCGACCTCGCCCTCCACGGCCGGATCGACGGCATCCCGTACGACAGGGTCCGCATGGGACTGCGAGTCGAACCGGTGTGGCTCCCCGGCGGCGCCCACCCCGACCACTACCGGCCCGCCGGCGAACCCGACGCCGCCTACGACAGCTACCGGGAACTGCTGTGACGCGCCGGCGGCGGCACGCCGGGGAGGTGGCGATCGTCGCCTTCGCGCGGAGCGACCACCAGCCGCACGACGACGGACTCACCGAGGCGGAGATGGTGATGCCGCTCCTGCGCGAGGTCCGGGAGCGGACCGGGCTGAGCGCCGCCGACACCGACTTCACCTGCTCGGGCTCCTCCGACTATCTCGCCGGGCGCGCCTTCTCCTTCACCATGGCCCTGGACGGTGTGGGGGCCTGGCCGCCGATCTCCGAGTCCCATGTCGAGACCGACGGCGCGTGGGCGCTGTACGAGGCCTGGGTGAAGATCCTCACCGGCGAGGCGGACACCGCGCTCGTGTACGCGTACGGGAAGCCGTCCGCCGGCGAGGTCCGCGACATCCTCAGCCGGCAGCTCGACCCGTACTGCACCGCACCCCTCTGGCCCGACCGGGTGGCGCTCGCCGCCCTCCAGGCGCGGGCCCTGATCGACGCCGGACACACCGACGAGGACGGACTCGCCGCGATCGCCGCGCGAGGCCCGGCCCGGCGGGCGGACACCGCAGGACCGCCGGAGCCCGGGCGCGGGCCTTCGCCGCGCGGCGAGTACGTCGTACGCCCGCTGCGCACCGGCGACTGCCCGGCGGTCCGCGACGGCGCCGCCGCCGTGCTCCTCGCCGCCCGCCACCGGGCCCCGGACCTGTGCGAGCGCCCGGCCTGGATCCGGGGCATGGACCACCGGATCGAGGCCCACGGCCTCGGCGTCCGCGATCTGACCGACTCCCCGTCCACCCGGCTCGCCGCCCGCCGCGCCGGAGCCTTCGAACGGCCCGTCGACACCGCCGAACTCCACGCCCCCTTCACCTCCCAGGAAGTCGTGCTCCGCCGGGCCCTCGGCCTCGGCCCCGAGGTACGGATCAACCCGTCCGGCGGCGCGCTCGCCGCCGACCCGGTGATGGCCACCGGGCTCGTCCGCATCGGCGAGGCCGCCGACCGCATCCACCGGGGAGAGTCCCGCCGGGCCCTCGCCCACGCCACCTCCGGGCCCTGCCTCCAGCAGAACCTGGTCGCCGTCCTGGAACAGGAAGCCGTCCCGGAGCAGGAGGAGGAGAGCGATGCCCCATGAGCCCGTGGCCGTCGTCGGCGTCGGCCAGACCCGGCACGCCGCCGCCCGGCGCGACGTCTCCATCGCCGGACTCGTCCGCGAAGCCGCCCTGCGGGCCCTGGCCGACGCCGGGCTGGGCTGGGCGGAGATCGACGCGGTCGTCATCGGCAAGGCCCCCGACTTCTTCGAGGGCGTGATGATGCCGGAGCTGTATCTCGCCGACGCCCTCGGCGCGGTCGGCAAGCCGATGCTGCGCGTGCACACCGCCGGCTCGGTCGGCGGCTCCACCGCGCTGGTCGCCGCCCAGCTCGTGAAGGCGAGGGTCCACACCACGGTGCTCGCCCTCGCCTTCGAGAAACAGTCCGAATCGAACGCCATGTGGGGCCTGTCCCTGCCCGTCCCCTTCCAGCAGCCCCTGCTCGCGGGCGCGGGCGGCTTCTTCGCCCCCCACATACGCGCCTACATGCGGCGCTCCGGCGCTCCCGAGACGATCGGCTCCCTCGTCGCCCACAAGGACCGGCGGAACGCCCTCCGGAATCCGTACGCCCATCTCCATGAACACGGCGTCACCCTGGAGAAGGTCCAGGCCTCCCCGATGCTCTGGGACCCCGTCCGCTACTCGGAGACCTGCCCGTCCTCGGACGGCGCGTGCGCGATGGTCCTCACCGGCCGGGCGGGGGCGGCCCGCTCGCCCGCCCCGCCCGCCTGGGTGCACGGCGGGGCGATGCGCAGCGAACCCACGCTCTTCCCGGGCAAGGACTTCGTCTCGCCGAGGGCCGGGAAGGAGTGCGCCGCCGATGTCTACCGGCAGGCCGGGATCACCGATCCGCGCCGGGAGATCGACGTGGCGGAGCTGTATGTGCCGTTCTCCTGGTACGAGCCGATGTGGCTGGAGAATCTGGGCTTCGCCGCCGAGGGCCAGGGGTGGCGGCTCACCGAGGCCGGGGTCACCGGGATGGACGGCGATCTGCCCGTGAACCCCTCGGGCGGGGTGCTCTCCACCAACCCCATCGGGGCCTCCGGCATGATCCGCTTCGCGGAGGCCGCCCTCCAGGTGCGCGGGCGGGCGGGCGAGCACCAGATCGACGGCGCGCGCAGGGCGCTGGGCCACGCCTACGGCGGCGGCTCGCAGTTCTTCGCCATGTGGCTGGTCGGAACGGATCCGCCGGCCGGCTGAGCCCCCGAGCCTGCTCTGAGCCATCGCTTGAACCAGAACCAGAACCGGAACCAGAACCAGAACCGGAACCCGAACCGGAATGAGGGTCCGGACGGAATCGAGGGCCGACCCGGCCGGTCGGCGGCCTGTGCCGGACGGGGGCCGATCGCTAGGCTGTGGCCCGAGCCGACGCGGGAGGAGCACGGACGTGGCCGAGAGCACCACCACCACCACGC
This sequence comes from Streptomyces amakusaensis, assembly GCF_039532665.1. Classification (NCBI taxonomy): domain Bacteria; kingdom Bacillati; phylum Actinomycetota; class Actinomycetes; order Kitasatosporales; family Streptomycetaceae; genus Streptomyces; species Streptomyces amakusaensis. Next base: position 139,311 of record NZ_BAAASB010000012.1, on the reverse strand, counting down.
AGTTGTTTTCGGGCTGGGAGAAGCCCGAACTCGACCTCAGCAACGCAGACTGGCAGTCGGGCAGCCAGGGGGCGGGAGACGTCCAGATCGCCTTTGTGGAGGGCTTCATCGCCATGCGCAACGGAGGCCGGCCGGAGAGCCCCTCGCTGATCTTCTCCCCGGCCGAGTGGCGCGCCTTCGTGCTGAACGCCCGCGGCGGAGAGTTCGACCTCACCTGAGGGCCGCCCCGCCCGACGGCCGCCCGGCGGCGACCTGCCCCGAGCGGCCCCGGGCCCCGGTCGGCCGGGTGTCCCCGGACACGTACCATGGCGGTATGTCCTTCCTCCGCCGCCGCAGCGCCGCCACACCCGCGGGCCCGGACTTCGACGTCCTGGCCATGGACCCGGGGGACTGGCCCGGAAATCTCGGCGCGGGACTCCTGCCCGCGCCCGACGGCACCTGTCAGGGCGTCTTCCTGCGGTACGACCTCTTCGGCGGTCGCGGCCCCGCGATGATCATCGGAAACCTCCCCGAGGGCTCCCCCGCCCGCGAGCTGGACGAGGGAGAGATCCCCTTCGAGGCGGCCCAACTGCTGCTCGCCCTGGAGAACGACGAGCACGTCGAGGTCGTCAGCACCGAGGACGTCCCGGTCATGCAGGGCGACAATCTGCTCATCGTGCGCCGGCTGAAGCTCTCCGAGAGCCGGATCTCCTGCGTCCAGTTCGACCGCAGCGACAATGTGCTGGTCACCATCGCCAGCTGGGACCGTCCCATCACCGACGATCTCTACGCGCTGCTCAAGCCCCTGCCCGCGGAACTCTTCCAGCAGGGCTGAGCACCACCCACGTACCACCCGGCCCGGAACGGCGTCCCCGTCCGGGCCGAGGGCCTCTCGTGAAACGGGAGGCCCTGGAGATCCCTCTCAGCGAGCGAGCATCGTCGCCACCCGCACCGCCGCCGTGCCCAGCCCGCTCGGCTGCCCCAGCCGGGCCGTGCCCGCGCCCCCGCGCACATCCTCCGGACGGTAACGCCGCACTGTGCGGTGCCAGTTCAGGATCCCCGCGAGCCAGTCCTCGATCTCCCGGACATAGCCGTCGAGCGCGGCCCGCCGGTCCTCGTCGAGAGCGAAGTCCTCGTACAGCAGCGGCAGTTGATTCTCCTTGACATGGAGGAACTGCTTCAGCCGCCCCCGCATCAGATCGTCCACGATCCTGACACCGGCGGGATAGTCGCAGCCGAAGAACGTCTGCACCACCAGCACCGCGTTGTGCACCTCGCCCTCGACCTCGATCTCCTTCTGGTACGAGAAGAGGTCATTGAGGAGAACGGCGTAGTCCTGGGCCGCCAGCTCCAGACCGCGCACCGTGCCGTGCAGCAGCAGCTCCCGCGGGATCCGCCCCGCGTGGCGCAGTTTGGAGAGCAGCATCGTCAGCTCCGAACCGAAGGTGGTCCGCCGCATCTCGAGATAGTCCACCGGGTCGGGAACCCGGTGCTGGGCCTGATTGTGCAGCTCCCACAGCCAGCTCTCGATCATCACCCCGATCGCGGAGCGCAGCTCCCGGCGGGCGTCCAGCCCCATCGGCCCGGTGGTGCGCGCCCACAGATCGGCGAGCGCGCGCTCGATCGGGCTCACCGCCGCCGCGGCGCCCAGGGCCGGTTCCCCGACCGGCATGCACTCCATGAGCCGGTCGTTGCAGAGCTTGGCCCCCAGCAGATTGCGGGGCCGGCCGAACACCAAGGGGTAGTAGTCGTCGGCGTAGGTGCCCCAGGTCAGCCACTCCGCGCTGAGCTCCAGCTCCTCCGGCGTGGCGTCCGGGTCCAGGCCGGCCGAGCAGAGCGCGAGGTCGAAGCCGCGCAGCATCGGCCCGTCCCAGATGTCGCCCAGCAGCCCCATGCGGTCCGCCCAGGCGACGGACTTCTCCCGGGCGTCCCGGTGGTGCGGGCTGAGCGTCAGCGGGAACGGCAGGTCGAACTCCGGCAGCAGCGAGGGGCCGACCCGGTGATGCGGCACATGGGTCAGGGTGCGCAGCCGGGTGTTCGCCGACCGGCCGAAGAGCGTCCTGATGTCGAGCGCGGAGGTGCCGAGGATCCCCCTGGGCGGGGCTTCCCGGACCGCCAGGCCCTCGTTCATGTAGCGGCTGGAGCGCAGGTGCCACTCGTGGCCGCCCGACTGCCAGTCCTGGAGCCCCTTCACATAGAGCGCGATGGCGGCGCACTCGTCCGGGGTCAGCCCCTTCTCCAGGCAGAGCCCCGGCACCTCGGTGAGCGCGGTGTTCTCGAACTGGTGCAACCGTGAGGTCAGCAGGTCGTTGACGGACTCGGCGGCCTCCTGGGTGCTACAGCCGAGGAAATGCTCCAGGACCAGGACGCCATTGCTGAGTTCGCCCTCGTCCTCGACCTCCCGCTGGTACGAGAAGAGGTCGTTGCGCAGATGCACGGCGTCGGCGAAGGCGTCCGTGAGCACCCGCAGCGGGCGGGAGGCGGCCACCGAATCGGGGATCTCGGCCCCCGCCGCGTACTCCACCAGCCCCGCCGACCAGGGCGCGCCGCCCACCTTGCGGCGCATCTCGATGTACTCGACGGGGTTGGAGATCCGGCCCTCGTTGATGTTGGACAGTTCCCACAGGGACTCGTTGAGGAGATTGCGGGTCGACTCCGAGAAGCGGGCCCGCCAGGCCGGTGACATGGACGGCACGGTCCGCCTCCACAGATCGGCGAGCCCCGCCTCCACCGGGTTGCCCGGCTCGGGCACGGGGCTCTCCGGGTCCAGCGGCATGAAGGCGGGCAGCCGGTCCAGATAGGCCTTTCCGCCCTTCCGGTCCAGGGTGCGCTTGAAGATCTCCAGGAAGTGGTCGTCGAAGAAGAAGACCCACACATACCAGTCGGTCACCAGCGACAGCGCGTCGGCGTCGCAGTCCGGGTGGGTGTATCCGCACAGCAGCGCGTAATCATGGGCCTCCAGGTCGCTCTCCTCCCAGACGCCCGACCCCTCCAGCATGCCCATGCCGCGCGCCCACTCCCGGGTGTGCGTGCGTGCCGTGTCGACATGCGGGCTGAGGCGTGCCGGGTACGGCACATAGAAGTCGGGCAGGACGAAGGGCTGAGCCATTGCGTGAGGTGCCTTTCGAGTCAAGTCGGCTGCTGCGCAAAAAGCTTTACCCGTCCCCCGAACGGCGCACGCGCAACATCAATTAGTCATATGAGCTTGCTGGTTGGTCCGGGCTGGTCGCCCTCGACGGGCCTTCCCCGATGCCGGGCCCACTCCGGTGCGAGGATCGACATCACCACGGAGTCCACCCGCTCGCCCTCCCACAGCAGGGCGTCACGCAGCACTCCCTCGGCGGTGAAGCCCACCTTCTCGTAGACCCGGCGGGCACGCGGATTGAACGCGTACACCTCCAGCGAGATCCGGTGCAGCCCCAGCGTCTCGAAGCCGTGACCGACGAGCAGCCGCGTCGCCTCCGTGCCCAGACCGCGCCCGAGGACGCCGGACACACAGGAGATCCGGAAGTTGCAGCTCTCGTTCTCCTCGTCCCACTCGTTGAGCACGGCCTCCCCGACGACCCTCCCCGTGGCGCGCTCCACCACCGCGAGATCCACACGGCCGTCCCGGTCGCCCACACCGCCGTACCAGGCCCGTATCCGGTCCTCTTCCATCGCCGAGTCGCGGTGTCCGCCCGTCAGCCGCGCGGACTCCGGATCCCGGAACATCGGAATCAGCGCGGGCACATCGTCGGCCGTGATGGGTCTGAGCAGCACCAGATCCCCGCTCAGTTCGGGTTTGTCCAGAAAACCGGAGGCGGGCGAAGTGCGATCGTCATCAGTCATGTCCGTAGTGTGGACAGCCCGACACCCCGCTGTCCCGCGGATTTCCCGGACGGAGGGGGAGCGCCCGGCGGTGCCGCGTGCCGCGCGCCCGTGCGGTCGTCGGGCGCGCGGCACGCTTCCCCCCTTCGGGTGACGGTCAGCGCGTGCCGACGGCGGCACGCACCGCCCGCCGGGCGCGGGCGCAGTCGTCGTGGAGCCGGCGCAGCAGCAGCCGCTGCTCCTCGCCGGCCGAGAGTCCGGTGGGCGTCGCCGTGGCGGCCGGGCCCCCGGCCGGGGCGGCCTCCCGCATGGTCCGCTGCACGGCCGTCTCATAGGTACGGATCTCACGGGTCAGCACCAGCATCAGATTGACCAGGAAGGCGTCCCGGGCCTGGGATCCCGCCTGCTGTGCCGTCTGGCTGATGTGCCGGCGAGCGGCGGGCGAGTCCCCGAGGACGGCCCAGAGCGTCGCCAGGTCGTAGCCCGGCAGATACCAGCCCGCGTGCTCCCAGTCGACCAGGACCGGCCCGGTCGGCGACAGCAGCACATTGGAGAGCAGCGCGTCACCGTGGGAGAACTGGCTGAGCTCCTGTCTGCCGCCCGAGTGCGCCAGCCCGTGCAGCAGCTTCTGAAGGTCCCCCAGGTCCCGGTCGGTGAACAGCCCCAGCTCGTGATAGCGCGAGATCCGGGAGGCGTAGTCCAGCGGGCGGTCGAACAGCTCGGCCGGCGGACGCCAGGCGTTGAGCCGCCCGATCGCCCCGAGAACCGCCCGGACGTCGGCGCGCGGCGGCGCTTCGGCGGGGTGCCTGCTGAGGGCCGCGGGACGGCCCGCCATCCGCTCGATCACCAGCGTCCCGTTCTCCGGGTCCGCCGCGATCAGCCGGGGGGCCCGCACCGGCGGACGGTGCCTGACAAAGGCCCGGTAAGCGGCTATTTCGTGGCGGAACCGCTCGATCCAGACGCACGAGCGGTCCAGCAGGCACTTGGCCACCGCGGTCGCCCTCCCCGTCGTGCCGACGATCAGCACGGACCGTCCACTGCGGCGCAGCACCTGCACCGGAGCGAATTCCGGGCAGATCCGGTGCACCGCCGCCACCGCCATGCGCAGCTGCGCGCCCTGCGGGCCGGACAGATCGATCCTCCCGCTCAGCGGATGGCCGGCCGTCGGCCCGGGCCGCCGCGACCGGCCCGCGTGCACCGGGTCGAGATACGGTCCGGCGCCGGGCGGCGAGGTCGGTCGCCGCGGTCGATAGGGGGCGGACACGGAGGACGATGCTGTGTGCATGAGGGTGACAGATCCCTTCGCGCGCCGACAGATTGCGTGCGCCGCCCGCCCCGGCTCCGTCCGCACCCTGGGGAATGCGACCGGTGCCGGGCCGGGGTGGCGCGTTCCTACGTCACACCAGCGCGCGGGTGGCACACCATCTGGCGAACCCTGGCGAACCCTGGCGAATGGCCGCCGCCCAGCTGAACACCCCCGCCGGAGGGCTACTGTCAACTCAGCCGAGAACCTGGGGGCTTGACGTGACCGGAGTACCCAACACCCGCCTGTACGACCTGTTCGGCCTCACCGGCTGGTCCAAGGGCGAACTCGCGAGACTCGTGAACCGGCAGGCGGCGGCCATGGGCCACCCCCAGCTGGCGACCGACACCTCGCGGGTGCGGCGCTGGATCGACATGGGGGAGACCCCGCGCGACCCCGTGCCCCGGGTGCTGGCAGCCCTGTTCACCGAGCGCCTCGGTCGTGTCGTGACCATTGAGGACCTCGGGTTCGTACGGAACGGGCGAGCGGGCAGGCGGAAGGAAGGGCAGGGCGCGGAGAACCCTGACGACCTGCCGTGGGCGCCCGACCGGACGGCAGCGGTCCTCACCGAATTCACGGGAATGGACCTCATGCTCAACCGACGCGGCTTGGTGGGCGCGGGCGCCGCGCTCGCCGCGGGAACAACGCTCAGCAGTGCCATGCACGACTGGCTGCAGACCGACCCCGCTCAGGGCGCCCCCCACACCGGGAATCCATCGCACGCCGACCCCGTGGGGTACGACCGCTACGAGGCGGCCCCCATCGGGTCCGAGGAGATCGACGCGCTGGAACGGTCCGTCGACGTCTTCCGCGCCTGGGACGCCTCCCGGGGCGGCGGGCTCCAGCGGAAGGCCGTGGTGGGCCAGCTCAATGAAGTGGGCGGCATGCTCGCCTACCGCCACCCCGACCATCTTCAGCGGCGGCTGTGGGGCGTCGCCGCCAATCTCGCCGTACTCGCCGGCTGGATGTCCCACGACGTCGGCCTCGAACCCACCGCCCAGAAGTACTTCGTCATCGCCGCCCACGCGGCCCGCGAGGGCGGCGACCGGCCCCGCGCCGGCGAGGCGCTCTCCCGCGCGGCGCGTCAGATGGTCCACCTGGGCCGGCCCGACGACGCACTCGATCTGATGAAGCTCGCCAAGTCGGGATCCGGCGACGAGACCCTGCCGCGCACCCGGGCGATGCTTCACACCATCGAGGCCTGGGCACAGGCCTCCATGGGCCAGGGGAAGGCCATGCGCCGCACCCTCGGAGAGGCCGAGGAACTCTTCGTCTCCGACAAGTCCGACGTACCGCCGCCCAGTTGGATGCAGATGTTCGACGAGGCCGATCTCCACGGCATGGAGGCACTGGCGTACCGCACCCTCGCCGAACACGAACCGGCCGCCGCCGGCATCGCCCAGGGCCACGCCAGAATGGCCCTGGAGCTGCGCGAGGGCGGACGGCAGCGGTCCAAGATCTTCGACTACATCTCGATGGCCTCCGCCTGTTTCATCGGGGACGACCCCGAGCAGGCCGACCGCTACGCCCGGCTCGCGCTGGTCTCGATGGGGGAGACCTCCTCGCATCGCACCTGGGACAGACTGCGGGAGATGTACCGGCTGACCGGGCACTACGCGGGGCACGGCAGAATCGACGACCTCCGCCAGGAGATCCTTCTCGCACTGCCCAACAGCCCGCTGAGGAAGCCGAGAGGAGCCATGGCCTAGCCCGGCTCCCCCTCTCCCGCACCGCCACCGGGGACGGCCTCTCTCCGGCCGTGCCCATCACCGATTGCCGGCTACCGGCTACAGACCGACCTTCACGGCCATCACACACGCTCCGCCCTCGCGACCCTTGACGCCGAGGCTCTCCACGATCACCCGTACGCACTCCTGGGCGTCATGCGCCCGGGCGAGCCGCGGGGCCAGGGCGAGCAGCCGGCCCGGATCGCAGTCGCCCACGGCGTCGGCGCGGGTCAGACCGTCGGTGTGCAGCACCAGCAGATCGCCGGGGAGCAGCCGGATGTCCGCCTGTTCGTACGAGGCCCCCGAGGCCGCGCCGAGCAGCACGCCGTCCGGCGGCGTCAGCGCGCGCCCCGTCCCGCCGCGGAACAGCAGCGGGGCGGGGTGTCCCGCCTGTGCCCAGGTCAGGGTGCGGCTCGCCGGGTCGAAGCGGCAGCACACCGCGCTGCCCAGGGCGGGCTGGGCCGAAGTCTCCAGGAGCTGGTTGAGATGTCCCATCAGCGCGCCCGGCGCGATGCCCGCGAGCCCCAGTCCGCGCAGCGCCCCCAGCAGCATCGCCATGGCCGATGTGGTGCTCACACCGTGTCCGGTGAGATCGCCGACGCCGAGCAGTGAGGCCCCCGAGGGCAGGGGGAACGCGTCGTACCAGTCACCGCCGATCACCGTGCCGCTCGCGGAGGGGAAGGAGTGGGCCGCGACATCCAGCCCGCCGGGCGTGTCCCCCGGGGAGCGCGGCGAACCGCGCCAGGGCTGGAGCACCGCCTCCTGAAGCTCCACCGCGAGCCGGCGCTCGGTGTGCTCGGCCCGCTGTCTGCGATGGAGCGATTCCCGGCTCTCCCGGACCGTCCGCTCGCTGCGGCGCAATTCGCTGACGTCGCGGAACACCGCCCACATGGAGGCCGTCGAGCCGTCGGCGTCCAGCACGGGCTCACCGGTCATATGGACGGTCCGCACCCGGCCGTCCGAGCGGACCATGCGGAACTCGCCGTCGATCGGCCGTCCGTCCACCAGACACCCGGTCACCAGCGAGGTGAGCAGCGCCTGATCCTCCGCGAAGACGACGGACGGCAGCTCGTCCAGGGTCATGGGGCCGCTCCGGCGGCTGCGTCCGAGGATCCGGTACAGCTCGTCCGACCAGCTCACCTCGTCGGTGAGGAGGTTCCACTCGGCACTGCCGACCCGGTTGAGCAGCGAGCCGGTGCGCTGGGCGCTGTCGGCGGTGTGCCCGGCGAGCGCGTCCGCGTAGGCGTCCTCCCCCGCGACCGGCAGCCCTTCCCTGAGCTGTCCCAGATGGGCCCCGAGGTCATCGAGCTGATGCACCGCCAGATCGCACAGCGCGCGCTGCCACCGGCCGTGCGGACCGTCCTCGTCCACCACGGCGTCCCGGCGGACGGCGTCCACATCGCCGCGCAGCCGACGCGTCCGGTTGATCAGAGCGTCGACGTCACCGCGCTCCGGCGGCTGCGATGCGGGACGTTCCGCGAACACATGGGACGGCATGTCGTACTCCGATACAGGCGTGGCCTCGGCCAGGTCTGAGACACGGTCTTAAGCAACGGTCTTGAGAAAGGGTCGCTACGACTCTCGCACAGGCCGGGAGGACCCGTAAGGGATTTGGCGACACTAGGCGGGGTGGTGCCCGGGTCATATGTCGTGGACGAACGGTCCACGGAGTACGGTTCAGGCCAATGTGCGCGGAGCGGTGTTCTCGCAGCTCGGCGGGGACATGCGCGGTTTCCGGATCCGGCGGGCCCCGGGCGTGGCGCGCCGGATCCGCCGACGCGCCCCGGGGAGGCCGTGCCGTCGTCCGGCGGGGGAAACGGTCCGTCACCCGGCCGATCGCCGGTGAGCTGGGGCTCCTCGTTCCCGCTGTACGCCGGTACCGTCCCGCGCCGGGCGCGCCGCCGCGTCATGGATCGGGCGACTCCGGTTGCCCGGGGTGTCTTCGGGAGGGGGATCGGGCCGTTGGCGCGGGCGTCCGGGGGAGGGAGAACCGGCCAAGGGCGCGCGCGGGGTGCTCTTTCGGGAAAGGACGCCCGAATGGCGGAGAATCGCCTGCTGTGAAGATGGCCGACGCGCTGACGGCGACACGGCTCACACCGGTGGGTCACGACCGGCCCCCGCCCCGCTCCCGGCCGCCTCCCGGCCGGCTTCCGGTTGCGGTGAACCTGGTGAAAGCCCAGGCCGGAGGCGGTTTTGGAGGCATTGTCAGTGGTGGGCGGCACCATGTGAACCATGACGAACTCTTCCGCCGCCCCCGCTCCCGCCGAGGCGAAGTCCGCCCCCTCGGTGCTGCTCGTCGACCCCCAGGCGTACGCGTCGGCGGTCGAGACCGCGGCACGGGCCGCCGCCGCGTACTACGCGACGGGCGAGAGCGCTCTGGACGACGACGCGTACGACCGGCTGGTGCGCGGTGTCGCCGACTACGAGGCGGCCCATCCCGGGGAGACGTCGCCCCACTCGCCGACCGGCAAGGTGGCGGGCGGCGCGGCGACCGGCGATGTGCCGCACACCGTGCCCATGCTCTCGCTGGACAATGTCTTCTCCGCCGAGCAGCTGCTGACCTGGACCGCCTCCCTGGAGCGCCGGATCGGCCGGCCCGTCGGGCGCTGGAGCGTCGAGGCCAAGCTCGACGGGCTCGCCGTGGCCGCCCGCTATGAACAGGGCCTGCTCTCCCGGCTGATCACCCGGGGCGACGGCACGGCCGGCGAGGACGTCTCCCACGCGATCGGCACGATCGTCGGCCTCCCGGACCGGCTCGCCGAGCACGTCACGCTCGAAGTGCGCGGCGAGGTGCTGATGACCGGCGAGCAGTTCGACGCGGCCAACGCCGCGCGCACCGCCCACGGCGGCGCGCCCTTCGCCAATCCGCGCAACGGCGCGGCGGGCACCCTGCGGGCCAGGGACCGCGAGTACCGGGTGGAGATGACCTTCTTCGGGTACGGCGCGCTGCCGCTGGCGGGCTCCGGCGACGGGCTCGCCGAGCGGCTGACCCGCTCCCCGCACAGCGCGCTCATGGCCTATGTCGGCGAGCTGGGCGTCCACACGGCCGAGGCCACCGCCGTCGCGCCGCGCACGGTTCTGGAGGCCGGGGCCCTCCAGGGCGTGATCGAGGAGATGGCGGCGCTCCGCGCCGGGCTGCCGTTCGGCATCGACGGGATCGTCGTCAAGGCCGATCTCGCCGAGGACCGGGAGGCGGCGGGATCCGGTTCCCGGGCGCCGCGCTGGGCGGTGGCCCACAAGCTGCCCGCCGTGGAGAGGATGACCACCCTGCTGGCCGTCGAGTGGAATGTGGGACGCACCGGGATCATCGCGCCGCGCGCCGTTCTGGAGCCGGTGGAGATCGACGGATCCACCGTCTCCTACGCCACCCTGCACAACCCCGGGGACATCACCCGCCGGGATCTCCGGATCGGCGACCGGGTGATGGTGCACAAGGCCGGGGACATCATCCCGCGGGTCGAGGCCCCGGTGGCGCATCTGCGCACCGGGGACGAGCTGCCGATCGTCTTCCCCGAGGCCTGCCCCCGGTGCGGCTCGGAGATCGACGGCTCCGAGCAGCGGTGGCGCTGTGTCCGGGGGCGGGACTGCCGGCTGGTGGCCTGTGTCTCGTACGCGGCCGGGCGCGACCAGCTCGACATCGAGGGGCTGGGCGTCACCCGGGTCGTCCAGCTCGTGGACGCGGGTCTGGTGGGGGACTTCGCCGATCTGTTCACCCTGACCCGGGAGCAGTTGCTGGACCTGGACCGGATGGGGGAGACCAGCACCGACAATCTGCTGGCGGCGGTGGAGGCCGCGAAGGGGCGGCCGCTGTCGCGGGTGTTCTGCGCCCTGGGGGTGCGCGGCACGGGGCGTTCGATGTCCCGCCGGATAGCCCGGCACTTCGCGACCATGGATCTCATCCGGGCCGCCGACGCCGAGGCGCTGCAACAGGTCGACGGCATCGGCGCGGAGAAGGCGCGCGTGGTCGTCGCCGAACTCGCGGAACTGGCCCCGCTCATCGACAAGCTGACCGCCGCCGGTGTGCGGATGAGCGAGCCGGGCGCGACCCCGCCGGCCCCGCGGTCCCCGGCGGTGACGGTGGTGGCGGGCGGGCCCGGGGCGGCGGAGGCCGCGTCCGCCGACGCCGACGCCGGTACCGAGGCTGAGGCCGGGCCGCTGGCCGGTATGACCGTCGTGGTCACCGGGGCGATGACGGGGGCGCTGGCCGCCCTGTCGCGCAATCAGATGAACGAGCTGATCGAGCGGGCCGGGGGGAAGTCCTCCGCCGGTGTCTCCCGGCGCACCTCGCTCCTGGTCGCCGGGGAGAACGCGGGGTCCAAGAGAGAGAAGGCCGAACAGCTCGGCACCCGTACGGCGACGCCGGACGAGTTCGCCGAGTTGGTCGGAGACTTCCTCGCCGAGTGATCCCCGCCCGGCTGATTTAGGTTAGGCTTGCCTAAATTCATAGGGGTTGTCCGGTGAGCGAACCGGACCGATGGGGAGGGGTTTGTCGTGGGTCATGGCTGGGAGGGCGTCGTACTCAAACTGATGCGCGGCAAGGACTTCGTCTTCACCGTGACCGGAAGCGAAGAGGTCACCGAACACTTCCTGCGCGTCCACTTCTCCGACGGCGGGATGCTCGCCCGGACCGGGGTGCACCCCACGATGTGGGTCCGGGTCTGGTTCGACAACGGCGCCAAGCCCCATCAGCGCGCCTACACCCTGGTCGACCCCGACCCGGAGGCGGGCACCTTCAGCATCGAGTTCGCCCTGCACGGCGGGCGCGCGGGCGACTGGGCCCGGGCGGCGCGCGCGGGCGACACCGTGCAGGCCACGCTCCAGGGCACCGGGTTCACCGCGCCCTCCCCGGCCCCGGCCCGGCTCTTCGTCGTCGGCGACCCGGCGTCCCTGCCCGCGATCAACTCGCTCCTCGGGGCACTGCCCGGAGTGCCCGCCACGATCTGGTTCGAGACCAGCCACGAATCGGACCCGCGGCTGCCGCTGCGGCTGGAAGCGGACCACCACGAACTGCGCTGCGTCCCGCGCCGGGACGGCGGGGCCCATCTGGTCGCCGAGGTGAGGTCGGCGCTGCCCGCCCTGCTGGACGACCCGGCCGGCGCGTACCTCTGGATCGCCTGCGACACGGTGACGACCCGCTCCCTCACCTCGTACGCCCGCAAGGAACTCGCCCTCCCCAAGGAGCGCGTCAACGCCCTCGGTTACTGGCGCGCGGCCTGACGCCCCGGCCCGTACCGGCCCGGCCCGCTTCGGGCTTCGGGCCGGGCCGGTACGGGCTCGGGAGGCGGCGGGTCAGCGGACCACCGGCAGTGTCACCGCGCTCACCCCGGTCCGCACGGTCAGCCGGGTGCCGGCCGGGTGGCGCAGGGTGAAGTCGTGGTCCGTCGAGATCAGCACCACGCCCAGCCGGTGCCCCTTCTTGAAGACGTACTCCTGCGGCTGCATCCCGAAGCGCAGCCGGTACTCGCGCCCCTCCGTCACCGGGCTCTGCCGGTCGATGGAGTGCCGGTTGCGGAGGTCCGCCCAGCCACGAGAGACGATTTTGAAGTCGGCGGTCTCCGTGCGGTGCAGGGTGCGCTGGGCGCAGCCGGTGTCGCCGGGCACGCCCTGTCCGTAACAGACCGGCGGCGAGCCGTCGGGCACCGTGCCCGCGACCGCCCGGGTGTCCCGGCCGTAGTCCACCAGCAGCGCCGTCACATAGGGCGAGGAACCGTCCAGCGAAGCCCGCACGGAGACCCGGGGGACGCCGTTGACCCGAAGGTCCTCCGTGAGCGGACCGGTGGTGTAGGCGAGCCGGTTGGGGTGCGCGGAGGCGGGGTCGGCCACCAGCGCCTCCGCCCTCACGGTGCGGCCCGCGTCCGTCATCGACTGCCGGACCGCACGCCCCGGCCGCACCCCCAGCCCGTCCGGATTCAGCCGCAGCGCCAGCTCCCGGGTGGAGCGGGCCGGCCAGTCGGACTGCCGCCGCCAGCTGAAGTCCGCCTGCTCGACCTCCACCGGTGGGGCGTCCAGGGCCCCGTTCTCCAGGCCGTACAGATGGTGGTCGAGCCACTGGTGCAGCTGCCGCAGCCACTCCTCCATCCGCAGCGGCATCGGATTGTTGTGCCCGGCCTGGTGCAGCCACATCCGGCGCGGCACATCGTGCTCCTTCAGCGCCTCCCACAACTGGCCGAAGTGCTGGGTCTTCACATTCCAGTCGTTGCCGCCGTGCACGGCGAACACCCCGGCCGTGATTCTGTGCGCGTCCTTCAGATAGTCCCGCTCGGCCCAGAACCGGCTCCAGTCACCGGTACCGCGCCCCTGCTCGGCCGTCAGCCGGTCCAGCACCGGCCCGCAGATCTCCCGGTCGGCCCGGCTGTACACGCCCTTGGCGAGGATGTCCGCGTCCTCGCCCTGATAGCCGCCGGGGGCCACCACTCCGCCGTTCGCCCGGTAGTAGTCGTACCAGGAGGAGATGCCGGAGATCGGCACGATCGCCTTCAGCCCCTCGACCCCGGTGGACGCGACGGCGGTCGGCAGCGTGCCGTTGTACGAGACCCCCATCATGGCCGTGTCGCCCGTCGACCAGGAGGCGCGGGCGGGACGGCCGTCCGGGTCCCAGCCCCGGGCCCGGCCGTTCAGCCAGTCCACGGCGGCCTTCGCGCCGAGCGTCTCCCCGCGCCCGCCGGAGCTGGGGCAGCCCGTCGAACCGCCGGTGCCGACGCTGTCGAGCTGCGCGACCGCGTAGCCGCGCGGCAGGAAGTAGTTGTCGTTGTACCCGGAGAACGGGGCCGACGGGCTGACCAGCCCCGGCAGCCGCGCCGTCTCCGGACCGACGCCGTGCTGCGGCGGAAGCCCGTCCTCGTCGATGTCCACGGGGTGGAACGGGACGTCGTTGCCGCCGCCCCAGTAGGGGCTGGCCTCGATGATCGTGGCCACCTTCAGCCCGTCGCCGGTCTCCTTGGGCCGCAGGATCCGCATCCGTACGGTGTCCCGCCGGCCGTCCTCGTCGCTGTCGGCCTCCGTCTCCACGTCCACCAGCTGGAACACGGCGTCGGCACGGGAGAAGACGGGCTGGGTGCTTCCGTCCGTGACGCTGAGCGCCGGGGCGGGGGCCGGGGCCGGGGCCGGGCGGGCGACGGCGGGCGCGGGCAGCGACCCGAGGAGACAGAGCGCCAGCGCGGGCACCCCCAGCCTCCGTACCGCACGGGCCGGGTGTGACGCGGAGCTTCTTGCCATCGTGCCTCCAGATCCGGAAGGTGAACGATCACGCGGGGGCGCGCGCACATTCCACCGCGTATCCGCGCCGCGCGCCAGACCCGCTTCTGGCAGCCTGTCGGGGCGACCGCCCCCACGGACCGGCGCGCCGACCGAATTCCACCGGACAGGGAGAGGCCATGACCACCACCCCGCACTTCACTCTGGCGAGCCTGGTCATCGACTGCCAGGACGCCCACGCCCTCGGCGATTTCTACGCACGGCTCCTCGGCTGGGAGGTGAAGGCCAGCGAGCACGACTGGGTCCATCTGCGCTCCCCCGACGGCGCTCTCGGCCTCTCCCTCCAGGGCGAACCGGAGTATGAGCCGCCGCTCTGGCCCGAGGAACCGGGGGCCCAGCAGAAGATGCTGCATCTGGACATCCGCGTCGACGACCTCGACCCGGCCGTCCGGCACGCGGTCTCCCTCGGTGCCACCGAGGCCGCCGCCCAGCCGCAGAGCGATGTCCGCGTGCTGCTGGACCCCGCCGGGCACCCCTTCTGCCTGTTCCTCGCCCCCGTGGAGTGACCAGCGGATGTAATACTCGCTCCATGAGTGCACATATGACCGACGCGGTACGGATCCGCCGGGCGACGGCCAAGGACGCCAAGCGCCTCACCGCCCTGGTGCGCGGCTCACGCGCCTATGAGGGTCCGTACGCCGCGATGGTCGCCGGGTACCGGGTGGGCCCCGACTACATCGAGGCCCACCCGGTGTACGCGGCCGTGGCCGGGGACGGGGCACTGCTCGGTTTCTACGCCCTGGTGCTGAGCCCGCCGGAGCTGGATCTGATGTTCGTCGCCGACCGCGCGCAGGGTCTCGGCATCGGCCGCCGGCTCGTCGGCCACATGCTCGGCGAGGCCCGCCGTGCCGGGCTCGACTCCGTACGGGTGATCTCCCATCCGCCGGCCGAGCGCTTCTATCTGAGCGTCGGCGCCCGGCGCACCGGAACCTGCCCGGCGAACCCGCCCGCGGTGGCCTGGGACCGTCCCGAACTGATCTTCCCGGTCGGCGCCGACGGCTGACGCCCGGTCCCGTGGCAGCATGCTCGACCGTGGAGAAGAGCGTGAAGAAGTACGAGAAGTACGAGGCGAGTCACGAGACACTGGCCGCCATCGCCGCCCGGCACGGGAGCACCGCCGAGGGGGTGCGGCCGATGCCGTCGGGGGTCGCCAACCGGGTCTATCCGCTGGGCGGAGAGCTGGTGCTGAGAATTCCCCGGACGGAGGAGTTCCTGCCCGACCTGGTCAAGGAGGCCATGGTCATTCCCGTCGCGCGGGGCGCCGGTGTGCGCGCCCCGGACATCGTCGCCTTCGACGACACCTGCTCGGTGGTCGAGGTGCCCTACATGGTGATGACCCGGGCCCCCGGAGCGGATCTCGCACAGGTCGAACTGCCCGCGGCGGAGGCGGAACGCGTCCATCGCCAAGTGGGGCGGGAGCTGGCCAGGCTGCACCGGGTCTCCCCGGGGGCGGCGGGCCTGGAGACCTTGCCGGCGGACGGCGGCGGCGGGGGAGACCCCTGGGCGCTGGTGGGCCGGCTGCTGGCGGAAGGGTGGCTCGACGCCGGGGCCTCGCGCTGGCTCAACGGGTGGTTCGACCGGCTGGCGGAGCGCCTTCCCGCCGATGCGCGGCAGGTTCTGGTGCACGGCGACATCGCCCCGCAGAACCTGCTCGTCTCCCCGGGCCGGGGCGAACTCACCGGCATCGTCGACTGGGGCGACGCCCAATGGGCGGACCCCGCGACCGAGTTCGCCAAGACTCCGCTGTCCCTCGTCCCGGCGATGCTCGACGGCTATCGGCGGGAAGCCGGCGAGGAGACCTCGGACAGCGCCCACTCCTGGGAGGCGCGAGTGCTCTGGTGCCATCTCGTCTGGGCCCTCGGCCGGCTGCCCGACCCCGTGCCGAGGCCCGGGGAGCGCCACTGGACCGCGCCTCCGGCCGGCCGGCTCCTGGGGCTTCTGCGCTTCTTCGCCTCGGAACCGCCTGCTCCCTGGGGTGAATTGGCTTGAATTGAGCGGAGTGGGGGTGCGGGGTCGAGGCGTGGATCATCACCGGGCGGTGAAGGTTCCGGTCGTCCCGCGATTTCTGTGATCTTGCGATGTCGGCGATGTGAACAAGGACGGCTTCGAGGATGTCGTCATCGGCGACTCGCGACCGAACACCGGCAGCGGGCCGCAGAGCCTCAGCGGCGAAGCCCTCCACGTCCCCGGCTCGGCGGCCGGACCGGACGCCGGCAGGCTCCAGACGATCCACCAGGACACCCCGGCACCCTCGGCACCGTCGCCGCCAACGGCCGGCTCGGCGCGGAGTACACCGTCTGACCGGACGGCGGCGGGGGCACGCACGGCCCCCGCCGCCGAAGGCGGGACCCTAGACCACCGCGCCCGAGCCGCTGCGGTCGCGCGGGCGGTCCGACCGGGTGCGGGGGCGGTCGGGCCAGCGGTGCTGGAGGCCCACGGCCAGGGGCATCGCGGTGAAGACGGTGGAGGCGATGCCCACCACCACCCCCGCCAGGAGCGCGACGGAGAAGTCCGCCAGCGAGTCCCCGCCGAGGAACGCGAGCGCGATCAGCACGAAGAGCGCGCCCATGCCCGTGTTCACCGTACGGGGCAGGGTCTGGGCGATCGCCCGGTCCGCCAGCTCCGGCCACTGGCCGCGCGGGGACACCCGCCGCAGCTCACGCAGTCGGTCGAGGACGACGACGGTGTCGTTGACCGAATAGCCGACCACCGTCAGCAGCGCCGCGAGGAACACACTGTCGACCGGTTTGCCGAGCCAGGCGAAGAGGCCCACCACCAACAGCACGTCCTGCACCATCGCGGCGACCGCGGCGGCGGCGAAGGTCCAGCGGAACCGCACGCTGAGATAGACGAGCTGCGCGGCGACCGCCACCGCCAGCGCGATCAGCGCATGGGTGCGCAACTCGTCGCCGAGGCTCGGACCGATCTTCTCGTCCCGCTCCACGGTCACCTTCCCGGCGACCTCGCCGAGCGAGGCCCGGATCTCCTCCTGCTGCTGATTGCTCAGCTCACCGGTGCGTACGGTGATGCCCCGGTCGCCCGTCGTCTGGACCACGGCGCGCGGGAACCCGGCCTCCGACACGGCCGCCCGGGCGGCGTCGGCGTCCACCGGCCGCTCGGCCGCGTACAGCACCTGCCGTCCGCCGGTGAACTCCACACCGAACTCCAGACCGCGCACCCCGATCCCGCCGAGCGCCAGCATCAGCAGCCCCAGACAGACCCCGAGCCACCGCCGCCGGTTCCGCATCAGCCGGGGCGGCTTGCGCTCCAGCCACTTCCGTACGCGCCCCTTCTCGGTCAGTCCGGTCAGCCCCGGCCGCCGCCGGACCGCCGTGCGGGCCACCGCCCAGTCGGCGAGCAGCCGGGTGATCACCATCGCCGAGACCAGCGAGGTCAGCACGCCGACGGCGAGGGTCACCCCGAAACCCTTGACCGGCCCGATCGCGAAGACGAAGAGCAGCCCCGCCGCGATCAGCGTCGTCACATGGGAGTCGGTGACCGCGCTCCACGCCTTCTCGAAACCGATCCGCAGCGGTCGCCGCAGATCGCCGGAGCGCTCGCTCTTCCGCAGCGCGGTCCGGGACGGGCCGAGGAGATACTCCTCCCGCGCGCGTTCGAAGACGAGGACGTTGGCGTCCACCGCGATGCCGATCGCGAGCACGAAGCCGGCGAGTCCCGGCAGGGTCAGCGTCGCGCCCATCGCCACGATCGCGGCGTACGAGATCAGCCCGTACAGCGCCAGTGCGAGGGTGGCGAGCGCTCCGACCAGCCGGTAGACGGCGATGATGAACAGCCCGGTGCAGATCAGCCCGATCACGGCGGCCATCGCGCTGGCCCGGATCGCGTCCGCGCCCAGCGTCGGACCGACCACGCTCTGCTCGACGGCCGTCACCGGCACGGGCAGCGCGCCGCCCTTGACCAGAGCCGCCAGATCGCGGGCCTCGGCCGCACTGAAACTGCCGGTGATCTGCGTCGATCCCCCGGTGATGCCCGATCCGCACGCCACCGAGGACTCCATGCCCGGCGCGGAGACGATCGCGTCGTCCAGCACGATCGCCACCCGCCGCGCCGGGTCCCCGACCGCCGCGCAGGCCGCCTCGCCGGTGAGCCGCGCCCACTCCTTGCCGCCGCCCCGGAAGGACAGATCGACCAGCCAGCCCCGGCCGCTCTGGCTGTCGAGGACCGCCTCGGCGTCCTTAACGCCCTCGCCCGTCAGCGCGGGCGGCGCGAGACTCAGAAAACTCCCCGGCACATCGGGGTCGGGCAGCACCCGGGAGCCGTCCTTCGCGGGGGCCTTCTCCGGCCCCGCCGTCGCCTCCCGCACCTCGTGGAAGGTGAGCTGCGCGGTGCGCCCGATGGCCTCGGCGGCCTCGCGCGGATCCTGCACCCCGGGCAGTTCGACGACGATACGGCGCTCACCGGAGCGGGCCAGCGACGGTTCGGAGACCCCGAGCGCGTCGACCCGCTGCCGCAGCACCTCCATCGTCCGGTCGGTCGCTGCCGCGTCGGCGCGGACGGTGGGCGAGTCCCGGGTCTCCAGGACGATACGGGTGCCACCCCGCAGATCGAGCCCCAGCCGGGGCGGCTGGGTCAGCGTGACCCAGAGGGATGTCGCGACGACGACGAGCGCGAACAGCGCACGCCAGAGCGTGGCACGAGAGGACATGGCAACTCCACGGGCAGCACGCGGACCGCCGTCGGGGCGGCCGCGGATACGTAAGGGACGCGGCGATCGCGCGCCGGCGCGCCCGTGGACATGCCACAGGGACGGGCGGCGGACGCCGAAGAGACCTCAGCTGCTCGTGGGGGAGGGCGGTCCCCGGGTGTGCCTCGGGCCGTGGACGGGCCGGGGCGGCGCACGCTCCTGCCGGGGCCCCGCCGACTCACGGCTGCCCGGCGGCGGGGCGTACGCGAAGGGGGCCGGGGCCCCGGGCGTCTCGGACACCAGGGGCGGACGGCTGCCCGGGTCGGCCGGGAGCACTTCCTGGACGGTGGCGGAGGGGGCCCGCCGCACCTCGGCCCGCAGCGACGCGGCCCGTGACGGAGCGTCCGTGCGGTTGGGCACGACCGGTGCCACGGAAGAGGCGGAAGCGACTGCTCCGGTGGCGGCGGCGGGGGCGGACCCCGCGAGCACCAGGAAGACCGCCCACACGCCCAGCAACAGCGGCGGCAAGGAGGTCGAGACCAGCAGACGCACACGCTGTCGCATCCGCCCGCCCCCCTGTGTCCCGGTCACGCCCTTCCGCCCCACCCTATGCGACGGCGGGCGCGGCCCGGCGGCGGCCGGAGTTGCGGGGGCGGCGGCGAGTGCGACCTCGCCGCCGCCGGAATGACCATCACCGAGGAGCGGAAGAAGAACGTCGACTTCTCCGTCCCCCACTTCGACGCCACCCAGGCCCTGCTGACCGCCAAGAAGAGCGGACTCACCTCACTCGACCAGGCCAGGAGCCGAGAGGCCAGACTCGGCGTCCAGTCCGAGACCACCGGCGAGAGCTACACCAAGGCGCGGGGCTTCGACCCCGTCGCCTTCGAGAGCGCCGACGCCGTGCTGAACGGACTGCGCACCGGACAGGTCGACGGGGTTGTCCTCGACCACCCCGTCGTGCAGGGCTGGCTCAAGGACAGCCGGAACGTCTTCCTGGACGGCGGGGTCGTCGTCGAACAGGGGCCGGCCGCCCGGGTCGTGGGGGACCCGAGGCACGAGCGGACGAGGGACTTCCTCGACCGGGTGCTGAACCCGGCCGCCGCCGCCCGGCCACCGGAAGGCGGCGGGCCGGACGGCTGAGGAGCGGGCCCGGCTCAGCCGCAGCGGTAGTCGAAACGCGCGGTGGAGCGGTGCTCCGAGGGGGAGACGACGCGCAGCTCAGCCCCGGCCCGGTACCGCCCGGGGCCCTGGAACGACCACAACAGCCGCAGCCGCGCCTCCTCCTGGCCGTGGGCCAGCTTCTGCCGCAGCCGTCCCGACGAGGTGCCGTCGCTGCGCACCCAGCGGTACACCAGGGTGCCGGACTGTCCGTTGGTGTCCACCACCGCCACCACCTCCGCCGTGCCGCCGCAGTCGAGCGAGGCCGCGACGGCACGGACGGACACGGCCTCCACGGCGATCGGCCGGCCGTAGCGCTGCCACAGCAGGAGCGCGAGCACGACCGCCAGCACCACGGCGGCCGGGGCGTACCGCCGTACCAGCCGGCGGAGCCGGCCGGGGCGGGGCGGGCCGTGCCACACACCGGCGGCGACGGCTGCCGCCGTCGCGGGATCGGCGACGATCCGGCTCCGGGCGGAAGCGGTCACCCCGGGGCCGAAGCGGCGCAGCTCGCCCTCCTCCCTCGGGCGGGGGACCGGACCGGCCGGGACCGGAGCGGGGGCGGGAGCGGGAGCGGCGGGACTCTCCGGAGCGGCGGCTTCGGAGTCCGGACCGGCGAACCAGTGGCTGCCCAGCGCGGTGGCGCGGTAGCCGTCGTCGTCGGCCGGGGCCGGGGCGGGTTCTCCGGCGGCGCGGTCGAGTGGGTCCCTCACTGGTCCGAGCACCCCCGGGGGATCTGCTGCCAGGGGCTGCCGTTGGCCGCGCGCGGGTCGGTGGCCGCCCGCACCGCGAGATAGCAGCCCTCGCCCTCGAAGAGGTGCGAGGGGGTGAGGACATAGCGCCGGGAGCCGCCCCGGTCGAAGATCTCCGTCCCGTCCAGCGTGCCCGGTTCGCCCGCGATGCGACCGGTGTACCAGCTGACGAGCACGCTGACCGGCCCCGTCCCGTCCGTCACCACCTCGATCGTCACGGTCGCCCCGGGGCCCCGCCGCGTCCGCCGGAGATCGGAGACGGTCACCGACTTCACCCGTACCGGGGGAGCGGCCGACGGCGTCGGGGAGGGCGAGTCCGAGGCGCTCGCGGTGGGTCTCGCCGTGGGACCCGTGCCGGGTCCGGTCCCGGGAGAGGACGAGGACGGGGCCGGGGCGGCGGAGGAGGGCTTGGGCGAGCCGTTCTCCGCCGGGGGGACGGCGGGCCCGGGCCGTGGCGTCCGGGAGGCGGAGGGGCGAGTTCCGGGGGTACGGGACCCGGAGGAGTGCGCCGCGCTCCGCGACGGGGCCGGGGCCGGGGCCGGGGTCGTGGGCGGGCTCGCGGGGCCGGCCGACGGCCGGGAGCCGGAGGCCGCCGGGGCCGAGGGCGAGGGCTCCGGTCCGGGCCCGCCGTCCGGCCGCGCGCCGGTGGTGGTGAGGGCCCGGGCGTCGGTACGGGAGGGTCCGCCGTCCGGCTCCGCCGCCACCACCAGGCCGAACAGCAGCACCGCGACGATCAGCGCGGCCAGCAGGGACCCCGATGCGGAGAGCGCGAGCCGCAGCCTCCTCGGCAGAGCGGTCCAGGTGCGGGGGTGCAGCCGGCCGCCCAGCGCCCGCCACGCCCCGACGGCCACCGCCGTACGGCCGAAGACGGTGCCCGCCCGGTCGGTGGCGGAAGCCGGCTCGCCCCCGGCCGACGGGAACAGCAGCGGCAGCAGGGCGGCGAGCGCGGCGAGCCGGCGTCTGCCCCGCTCCTCCCAGTCCGGCCCGTAGGCGGCCAGGGCGATCCGCTCCAGCTCCGCCACGAACACCGCGGCGCTCCGCACCCGTTCCCGGGGCGACTTCGCCAGTCCCCGCAGGACCAGGGCGCGCACCGGCTCCGGGACGTCCTCGACGGGCACAGGCGCGTTCATGTGCTCAAGGGCCAGCTCGGCGATGTTCTCCCCGGTGAAGGGTTTGCGGCCGGTGAGGCACTCGTAGAAGGTCACCGTCGCCGCGTACACATCGGCCGAGGGGGAGACGGGCTCCCCCTGCCACTGCTCCGGGGCCATGTACGAGGGGGTGCCCGCGACCTCGGGCGCGGAGCCCAGTCCGGCGGCGATGCCGAAATCGGCCAGTCTGGACGAGCCGTCCGCCGCGATCAGGACGTTCTCCGGCTTGTAGTCGCGGTGCACCACCCCGGCCCGGTGCGCGTCGGCCAGCCCCAGCAGGGAGCCCTTGAGCACGGCGAGGGCCGCCTCGGGCCCGGTCGCCCCCTCCTGCCGCAGCAGTGCGCGCAGGGCGATGCCCTCGATCAGCTCCATCACGATGGCCGCGCCGTGCGGCCCTTCGACATACTCGTACAGACCCACCACATGAGGGGAGGCCAGCTCTCCGAGCAGCCGGGCCTCGCTCCGGAAACCCTGGACGAAGACGGGGTTCGTCCGCAGCCGCTCGCTCAGATACTTGATCGCCACCGGGACGCCGGTCCCGTCGTGGACGGCGAGCACCACCCGCCCGCTCGCCCCGGACCCCAGCTCCCCCTTCCCGGACTCCGTGTACCCGGGCACCGCCCATGTGTTCATCCCGCCCCCTTGGGCCTTGGGCCACAGACACGGCGGACACCACACGCCTGCCGCAAGGTAGCCCACCCGCGTGCCCCGGCAGGAGACGCGATCGCGCCGACTCCAGAGCGTTTCAGAGCGCGTTTCGGACAGAGGGCGAAGGGCAGAGGGAAGCCCCCGGCTGGACGGGGGGATGACCAGCCGGGGGCGGCAAGCGCGGACACGGAGGGCGGTCGCCTCTCGGCGAGGGCTCCCTGAGGTTCAGGGGCCAAGGGCAGGGCCCGGGGACACTGTCCCCTCCGTAGCCGCACTACGGTCAACGGCCCATGGTCCGGAAATGTTCCGGCATGTCCCCCATATGGCCGTGACATGTGATGCGGGCGGGGCGTTGACAGCGTCCGGGCCCGGCCCTAGCTTGATGAGTCCCAGATGATTCGAAAATCATAGAACAATCGAAGCCTTGGGGGACGTGTGACACGCCATGGAGTGACGATCCCGCTCAGCACCGTGCCGCTGTCCGAGCACCGGCGCGTCGTCGAGGAACTCCCCGACCTCGGCTACACCGACGTCTGGACCGGCGAGGCGGCCGGCCGCGACGGATTCACCCCGCTCGCGCTCGCCGCCGCCTGGTCCCCCTCCCTGCGGCTGGGGACCGCCGTGGTGCCCGTCCAGACCCGGGGCCCGGCGCTGCTGGCGATGACGGTGGCGACCCTGGCGGAGGCCGCGCCCGGGCGGGTCGCCGTGGGCGTCGGCTCCTCGGGGCCGCCCTTCGTCACCCGGATCAACGGCATCCCCTTCGAGCACCCCTACCGCCAGGTCCGCGACACCGTGCGCTTCCTGAAGCGGGCGCTGGCCGGAAAGCCGGTACGAGGGGTCTTCGACTCCTTCACGATCGAGGAGTACCGGCCCGCCGTCCGCCCCGACCCCGCGCCGCCCGTCCTCGTCGGCGCGCTCCGCCCCCAGATGCTCCGGCTCGCCGCGCGCGAGGCCGACGGGCTGGTCACCAACTTCCTCGCGGTACGGGATCTGCGCCCGGTGCTGGCGGCGATGGGCCCCGGGGGCGCGGGCAAGGAGGTGGTCGCCAGGATCTTCGTCTGCCCCACCCGGGACGTCGGCCACGCCCGGGCCCGGGGCCGCGCGCTCCTCGGCCCGATCCTCAACGCCCGTACCTACTCGGCCTTCCACTCCTGGCTGGGGCGCGGCGAGGAACTGGCGGCCTCCCGCCGCGCCTGGGCGGCGGGCGACCACCGGGGGGCGTGCGAGGCGGTGCCCGACGCGCTGGTCGACGAACTCCTCGTCCACGGCAGCCCCGAGCGGTGCCGCGAGCACGTGGCCCGCTATGCCGGGGCCGGAGTGACCACACCCCTGCTGGCGGTGGTGCCCGCACCGGAATTCGGCGCGGGCCCGGACGCGATGCTCGCCGCGCTGCGGGCCCTCGCGCCGCTGGACTGAGCGCCGGCCAACTGCCGGTTGCCGGCGGCCTTGTCGGCACACTCTCCCGATTCTATAGTTCTATTACTCGCGAACCTTTGAAGTTATGGCCGTTCCAGGCTCACCAGGAGGCGATGTGTCCCGGCTCAAAATCGAGGTGGACCCGGCGGACGCGGGGCTCGGCGCGGACCGGCTGCGCCGGCTCGACCGGGCCCTGGCCGCCTATGTGGACGACGGACGACTGCCCGGCTGGCAGCTCGCGATCACCCGGCACGGCCGGGTCGCGCATCTCGCCGAGTACGGAGCACGGGACGTCGAGAACGGCCTGCCCGCCGAGGGCGACACCCTCTACCGGGCCTGGTCGATGACCAAACCCATCACCTCGGTCGCCGCCATGATCCTCGTGGAGGAAGGACTGATAGGGCTTCAGGACCCGATCGACCGCCATCTCCCCGCCTTCGCCGGGGTCCGGGTCTATCGGCACGGCCCGGTGGACCGCCCGGTCACCACCGCCGCCGCCGAACCGATCAGAGTGCGCCATCTGCTCAGCCACACCTCAGGACTGACCTACGGCTTCCACCGGGCCCACCCCGTGGACGAGATCTACACCAGGAACGGCTACGAATGGGCCACCCCGCCCGGCCTCGACCTCGCCGCCTGCTGTGAGCAGTGGGCCTCCTTCCCGCTCCTCTTCGAACCCGGCACCGCCTGGAACTACGGAGTCTCCAGCGATGTCCTGGGCCGGCTCATCGAGGTCGTCTCGGGGCAGAGCCTGGCGGAGTTCTTCGCCCGGCGGATCCTGGAACCCCTCGGCATGCACGACACCGGATTCCAGGTGCCGCCGGAGAAGGCCGACCGGCTCGCCGCCTTCTACACGGTGAACCCGGCCGACGGAAAGGCGGTCCGCGCCGACGCACTCGGAGCCGCGGCGCTCCACCGGCCCGCCGCGCTCTCGGGCAGCGCGGGCCTGGTGACGACCCTCGCCGACTACCACCGCTTCTCCCAGATGCTGCTGGGCGAGGGGAGCCACGAAGGCGTCCGCGTCCTCGGCCCGCGCACCGTACGGCACATGCTGCGCAACCATCTCCCCGGCGGGGCCGACCTCCAGAGCGTCGGCCGCCCCGTCTTCTCGGAGATGCCGACGGCCGGAGTGGGCTTCGGCCTCGGATTCGCCGTCGTCGACGATCCGGCGCGGGCCGGAGTCCTCGCGAGCCAGGGGGAGTACGGATGGCACAGCGCGGCCGGAACGGTCTTCTGGGTCGACCCGGTGGAGAAGCTCACCGTGCTCTTCTTCACCCAGCTGATGCCCTCCAGCGCCCATCCGCTGCACGGACGGCTGAGGCAGCTCGTCAATCAGGCGCTCGTCGACTGATCCGCGAGGCACTCCCTAGCCCACGTCGAGGATCTTGCCCACCAGCCGGGTCAGGGTCCTGCGCTCGGCGGGCGTCAGCGCCTCGAACGCGCGGTCCAGCAGGGCCGGCACCCCGCTCTCCGCCTCGTCCAGCGCCGGGCCGGCCTCCGCGGTCAGCGTCACCGCGTACGCCCGGCGGTCCCGGGGGTGCCGCTCCCGCCGGACCAGCCCCGAATCCTCCAGGCCGTCGATACAGCCCACCATCACACTGCGGTCGATGCGCAGCTGCTCACTCAGCTCCTGCTGGGAGCTGGGGCCCACGTCCTTCAGCATCTTCAGCACCAGATGCTGCGCCACCGTGAGCCGATGGCCGGACAGCTCCTCGTCGATCGCCCGCGCCACCAGCGTGGTCGCCCGGCACAGCGCGATATCCGGTCGTTCCTGGGCCAGTTTGGAGAAATACTGCTCCCGCCCGGACCCCG
This sequence comes from Streptomyces amakusaensis, assembly GCF_039532665.1. Lineage (NCBI taxonomy): Bacteria > Bacillati > Actinomycetota > Actinomycetes > Kitasatosporales > Streptomycetaceae > Streptomyces > Streptomyces amakusaensis. The sequence continues at coordinate 113,662 of NZ_BAAASB010000012.1, read as the reverse complement.
TCTGCTGCCTGCTGGGCGAGGTACGGCGGGAAGGCTGGGTGACGGTCATGGCTGCTCCTCGTACGGGGTCATGGACGGCGGATCACCCGGCTTGTCCAGATCGTCTCTCTCCAGAACGTTTTTCCTCAGTCTAACGTCGGTTCCCGGAAGCCGACGGAACGGAAGGTTCTCCATGTGCAACCCACAGACCGTCGCCGCTTCGGGTCCGTCGCGGCCGGAGCGCGGTCCGGCCGTCCCGGCCGCCCCGGCCGAGACAACGAAGACGGCGGAGACAGCGCCGCACGGCGGCACGCGGGTGCGGATCCCCGGCGGCACGGTCCGTGACCTCACCCATGTCGTCGGCCCCGACTGGCCCGTGTTCGACCTCTATGTGCGCCCGATGGAGATCAAGCCGCTGGCGAACATCGCCGAACACGAGTACAACGCCCTGGAACTCACCTACAACGAACACATCGGCACTCATGTCGACGCCCCCCGCCACTTCGACGACGACGGCCTCTCCGTCGAGCGGATCCCGGCGGAATCGCTGATCGCGCCGCTCGCGGTCGTCCGGGTCGCCGAGCGCGCGGCCCGTGACCATGTCACCGAGCTGACCGTGGACGACCTGCTCCGCTGGGAGAGCCGCAACGGCCGGATACCCGACCGGGCCGTGCTCGCCGTGGACAGCGGCTGGGCCGCCCGTATCGACACCCCGGGAGCCTTCCTCAACTTCGACGAGAAGGACGGCATCTACCGCTTCCCCGGGATCTCGGTGGAGGCCGCCGCCTTTCTCGTCGAGGAGCGCTCGGTGGTGGGCGTGGGCGTCGACTCGCCCAGCCTGGACCCCGGTTCGCGCCCCGCCGACCCCTATACGCACCGGGTGCTGCTGCCCGCCGGGAAGTACGGCATCGAGTGCCTGGCGGGGCTGGACACCGTCCCCGACGCCGGGGCCGTCGTCGTCGTCGGAGCCCCCCGCCACACCGGGGGGACCGGCGGACCCGCCCGGGTGCTGGCGTTCCTGTGACCCGCGCACCCGTGCGCCCCCGTACCCCGCACCCCGTACACGCTCGCCCGTTCGTACCGTCCGAGGCCAGGGAGGCCGGCTCATGAGCACATCCCCCACCGCAGACGCCGCCGCGACCGACGACCGCGGGGAGTGGAAGCGGGAGCGCTACCGGGACGGCGTCTTCAGCCACGCCGTCTCCACCGAGCGGGAGCGGCTGAAGCTGCTGGAGTCCGTACTCGACCACCACACCCGGGCCCGCTTCGAGGGCCTCGGGCTGAGGGAGGGGCACCGGGTGCTGGAGGTCGGCGGGGGCGGCGGCTCGGTCGCCCGCTGGCTCGCCGGGCGCGGGGCCCGGGTGACCGTCACCGATCTGGACACGGCCTTTCTCGACGAACTCGCCGACGACGGGGTGCGGGTGCTGCGCCACGACGTCTACACCGAGGACTTCCCGCCGGGTTCCTTCGACTTCATCCACGCCCGGTATGTGGTGATCCATCTGCCCGACCCGGAGAAGGCGCTGGCCCGGATGGCCCAGTGGCTCGCCCCCGGCGGGGTGCTGGTCGTGGAGGAGCCCGCGTTCTTCCCGGTCAAGGACTCCCCGCACCCTGCGTACCGCAAGGTGATGCGGGCCTTCCGCGAGAATCTGGAGAGCGCGGTGGGCACGGACACGGAGTGGGCGCGCGCCCTCCCGGTGCCGTTCGAGGGCAAGGGGCTGACCGGCATCGGCCATGACGCCCGCCTCCAGCGGATCACGGGCGGCGACGACGAGGCCCTGTGGTGGCGGCTGACCCTGGAGCAGTCCAGGGCGGCGGTGGTCGCCGCCGGCCTCGCCTCGGACGAGGACTTCGAGGCGGCCTACGCGGAGCTGACCGACCCGGCCTTCCACGATCTGTCGCTGGCCGTGTTCACGGCCTGGGGCGTCAAGGACGGCCCGGTCTGAGCGCGCGGAAGAGCGCCGTACCGGCCGGTCGGGGCTGGTACGGCGCTCTTCCGCGCGCTCAGCGGCGGGGTACGGGCGACATGGGAGGTACGGGGGAGGAGGGCCGGGTCACCAGGTGACGGGCAGGCTCTCCGGCCGCAGGGTGAGCAGTCCGCCGAGCCATCGCACCTCCTCGGGAGGCACGGCGAGCCGCAGCGTGGGCAGCCGCCGCGCCAGCACGCCGAACGCCACCTGCAGCTCCATCCGGGCCACCCCCGCGCCGGGGCAGTAGTGGGTGCCGTGGCCGAACGCCACATGCACCGCGTCGGAGCGGGTGATGTCCAGCTCCTCGGGCCGGCCGACATGGCGGGTGTCGCGGCCGGCGGCGTGCATCACCGGGATGACGCCCTCGCCGGGGGCGATCCGGGTGCCGGCGATCTCCAGCTCCTCGGTCGCGATCCGCAGGAAACCGATCTCCGACGGCGGTGCGTAGCGCAGCAGTTCCTCGGTGGCGGCGGTCACCAGCTCCGGGTCCTCGGTCAGCAGCCGCCACTGCCCGGGGTGGCGCAGCAGCTGGTAGAGCGAGCGCACCACGGCTCCGACGGTGGTGTCGTGCCCGGCCACCAGCAGATTGATGCCGAGCCAGACCAGCTCGCGCTCGCCGAGCCGGTCGTTGTCGTCGTCGCGGGCGGCGATCAGGGTGCTGAGCAGGTCGTCGCTCGGGTTCCTCCGCCGCTCGGCGATGAGTCCGGCGACATAGGCGGCCGACTCCTCGCGGGCGGCCAGCCGTTCCTCGGGGGAGTGGGCGGTGATGCTGACGAGGGCCTCGGTCCAGCGGTGCAGCCGGTCCCGGTCCTCGACGGGGGCCCCGACCATCTCGCAGATCACCCAGACGGGCAGTACGGCGGCGAAGTCGTGGTGGAGGTCGGCGGGGCGCGGCCCGGCCTCCAGCCGGTCGATCAGCTCATGGGCGATCTCCTCGACCCTGGCCCGCCACTTCTCCGCCTTGCGCGGGGTGAAGGCGGGGGCGATCAGCCGGCGCAGCCGGGCGTGCTCCGCGCCCTCCTGGTTGAGGAGGTTGTACGGGTTGTCGGAGAAGTCCTCGCCCTTCACCGTGCGCACCGCGCCCGGCTCGCGCAGCGCGGCCCGGGAGAGTCTGCGGTCCGCCATGGCGGCCACCACCTCGTCGTACCCGGTGACCAGCAGCGCGCTGTCCCCGCTGGGCAGCCGGACACGGCTTATGGGGCACTGGGCGCGCAGCGCGGCGTACTCCTCGGGGGGCTCGGCGAACGGGCCGACGGGGAAGGGGTACTGCGGCAGAGTCGGGCTCGGGGCAGGGGCAGGGGCAGGGGCAGGGGCAGGGGCAGGGGCAGAGGTAGAGGTAGAGGTCGGGCTCGGGGTCGGGTCTGTCATCGGGTGGCTGCCTCTCCGGTGTCGGGGACGGCCCGGACGGCCGCCCGGGCCTGCGCGGGGGTGGTGCCGGTCAGCCGCTCCGGCGGCCCGGGCGGCGCGGGGGCGCGGGACCCCGCCAGCAGCCGCATCGCGGGCCGCTCGACCAGGGTGTGCAGCGCCCAGGAGATCAGCAGGGCGAGGGCGAGGGCCGCCGCCAGCAGCCCGGCGGCGGCGGGGGCGGACCAGGTCCGGCCCTCGCCGAGCAGCCGGTGGCCGTGCTGGAGCAGCAGCCGGTGGACGAGGTAGAAGGCGAACGACCACTCGCCCGGGCGGACCAGGGCCGGGCGGGCCAGGAAGGAGCCCCGGCCCTCGGAGTCCCGGCGGGCGACCGCCGCCACGAGCAGTCCGATCGGTACGACGGTGGCGCTGGTCAGCCCGTACAGGAAGGGCAGCCGCAGCGAGAGCGCGTACCCGGCGGCGAGCAGGACCAGCGCGGCGGGGACGCCGCCGGGGAGGGCGGCGCGGCCGGCGAGGACCGTCCGGGCCAGCAGGATGCCGAGGCCGAACTCCAGGGCCCGGCCCACCGGGAGGACGTACACCAGCCAGAACTGCGCGACGGATCCGGAGCCGAAGGGCAGCGCCTCGCCGGCCGGCAGCAGCTCGGAGAGGAGGGGCAGCGCGGGTACGGCCAGGGTCGTGCCGGCCGTCCAGAGCCGGAGCCGTCCGGGCGGGATCCGCCGTACCGCGCCGATGAGGAGGGGGAAGGCGAGATAGAAGAACACCTCGCAGGAGAGCGACCAGCTCACGTCGTTGAGGCTGGAGAAGACGGCCCGGTCGGGCACCCAGGTGTGGACGAGCAGCAGATTGGGGACGGCCTGGCCGGCGGTCGCCGGAGTGCCCGCCCAGGCGAGGAGGGCCAGCGCGGCGGCCCAGGTGAGCAGGTGCAGGGGGTAGACCTTCGCCGCCCGGCGGCGCCAGAAGCGGACCGCCGTGTCCCCGGGGCGGGCGGACCAGGTGAGGACGAATCCGCTCAGGACGAAGAAGAAGCTGACGCCCAGCCACCCCGCGTTCGCCACCAGCCCCGCGTACGCCGCGTCGAGGCCGCGGTCGGCGAACGGCGATTCGAGGGAGGCGTGGAAGGCGAAGACGGGGAGGACGGCGATGAAGCGCAGCCCGGTGAGGGAGGGCAGGCGCGGCCGGTTTTCGGACAGAGGCATGGGTGTGCTCCCGGACGTGGGAACCGGTCAACTTTTATTGTTCGAAAACAATCGAAGAGTAGGGCCGGGGTGGCCCCTCCGCAAGGCCGGAGGCTTTGTGTTTACCGCAAGATTGTTTGCTGCCAGATGATTTCGCTGCTACTTTCAGGGCACATCACTGGTGAGCAGACGGATGTCTGACGGATCGAATGGCGGCGAACGATGTCGGATCCACGATCGGCCCCGCGCTCGGGGCGAACTCCGGGCGCCCGTAAGGGACTCGCCCTCCTGGTGCTCTGCGCGCAGCTGTTCCTGGACTCCATGGACGTCTCGCTGATGGGCGTGGCCCTGCCCGAGCTGAAGGACGATCTGGGGCTGAGCGGCGAGGAGCTCCAGTGGCTCATCTCCGGCTACGCGGTGGCGTACGGAGGCTTTCTGCTGCTCGGCGGCCGGGCCGCCGACCTCTTCGGCAGACGCCGGATGTTCTTCTGGGCCACCGCGGTCTTCGCCGTGGCCAGCCTGGCCGGCGTATTCGTCTCGGACGGGACCCTGCTGATCGTCAGCCGGGTCGTCAAGGGGATCGCGGCGGCGTTCATCGCCCCCGCCGCCCTGTCGATCATCACCACCACCTTCAAGGAGGGCCCCGAGCGCAACCGCGCGGTCGGCATCTTCTCGCTGACCGGCGCGAGCGGTTACGCGGCGGGCCTCGTCCTCTCCGGTGTGCTCACCGAGCTGAGCTGGCGGCTCACCTTCCTCGTCCCGTTCGTCATCGCCGCCCTGGTCTTCGCCACTGTCCGGTACGCGGTCGCCCCCGACCGGCCCCGCACCGGCGACCGCCCGGGCTTCGACGCCCTCGGGGCGCTCACCGCGACCGGCGGCGCGCTGCTGCTGGTCTTCGCGCTCACCCGCGCCCCCGAGGTGGGCTGGGGCTCGCCCGCGACCGTGCTTTCCCTGGTCGCCTCCGTGCTGCTGCTCATCGGCTTCGTCCTCGTCGAGAGCCGCCGCCGCGAACCGCTGGTCCAGCTCTCCATCTTCCGCTCCCGCACCCTGTCCACGGCCAATGTCGTCGGGCTGACCTGGGCCTGCGCCACCATCGGCTGGCAGTTCGTCGCCCTGCTCTACCTCCAGCAGGTGCTGGGCTACAACGCGCTCGGGGCCGGGCTCGCGATCGTGCCGATGGCCGCCGCGATCCTCCTCACCGTGAACATCACCCCGCGCGTCATCGACCGCTGGGGGCTGCGCCTGCCCGCCGTCCTCGGGCTGCTGCTCCAGGGGCTCGGCATCCTGCTCTTCCTGCGCGCCGGGGAGAACAGCGGCTACGCGGCGGTGCTGCTGCCAGCCCTCGTCATCCACGGCGTCGGCAACGGCCTGAGCTTCCCCAGCTTCAACATCGCGGGGGTCGGCGGGGTCGCCGACGCCCAGCAGGGCCTGGCGACCTCCCTGATCCAGTCGGCGCTCCAGCTCGGCGGCGGTCTCGGCGTCGCGGTCGCCGCCGCGGTGCTGGCCTCCGCCGGCACCGCCGGTGAACTCGACTCGTACCACTACGCCTTCCTCGCCGTCGGTCTCTTCTCCCTCGTCGGAGCGCTGGCCGCCGCGCTGGGCCTCGGCCCGGCGACATCCCGGGGCCAGGACGCCGCCGTCGGCGAGCCGGACACGGCGGGCCGTGACACACCGCTGGAGAGCGGGCGCGCATGACCGGCCCCACCCGCGCCCGGCCGCCGCACGAGAGGGCGGACACGGCCACCGGCACCCGGACCGGACCGGCTCCGGAGCGCCTCGCCCCCGGCGATCCGCGGCTCTCCTGGGACGGCGTCAGCGGCTGGAGCGCGGGCCCCGGCGGCCCGCTGCCGCTGCGCGTCCCCCCGGAGCGGCTGGCCACCGCGATGTCACCGGCCCTGACCCGGGTCGCCCGGACCGCCGCCGGGATCCGGTTCGCCGTCCGCACCGACGCCACCGAGATCACCCTGGAGGTGGAGACCGAACCCGGCGGCGCACCGCTGGACATCAGGGCCGACGGCGTCCTCGTCCACCGCTGGGCCGGCGGCCCCGGCGGACACCGGGTCTCCTTCCCGCTGCCGCCCCCGGCGGCGGGAGGCCGGCCCGCCGAGGTCGAGGTGTGGCTGCCGCACCTGGGCGTCACCCGGCTGGGCGCGGTCTCCTTCGGCGGCCACCGCTCGCTGACGGCGGCGGACCGCACCGGGCCCCGCTGGGTGGCGTACGGCAGCTCCCTGACCCACTGCATGTTCGCCGCCGGCCCCTCCGAGACCTGGCCCGCGCTGGTCGCGGCGGAGCGGGGCTGGCGGCTGCGGAACCTGGGCCTCGCGGGAGAGGCGTATCTCGACCCGGCCCTCGCCCGCACGATCAGGGACGCCCCGGCGGAGCTGATCAGCCTCGAACTGGGCATCAACGTCTACATCCGGGGCGCGTTCACCGCCCGGAGCTGGGGCCCGGCGGTCTGCGGCTTCCTCGACACCGTCCGCGAGGGCCACCCGGGCACGCCCGTCGCCGTCATCACCCCGCTCTCCTCGCCCGACCGCGAGCGGAGCGTCAACAGCGCCGGGCTGACCCTGCAGGACACCCGCGAGATCACGGCGGAGGCGGTACGCGTGCTCCAGCGGCTGGGCGACCGCGATCTGCACCTGGTGGACGGGCTCGAACTCGCCCCGGTCGCCGAGGCCCCCGCGCTCTACGCCGACGGGCTCCACCCCTCCGCGTCCGGCGAGCACGTCCTCGCCGAACGCATCGGCGCGGCGCTCGACGCGATCCCGCCGCCCCGCCGGGGCTGACCGGCCCACGGCCCCGCCGGTGAGGCCGGCCGGCGGGGCCGCCGGGCGCGTGGGCGAGGGCCGTTCAGACCGCGAAGGCGATCCTCGCCAGCACCCCCCAGCGCCCCTCCCGCCGGGTCAGCACATACAGCGACTCGAACGACCCCAGCGACACTCCCTCCCGGTCGTAACGGGCGAACCGCACTTGCGCGTGGACCTGATCGGCGGAACGCTGGATCAGCTCCACGCTCTCCCAGCCGCTGCGGTCCCAGCCGCTCGCGAGCAGCCGCGCCACCTCGGGCTCCGAGCGCTCGGCATACTCCTCCTCGGTCTCCCAGACGGTGACCTCGCCGTCGCTGACCCGCAGATGCGGATAGTGCAGCGTCCGCGCCCAGTCGGGCACGGACCGGCTGTTGAGGGCGTCGAGAAAAGCGTCAAGAGCCTTGTGGACATCATCACGGATCTCATCGGATTCGGACACGAGCGACCTGCTTCTCCTTTCCGGGCCAATTCCGGTCCGGGCGAGCGTACGTCCGCTCAACTCCCGCCATCAACGGTCCCGTTCGAGAAAATCGTGTTTCGGGATCGTCACGGGAATGTGGACAGGCCTCCGCCACTCCGGTGGACCTGGTTGTTCCAGGCCCCAAGACCTGGAACAACCAGGTCCACCGGCAGAAGAAAATCGGCTTCCGATGGAAAAGGATTGAGGCGCACAGGCAATGTCCTCATTCCTTTGGAGTCCCGAAGGTGAACACATGGACCACTCCTGCCCGCGTCGAACTCGACGGGAAATCGCTGACCCTGCGCGACGTGGTGCGCCTGGCCCGTCCCGCCCCGCACGAGCCCACGGCCCGGGCCGTACTCCACCCCGCCGCTGCCGCCGCCGCCCAAAACAGCGCGCGACTGCGTGAGCGCCTCACGGCCGAACGGAAGCCGATCTACGGAGTCACCACCGGCTTCGGCGACAGCGTCACCCAGCAGATCAGCCCCGAACGCGCCGCGCGGCTCCAGCACCATCTGATCCGCTACCACCTCAACGGCGTCGGCCCCAACGCCCCCGCCGACGTGGTCCGCGCCACCCTGCTCATCCGCGCCAACTGCCTCGCCCGGGGCAACTCCGGCATCCGCCCCCAGGTGATCGAACGGCTGCTGGACCACCTCGACGCGGACATCCTCCCCCTCGTCCCCGAACGCGGCTCCCTCGGCGCGAGCGGCGACCTCGTACCGCTCTGCTACATCGCCGCCGCCCTCATCGGCGAGGGCGAGGCCGAGGTCGGTAAACGCGTCCTCCCCGTCGCCGAGGCCCACCGCGAGGCCGGCATCACCCCGGTCACCCTGGAGGCCAAAGAAGGCCTCGCCCTCATCAACGGCACCGCGTTCACCACCGCCTTCGCCGTGCTCGCCGCGCACGACGCCGGCCGGCTCGCGACCGCCGCAGAGATCGCCACCGCCTTCGTCAGCGAAGCCCTCCTCGGCAACGCCTCCCACTTCGACGCCTTCCTCCACCGCGCCAAACCCCACCCGGGACAGCTCGCCACCGCCGCCGAGCTGCGCCGCCTCCTCGCCGGATCCCGCCTCTCCACCACGTACGAGAAGATCCTCGACGCCATCGGCGCGCTGGAGGGCGGCGACCACCGCGAACTGGACCGCCGCATCCAGGACCACTACTCGGTGCGCTGCGCGCCCCAGGTCGTCGGAGTCCTGCGCGACACTCTCGCCTGGATCGGCCCCTGGCTCACCACCGAGGTCAACGCCTCCACCGACAACCCCCTCTTCGACACCGCCGAGGGCCGCCCCCACCACGGCGGGAACTTCTACGCGGGCCATGTCGGCCAGGCCATGGACAGCCTCAAGACCGCCACCGCCAACGTCGCCGACCTCCTCGACCGCCAGCTCGCCCTGATCGTCGACCCCAAGTTCAGCGGCGGGCTCCCCGCCAACCTCGTACCGTCCGCGCTCGCCCGGGAGACCGGACTCCACCACGGCTTCAAGGGCATGCAGATCGCCGCGTCCGCCGTGACCGCCGAAGCCCTCAAGACCGCCCTGCCCGCCACCCTCTTCTCCCGCTCCACCGAGGCGCACAACCAGGACAAGGTCAGCATGGCCACCGCCGCCGCCCGGGACGCCAGGACCGTCGGCGAACTCACCGGCCAGGTCGCCGCCATCGCCCTCATCGCCGGGGCCCAGGCCCTCGATCTGCGCGGACCGGACCGGGCCGCCCCGCGCACCCGGAGCGTCCACGCGCTGATCCGCTCCCATGTGCCCTTCACCGACCGCGACCGCCGGATGGACCACGACATCGCGGCCGTCGCCCGCCTCATTTCCGACGGAAGCCTCGCCCGCGCGGCGGGCTCCCCGGCCGAGAGGGACACCGATGCTGCTGCTCCGTGACACCGAGGCCGGTCGGGAGCTGGCCGAGGTGATCCGCGACCACACCGCCCTCGTCCGCAAGACCCACGCCGGCTCCACCGACCAGGCCCACCGGGGACGGAAATTCACCGCCACCCTCCGGGCCGCCACCCGGTCCGCCCTCTACGAGGACACCCTCCGACCCGAACTCCTCGCCCTGGCCGAACGGACCGCACCCGAACGGGCCATCGGCGACATCCTCGCCCGGCTGCCCCTCCTCCCCAAGACGGCCCTCAGCGACAGCGGACACCAGGCCTTCACCAGAGAACTCTCCGAATTCCTGCACTACTACGAGTCCTCCGGCACCACCGGAAACCCCGTCGCCGCCCCCAAGGCCCTGGACGATCTCGTCGCCAACACCATCAACATAGGCGAACTGTGGGCCCGTATCCTCTCCCCGGCCGACCGCGCCCTCATCCTCATCAACGCGCCCTTCGCCCCCGCCGCCTACCAATTCGAGAAAGTCCTCGAATACCTTCAAGTGATGTCGCTCCGGCCCTGGGTCGACAACATCACCGGCGACTACACCCGCGTACTCAGACTCATCCGCGAACTGAAGGTCAACGTCTTCGTCGGCCCGCCCTCCCGGCTGCTGGAAATGATCCAGTTCGCCCACCGCAACGGCGAACCGCCCCCCGCCTTCGACACCCTCCTCCTGATGGCCGAACAGACCGGCCCCGCCTTCGTCCGCCACCTCGAACGCCTCACCGGGGCCAGGGCCCATGTCGCCGCCTACGGCTCGTCCGAGACCGGCACCACCGCCGTCACCTGCGAACACCGGGGCCTCCACCTCCAGACCCAGAGCTACGCCCTGGAGATCGCCGACGACACCGGAGCACGCCCCGTCGACGGCCGCCCCGACCGGGGCGAACTCATCGTCACCACCCTGGACGTCCTCGCCCGGCCCCTCCTCCGCTACCGCACCGGCGACCTCGTCGAGATCGCCGGAGCCGACTGCCCCTGCGGAGTCGCCACCCCTCTGCTGCGGACCCTCGGCCGCTCCCAGGACCTCATCACCCTGGAAGGCAGCGGCATCCGGCAGAACGACGTGGAGTCCGCGCTCTGGGCCGACGGCCCCCGGACACCCGATGCCCCTCTGATCCTCAACTACATGCTGGTCGTCCGCGACCGTACGATCCTCTGCCTGGTCACCACCACGGGCCCGGCCGACCGGCACTGGACCGAGGCGGTCACCGCCCGCCTCGCCGCCCTCTTCCCCGGCCGTGAACTGGCGCTGCGCCCGGTGGAGAAGCTCCCGCCGCTCGCCTCGCTCGGCCAGTACCTCGGCTGGAAGCTCTCCCGGGTGCTCGACCTCGGCGACGAACGCAACTGGGACCGGCTGCCCGCCCCCATCCGGGGCGTCGTCGAGGAGACCCTCGCCGCCTACGCCCCCTCCACCACCGACAGCTGAGGAGATGCCCGTATGTGCGGCATAGCAGGGTGGCTCGACTGGGAACGCGATCTGACCCGCGGGACCGCCACCGCCACCGTCACCGCGATGGCCCAAACCCTCGCCCGCCGGGGCCCGGACGACGCGGGTGTGTGGACCGCGCCCCGTATCGGCCTCGGACACCGCAGGCTCGCCGTCACCGACCCCGGGGGCGGAGCCCAGCCGATGGCCGCGCTCGGCGAGGACGACGGCCGCCCGCTCCTGGTCGTCTCCTTCAGCGGGGAGATCCACAACCACCGGGAGCTGCGCGCCGAACTCCGCGCCAGGGGACACCGCTTCCGTACCGCGTCCGACACCGAGGTCCTCCTCGCCGCCCACCGCCAGTGGGGGCCCGAGGCCGTCACCCGCTTCGCCGGGATGTTCGCGTACGCCCTGTGGGACATCGAGCGGCAGACCCTCCACCTCGGCCGCGATCCGCTCGGCGTCAAACCCCTCTACTACGCCGAGCACGACAGCGGAGTCGTCTTCGGCTCCGAACCCAAGGCGCTCTTCGCCAGCGGCCTGGTCGAGCCCGAGGTCGACGCCGAGGGGCTCACCGACGTCTTCACCGTCGCCGCCAAACGCCCCGGCGACGCCGTCTACCGCACCCTGCGCGAGGTCCGCCCGGGCCATCTGCTCAGCTTCGGGCGCGGCGGGAGCACCTCGTACCGCTACTGGCGGCTGGTCAGCGCACCCCATCAGGACGACCCCGAAACCACCGTCGCCACCGTCCGCTCCCTGCTGGAGGGGATCGTCGCCGAACAGACCCTCGCCGATGTGCCGCTGGGGGCCCTGCTCTCCGGCGGCATCGACTCCAGCGCCATCACCGCGCTCGGCGCGGCAGCCCTGACCGCCGGCGGGGGCGGCCCGCTGGCCACCTACTCCGTCGACTTCGCGGGCGGCGAGGACGACTTCGCCGCCGACGCCCTGCACGTCTCCCGCGACGCTCCCTATGTACGAGCCGTCGTCGACCACGTCGGCACCAAGCACCAGGAGGTACTGGTCGAGCCCACCGCCCTGCTCGCCGAGTCCGGCGTCGCCCTGAGGGCCAGGGACTACCCGGGCGTGGGCGACCTGGATGTCTCACTCCATCTGCTCTTCCGCGAGGTACGCGGACATCTGACCGTCGCGCTCTCCGGGGAGGGCGCCGACGACGCCTTCGGCGGCTATCCGTGGTTCGCCCAGGAGGCGGAACGGCCCTCCGGCGGATTCCCCTGGTCGGCGGGGGTCCGCGACCGCAATGCCGTGCTCTCGCCCGCGCTGCGCGGCCGTCTCGACCTCCATGAACGGCTCGAACGGCGCTACCGGGAGGCGCTCGGCGAAGTGCCCCGCCTCGACGGCGAGAGCGGGACCGACCGCAGGATGCGCGAGGTCTACTACCTCCAGCACACCCGCTTCCTCCCCTTCCTCCTCGACCGCAAGGACCGGATGAGCATGGTCCACGGACTGGAGGTCCGCGTCCCCTACTGCGACCACCGGCTGATCGAGTACGTGTGGAACGTCCCCTGGCGGCTCAAGAGCCTCGGCGGCCGGGAGAAGGGGCTGCTCCGCGCCGCGGTCGAGGACGTGCTGCCCGCGGCGGTCGTCCACCGCCCGAAGAGCGGCTTCCCCGTCGGCCAGAGCCCCGAGTATCTGCGGTCCGTGCGCGAGGCGGTGTCCGACATGATCAGCGACCCCGGCGCACCCGCGATGGAACTCCTCGACGCGGACGCCCTGCGCGCCATGGTGCGGGGCCGGCAGTGGGTCAACGGTGACTTCACCCCGCCGCCGATCCTGCCGCGCGCCCTCCAGCTCAACGACTGGCTGACCGAGTACGGAGTCCGGGTGGTGCTGTGAACCGCCCCCGGCCGGCCGCTGTTCAGCCGCCGGTACGGGCGGGGTCGTCGGCCAGCGCCACATCGAGCAGCCCGGGGAAGCGGGCGTCGAGGTCCTCGCGGCGCAGCGACATGTAGCGGTGGGTCCCCTCGATCCGGGTGTGGGTGACCCCCGCGTCCCGGAGCACCTTCAGATGGTGGGAGAGCGTCGACTTGGAGAGGGGGATGCCGAGGGCTCCGCAGGACCGCTCCTCGATCCCCACCAGCCCGCGGACGATCGCGAGCCGGGTCGGATCGCTCAACGCGTGGAAGACGGCGGTGAGTTCGATGTCGGACCGTCCGGGATGGGTGAGCGTGCGCATACGACCGGCTCTCCTCTCAGCTGGTTCGTAGATTTGCACATCATCGAAGTATGGGCAACCTCCCCACCCCGGACGGACGCCGCTACCAGGAGTCCCAGTGGGCGATCCGCTCCGCGCCCACCCGGGGGCCGGGCCGGAAGTCCGTGCCGATCGTGTGGGCCACCGGGATCAGCGCCGTCTGGAGGACCGTCTCGTAGGGGATGCCCAGCAGCTCCGCCGCCTCGCGCTCATAGTGCAGATGGGGAGTGGTCCACGCGGTGCCGAGCCCCCGGGACCGGGCGGCGAGCATGAACTGCCACACGGCCGGCAGCACCGAGCCCCAGGTGTTGGCCTGTCCGACGTGCGAGTCGTTCTCGTGCCGGCCCTGGACCCCGATGCAGGGAATCAGCAGCACCGGCACCTCGTGCAGATGGTCGAAGAGGTACTGCGCGCTGTCCGTGATCCGCGCCCCGCGCACCGGGTCGCCCCGGTTGATCCCGTCGCGCACCACGCGCTGACGGGGCCGGGCCAGCCCGAGCCGGTACAGACCGGCGAGCGCGGCGCGCTTGCCCGGATCGGTCACCAGCACGAAGTCCCAGCGCTGCCGGTTGCGGCCGGTGGGAGCCTGGGTGGCCAGCTCCAGACACTCCTCCAGCAGCCCGCGCTCCACCGGGCGGGTCAGATCGAGTCGTTTGCGCACGGCACGGGTGGTGGTGAGCACCTCGTCGGCGCTCAGGTCGAGCGGGGGCATGGATCTCCTGTTCCCGGGGCGGCGGGGCCTGTTCCCGCCGCCGTCGACGGTGGCACCGGCAGCCGCGGCACCGAGGCCAGCAGCCGGCGGGTGTACGGGTGCCGGGGCGCGCCCAGCACATCGGCGACCGGGCCCGATTCGACGACCCGGCCCTCGTGCATCACCAGCACCCGATCGCTGACCTGCCGTATCACCGCCAGGTCGTGCGAGATGAAGATCATGGCCAGGCCCAGTTCGGCCCGCAGCCGGGCCAGCAGCGCCAGCACCTGGGCCTGCACGGTCACATCGAGCGCCGAGACCGGTTCGTCGCAGACCAGCAGCCGCGGCGAGGCGGCCAGCGCACGGGCGATCGCCACCCGCTGCCGCTGCCCGCCCGAGAGCCGGGCCGGCCGCCGCTCCAGCAGCCCGGGGTCCAGCCCGACCTGCTCCAGCAGTCCGGCCGAGCGCTCGCGCCGCAGCCCCCGGGCGGTCCCGGCCACCGCCAGCGCCTCGCCGAGGATCCGCCGTACGGTGAACCGGGGGTCGAAGGCGGCCAGCGGATCCTGGTGGACCAGCTGGACGTCCCGGCGCAGCGGTCGCCGCAGCCGCTCGTCCAGCGCGCTCCAGGGCCCGCCGTCGAGCAGCACCTCGCCCTCGTCGGGCGTCAGCAGCCCCATCGCCAGCCGTGCCAGCGTGCTCTTCCCGGAGCCAGACCCGCCCACCACGCCCAGCGTCTCGCCCGGGGCGAGAGCGAATCCGACGCCGTCGACGGCCGCCCGCTCGCTCCCGTCGGGGGAGCGGTAGCGCTTCACCAGATTCTCGGCGCTCAGCAGCGGCGGTACGGCCGGTTCGACGGGCGCGGGCGGGCCGTCTGCGGCGGGGAGGCCCGGGGGAAGGTCCGGGCTCGGCACCGAGGCGATCAGGGTCCGGGTGTACGGGTGTTCCGGAGCGCCCAGGACCCGCGCGGTCGGCCCCGACTCCACCACCCGGCCCTCCGTCATCACCGCGACCCGGTCCGCCAGCCGGGCGACCACCGCGAGATCGTGGCTGATCAGCAGCAGCGCGGTACCGGAGTCCCGCAGCTCCTCCAGCAGCGCCAGCACCTGGGCCTGGACGGTCACATCGAGCGCGGTGGTGGGCTCGTCGGCGATCAGCACCCGGGGGCCCGCCGCCGTCGCCGAGGCGATCAGGGCGCGCTGCCGCAGCCCGCCGGAGAGCTGGTGGGGATACTGCCGGGCCCGCAGTTCCGGCTCCGGCACCCCGGCGGCGGCGAGCAGCCGCGCGGCCCGTCCCGGCAGCTCGGCCCGCCGGGCCAGCCCGTGCGCCAGCAGCGGTTCGACGACCTCCGCGCCCACCCGGCGCAGCGGGTCCAGCGCGGACAGCGCGTCCTGCGAGACCAGACCGGCGAACCGGCCGCGCACCCGCCGCCAGTCCCGCTCCCGGTAGCCGCCCGCCTCGTGCCCGTCGACCCACAGCTCCCGGGTCTCCACGCTCGCCCCGGGTCCCGCGAGCCCCACCAGCGCCCGCGCCGTGACGCTCTTCCCGGAGCCCGACTCGCCCACCAGGGCCAGGCACTCCCCGGGGACGAGGGTCAGGGACACCTCGTGGACGACCGTACGGCGGCGCGCGCCGCGGCCGAAGGCGACGGTGAGGCCGCGCACCGCGAGCGCGGCGGCGGGCGGCGGCGTCGTTGTCGTACGGTCCTCGGCGGGCGAAGCGCCGCGCGCGGTGGCGGTCATGCCTCCCGCCTCCCTTCGAGCCGCAGATGCAGCCGGCGGCCGACGACGGTGACGGCGACGACCGACACGGTGATCGCCGCGCCCGGGAACACGGCGATCCACCAGGCGTCCTGGAGCGCGTCACGGCCCTGGGAGAGCATCGACCCCCACTCGGGCGCGGGCGGTTCGGGGCCGATGCCCAGGAAGCTGAGGGCCGATCCGGCGACGACCGCCGTGCCGACGCCGAGCGTCGCGGGCACGACCAGCGGGCCGAGCGTATTGGGCACCACGTGCCGCAGCACCACCGTCCGGCGGCGCAGCCCCAGCGCGGTGGCCGCCGTGATGTACTCCGCCCGGCGCACCAGCCGCGCCTGACCCCGGACCAGCCGGGCGTACCCCGGTGCCGAGGAGACGGCGACGGCCAGCAGCGCGTTGCCGGGGCCGGGGCCGACGACCGCGATCACCAGCAGCGCGAGCAGCAGCTCGGGCAGGGCCAGCGCGATGTCCGTGCCGCGCATGGCCACCTGGTCGGCGACCCGTCCCAGCAGCGCCGACGGGAGCCCGACCAACAGCCCGGCGAGGACGCCGAGCGCGGTCGCGCCGATCCCCAGCAGCAGCGAGTGGCGCGCGCCGTGCACCACCCGCGCGTAGACGTCGCGGCCCAGCTGGTCGGTGCCGAACCAGTGGTCCGGGCCCGGCGGCAGCAGCGCGGCGAGCGGATCGGCCGCCGTGGGCGAGGCGTGCGCCAGCAGCCCGGGGGCGGCGCAGGCGAGCGCGGCGGCGAGCAGGACGGCCACCGCCAGCGGCAGCCCGGCTCCCGGCCCGTCCGCCGTCCGTCCGTGTGCCGTACGGGTCCCGCCGGCCGGGTGGGCGCTCATCCGGGGCTCCTCAGCCGGGGATCGGCCCACAGACAGATCAGATCGGCCAGCGCGTTGACGACGAGATAGACGGCGGCGGAGAGCAGCACCAGGCCGACGACCACCGGGATGTCCCGGCCGGACACGGCGTCCAGCGTCACCCGGCCGAGGCCCGGCCTGGCGAAGACGGTCTCCACCAGCACCGTCCCGCTCAGCAGTCCGCCCGCCAGCCAGCCGCTCAGGGTGACGGCGGGCACGGCGGCGTGCCGCAGCGCGTGGCGCAGCCGCAGGGCGGCCGGGCGCAGCCCCCGGGAGCGGGCGGTGAGCGCGAAGGGCTGGTGCAGCGCGCTCTCCATCCCCTCCCGGAGCACCTGCGCGAGCAGGGAGCCGAACGGCACCGCGAGGGTCACGACGGGCAGCACCAGCGACCGCCAGTCGCCCGCCCCGGCCACCGGGAACACGTTCAGCCGGAAGGAGAAGACGGTCAGCAGCACGATGCCGAGCCAGAAGGCGGGGGTGGAGACGGCGATCAGCTCGGCCCCCGAGGCGAGGCCGCGCACCCGGCGGCCCCGCCCGGCGGTGAGGGTGGCCGTCAGCAGCGCCCCGGCCACCAGCAGCACCAGCGCGCCGAGCGCGAGTTCGGCGGTGTGGCCGAGCTGTTCGCCGATGATCACCGAGACGGGCTGCCGCTGCTGGTAGGAGTCGCCCAGCTCACCGGTGGCGAGCCGGGCCAGGAAGGCGGCGTACTGGACGGACGCCGGATCGTCGAGGCGGTACTCCCGCCGGATCTCCGCGCGCAGCGCGGTGGAGTCCGTCGCCGACGCGCCGAGCAGGGTGGTCACCGGGTCGCCGGGGGCGAGGTGGAGCACCAGGAAGGCCAGGCTCGCCGCGCCCCACAGGACCAGTACGGCCCCGGTGGCGCGGTGCAGCAGCCGGCGGGCGGCGGGCGGCAGCGGGCGGCTCACCGCTCGGTCTTCCACACGCCCGCGAACTGCGGCCAGGCGTTGGCGTCGAAGGTCAGCCCGCGGGCCTTCTCGCCGGTGCCGATCGCGGTGACGGGCACGTACAGCGGCAGTACGGTGCCGCGGTCGACGGCCCAGCGCTCCACCTTGGCGTACGAGGCCTCCCGGGCCTTCGGGCGCTTCTCGGCCGCGCCCGCCCGCAGCCAGGCGTCGACCCGGGGGTCGTTCGCGCCGGAGACGTTCTGGCCGCCCTTGGCGGGCCGCTGGGTGGAGAGGTAGAAACCGGCGAGGATCGCCGGGTCGGCGCGGACCCAGGCGTTGTCCCACACGTCGTAGTCGCCCGTGCCGTACCGCTCGAAGTACGCGCCGGTCTCGACCGCTTCGCGCACCAGATCGATGCCGTTCTTCCTCAGCTCGGCCTGGACGGCCTCCGCGAGGACGTCGCGCTGGTCGCGGATCAGGGCTCCGATGTAGGGCCAGCGCAGACGGAGGCGCTCGCCGTCCTTGGTGCGGTAGCCCTCGCCGTCCCGCCCGGTCCATCCCGCCCGGTCGAGCAGGTCGGCCGCCCCCTTGGGGTCGTGGCGTACCGCGCCCTCGATGGAGTCGTCGTACCCGCCGGGGGTGGCCGGGCTGAGCGGGCTCCAGGCACGCTCGTACTCGCCCCGGTAGACGCTGCGGATCAGGGCGTCGACGTCGACGGAGCGCTGGAGGGCCCGGCGTACCCGCTCGTCGCGCAGCGGACCCCGGCCGGTGTTGAGGTACAGGGCGTATGCGGCCCCCGGGGCCTGCCGCTTGGTCAGTTTCAGCGAGGAGTCGCGCTGCACCGCCCGCGCGGAGGTGATCGGCACGGCCGCCGCGTCCACCTGACCGCTGGTCAGCGCGCCCGCGCGGACGGAGTCCTCGGGCAGGAAGCGGACGACGAGCCGGTCCACCAGCGGCGGCCCCTGGTGGGCGGCGCCCTTGGGGGACCACCGGTAGTCGGCGTTGCGGACGAACTCCGCCCGGTCGTTCTTGACGTACCGCTCCGAGCGGAACGGGCCGCTGCCCACGGAGTACTTCCCCCCGGCGCAGAGCCGGTCCTTGTCGCGGCTGAGGGAGATGGGCGAGGCGATGCCCAGGTACGGGGTGCTCGCCGCCTGGAGGAAGGGGACGCTGGGCTCGGTGAAGTCGATCCGGATCCGGTGCTCGCCGAGGATCTCGCTGTCCCGGTACGGGCCGAGCAGGGCGGCGGCGTACAGCGACTTGGTGGCCGGGGCCCTGATGTGCTCCAGATTGGCCCTGAGGGCCGCGGCGTCGAACGGGGTGCCGTCGTGGAAGGTGACGTCTTCGCGGAGTTCGAAGGTGTAGCTGCGCGCGTCGTCGGAGATCTTCCAGGAGGTGGCGAGCCAGGGGTGGAAGCGGCCCTGGTCGTCGAGGTGGACCAGGGAGTCGAACACATTGCGCTGGACGACGGCGGTGATGTCCCCCGGGCTGGTGTGCGGGTCCAGGCAGGAGGTGCCGACGGCGGCGGCGTAGGTGAAGGTCCCGCCGCGCACCGGGGTCGCCGAAGCGCCGCCCCGGTCCTCGGCTCCGCCGCAGGCGGTGAGCGCGATCGCCAGGGCTGTGGTGGTGGCGGTGACTGCGGCGGCGGCTGTGCGCGGGAGCATGTGCTTCTCCAGGGAGGCGGTGCGGGACGGGAGACGGCGTCGGGGCACGGCCCGGCGGGGGAGGGGCCCGGCGGGGGAGCGGCGCTCTCGCCGCTCCCGTGCGGGGCGGACGGCGGTCAGGCGGCGGCCGTGCCCCGGCCGGTGGCCCGGGCCGCGTGCACGACGGCCTGGATGCGATTGCGCATGCCGAGCTTGCGCAGGATGTTCGACACATGGAACTTGACGGTCTTGCTGCTCAGACCGCAGCTCTCGGCGATCTCCGCGTTCGACCGGCCGGCGGTGAGCAGGGCGAAGACCTCCTGCTCGCGGAGGGTGAGCGGGGTGGTGGGCGCGGTGCGCGGGGACACGTCCCCGGGTCCGTGGGGCAGCGCGACGTCGATGATCCGGCGGGCCGTGTCGTCGTTCAGGAACGCCTCGCCCCGCGCGGTGGCCCGCACCGCGGCCGGCAGGACCTCCGGCGCGGCGTCGACGCAGACGAAGGAGCGGACGCCGGAGCGGAGATAGCCGAAGACCCGGTCGGTGCCGCTGCCCTTCAGGACGACGACGGCCCGGGTGGCGCGGGTCTCCCCGGGGAACCGCAGGGCGGGGGCGACTGCCTCGGCGACGGTGACGCCGGTCAGATCCTCGATCAGGACCACATCGGGAGGGCCGGGGCGGTCCGGGACGCCGCCGGCCGGGCGGCCGTTGACGATGGTGAACTCCGGGTCCTCCTGAAGTAGCGCCGTCATGCCGGCGATGAGCAACGACGGTCGGCCGGGGGCCAGTACACGGATCGCACTCCGCCCCCGTGGCGGTGAATCGAAGTGCAACATGGGGCACGACGGTACGGAAAAGATGTCTGTCGGTCAATCATCTCTGGCTAGATTAAATGTTGCGTGATTGTGTCGGCTCTGCACATCTCCGGCGTTCCCGCAGGCCCCGGCGCGCACCGCGCCGACAGCGGCCCCCGTTGACACGCCCGGCCGCCGAAACGCACACTCGAACCGCCCGTGTGAACGACTGTTCACACGGTGGGGACCTGGACCCGACGGCACGGACCCGCGACCGGACGGCAGTCCGCGCCGCCGCCCCCAGCGAGGAGCTGAGAGACATGCCCGACCGCCTCCGAGACGTCTATGTCGTGGACGCCGTACGCACCCCGGTCGGCAGATACGGCGGTGCGCTCTCCGGAGTGCGCCCCGACGACCTCGCGGCCCATGTCCTCACCGCCCTCCTCCGCCGTACGCCGGAACTCGATCCGGCCCGTATCGACGACGTCCTCCTCGGCAACGCCAACGGCGCGGGGGAGGAGAACCGCAATGTGGCCCGGATGGCCCTGCTGCTCGCCGGGATCCCGGTGAGCGTCCCCGGCGCGACCGTCAACCGGCTCTGCGGCTCCGGGATGGAGGCGGTCGTCCAGGCCGCCCGGGCCATCGCCGTCGGCGACGCCTCCGTCGCCGTCGCGGGCGGCGTCGAATCCATGAGCCGCGCGCCCTGGGTGGTGCCCAAGCCCGAACGCGCCCTCCCCGCCGGCCACCAGCAGATGTACTCCACCACCCTCGGCTGGCGGATGACCAACCCCCGGATGCCGAAGGAGTGGACGATCGCGCTCGGCGAAGGCGCGGAGCTCGTCGCCGACCGGTACGGCATCGGCCGCGAGGCCCAGGACGCCTTCGCCCTCGACAGCCACCGCAAGGCCGCCCGCGCCTGGGCGGACGGACGGTACGACACCGAGGTGGCCCCCCTCGACGGCATCGCGCTCGACCGCGACGAATCCATCCGCGACACCACCTCCGCCGAGGCGCTCGCCGCCCTCAAACCCGCCTTCCGCACCGACGGCACCGTCACCGCGGGCAACTCCTCACCGCTGAGCGACGGCGCGGCGGCCCTCCTCCTCACCGACGAGGACGGACTCCGCGCCACCGGCCGCCCGCCGCTCGCCCGCGTCGGGGCGACCGCCGTCACCGGCATCGAACCCCAGCTCTTCGGCGCGGGCCCGGTGGAAGCGGTCCGGCGGGCCCTGAAGAAGGCCGGCCGCGGCTTCGGCGAGGTGCGCACCCTCGAACTGAACGAGGCGTTCGCGGCCCAGGCCCTCGCCTGCCTGGGCGAGTGGCGGGATCTCGATCCCGCCCTCGTCAACCCCCGGGGCGGCGCGATCGCCCTCGGCCACCCCCTCGGCGCGTCCGGGGCCCGGATCACCGGAGCCGTCGCCCACCAGCTCGCCGCCGCCGGCTCCGGCACCGGAGTCGCGGCCCTGTGCATCGGCGTCGGCCAGGGGCTCGCCCTCGTCCTCGAAGCCCCCTGACACGAGCGCCCCGCCCGGGAAAGGGGATTGCCGTACGGCTGTTCGTGTGGATAGGATCCCGCACTGTGACTGCCGGGTCGGCCTTGGGCCAGAATCGAGTTGGGTTCCCGGCCTCGGAGTGAATCCGAGGCGGGTGAGAGCCCCGCCCCCTCTGTATCTCCTCACCTTCCGCGACGTGCTTCGCTCCTGTCGCGCCCCGCCACGGCCCCATCGGGCCGGGGTGTCGCTCCGTCGACGCCAGGCGCTCCCTCGTCACCCCCTCCCCTGGGGCCTGTCGTTTGGATCATGCTGGGCTCGCGAGCCCTGGTGCCGCACTCCCCCTGGGCCTTCGGCCCGGGAGGTGCCCCCACCGCAGGGGCTCAATCCTCCGCCTGGGGGCACCGCCCGCGCCGGAGGCTGCGGGGGAGATGCACGGCACCAGACCCCGCTCACTGATCCAGCCTGATCCAAACGACAGGCCCTGGCACCCGTACCGCATCGAGGCCGGTGCGCGCCCCCGCCGGGCCGTGCCGCGCCCCCGACACGCGGCTCCTCGGCATGCCCGCCGACCGTAAGCGGCCCCGCCCTTCCGGCAGCCGCCCCCTACCCGAAAGAAGAGAATGCCCAACGATTTCAACCAGTCGGTCATCGACGAATTCCGCGCCAACGCAGGACAGGTCGGCGGCCCCTTCGAGGGAGCCCGCCTGCTGCTGCTGACCACCACCGGGGCGCGGACGGGCACCCCGCACACCACCCCCGTCGGCTGTCTCCCCGACGGCGGCGAACGCGTCCTCGTCATCGCCTCCGCCGCCGGCGCACCGCGGAATCCCGCCTGGTACCACAATCTGGTGGCCAACCCCCGGGTCACCGTCGAGAGCGGCGTCTTCACCTACGAGGCGGAGGCCGTCGTCCTGCGCGGCGAGGAACGCGACCGCGCCTTCGCCCGCGCGGCCGAGGCCGACCCCGGCTGGGCCGAGTACCAGGCGAAGACCTCACGCGTCATCCCCGTGGTCGCCCTCCAGGAGATCCCCGGGCCGCCCCAGGTGGCCGGAGCGTCCTCGACGGGCGCGGCCGTCAAACTGATCCACGACGGATTCCGCCGCGAACTCGCCCTGATCCGTGCGGAGATCGCCGCCTCCGGCCCCGGCGTCCTGGGCGCCCAGCTGCGCGTCAACTGCCTCACCGTCTGCCAGGGGCTGGGCAACCACCACAGCGGCGAGGACCGGATGATGTTCCCGATGATGGGCGAACGCCACCCCGAACTCGCCCCGGTCATCGCCCGGCTGACAGAAGAACACCTGGCCATCGCCGCCCTGGTCGAAGAGTTGCGGCAGACGCTCTCCGCCGGCCCGGAGAGCGACGCGCCGACCGTTCTCGCCGAGGTCGAACGCCTCGGCGACGAGCTGGAACGCCACCTCGCCTACGAGGAAGAGCACTTGATCCCGATGCTCGACCGATGACACCGAGCCGCCGCCCGGCCGGCACTCAAGGCCGGGCGGCGGCCGAGAGCTTCAGATTGCGGTTGAGGAAGGCGACCGCGTCGGCGGCCACCTGGGCACGCACGGGCCCCGCCCCCGCGATGTCGTCGGCGAACTCGTAGTGCCCGACGGTCTCGCCGAGGCAGCTGACCTCGGCCCCCGGTATGCCTCTCCCGTACCGCAGCGCGTTCTCCGAACCCGGGGAGTTGTCGTCGGCGCCGCCCCAGCGGATGGCGACCGGGCGGTCGACCGCCGTGAGGCTGCTCTCGTCCACCAGCTGCCCGATCGCGGGGGAGATGAGGAACGCCGCGAGGATCCGGGGGTCGGCGACCGTGGCACCGGCCTCCTCGATCCGCCGCCGGAGTTCGTCGGGCGGCACCCGGGAGCGCAGGGCGTCGATGAGACCGGGGAACTCCGGCAGGGGCGGAGCCGGCACCACCCCGTCGAGCACGGCGCGGACCTTCTCCGGCGAGAGCCGCGCGCCCACCAGGGCGGCGGCGCTGTAACCGCCGAGGGAGAAGCCCGCCACCCCCGCCGCGCCGATCGGCCGCTCCCGCTCCAGCCACCCCAGTACGAAGGAGAGATCGCGCGGGCGCTCCCAGACGAAGGCGAACCCCTCGGGCAGCGAACGGCCCGTGGACGTATTGCCGTGGTGGTCCACGGCCGCCACCAGGAAACCCGCCCCGGCGAGCGCATCGGCGAGCCAGCCGAGATCGAGCGCGCTGCCTCCGGTGCCGTGCGACAGCAGCGCCACCGGAGGTTTCGGGGGACGCCCGGCCGGCTCCCACACATGGGTACGGACCGGACGAGGGCCGTCCGATTCCCAGCCTCTCCGGCTGTGGTCGAGAAGCTCGTACACCTCGGATTCGGACATGCCAAACAGGCTAGCGCGCACCCTCCGCACCCGTCCCGCGATCCGCTCCCCGACCCGAACCCACCTGCCGCTAAAGGGAGATCATCCGGTGCTCAGGCCCGGCGCACCGACGGCGGCGTACCGAAGACCCGCCCCAGGGCCGCGACCGAAGCCACCACCACCGCGAGGGCGACCAGTAGCGCGCTCACCCAGAGCGGCCCCCGGTATCCCGGCCCCGCCCCGGCCGCCACCCCGCCGAGCCACGGCCCCAGCGCCGCGCCGACGTTGAACGCGGCGGTGGCGGCCGCCCCGGCCAGCGTCGGAGCCCCGGCCGCCGAGTAGAATACCTGCGACACCAGCGTGGAGCCGACCGCGAACGACAGCGCGCCCAGCACCAGTACCAGCACGGCCGTCGCCACCGGGCTCCCCGCCGACAGAGCGAACACCGACCAGCCGACGAGCAGCGCCGCCCCGCCGGTCACCAGCAGCAGTACCGGCCGGGTGTCGGCGAACCTGCCGCTCACCGTCACCCCGATGAACGAGCCCAGGCCGAAAAGCGCCAGCACGGCCGGGACCAGCGCCCGGCCGGCCCCGGTGACCTCGGTGAGCAGCGGAGCGAGATAGGTGAAGGCACAGAAGGTCGCCCCGTTCACCAGCGCGCACAGCAGCAGGAACACCGCCGGGCGCGGGGCGAGCAGCGCCCGCGCCTGCCCGCGCACACCGGGGGCGGTGCTCGAATCCGTACCCTCCGGAACCCACTTCAGGATCGCGAGGACGGCGGGCGCGGAGAGCAGCGCCACCGCCCAGAACGCCGAACGCCACCCCCACAACTGCCCGAGCAGCGCCCCCGCGGGCACCCCCGCGACACACGCCACGGTGATGCCGCCGAGCAGGATCGAGGTGGCCCGGCCCTTCGCGTTCGCGGGGACCAGCGCCGTCGCGGTGGTCAGCGCCACCGCCAGGAACCCGGCGTTGGCGAGCGCGGCCACCACCCGGGTGGCCAGCAGCACCCCGTAATGGGACGTCAGCGCCCCGGCCACATGGGCGAGCAGAAAGGCGACCAGGAAGACGAGCAGCGAGAGCCGCCGGGGCCGGCGCATGCCGACCACCGCCATCAAAGGCGCGCCGACGATCATTCCCACGGCGAACGCCGAGGTCAGCGAGGCCGCGGCGGGGATGGACACCCCCAGATCACGGGCGATGTCCGGGACCAGGCCGGACAGCATGAACTCGGACGTCCCCTGGGCGAATACCGCCAGTCCGAGGAGATACAGAACAAAGGGCACAGCGAGACTCCACAGCCACTACGAAGACGGACGGGGCAGCGGTGAGCCGTGGGGCGGCACCCGTCGTGGAGTCGGCGGCACTCGTCGGCACGCCCGGAGACATCGGCGGGCGCGGGAGGTCAGCGCGACAGCGCGGGAAGCCACCGGACGGCCGGTGGCCCCAGTCTGGAGGCTTCGGGGCTGGACATGGCCGCAGGCTAACCGGGCCCGCTCGGCGCTGTCCACACGATTTCCCGGCTTCTCCGCCGGGAAGCACCCGAGAAGCACCGGGAACCACCGAGGGGCCGTTCGCGGAGGGACGACACCCTCCGCGAACGGCCCCTCGGGACCGAGCCACGACTCAGAGCGCTCCCTTGCGCCGCTCCCGGGTCAGCAGATAGCCGAGATAGGCGCCGCCGATCGCCATCGTGTAGATGCCGACGGGCAGATCGTCGAAGAGCGGCAGCTGCTGCGCACAGAGATCGGCCGCCACCATGAGCAGCGCGCCGGTCAGCGAGGCCAGCAGCAGATGCGGCCCGGACCCCCGGGTGATCCGCTTGGCGATCTGCGGCGCGGTGAGCGCGATGAACGCGATCGGCCCCGCCACGCTCACGGCCCCCGCCGACAGCACGATGGCGAGGACGACGGCGTACGTCTTGGTGCGCCTCGGGTCCGCGCCGAGCCCCTGGGAGATGTCGTCGCCCATCTCGCCGGCGCTCAGCCGCCGGGCGACCAGCGCGGTGAACGGCACGACGACCAGCAGGACCAGCCCGATGGTGGTCGCGTCCTCCCAGGACCGCGAGTCCAGACTGCCGTTGACATAGGCGGTCAGCTCGGCGGCGCTGTCGCGCTTCATCGCGTACACCACGTACTGCGTCACCGCCGCGCAGATCGCCGCCACACCGATGCCGGCGACCACCAGCCGGGCCGGGTTGCGAAACCCGGTGCCGGTGGAGACGTAGACCAGCGCCATCGCGAGCACCCCGCCGATCAGCGCGCCGAGCGGCACGCTCACCGTGCCGGGGAACATCAGCGCGGCGAGCGCGGCTCCCGCGCCCGCCCCCGCGCCGAGGCCGATCACATCCGGGCTGCCCAGCGGATTGCGGGTGGCGGACTGGAACAGCGCTCCCGAGAGCCCGAGGGCGCATCCGGTGCCCATGGCCACCACCAGCCGGGGGCCGCGCAGCCGCTCCAGCACGAACGCGTTCTTCCCCTCCGCCCCGCCGGTCAGCGCCTCGCCCAGCTCGGCGACCGGGATGCCCAGCCGCCCCAGCGACAGCGTGGCGACGGAGCCGGCCACGAGCAGGGCCAGCAGCGCCAGCGCGGTGAACACGGACACCCGCCGGACCGGGACGGCGACGGCACGCCCGAGGACGAGAAAGCCCCTCGGCCCGCCAGCCCTGCCCGCCTGGGTCGAGGTCATGCGTTCCCCCTCATCCTGCGTACGGCGATCAGCAGCGCGGGCGCTCCGACGAACGCGGTCACGATCCCGACCATCAGCTCCTGCGGGCGCATCACCACCCGGCCCACGACATCCGCCGCGAGCATCAGCGAGGGGCCCGCGACCGCCGAGAACACGATCTGCCGGCGGAAGTCGGCTCCGACGACCGCCCGCACGATGTGCGGAACGGCCAGCCCGACGAAGGCGATCGGGCCGACGGCCGCCGTGGCGGCGGCGCTGAGCAGCGTGGCGGCGAAGAGCCCGCCCGCCCGCACCGCCCAGGGGTTCGCCCCGAGCGAGGCCGCCGTCGCGTCGCCGAGGGCGAGCGCGTTGAGACTGTGCCCCAGCAGCAGCGCGAGCAGGAGGCCCGCGCCCGCGAAGGGCAGCATCGACAGCAGGACGTCGAAGTCCCGGCCGCCGAGCGCGCCGACCACCCAGTAGCGGTAGCTGTCGAAGACCTGCGGCTTGGTGAGGGTCACCGCCTGGATGTACGCCATGAGCACGGCGGACAGCACCGCCCCCGCGAGGACCAGTCTGACCTGGCTCCTGCCCGCCCCCGAGGACCCGATGACCTGGACGGCGACTCCGGCGACCAGCGCCCCCGGCAGCGCCCACCACATGGCGGCCGTACTGCCGGTCGCGCCCCAGAAGGCCGTCGCGGTGACGATGCTCGCGGAGGCTCCCGCGTTGATGCCCAGCAGTCCCGGTTCGGCGAGATGGTTACGGGTCACGCCCTGCATCAGCGTGCCCGCGACCGCCAGACAGAGCCCGGCCAGCACGCCGAGCGCGGTCCGGGGGTACCGGCTCTCCACAATGGTGGTGATCTCCGCGTCGGCGGTGCCGGAGAGCACATCGGCCACATCGCCGATCGAGGTGGTCGAACTGCCGAACATCACGCTCGCGGCGACCGCGAGCACCAGCACGGCGAGACCGGCGACCATGGCGAACACCCGCCGGGCAGTGCCCCGGTGGGAGGCACTGCCCGGCGGTACGTGTGTGACGGTTGCCATCTGGCTGTCGCGTCCCGTTCCCCGGTTACTTGCCGGCGGCGGCGACGGCCTTGTCGATCAGCGGCAGGTACCGGTCGATCGTCCACGGCACGGTGAGCGGGTTGATGATCGAGGAGGCCGTCACGAAGGACTGGGTGTCGCCGACGACGACGGCGCCCTTCTTGACCGCGGGGATGCTCGCGTACAGCGGCTGCTTCTCGATCTCCGCGCGGTTCTTCTCGTCACTGTAGAACGTGAAGATCAGGTCGCTGTCCTTGAGCTTCCCGGCGTTCTCCAGACCGATGAGCGCCGAGTCGGTGCCCTCGGTCTCCTTGAAGCCGTTCACCACCGGGTCGACGGTCAGGCCGAGGGAGGAGACCATCTTGACCCGCTGCTCCTCGGGCTTGAACACGCCGAGGGTGCCGGGGCCGGTGTTGTAGATGTACGAGAACTTCAGGTCCTTGTACTTGGGGCGGGTCTCGCCGGCCTCGCTGAGCTGCTTCTCGATGTCGGCGATCAGCTTCGGGGCCTGGTCCGCCTTGCCGAGCGCCTTGGAGACGATCTCGATCTGCTGGTCCCAGTTGGTGCTCCACGGCAGGTCCGGGTACGCCACCGTCGGGGCGATGTCCTTCAGGACGTCGTACTGCTTCTGCGTGATGCCGGACCAGGGGGCCAGGATCAGATCGGGGTCCAGCTCCATGATGGCCTCGGCGTCGATCTCCTCACCGCCGGCGAACTGCTTGGGGAGCTTCTCGCCCTTCTTGGTCACGGCCTCGTGGATCCACGGGAGGTAGCCCGTCTTGTCGGCGCCCCACTCGTAGCTCTCGATGCCCACCGGGGTGTGGCCGAGCGCGATCGCGGTCTCGGCCGAGCCCTGGCCGAGGGTGACGACCCGCTTGGGCTGCGCGGGGATCTTCGCGGTGCCGAGCGCGCTCTTGATCGAGACCGGGAACGCCCCGCCGCTCTTCTCGGCCGCGCCGTCCGTCTTCTTGTCGCCCTCGTCGGAGGAGGAGCAGCCGCCGACGGTGAGTACGGCGGCGGTGGCGGTGGCCGCGACGGCGAGCGCGCGGCGACGCGCGCGAGTGAACCCGAGCATGGACGTTCCTCAAGATTGGTGTGCAAGGTCGCCGACCTTGAGCCAGGCAAAAAGGGCATTCGCCCCAAATTAAGCTGTGTGGACGCAGATAGCTGCGGCACTGATCGACTTAGGTAAGCCTAAGCTATACCCGTCCCGGTGTTCAACCGCCCCCGGGGGAGGGGCGCGGCCCGGCCGGGATCCACTCGGCCCCCCGTCCCCCGGCGGTTGTTCGAACATGGCTCAAAAGAAGGCCGGTTGGGGTTGTTCTCTCTTTTCCGGCCTATGCCGGGACCCGCCCTCTCCCTAGCATGGGCGTCTTACAGCTCCTCTTATCGATCTACTCGACAGACAACGGGTGAGTGCGGGATGCAGAACGAGTCGTGGCGCCCGGACGCCATCGACACGACGGTGCCCAGCGTGGCGCGGATGTACGACTACTACCTGGGGGGCAGCGACAACTACGAGTCCGACCGTGTGGCCTGCGAGGAACTGCTGACACAGGTGCCCAGCACCAAGGTCCTGGCGGTCAACAACCGCCGCTTCCTCCAGCGCGTGGTGCGGCTGCTGGCCAGCGAGTACGGCATACGCCAGTTCATCGACCACGGATCCGGCCTGCCCACCCAGGACAATGTCCACCAGGTCGCCCAGGCCGTCGACCCCGCCTCCAGGGTGGTCTATGTCGACAACGACCCCATCGTGCTGGCGCACGGCCGCGCGCTGCTGGACGAGAACGACCGCACCGCCGTCATCCAGGCCGACATGCGCGACACCGACGGGATCTTCGGCCACGAGGAGACCGTCCGGCTCATCGACTTCGACAAGCCCGTCGCCGCCCTCTTCGTCTCCGTACTGCACTGCATCCCGGACGAGAGCGACCCCGCCGGACTGATCAAGCGGGTCGCGGAGCGGCTGGCCCCGGGCAGCTTCCTCGTGGTGTGCCAGCTGGTCAGCGAGCGGCCGGAGATCCGCAAGTTCGTCACCGACTTCATGGCCGAGGCCACCGGCGGCCACTGGGGCAGGGTGCGCGAGGAGCGCGAGGTCACCGAGTACTTCACCGGCCTGACGATCCTGGAGCCCGGTCTGGTCGAGGTGTCCACCTGGCGGCCCGACAATGATCTCGCGCCGGTCCAGCAGACCGACGAGTGGATCGAGTGGGGCGGCGTGGCCCGACTGGGGTGATCATGGCCTGGAAGGAACGGCCCGGGGCCCGCACACCGAACCGTGTGCGGGCCCCGGGCCGTCTCCGGTGTCAGTACTCGCCGAGCCGCCGGTGCAGCACCTCGCGCGACTCCGCCGGGGTGAGGGCGCACGCCCCGAGCCGGTCGAGCATGTTCCGGTACTGCTCCACGATCTGCGGCTTCTGGGTGAACGTCGAATCGGTCAGATGCTCGATGTAGGCGGCGTCCTTCAGATCGCTCAGCGCGAAGCGCAGATACGTCACTCCTGTGCCGAGCCCGACCGCGGCCGACACATCCAGCGGGGCGATCTGGAGCGTGATCCGGGGGCGCTCGATCAGCGCCGCCAGATGTTCGAGCTGGGCCCGCATGACCTCCCGGCCGCCCACCGTCCGCATCAGCACGGACTCGTCGATCACCGCCCACAGATATGGCGCGTCCGGCTGGTCGAGATGGCTCTGCCGCTCCTGGCGCAGTTCGACCCGGCGCATCACATCGTGCGGCAGCAGCTGCCCGGGGCCCGCCTGGATCACCGCACGGGTGTACGCGGAGGTCTGCAACAGCCCCGGAACGTAGAAGGGTTCATAGGCGCGGATGCGCTCCGCCGCGCTCTCCAGGGCCACCAGCGGTGTGAAGAAGTCGGAGAGCACATCGCTGAACGAGCGCCACCAGTCCGGCCGGCGGGACTGGTCCACCAGCCGCAGGAACTCCTCGACGCGGTCCTCGCTGTCCACCCCGTACAGCTCCAGCAGTGCCAGGGCGTCGGCGCGCTTGCAGCCGTGGCGGCCCAGCTCGATCCGGCTGGTCTTCGAGCGGGAGAACCCCAGCCGGTCGTCGACGTCGGCGGGGTCCAGACCGGCGGCGAGGCGCAGTTCGCGCAGCTTGCCGCCGAGGATCAGCTTCAGGGCCGTCGGGTTCTGCTCCACCGCCCCCAAGGGCCGGAGGAACAACGACTCGCTCGGGTCGGTTGCTGCCATGCGGACACTCGGAAGATGTCAGTATCCACCACGGATCCGCCGCGGGCACGGACTCGACGGCCCTGAAATGCTTTTCAGCCAATAAGGGAATCAAAGTCGCCACTTCGTGCACCGGCCACAAACGCGGCTATCTCGTCCCGGGTGTAGACCAGGGCCGGTCCCTGCGGGTCGCGCGAGTTGCGCATGGCCACGCTCCCATCGGGCAGTTGGGCCAGTTCCACACAGTTTCCTGTGGCGTTGCTGTGACTGCTCTTTGTCCAGGCCGCAGGGGAGAGCGCACTTGCCCGCATGCCGTTGACGAAACGTTCCACTTCAGTGGCCCCTTGCTCTTCGTACGGGTGATCGTTCGCCATCAGACTGCCGTGAATGCAATCCCATCTGCAATCCCAGATGCAATTGCATTCTCACGGGAGAGTCGACCATACTCGTCGCACGGCGGCTCTCCCAGCGCTGAAGTCCGCATCTTCCAGGGGGACATGACCAGTGACGACCTACGCGTCGGCCTCATCGAGCACGAGCGTCAGGGGCGGTGCGGAACTCCGCCGTTCGGGTTCCCCCACGGACTGGCCGCTTGGATCGACCGAGGTGAGCGAGGCGTTGTGGGGGATGGGGCGCAGCCCTGTCCCGGCCGGCTTCGCGGCCTGCGCCCTCGACGGAAACCTCCGCAACGCCCCCCAGGCGCGCCGCTTCGTCGCGGCCACCCTCGACCGGTGGGCGCTGCCCGGCCTCGTCCCCGATGCCGCGCTGGTGGTGAGCGAGCTGGTCACCAACGCGGTCCAGCACGCGCTGGACCCGCTGAGGTCCGACCAGGGCGACTATCCGCTCTGGCTCGGCATCTTCCTCCACCCGGACGATGTCGTCTGCGCGGTCGCCGACCCCAGCTCCCGTCCGCCGCTGCCGCGCGAGGCCGAGTCCTGTGCCCTCGGCGGCCGGGGGCTCGCGCTGATCAGCGCGCTGAGCGAGAGCTGGTCCTGGTCCCTGACCCCGCCGAAGGGCAAGACGGTCTGGGCGATGCTCTCCCGCTCCGCGTCGAAGCGCTGACGCGAGCCGACCCCTCACCCGCGCACCCCGGGCCCGCTCAGTGGGATTCCTCTCCCTCCAGGAAGGTGCGGACGACCTCGATCTCCCCGATGCGCGAGGTGCTCACCCGCCGGGGATCGTCGCCCAGCACCACGAGATCCGCGCGCTTGCCCGCCGTCAGGGTCCCCGCGCTCTCCTCCCAGCGACAGGCGTACGCCGCGTCCACCGTGTACGCCCGCAGGGCCTCCTCGACCGTGATGCCCTCGGCGGGGCCGATCGTCCGGCCCGACAGCGAGGCCCGCTCCACCATGAACTGGATCGCCCGCAGCGGGGCCCCGTCGGCCACGGGCCGGTCCGAACTTCCCACCAGCCGCACGCCGCTGTCGAGGAAACCCCTGCCCCGGTAGAGCCAGGGCGCCCGCTCCGCGCCCATGATCGTCGCGTAGTCGTCGCCGAAATGCCGCAGAAAGGCGGGCTGGACGACCGCGATGGCCCCCGCGGCGGCGAAGCGCGGCAGCTGGTCCGGGCGTACGAGCCCCGCGTGCTCGATCCGGTGCCGGGCGTCGGGCCGGGGCCGGATCCGCTGGGCCCGCTCCAGGGCGTCCAGCGCCAGATCGACCGCGCGGTCGCCGATGGCGTGCACCGCGAGCTGCCATCCCGCGAGATGGCCCTCGACGATGATGTCCCGGAGCGGCCGGGCGGTCCGCTGGAGCCGGCCCGCGTCGTCCGTCCCCTCGTAGGGACGGCTCAGCGCGGCCGTCCGCGCCATCATGCCGCCGTCCGTGAACACCTTGAGCGCGCCGAGCGACAGCCGTCCGGAGCCGAAGCCCGTGCGCAGGCCGAGCCCGATGGCGTACGAGGTGGTGTCCCCGGGCGCGGCCGTGACCGGCGCGAGGGCGTCCGCCGCCACCATGAGCTGGAGCCGCAGCGGCAGCCTGCCCGTGTCGTGGGCGAGCTGGAAGGCCGCGCCCTCGATCGGGCTGTGGGCGAACAGCGCGCTGCCGCCCCCCGCCTCGGCGCAGGCCGTCACCCCCTCGGAGCGGCACACCCGGGCCGCGTCCTCCACCGCCCGTACCAGCTCGTCCGCCGAGTGCGGCGGGCGCAGCGCGCGGGCCCTGCCCATCGACTCCTCCGCGAGGAAGCCCTCCGTACGGATCCCGGCCGGCAGCAGATCCATGATCGCCGAGTTCACCACGCATCCGTGGCCGGAGATGTGCGCGAGGAACACCTTGCGGCCCCGGCCGACCGTGTCCAGCTCGGCGGCGGTCAGATGACGGCCGAGCGGTCGCTGGTCGTAGCCGGAGAGATCCACCCAGGCCCCGGGCGCGGCGGCGGCCACGGCGTCCGACACCACGGCCAGTACGTCCCCGGCCCGGTTGGACGGCGCGACGCTCGGGGCGCGCGACTTCAGCCCGGCCCACATCAGATGCACATGGCCGTCGATGAACCCCGGCAGCACCGTCGCGCCGTCGAGGTCGAGCACCCGCCGGGCGGGCAGCGCCGACACCTCCTCGTCGAGACCCGCGATCAGCCCCCGCCAGATGCCCAGCTCCCGGGCGCGCGGACGGGCGGGGTCCATCGTGACGACATCGGCGTTGACGATCCTGGTGCAGAGCACGGACGCATCCCTTCGCACAGGGCCGGGCACGGCCCGGGGCCGGACCGCTCGACGGGGTGGGAACCGGACCGGGGCGCGGAGCCTCTCAAGGAAGGTGAGACACACGGGAGGTGAAAACGCGTCAGAGATCCAGGAGTTTTGCCCCGGGGAGGCGGCACCGCCCGAGTGATGACTATACTTAGGTGAGGCTAACCTAAGAAGGTGTACGAGTGGATGAGCGGCTGGAGGCCCCCCTGAGCCGGCTGGACCTGTGGGCCGACGAAGTGATCGCGGGCCTCGACGCGAATGAGGACATCGACCGGTCCCTGCGCGGGGCCCTGCGCGGCGGAAAGCCGGATCTGCGCGAGGAGAACGCGGCGCGCCGCGCCGACGCGCTGCGGGCGGCGGCGCTCGGACTGAACCCGGCCGCCTGCGCCATGGCCGCGGGCGTCTCCGAGCGTCTGCTGCTCAACTGGCAGCGCGGGGACGACGCCTTCGCGGCGGCGATGACCGCCGCGCGGGAGATGGCCCGCACGGACGACGTCGCCCGCCCGGCCGACGCGCTCAACCCGGCCGCCCTGCGGGTGCTGCTCTCCGCCCTGCGCGGCGGCGCGCTGCACGCCCCCGCCGCAGCTCTGGTCGGCATGTCCGGACGGGCCCTGTACCGGCTGCGCCGGGAGAGCCCCGAGATCGCGGCCCTGGTGGCCGCCGCCCGGCGGGCCCGCCCGAAGAAGGCCGACCGGCGCCGGGGGGCGAAGTACGAGCAGCGCTACCGGCTGGTGAGGATGGAGGACGGAGCCGTCTCCCCGTCCGTCCCGGCCCGGCGCGGGCCGGAGGGGGAGCGGCCGGGGGTTGTCAGGGGCGGCCGGTGAGATAACCGCCCATGGTCCGGAAGTAGTCGGTGGCCGCGTGCTCGGTCCCGTCCTCCGTCCGCAGTCGCCTGATCACCAGTCCGGGGCGCTTCCCCGACCTGGCGTCCGCGCCGGCCACGATGACGATCCCGTCGTCCTCCCGGATGAAGATCCGCCCGGGGGTGCCGCCGTACGACTTCCGCGAGACCGCGGCGGAGACGATCCTCACGCGCTCCCCCCGGTGGTGGGTGAAGGCGTTGGGGTACGGGTCCGACTGCGCGCGCACCAGCCGCTCCAGATCCTCGGCCGGCCAGTTCCAGTCGATCCGGCTGTCCTCGATCGCGCGTTTGTGGAAGAAGGAGGCCCGGGAGCGGTCCTGCGGTGTCCAGACCGCCGTGCCGGCCTCGATCTGGTCCAGCGCGTCACGGACGATCGGGCCGATGAGGTCGACCGTCCGGTGGAAGAGGTCCGTCGCGGTGTCCTTCGGCCCCACCGGCACCGAGCGCTGCAAGACGACGTCGCCCATGTCCAGTTCGGCGTCCATGCGGTGCGCCGTGACCCCGACCTCCGGCTCTCCGTTGATCAGCGCCCAGATCAGCGGGGAGAAACCGGCGTACGTCGGGAGCAGTGAGTCGTGCACATTGAGCGTTCCGTGCGGGGGGAGATCGAAGATCTCCGGCGGCAGCCAGGTGCGCCAGTTGTTCGCCACGATGATGTCGGGCCTCGCCCCGGCCAGCGCGCGGAGCATTTCCTCGTCGCCGGGACGGTTGCGGAGAAGCACCGGGACGCCGTGCTTCTCGGCGAGGTCCGCCACCGAGTCGTCCCAGATCTTTTCGTACACATGGTCGCTCTTGGGGTGAGTCACGACAAGGACCACTTCGTGCTCGGAATCCAGCAGGGCCTGCAAAGTACGGTGGCCCCAGGTCTGATAGCCGAACATGACGACCCGCATGCGAATCCTCCTCAGGACATTGCAAGGTAAGGCTAACCTTATCTAACATATGCCTGCTGAGGGAGGCGATGACGCGGTGAATACACTGCACAGCGGTTCGGGCATCATCTACGACGTTCTGGGGATCGGCTTCGGACCGTCGAATCTGGCCCTGGCGATCGCGATCCAGGAGTACAACTCGCAGGTCTCGCAAGAAGATCGCATCCATGCCGGATTCCTGGAGAAACAACCAGGTTTCGGATGGCACCGCGGCATGCTCATCGACGACGCAACCATGCAGGTTTCTTTCCTCAAAGACCTTGTCACCATGCGCGATCCGACCAGCGACTTCAGTTTTCTCTGCTACTTGCGGGAGCGTGACCGCCTGGTCGACTTTCTCAATCAGAAGACGCTCTTCCCGCTCCGCATCGAGTTCCACGACTACTTCGAGTGGGCCGCCGCCCGGGTGAACACGCTGGTGGAGTACTCCTCGGAGGTCGTCTCGGTGAAGCCGGTGGCCGAGGACGGCGAGATCCGCTGGTTCGACGTGACCAGCCGGGACCCCGCCGGCGGGGGCGCTCCTGTGGTCCGCCGGGCCCGCAGCCTCTGCGTCGCCACGGGCATGGAACCGAGGCTGCCGCCCGGAACCGTGCTCTCCGACCGGGTCTGGCACACCAGCGAACTGATACCCAGGGTCGGCCAACTCGTCGACCGCGCCGTCCCGGTGCGCCGCGCGGTCGTCCTCGGCGCGGGCCAGAGCGCGGCGGAGGCGGTCGACTATCTGCACCGCAGCTTCCCCGACGCCGAGATCTGCTCGGTCTTCGCCAAGTACGGCTACACACCGGCCGACGACAGCCCCTTCGCCAACCGCATCTTCGACCCCGAGGCCGTCGACATCTACTACGGCGCACCGCGCGAGGTGAAGCGCTCCCTCTTCGACTACCACCGCTCCACCAACTACTCGGTGGTGGACATGGATCTGATCGAGGGGCTGTCGAGGACCATGTACCAGGAGAAGGTCCAGGGGCGGCAGCGGCTGCGGATGCTCAATGTCTCCCGTATCCGCGAGGTGTCGGCGGACTCCGCCCGCCTCGGCATCACGATCGAGTACCTGCCGACGGGGGAGCGGGAGGTGCTGGAGGCCGATCTGCTGGTCCATGCCACGGGCTACCAGCCGCAGGGCATCGGCGAACGGCTCGGCGAACTCGGCAAACTGTGCCTGCGCGACGACGAGGACGCGCTGATGGTCGGCCGTGACCACCGGGTGGAGACCGTCGCGCGGGTCACCTCCGACATCTACCTCCAGGGCGGCACCGAGCACACCCACGGCATCACCTCCACCCTGCTCTCGCACACCGCCGTGCGCGCGGGGGAGATCAGGGCGTCCCTCATCGCCCGCCGGACGGCGTCCGGCGCGGTCTGACCCCGCCGTCGGCACAGCACAGGACCGGGCCCGGCCGCTGGGATGCGGCCGGGCCCGGTGTCACGCGGTGGTGCGGATTCAGCGGCGGGAGTCGTCCACCAGGTGGTGCGGGGGAACGGTCACGGTGCGCGCGCCCTTCACGCCACCGAGAACGACCTTGCGGAGCGCCGAGTTGTTGCTCGTGCTGGTCTCCTTCAGGCGGTTCTCCGGGTTGGCCGTCACCTGGATGTAGTAGGTGCCGTTCGGCACGTCGGTGATGTCGAAGGACTGGTCCGGCGTCCCCTGCGTGTAGGTGTCGCCCGAGCCCACGTCCAGCTGCTGCTGGACGGAGATCGCGGTCTCCTGGCCGCAGGCCATCGACAGGTCGGTGCCGGTCGGGTGCCAGTTGGCGTTCTTCACGGTGTAGTCGACGGCGTCGGTGTTGGCGAGGCAGAACGCCTCCTTGCCCGAGCGCACCGCCTTCTTCTTGTCGGCGGTCAGCAGCTGGTAGCTGGCGAAGTCCGTGAAGTGCCAGTGGTCGTGGCCCTCACGCGGGTCCCACTCCATGGTGCCGGAGGGGGTGTAGCCGACCTGCTTGCCCTTGGTGTCGTAGAAGTACTGGTACGCGTCCATCAGCTCCTTGCCGGGAGCGCGGAAGCCCTCCACGATCAGCTTCGCCGGGCCCGCGTTCCACACATTGGCGCTGAAGGCCAGCTCGTCCCTGCCCGGTGCGCCCTGCTCCTTGCCGTCGGTGGTGATGATGTCGAAGGCGGGCAGCGAGCGCAGGTCGGGCTTGGGGACGTTCGGCACCTTCGGCTTGCCGGTCGGGCGCTTGGCGGCGGGCTTCCCGCCGGCCGCCTGGCGCGAACCGTCCGTCTGACCGGCCCGGTCGCCCAGGTTCGCCACGGTGCGGGCGCTCTTCTTCAGCGCCCAGGGCAGCGCCGGCGGGGCCGGCGGGTAGGGAGCGTGGCCCACGTTGTACGTGGGACCCGTGCCGCCCGTCGCCTCGGCCAGGGTCGGCGGGGCCTGCGCCGCGCCGTGCCCCGCGTGGCCGGCCGCGTGGTGGTCGTGCGCGCCGACCGCGGCGGAACGTCCCTGCGGGCCGCCCGGCTCCTCCTTGTACTCCTCCACTATCACCTTGACCGGCTTGGCCTTGCTGGTGATGCCGAAGAGCTCGCGGTACTTCTTCGCGACGGACACCTTGGCCGTGTAGGTCCCGGCCGCCAGCTGGACGCGCGGGCTGTTGTAGTGGCCCGAGTGGGTGTTGACCGCCCAGCCCTTCTCGACGCCCCACACCGAACCGACCGTGAAGGGGTTGGTCGGGCAGCTCTGCGGGAAGCGGGACTTGAGCGGGGCGTCATGGCTGATCCGCCCGGACGCGTTGTTCGGGCAGAAGCTCTGGCTGAGCTTGGTGACCGACTTGCCCGCCGCGTCGGTGATGCTCACATCGAGGAAGCCCGGAAGCCCCTGGAAGTCCTTGACCAGACCCTTCGGCAGGTTCTTGGTGATCTTCTTCTTGCCGTCGTGGACGATCTGCTGGACGGTGACGGGGTCCTTGTACGACTTGCGCGTCACCCGCAGCTCGAAGGGCGAGCCCTCGGAAGTGACATAGGTGCCGAGGTCCAGCCGGACACCGTTGTACTCCGGGTAGTCGGGGTCGTCCGGGTACTTGGTCACCGTGATCGACGAGGTCGCCGTGACGAGCGTGAGCTTCGGCGAGGGCTTCGCGGCCTTCTTGCCGTCCGGCGCGGCGGCGACGACTCCGGCTGTTACGGCGAGCGCGGCCGACGCGGCCAGGGTTGAACGCCAGAGACGGGTACGGGGAGTTCTGCTCATCGTTCCTCTGCTGATGCGAGTGCCTCAAGGGCAGGAGAGTGGGCGTCGGCGCACGGGCGGCCGGCCGGACGTATCAGCCCGACAGTGCCGATATCGCGTGATCTCGTGGCCTGTGCCGAAAGAGAGGGAGAGGGAACTCCGCTGGTTGTCTGGGGCCGGACAAGTTCTGAATACTTGGCCGGAATTCATCCTTGGGCAGGGGAACAGGTCATCAAATTGCATATGACCCTCATGAGGGCTTCATCTGTGATATGGCTGTGAATAGGGTGTGAGCCGGATCAGTCCGTCAGTCCCGGCGCGCCCCACACCGGAAACCAGCGCGAGAGATCGGCCTCCACCCGCAGATCGTCCGCCAGAAGCGACCTGAGCTGGATCTCCAGGGCGTTGTCCCGCCGCTCCACCGCCCCGGGAAGCGGTGCGAAGGGATAGAACGTGCCGCGTTTGTAGAGATAGACCAGCGCCAGCGCGCGATCCCCCGCCGTCTCGTGGAAGGCGACCAGGGAACACAGCAGCTGCGGCCCGAACCCCGCCTCCTGGAGCAGCGTGTTCACCGCGTGCAGATCATTGACCAGCGACGCGATGTCGTCCGCCGGACGGCGGACGAGCACCCAGGTGTAGCCGTAGCCGTCCTGGCTGAAGGCGACCGGAACGCCGCCGCCGCGCTCCGCCCCGGCGTCCAGCAGCTCCCGTACATCCGTCTCGATCCGGCCGAAGGCCCCGCCCTCCGCGGCGGCGAAACAGACCGACCCCGCCCCGGTGGGGGTGAAACCCGCCCCCGCCTCCAGTGCGACCGCCGCGCCGGGCAGCCCGAAGAGCCGGTCGAGATCGGGGCGCGCCGGCTTGCCGCGGCCGAGTATCGAATCGAGGAATCCCATGCCGACGCCGTCACGGACGAGCCAGCTGGGCCGAGATCCGGCTCAGCTGCTCCAGCCGCTGCTCCAGCGTGGGGTGGGAGGAGAACAGCCTGGCCAGGCTCTCCCGGGAGGAGAACGCGGGCGCGAACCAGAAGGCGTTGTACGGCTCCGCCCTGCGCAGATCGCGGGTCGGGATGCCCGCCATCTCCCCGGTGACCTTGGTCAGCGCGGAGGCGAGCGCCGAGGGCCGGCCGGTCAGCAGCGCGGCGGCCCGGTCGGCCGCCAGCTCGCGGTAGCGGGACAGCAGCCGGGTCAGCAGGAAGCTGATCGCGTACACGGCCGCGCTGATCAGCGGGATCAGCGCCACGGCGATCGCGGTGCCGCTGTCGCGCCCGGCCCGGCTGAGCCCTCCGTACAGCGTGATCCTGGTCATCAGCCCGGCGAGCACGCCGAGGAAGGAGGCGATCGTCATGACCGCCACGTCGCGGTGCGCGACATGGGACAGCTCATGGGCGAGGACGCCCTCCAGCTCCTTGGGCTCCAGCCGCCGCAGCAGTCCCGTGGTGGCGCAGACCAGGGCCGTCTTCTGGCTCCGCCCGGTGGCGAACGCGTTCGGCACATCACTGTCCGCGATGGCGACCCGGGGCTTGGGCATGTTCGCGAGGGCGCAGATGCGGTCCACCGCGCCGTGGAGTTCGGGCGCTTCCTCCGGGGTGACCTCGCGGGCCCCCATGC
The DNA here is from genome assembly GCF_039532665.1 of Streptomyces amakusaensis. NCBI lineage: Bacteria > Bacillati > Actinomycetota > Actinomycetes > Kitasatosporales > Streptomycetaceae > Streptomyces > Streptomyces amakusaensis. The sequence goes on along the minus strand of NZ_BAAASB010000012.1, from coordinate 73,754 downwards.
CGCGCGCGGCGATCTTGTCGCTGAACCAGAACTGGGCGACGAACAGCGCCCCCGAGATCAGCAGGATGATCGGCCACGCGCCGCGCAGCAGGGCGAGCAGAACGCCGACGAAGACGACGTAGAGCAGCCCGATCAGGAACATGGTGGTCACCATGCGGGTGGTGAGTCCCTGGTCCGGGGCGTAGCGGGACCGGGTCCGGCGGGCTGCCATCTGATCACCTTCCGGCAGAGCGTTTCGCTCCCCCCACCTTCGATTGTGCCCCTTGTCGCCGCTGTTCGGCGCGCGGTTCGCCGGGCCCCCGCCGGGCCTCCGGAGTGTCACTCCAGGTCCTGGCGTGGGCGCGCAGGGTGATCAGGCCCCGGCGGTGATCTTCGTCAGGAAGCCGTCGAGGTGGCCCATGGCGCGGGCGACCTTCTCGTCGAGGCTCAGGGACTCCTCGTACTGCCGGGGCCGCATCCAGGGCTGCCGCTTGCCGCGCAGATAGAGCGAGCAGGCGAGATCCGCGCAGAGGTACATGCCGACGGTGTTCCCCTCCCGGCCGCTCGGACCGGCGAGCGGCGCGACCATGAGGGCGACCCCCGAGGAGGCGTGCGCGGTGAGGCAGATCCCGCAGAGGCTGGACTTGACGGCGCTGGTGTTCCGGGTGCCGGGAACGCGCAGGGTGATGCCTGTGGGGCCGTCGGGCCGGGGGACGACCAGATGCGCCCGCAGCGGGGCTCCCGGGTCGATCCAGCCGACGAAGTCCAGGTCGGGCCAGGGAAGCTCGGCGAAGTCGAGGGGCAGCTTGAGCCGTTTCGCCTCGCCCTTCGAACAGTTCACGAAGGACGAGCGGATCTGTTTCTCGGTGAGCGGGTCCACTCGGTGGACCGTACACAGCGCGGTCGGTCCGGGCATCCGAATTTCCGGCCGCCGCCCCCGCCCGGGCGGCGGCCGGAGAGCGGCCGGATCAGACGTTGGGAACCTTCAGCCGGTCCCAGCTCTTCCTGCCCGGAACGCCGTCGGCGGCACTGCCCGTGTAACCGAGCTTGCGCTGCCAGGCGGCGTACGACGTGCGGTCGGCCTCGCTCCAGGACGGGCCCGGCCCCACTTGGTAACGACCGCATCCCTCTGCCACCAACCGTTTGCCCATCGCCGTGATGATCGCGCTCCGCTTCCCCGCCGTGAAGAACGCGGCCCCGGGGAACGGCTCGTACTTCGCCACCGGTTTCGCGGGTTTCGCGGGCTTGGCGGGCTTGGCGGGCTTCTCCGGGGACGTCGGCTTCCCCGCGTCCAGCCGTTCCTTGATCCGGGCCCGCATCGAGTCCATCGTGAACCCCCGGGGATCGATCTTCCCGGGCTGCCACTCCTTGTGACCGATCACCGACCGCTGCGACCAGCCGTGCTCACGGCAGATGGCCGCCGAGGCCTTCTCGATGGCCTCCAGCTGCGCGGCGGGCCAGGGGTCCTGGCCGTCGCCGAGATTCACACACTCGAATCCGTAGAAGTACCGATTGCCGTCGGTGTCGGCGTCGTCGTCCACCGGCAGCGCCGCCTCCGCGATCACGGCGCGCAGCACATCGCCGTCGCCCAGCCCCGCGTGGTTGGCTCGGCCGTGGCCGACCAGATAAACCGTGCCGTCCTTGGCTATGACCCCGTGGCAGAGCGGCCCCGGCAGGCTCGCGTGGCCGTTGTAACAGAGCTCCACCGAATTCTCGGTGCCCGAGGTGACGGTGTGGTGAATCATCACCCCGTGCGCCGGACCCCACGGCCCCTTGTGATTCCGGTTGTGTGTGCGCCAGCTCCGGTGCTCGACCACCCGCAGACCCTCGTCACGGAGGATCTTCACAAGTCTCGCAGCGGTGAGTGGTGTCGCCATGGGCGGTTCCCCTTCATCCCGATCTTCGGCCGGCCGTCGGGCCGTCCTTGATCGTTATGCCCCGTCTGGGGGGTCTGTGAACCGCTTTCCTCCTTGGCGTCGGCTTACGTATTCACAATCACCTCCGCACCTCTTTGTCTGTGTATCAACTGGCCCGCCCGTAACGGGAGTTGGCTCATTCCATGGCCCCGGACGCACCGCGCCCCCCGGGCGCGGCGGGATGCCGCTGCCCGGGGGGCGGGGTGGACGCGGGACGGGGGTGCGCGCGTCAGGGGTGGGGAAGGGAGTGTCAGACGGGGGTGCCGGGGAGGCGGACCGACTGGGCGTGGCGGAAGAAGTTGCTCGGGTCCCAGGTCGCCTTCGCCTGCCGCAGACGGGTGTGGTTGCCCTTGTAGTAGAGGTCGGCCCAGGTGGACGACGAGGTGTTCAGGGTCGCGTCGCCGAGGTCCTTGTCGGGGTAGTTGACGTAGCAGCCGTCGTTGTTGGCGTTCGGCACCGGGACGCCGCCGGTCGGCCCGTACATCTCCTTGTAGAAGTCGCGGATCCACTTCAGGTGGGGCGTCTGGTCGGCCGCGTCCGTCCAGTAGGTCTGGAACTGGAGCTTCATGATCGAGTCGCGCTGCGGTACGGCGGTGTCGCCGGGCTGCGCGGCGTTGACCTTGCAGCCGTAGGAGTCGACCTGCACCAGGGCGTCGCCGTTGCTGTACCCGGCGAGGGTGAGGTGCTTGTACATCATGTCGATCTGGTGGGGGGTGAAGGCCGTGCGGGAGTACGAGGACTTGTACTTGCCGCGCAGGGTGGGGTTGGCACCGCTCAGCCAGTCGGTGGCGATGTACCAGGGCAGCTTGCGCGGGGTGGAGAACTGCGGCATGGCCGAGTGCTCGCCCATCCGCGTCGTCACCGCTGTGGGAGTCACGCCCACGCCCGCGCTGATCGCGGCGAGGTAGTCGTTGAGCAGCCCCTGGGCGTTCGGGACATTGGCGTCCATCTGGGTGGTCAGGCCGATCTGACCGTTGGACATGTGCGTCAGCTTCAGCAGGCCGAACAGCGAGCTGTACGGGGAGTTCGGCGCGCTGTTCTGCTCGTGCCAGGTGCCCCAGTTCTGTACCAGCCGGGTGAATGAGGCGTAGTTCATCTGGGACCACTTGAAGCCCGTGGAGTGCACGAAGACCTCCGACGGCGGCTTGGGCAGCAGCTGGGTCGGGTCGGTGCCGGTCGCGCCGGGCGACCGCATCCAGTAGCGGGTGATCAGGCCGAAGTTACCGCCGCCCCCGCCCGTGTGGGCCCACCACAGCTCCTTCTCGGGGCCGGTGGAGTCACGGGTGGCGACCACCGTCCTGGCGGTGCCGTTCGCGTTCACCACGATGACCTCGACGCCGTAGAGGTGGTCGACGGTCAGACCGTGCAGCCGGGAGAGCAGGCCGTAGCCGCCGCCGGATATGTGGCCGCCGGCGCCCACGGCGTAGCAGGAGCCCGCCGGGATGGTGACGCCGTAGAGCTTGTAGAGGGTCTCGTAGATCTGGAGGTTGGAGGCTCCGGCCTCGATCGCGAAGGCGTTCTTGGAGGCGTCGAAGTAGACCTGGTTCATGCCCGACATGTCGACCACGACCTGGGTCTCACTGTTGAAGACGAAGTCCTCGTAACAGTGGCCGCCGCTGCGCACGGTGAGCCGCTTGTTGGCGTTGGCGGCCTCCTGTACGGCTCTCTGGGCCTGGGCGGTCGTCGTGACCAGGTGGACCTTCTCGGGCGTCGCCGACCAGCGCTGGTTGGTGCCGCGCACCAGGTCGGGGAAGCGGCTGTCGGTCGGGGTGACGGTGATCAGATCGGTCGTCACATTGTTCGCGACCGCCGCGCCGGACCGGGGGGCCGCCTGGGCGCTCGCGGGAAGGCCCGCCGCCAGGGCCGCTCCTCCGGCGACGGCGGCGGCGCCGGTGATGACGTTTCTGCGTCCGACGTTGCGGTCCGGGTTCGTCTTGCTCATGGCCACACTCCCCTAAATGGGTCTCTTCGCAAAGAAAGCTGAAGAAGGCGGAGAAAAGCTGATCGATCATCGATCGTAATAAGAGTAGACAGGTGTGACTGGGGTGACGCAATACCTGGATCGATAAAACTGTCCGAACTGCCGTTGAAATTACCTTTGGTTGCACCATGCGCAACTAGTCCGTTTGTCAAAGCAATGCCGATATAGGCGTGTCGCAGGTCAACCGGATCAATTTCCATGGTGTTTGCACATGGTGAAACGCCGTCGGCCCGGGTGCGCCCCGACGGGCGCACCCGGGCCGACGGCCAGGTGTGTGTGGTTCGGGCGGGGCGCGAGCGGCCCCGCCGGGTTGATGGATCAGGTCACCCCAGGACGCGTACCGGATCCCCGGCGAGGTACGCCTCGATGTCCTCGACCGCCTGCCCGAAGTAGCCCTCGTAATTGCGCCGGGTCACATACCCCAGATGCGGCAGGCCGAGGAAGTTGGGCGCCGAGCGCAGCGGGTCCGCCGGGGCCAGCGGCTCGGTCTCGAAGACATCGGCCCCCGCCCCCGCGATCCATCCCTCGCGCAGGGCCCTGAGCAGCGCGTCCTGATCGACGATCGCCGCCCGTGAGGTGTTGACCAGATACGCGGTCGGACGCATCCGCCGCAGTTCCGCCTCCCCGATGAGCCCTCGGGTCCGGGGGCCGAGCACCAGATGCACGGAGACGAAGTCGCTGCTCTCCAGCAGCTCCTCCTTCGACCCCAGGGCGATCGCCCCGGATTCGGCGGCCCGCTCCGGGGTGAGACTGGAGCTCCACGCCGCGACCTCCATCCCGAAGGCCCCGCCGATCCTGGCCATCTGGCGGCCGATCTTCCCCAGGCCCAGCAGCCCGAGCCGCCGGCCGTGGAGATCGGTCCCCAGGGTCTGCTGCCAGGGGCCGCCCGCGCGCAGCGCGCTGTTCTCGGTCACCAGATGGCGCGCGAGCCCCAGGATCAGCGCCCAGGTCAGCTCGGCCGGCGGCTCGGGGCTGCTGGCGGTCCCGCAGACGGTGACCCCGTGGCGTGCCGCCGCCGCCAGGTCGATGGCGGCGTTGCGCATCCCGGAGGTGATCAGCAGGCGCAGCCGGGGCAGCCGGGCGAAGAGTTCGGCCGGGAAGGGGGTGCGCTCCCGCATCGCCACCACGATCTCGCAGTGGCCGACGGCGTCGACGAGCGCGTCCTCGGACCCGAAGTGGCCGGAGAGGAAGGACACCTCCACCCCGGGCCCCAGCCTTCCCCAGTCGGCCAGGTCACGGGCGACGCCCTGGTAGTCGTCCAGTACGGCACAGTTCAGCATCGGCACGGCGGCGGCCCTCCACGATCACTCGGATGGCGGGGAGCCTAGTTCGTGTCTTCGGGTTTCGTCTGTCCGCCGTGCCTCCCCCAGCTGCCGCTGGGGGTCCCCCCGGGCACGCACTCCCCCTGGGCCCTCGGCCCGGGGGGACCCCCACTACGGGAGGACGGCGCCACCCGGGACGACCCCGTACCCGGCCCGATCACGTCCTGGGCGACAAGGGCTACAGCTCAAGAGCGATCCGCGCCCGGCTCCGCCACCGCGGCATCCCGCACACGGTCCCCGAGCGGGCTGACCAGGCCGGCAACCGGGCCAGGCGAGGCAGCCACGGAGGCCGCCCGCCGGCCTTCGACTGCGAGGTCTGCAAGCGCCGCAATGTGGTGGAACGGTGCTTCAACCGCTTGAAGCAGTGGCGTGGCATCGCCCCCCGCTACGACAAGACCGCCCAGTCCTACGAAGCAGTCGTCACCCTCGCATCACTTCTGATGCGGGCGTGACATTTGACGACAGAACCCAGGCCCGACATGTGAGCCGGCATGCCAGGGGCGCCCGGCTCACACGTCGGGCACCCCTGGCGTGCCGGACCGATCCGCACACAGCGCGACGGCCCGCCGGGACTCGCCCGGCGGGCCGTCGCGCTGTGTGCGGGGTGGAGGCGCCGGGTCGCTCCGGGCCGCGGGCCGTGTCGAACAGTGGCCGATCCCGCTCCTCCGCGCCTCCACGGAGGCGACACGGCCGGAATGACGGCTACGACAGCGGGAGCGCCGCTTCGGTCGCCCGGCCGAGCGGATTCGCCGGGGCCTCGGAAGGGTGAGGGTAGGCAGCCGACCGGTGCTGGAAGGAGAGGATCTTGGGATTCTGGACGACGCCGTCGCGGATCTCGATGGCCTTGCGGATCGTGACGTCGCTGTCCCAAGCCTCGGGGCCGCTCATGACCGTGCGCAGATAGGGAAGGAGCGCCTCACTGTTCTCCCAGGTGGCGGAGTTCCACAGATGAGACGGGCTGTGATCCACCGCGTAGTAGTGGCAGCCCTGTCCGACCGGGAACATGGGCTCGCCGAAGGTGGTCGGGCGGGCCCATTCGAAGCCCATGCCCTCGTCGCAGGCGACGTCGATGAAGAAGGTTCCCGGCCGGAAGAGCGCGAGATCCTCATTGGTGGCGAACATCAGCGGCGCATCGGTGTCCTGGAGTACGCAGTTGACGATGATGTCGAATCCGGCGAGGTATTCCACCAACGGCATGGAACCGCCCGCGGCGAAGGCCTGGAGGCGGGTGGGGTCGTCCTCCCGCTCCGCGAAGTGGCCCATCACGACCGAGGGCATCGGCGAGGCCACCGCCGCGGCGGCGCGCTGGGTGAGCACCGTGACATCGGACACCCCCATGGCGCCCAGGCCTGTGACCGCTCCGCGCGCCGTGGCGCCGAAGCTGATGACCACCGCGCGCAGCCGGCGGCCGTAGCTGCCGGTCAGTCCGCCGAGCTGGAGGGCCTGCAGCACCGAGCAGTAGCCGGCGAGCTCGTTGTTCTTGTGGAACACATGGACGCTAAAGGCACCCGTGGAGGTCCAGTGGTTCATGGCCTCCCAGGCGATCAGGGTCAGCCGTCGGTCGATGCCGATCTGGGTCGTCTTCTCATCCTGCACGCAGTGCGGCCATCCCCACAGCACCTGGCCCTCGCGCAGCTCGGCGATGTCGTCGTGCATCGGTTTCGGCAGCACCAGGATGTCGCACTCGGCGAGGAGCCGCTCGCGGGAGCGCAGGCCGCCCACGAGTGGTCGCAGCGCATCGTCCGCGACGCCGAAGCGTTGGCCGTAGCCCTGTTCGAGGAAGATTCTCTCGCGTACGTCCGGGGCGATCCGGCCGAGATGGTGCGGGTGCAGCGGCAACCGGAACTCGTTCTCCTTGCGAGAGGAGGCGATCACTCCGAGACTCATCAGGCTCATGTTGGGGCGGCTCATTTCCGGCCGGACGCGATGCGCTCCGGCATTGCCGTTCCCCGAGGGCGACGCCGAAGCGGATGACGGCGTGCGAGGTGCGCTCGGTACCGCCACGGTACTCCCGATACCGGCCGCGGAACGCCGACCGCTCATCTGAGCTTGAAGCCATTCCCTCGGGGACGCCGGGTTCGGCGCGGGCTCCGACTTGGACTGACCGTAGGCGGCCACGGGGGCGTACGCGCGCCGGTCAGGTCCAGGTCGTCGAAGTGAATGGTGGGGTTGCCGATCCGGTGGGCACCGGACGAGCGGGTCGCCACACGGTGGATGAGTGAGTGAGGGGACCCCCACTCGGGCGGACGACGCTACTTTGAAGACACTCCCCAGGGGCGCCGCCGGAGAGCTACCACCACTTCTGATGGCCCTTCCCGTTGCAGTCCCACTGGAAGGCGCCCACCCCGTTCCCCTTCCCTCCCCCGTAGATCTCCAGGCACTTGCCCGAGTGGTGGTTGGTGATGGTCCAGGTGCCGTCGCCGTTGGGGTTGATGCGCCACTTCTGCCAGTCGACCCCGCTGCACTCCCGCTGCGCGACGCCGACCCCGTTGCCCAGGCCGCCGCCGCGGACCTCTATGCACTTGTTGGAGTTGACGTTTCTGATCTCGGTCGGAGCGCCGCCCTTGGTGTTCAGCCACAGCTGGTTGGATCCGCCGTTGCAGTCCCACTGGAAGGCGCCCACGCCGTCGGCCGTGCCGCTGCCGTAGATCTCCAGACACTTGCCCGAGTTCTGGTTGACCCAGATCTGCGGGGTGTTCCGGGGGCCCGGGCGGTCGGCCTCCGCCGCCGTGGCCGCGGGGGCCGACGCCGCCGCGACGAGGAGTGCGGTCGCCGCCAGTGCCTTGAGGTGGTTCATGCCGCGAAGGTTCATGTCCGCTCCCTGGTTGGTCGAGTGGGCGGATCCTGCCCCTCCCGCACCCCCGATCACTCGTTCACCAGACGAACCGTCCGAAAGCACCGGTTCATGGCTGAGGGCGACTTCTTGACGGGGGAGGGCGGGGAGAGCCCTCTCTTCCGTCCTTGACCTCAAGTTTGGTTGGGGTTTTAGCGTTCTGTTCACACACTCTCGGGAGGCACTCTCATGGACATGGAAGTCACCGCGTGGTCGTCGCTGCACAGCGCGATGAACGCCCAGCAGGACCGGCGGCCCTTCTCCCGGGCCACGCTGCGCCGGATCGCCTCCTTCGCCCGCCCGCACCGCCGGCAGCTCAACCGCTTTCTGCTGCTCAGCACCGTCACCGCGCTGCTCGCGGTCGCCACCCCGGTACTCGCGGGCAAGATCGTCGACGAGATCGTCCGGGGCGGGGACCCCGGCACCGTCACCCGGCTCGCGCTGCTGATCGCCGTCATCGCCGTCGCCGAGGCGGCCCTCGGGCTGCTCACCCGCTGGCTGTCCGCGACGCTCGGCGAGGGGCTGATCCTCGATCTCCGCACCTCGGTCTTCGACCATGTCCAGCGCATGCCGGTCGCCTTCTTCACCCGCACCCGCACCGGAGCGCTCGTCAGCAGGCTCAACAACGACGTGCTCGGAGCCCAGCGGGCCTTCAGCAACACCCTCTCCGGCGTGGTCTCCAACCTCGTCACCCTGCTGCTCACCCTCGTCGTGATGCTCGGCATCTCCTGGCAGATCACCCTCCTCGCCCTCGCCCTGCTGCCCGTGTTCGTCGTCCCCGCCCGCCGGATGGGATCCCGCATGGCCGCGATGCAGCGCGAGGCGGCCCGCCACGACGCCGCCATGGGCACCCAGATGACCGAGCGCTTCTCCGCCCCCGGCGCGACCCTCGTCAAGCTCTTCGGGCGGCCCGCCGACGAGTCCGCCGAATTCGCCGCCCGCGCCCGCCGGGTGCGTGACATCGGCGTCCGCACCGCCATGGCGCAGTCCGCCTTCATCACCGCGCTCACCCTCGTCTCGGCGCTGGCGCTCGCCCTGGTCTACGGACTCGGCGGCCACTTCGCCCGGAACGGCGGCCTCGAAGCCGGAGCCGTCGTCGCCCTCGCCCTGCTCCTCACCCGCCTCTACGCCCCGCTGACCGCGCTGGCCGGCGCCCGCGTCGAGGTGATGAGCGCGCTGGTGAGCTTCGAGCGGGTCTTCGAGATCCTCGACCTGAAGCCGCTGATCGCCGAGAAGCCGGACGCCCGGCGCGTACCGGACGGACCGGTCTCCGTGGAGTTCGACGGAGTCTCCTTCGCCTACCCCACCGCCGACAAGGTCTCCCTCGCCTCCCTCGAAGACGTCGCGGCCCTCGACTCGCGAGGCGGCGCGACCGTACTCGACGGCATCTCCTTCCGGGCCGAGCCCGGCCGGATGGTCGCCCTCGTCGGCTCCTCCGGCGCGGGCAAGTCCACCATCGCGCAGCTCCTGCCCCGGCTCTACGACGCCGACGCGGGCTCGGTACGGCTGGGCGGCGTCGACGTCCGCGACCTGAGCGCCGACTCGATCCGCGAGACCCTCGGCATGGTCACCCAGGACGGCCACCTCTTCCATGAGTCGGTCCGCGCCAATCTGCTGCTCGCCAGGCCCGAGGCCACCGAGGAAGACCTCTGGGACGCACTGCGCCGCTCCCGCCTCGACACTCTGATCGCCGAACTGCCCGAAGGCCTCGACACCGTCGTCGGCGAGCGCGGCTACCGGCTCTCCGGCGGCGAACGGCAGCGGCTCACCATCGCCCGGCTGCTCCTGGCCCGCCAGCGGGTCGTCATCCTCGACGAGGCGACCGCCCACCTCGACTCCACCTCCGAGTCGGAGGTCCAGGAAGCGCTGGGCGAGGCGCTGGAGGGCCGGACCGCCGTGGTCATCGCCCACCGGCTGTCGACCGTACGGGCCGCCGACCTCATCCTCGTCATCGAGGAGGGCAGGGTCGTCGAACGCGGAACCCACACCGAACTGCTCGCCGCCGGGGGCCGGTACGAGGAGCTGTACCGCACCCAGTTCGAGCGTCCGGAGGCGGAGCGGGCCGGTGTCCCCGCCTGAACCGCGCTCCCCGCGCACGAGAGCGGGCCCCGGCACACGCCCGGGGCCCGCCCGGGCGTTCGCGGCTGCCCGTCGGGGCAGTCTTTCGGGCCAAATCGCGGACACTCCGCCCGTCCGCCGATTGGCACACCACCGGATGGGCACGTTCTCCCGACATCCGGGCCGGGGGGCCGTTCGATCCAGGGCGGCGTTTCCCCCGCGACGGTCCGGACCCCCGACGACCGCAGCGCGAGGAGACCGGTTGTGAGAACCGACGCACCCGCCGCCGACACTCCCGGCGGCACCCTCCCGGCCCCCCGGTCCAAGAGCCCCGTGTGCTCCTACACCGAATGGGACCCCCTGGAAGAGGTGATCGTCGGCATCGTCGACGGCGCGAGCTTCCCGCCCTGGCACCCGGCCCTCCCCCCGGTGCTCCCGCCGGACCAGCACGAGACCTTCCGCCGCCACGCGGGCAGCCCCTTCCCGCCGGAGCGCGTCGCCGCCGCACAGCGCGAACTCGAAGGATTCGTCCGCATCCTGCGGAGCGAGGGCGTGACGGTGCGCCGCCCCGAGCCGCTGCCCCAGCGCGAGCCCTACAGCACCTGGGACTGGACCAGCACCGGCATGTACGCGGCGATGCCCCGGGACGCGCTGCTCGTCATCGGCGACGACATCATCGAGTGCCCGATGGCCTGGCGCTCACGCTACTTCGAGTCCCTCGCCTACCGGCCGCTGCTCAAGGAGTACTTCCGGGGCGGGGCCAAGTGGAGCGCCGGCCCCAAACCGGAACTGAAGGACGTCCAGTACGACCAGGAGTGGACCGACCCCGGCGAGGACGGGCCGCAGCGGCTCGTCGTCACCGAGTTCGAACCGACCTTCGACGCCGCCGACTTCACCCGCTGCGGGCGCGACATCATCGCCCAGAAGAGCAATGTCACCAATGAATTCGGCATCGAGTGGCTCCGCCGGCACCTCGGCGACGCCTACCGCGTCCATGTCTTCGAGTTCCGCGACGCGCACCCCATGCACATCGACGCGACCCTCGTCCCGATGGCCCCGGGGAAGCTGCTCATCCACCCCGACCGGGTGCCCGAGGTGCCCAGGCTCTTCGACGGCTGGGACGTCATGCCCGCCCCCCGGCCGGTGATCCCCGACACCCATCCGCTGTACATGACCAGCAAATGGATCAACATGAACATCCTGATGCTGGACGAGGAACGCGTGATCGTGGAGCGCCAGGACGAACCGATGATCACAGCCCTGAAGAAGTTCGGCTTCTCCCCGATCCCCTGCGACTTCCGCAACTTCAACAGCTTCGGCGGCTCGTTCCACTGCGCCACCCTGGACGTGCGCCGGCGCGGCACGCTGGAGGCGTACTTCTGATGCCGGGCACACCGAGAGCGCCTTTGTGGAGACACACCCCCAGGGACGCCCTCCTGCTGGCGTTCAGCGTGGCGCAGTTCGCCGTCACGATCCTGCTCGCCGCGGGCTGGGACACCGCCCACGCCGCCGGGAGGCCGGCCGCCTTCGTCCTGCTGACCGCGATGACGGCGTACAACATCATCGTCGTCTCCCATCTGTTCACCCATGCGCCCTGGTTCACCTCCCACCGGCTCAACGCCCTCGTATCAGTGCTCAATTCAGCCAATATCGGCCAGTCGGTGCAGGCCTACCACCTCACCCATGTCCGCAACCACCACCGGTTCAACAACGACGCCAAGGGACCCGACGGCACCACCCGCGACACCTCCTCCACCTACCGCGACGGCGTCGACGGCGAGCACACCCCCCTCCTCTCCTACGCGCTCGGCGGGGCACTGGACTCGCTCGCGGACCGGGCCCGGGAAACGCTGTACACGACCCGGCTCTGGCGGGTGGGGGAGCGGGAGACCGCGTTGCTCCCCCTGGTCTCCCGCAGGGAGCCGCGCCGTACGAGGGAGCTGCGCCAGGTCCGCGCGGACCGCGCCGCCCACTGTCTCTCGCTCGCCCTGTTCGCGGCGGTCTCCTGGCAGTGGACCCTCTTCTGCTACCTCCCCGCCTTCTTCACCGCGCTGACGGTGGTCAACGTCCAGAACTACTACCGGCACTACGGGGCCGACCCCGCCGACCGCGCCGCCGACTCCGTCAGCCACTACGGACGGCTGTACAACCTGCTCGCCTTCAACGACGGCTACCACCAGGAACACCACCTCAGCCCCGCGACCCACTGGTCGGGCCTGCCCGCCGTACGGGAACGCCACCGGGCGCTGCTGGAATCCCGGCCCCGGATCGTCAGCCCCGTACCCGCCGTGCTCGGCTTCCTGCACCGCCGCCGGCCACGCCTCCACCACCGGGGCACGAGCGCCGGAGGCACCCCGTGACGGGCGGGGCGCGGATCACCGGCAGGGCCCTGCCGCCCGGCGGCTTCCGGGTCCACCGCACCACCGGCGGCGAGCCCGACGTCCCCGCCGTGCTGAAGGTGCTCCGGGGCGAGCTGGCCGCCTGTCTGCTCAGCGGCTTCGTCCCCGCCGGGGACTGCCGCCGGATCGTGGCGAACTTCTGGGCCTCCACCGGCCGGAACCCCCGGTACGGGGAGGGCGAGGACGGCGTCGAGGGATATCTCGTCGGCGCGTCCCACATCGAGAAGACCACCGACGCCTATCTGACCGAGGCGGCCGACTCCGCCGAGGCCGTACGCGACCTCTACCGGGGAACCGCCGACCCGGTCTCCGCGTTCCGCGCGGCGCTCACCGGACCGGGCGGGGTACGGGGGGCCCGCGCCGCCCGGCACGGCGGCCGTGCGGCGGGCGACTCCAAGGCTGTCTGCTGGAACAGGACCGGCCCCTTCCAGCTGATGCCCCACGACGATCTCGCCCAGCTCGGCGACCCCTCGCAGCGCGGATTCGAGATCCAGCGGCTGCGCCGGGTGATGGCGGTCAACGTCTACCCCCAGGTGCCCGCCGGGACGGGGCAGATCAAACTGTGGAACGTCGAGCCCGACGACCGCTCCCGCGCCCGGCTCGGCCTCTCCCACAGCGGCTTCCCCTATCCGCCGGAGCTGCTGGAGGAGCATCCCGCCCTGATCGTCCCGGTCCGGACCGGTGACCTGTGCGTGATCAACGGAAACCTCGCCCACGCCGTACTGGGCGGCGACCCCGGCGGCGGCTCCACCGGCCCCGGCCGACGGCTGCTGCTGACCTGTTTCACCGCCCTGAACGACCGGGGCGAACTGATCTGGTGGACCTGACGCCCGGTCCCGCCGCTCAGGGCGGGACCGGGGCCGCCCGGGCCACCCGGGACTCCGCCACGGCGAGGCCCGCCACCGCCGACAGCAGCAGCGCGGTGCCCGCCACCGTCGCCGCCGTGAGCCGCTCGTCCAGCAGCGTCACCGCGAGCAGCGCCGCGCTCACCGGCTCGATCAGCATCACCACCGAGGCCGTCGCCGCCCGCACCGCCGCCACCCCGGCGAAATACAGGGGATAGGCGAGCGCGGTGGTGACGGCCGCGATGTACAGCATGAGCAGCAGCACCCGCCCCGGCTCGCCGGAGTGCGGCAGGATCCCCTCCGCCCAGGCGAGGGGCAGCAGCACCGCCGCGCCGATCCCGAACGACCACATCGTCAGGGTGTACGGGTCCTCACCGCCGCCGTGCCGCCCGGTCCACCGGGCCAGCAGGGTGGCCACCGCGTACCCGGCGGCGGACAGCAGCGCGAACCCCACCCCCAGGGGATCGACCGCCCCCTTCTGATTGCCCAGCACCAGCACCGCGAGACCGCCCAGCGCCCCGCAGACCGCCACCGCCCCGGCCCGCCCGATCCGCTCGGCCAGGAACAGCCGGCCGCCGACGGCCGTGAACACCGGCCCGGCCCCCAGCGTGACGATGGTGCCGACGGCGAGTCCGGTCTCCTTCACCGCCCCGAAGTACGCGGTCTGGAACACGGCCAGCCCGAGGCCGGTCCCCAGCAGCAGCGCAGACCTCCGCCGCCCGTGCCCCTTCCGCCGTACCCCGCCGGGCATCGCGCGGGCCGGGCGCAGCGCGACCGCGCCGAGCAGCAGCGCCAGACCGCCGACGTAGCGCCAGAAGGAGACGGCGACCGGACCCAGGTCGCTGGAGCGGTAGACGACATCGACGGCGGCCCCGGTGGTTCCCCAGGTCGCGCCCGCGACCGCCAGGAACAGCAGACCGCGCCGCACGGCGCGCTCCCCGCCGGAGGGGAGGGGGGAGATCTCTACGGTTTCGCGTGGCACAGTGCGTTCTCCCGACGGAGCGAGTGGTCATGGCCTCCCGTCCCCGGGCACGGCCGACCGGCGCATCACCCTACGCCCGGAGCCACCGCCGCACAGTGAACATCTCGGCCACCGTGTCCCCCTCCGGCCCCGCCCGAAATCGTTCGAGAGAAATTCTGAATTCCGTACAACTGTTGCCGCCCCCGGTGTGTCTTCCCTGTATCCGTCCCTGAAAGCCACGGCACCACCCCGGCCGGGCCGGCGCGAAACCGCGCCGGCCGCCCCGGCCCGCCACCCCCACGCGGCCCTGCCCGGACGGGCGACCAGACCATCGCGGGCCCGCGCCGCCGGGCCCCGTACGCAGCAGGAGACGCGCATGTCCATGCGGAAGAACCTCCGTCTCGTCATCGCGACGGCAGCCGCCGCCGCGATGACCGGCGGCCTGCTCCATGTGTCGACGGGAGCGGTGGCCGCCGCCCCCGCCAAACACGTCGACGACTACAACGGCGACGGCCACCGGGACTTCGCCACCGGCACGTGGGGCTCGTTCACCGTCACCTACGGGACCGCCAAGGGCCCCGGCACCAAGACCAAGAAGTTCACCCAGGACAGCCCCGGCATCCCCGGCAAGGCCGGCAACACCGACGGATACCGCGACGCCTTCGGCGCGACGCTCACCTCCGCCGACTTCAACAGCGACGGATACGCCGACCTCGCCGTGGGCGACCGCACCGAGCGAGTGGGCAACGCCTCCGAGCAGGGCGCGGTCACCATCGTGTGGGGCTCCAAGTCCGGCCTCGGCTCCGCCGCCGGCCGCATCCCCGTCCTCAAGGGCTACACCCCCGAGCGGCTCGGCACCTCCCTCGCCGCAGGCGACTTCACCGGCGACGGCAAGGCCGACCTGGCGGTCGCCGACAACATCACCACCTACATCTACCGGGGCGGGTTCTCCAAGTCCGGCGGCACCGGGAAGATCACCCGGCACTCGCCCTCGAACGGGCACGACTTCATCGAGCCGACCAAGCTCGTCGCCGGAAAGGTCAACAAGGACAAGGCCACCGATCTGTATGTGCTCGGCGACGGCTTCGTCAACGACCACACCCAGGCCGCCTGGTTCCTCCGCGGCGGCTCCACGATCACGCCCGGCGCCCTGACCACCTACAACCACGACTCCGACTTCTACGACGCCGACGGGGTCATCGCCGACTTCGACAAGGACGGCTACGGCGACCTCGCCGTCGGCGACCTCCGCCGCGACGGCGACGCGGGCTCCCTCGCCGTGCTGCGCGGCGGCGCGAACGGCCCCGTCTCCACGCGCCACCTCAGCCAGGCCACCGAGGGCGTCGCCACCGGCGTCACCCCGGGCGACCACTTCGGCCTGAAGGTCTCGGCGGGCGACACCAACCGCGACGGCTACCCGGACCTCGCCGTCAGCGTCCCCGGCGAGAAGGTCGGCGCCGCCGCCTCGGCCGGCGGCGTGCACATCCTGCGCGGCGGGAAGAAGGGCCTCACCGGCACCGGCTCCCAGTGGTTCACCCGCCAGACCTCGGGCGTGCCCGGCAGCGCCGCGAAGGACGCCCGATTCGGCCAGGACGTGCGTCTGCGCGACCTCGACCGCGACGGCGACGCCGATCTGCTGATCTCCGACAGCGGCAAGAAGAGCGTCCTGCTCTCCGGCGGCTCCGGCGGCATCACCACCCGTTCCGCCCGCGAGATCCCGCTGCGGGCCTCCTTCCCCCAGTGACCCCCGTACGGTGAACCTCCCGAGCGCCGTGGCCCGCCGAACACCGCGGACCACGGCGCTCAGTCGTGTCCGGAGGCCCTGAGGACCTCGTACGGACGAGGAATGACGAGGAATATTGCACTGGTGTTGCGGAAATGTGGCGATCCGCGCGCGGATCTTCCACGTTCGATTTTCTGGTCGTTACCTTGCCTGCGAACGGGATCCCGGAGCGTTCACGCCCGCCCCACCACCCCTCGTCCGAAGGAAGCGCCATGAGCCAGCCCATCGATTCGGTGGCCGCGGGTCACACCCCCGACGACACCCCCGCCACCCCCGGCCCGGGCTGGTCCTTCGAGACCAAGCAGGTCCACGCGGGAACCACCCCCGATCCGGCCACCGGAGCCCGGGCGGTGCCGATCTACCAGACCACGTCATTCGTCTTCCGCGACACCCAGCACGCCGCCGACCTCTTCTCCCTCGCGGAGCCCGGCAACATCTACACCCGTATCCACAACCCCACCCAGGACGCCTTCGAACAGCGGATCGCGGCGCTGGAGGGCGGGGTCGCGGCGGTCGCGCTCGCCTCCGGACAGGCGGCGGAGACCCTGGCGATCCTCACCCTGGCCCGGGCCGGTGACCACATCGTCTCCAGCACCTCCCTGTACGGCGGCACCTACAACCTCTTCCGGCACACCCTGCCGAAGTTCGGCATCGAGGTCTCCTTCGTCGACGACCCGGACGACCTGGACGCCTGGCGCGAGGCCGTCCGCCCCAACACCAAGGCGCTCTTCGCCGAGACCCTCGGCAACCCGCGCGGAAACGTCCTGGACGTCCGGGGGGTCGCCGACGTCGCGCACGAGGCCGGCCTGCCGCTGATCGTCGACAACACCGTGCCCACCCCGTATCTGCTCCGGCCGATCGAGCACGGCGCGGACATCGTCGTCCACTCGGCCACCAAGTTCCTCGGCGGACACGGCACCACCCTCGGCGGCGTCGTGGTCGACGGCGGCACCTTCGACTTCGGCGCGAACGCCGAACGGTTCCCCGACTTCCAGGCCCCCGACCCCAGCTACCACGGACTGCGCTACTGGCCCGCCCTCGGCCCCGGGGCCTTCGCCGTCAAACTCCGCGTACAGCTGCTCCGCGACCTCGGCCCCGCCATCGCCCCGCACTCCGCCTTCCTTCTCCTCCAGGGCGTCGAAACGCTCAGCCTGCGCATCCAGCGGCACTCCGCCAACGCCCAGGCCCTCGCCGAATGGCTGGAGCAGCGCGACGAGGTGGCGGCCGTCCACTACCCCGGGCTCCCCTCCAACCGCTGGCACGAGGCGGCCCGGCGCTATCTGCCGGAGGGCGCGGGCGCGGTCCTCGCCTTCGAGCTGCGCGACGGGGTGGAGGCGGGCAAGAAGTTCGTGGACGCCGTGGAACTCTTCAGCCATCTCGCCAACATCGGCGACGTCCGCAGCCTGATCATCCACCCGGCCTCCACCACCCACAGCCAGCTCGACCCCGAGCAGCTCGCCGCCACCGGCACCTCGCCCGGCCTGGTGCGGCTGTCGGTCGGCATCGAGAACATCGCCGACCTCAAGGCCGATCTGGAGACCGGCTTCCGCGCTGCCAAGGCCGCCTCCTGAACACCCCTGCCGAAGCCGCCGGGCGGTTCGCCCCCCTGCCCCCCGCCACCGGGGCCTGGCAGGAGGGAGACCCGCCCGGCCGGCGGCAGTGGGTCCGGCTCGCCGAGCCGCTGCCGCTGGAGAGCGGTGGCGAACTCCCCGGCGTACGGCTGGCGTACGAGACCTGGGGACGCCTCGCCCCCGACGGCTCCAACGCCGTGCTCGTCCTGCACGCGCTCACCGGCGACAGCCATGTCAGCGGCCCCGCGCAGCCGGGACACCCCACCCCCGGCTGGTGGGACGGGCTGATCGGGCCGGGCCGGGCCCTGGACACCGACCGCTGGTTCGTCGTCGCCCCCAATGTGCTGGGCGGCTGCCAGGGCAGCACCGGCCCCGCCGCCCGCCGCCCCGACGGCCGCCGCTGGGGCAGCGCCTTCCCCTTTCTCACCACCCGTGACCAGACCGCCGCCGAAGTCCTGCTGGCGGACCGGCTGGGCATCGACCGCTGGGCCATGGTGGTCGGCGGCTCCATGGGCGGGATGCGCGCCCTGGAGTGGGCGGTGACCCATCCGGAGCGCACCGAGGCACTGCTGCTGCTCGCCTGCCCGGCGGCCACCGGCGCGGAGCAGATCGCCTGGTCCAGCATCCAGCTCCACGCCATCCGCTCGGACCGCAACTGGCACGGCGGCGACTACCACGACGCGGGTCCCGGCCGGGGGCCGCATCTGGGCCTCGGCCTGGCCCGGCGGCTCGCCCATGTCACCTACCGGGGCCCGGCGGAGCTGGACGCGCGCTTCGAGCGTGCCGCGCAGGACGCCGAGGACCCCTGGCACGGTGGCCGCTACCAGGTCGAGTCCTATCTCGACCACCACGCCGCCAAGCTGGTACGGCGGTT
Source organism: Streptomyces amakusaensis (assembly GCF_039532665.1). Taxonomy (NCBI): domain Bacteria; kingdom Bacillati; phylum Actinomycetota; class Actinomycetes; order Kitasatosporales; family Streptomycetaceae; genus Streptomyces; species Streptomyces amakusaensis. The sequence goes on along the minus strand of NZ_BAAASB010000012.1, from coordinate 55,232 downwards.
CGACGCCGGCAGCTATGTGGTGCTGACCGAGGCGATGAACAGCCATGACATCGGGCGCGGGCGCGGCGGCACCGCGGCGGCGCTGCGCCGGGTCCGCGCCCGCACCCTGGTCGCGGGCGTCGAGTCGGACCGGCTCTACCCGCTGGCCGAGCAGCGCCTTCTCGCGGCGCGCATACCCGGGGCCGACCGGCTGCGGACGATCGAGTCCCCCAACGGCCACGACGGCTTCCTCATCGAGACCGAGCAGGTCGCCGCCCTCGTGCAAGAACTCGCCGGACCGTGACCACCGGGACGTGACCGCCGGGCGGACCATGATCGCCGGAACCGGCCGCACCCGGGTCTTCCCCCGCGAAACCGCGACAGTGACAATTTAGGCAAGGCTCACCTAATATGATCAGTGCTGACTTCGGGTCCCCCACTCCGACAAGTCCGGTCTTCCGTGTGCGCCCATGCCCTGGACGCTCGCCCCCCGCACCCCCGAGTGCCCCTCTCCCCGAAGGAGACATGCCGCGCATGTCCATGTCCCGCAGTACCCGTCTGGCCACCGTCGCGGCGCTGGCCGCCGTCTCCATCGGCTCCGGCGTCCTGGTCGTCCCCGCGACCGCCGCCCCCGTCGCGGCCGTGGCCGCCGACGCGCCGGCCGCGACCCCCAAGCCCGGCAGCACCCGCGCCGCCTCCCCGATCCTGGTCACCGGCGAGGCCGGCTGGGGCTTCAAGTCCAGCTGGTACCGGTACATCAGCGGGGCCGGGGGCACGGTCACCGTGGAAGGCGGAGCCACCAAGTCCGCCGACGGCGTCATCTCCTACCCCGTCGCCCACGGCGCGGTGGACCCGGCCGGCCGCGACGCCAATCTGCGCTTCGAGGGCTCCGTCACCTACGCACTGCCCGAGCACAACATCAACAAGCTCACCCTCTCCAAGCCGTGGCTGAAGCTGGTCGACGGCAAGGGCACGCTCTACGTGACCGTCGACAGCGACCTCGAAGGCACCGTCACCGAGCCCAAGGAGGTGCCCCTCGCCACCGTGACGGCCCCGGCCGGCGCGCTGAGCGGCTCCAAGCTCGACTGGAAGAAGATCACCACGGCGATCACCCCCGAGGGCGCGAAGGTCTTCGCCTTCGAGGGCCGCGAGATGTACCCGGCCGGCACGGCGCTGGACGGCCTCACCGTCTCCGGCAACACCACCGTCCCCACCCTCACCGTCAGCCAGGTCTCCGGCCTCGGCGCGGAGACCCAGGTCACGGTCACGGGCAGTGGCTACCACCCCGGCCGCGGCGTGTACGTCGCCCAGACCGTCAAGCTCCCCGGCGACGCCGTGCCCAGCACCTTCGGCAACGCCGCCTGGGTCCGCCAGGTCGCCGCCGACGGCACCTTCACCACCACCCTCAAGGTCACCGAGACCTTCGCCTCGGCCGGCAAGACGGTGGACTGCCGCACCACCGCCTGCTTCCTCGCCACCTTCAACTCGCACGGCGGGGACTGGATGCCCTCGCGCGCCCAGGACGTCGCCGTGCCGGTCCACTTCGGCGAGGTCAAGGTCACCGGCCAGCCGGCCTCCAGCTCGGTGCGCTCCGGCGCGACCGCCTCCTTCACCGCCGCCGCCGACGGCGACGACTCCGTCCGCTGGGAGCGCAGCACGGACAAGGGCACCACCTGGACCACCGTCCCCGGCGCCGAGTCGGCGAAGCTGTCCGTCAAGGCGACCCGCGCCCTGAACGACACCCGCTACCGCGCCGTGTTCACCAACACGCTCGGCTCGGCCACCACCTCGGCCGCCAAGCTCTCCGTCACCACCGTGCCGAGCCGGATCACCGGCCTCAACGCCGCGCCGGAGCCCGTCGCCAAGGGCGGCGCGCTCACGGTCACCGGCACCCTCCAGGCCGTCGGCGCGAGCGACAACACCTGGCGTCCGCTGCCCAAGAGCCCCCTCGTGGTCGAGTTCCGCGCCAAGGGCGCGAAGACCTGGGGCAAGGCCGGAAGCGCCACCTCCGACTCGAAGGGCGTTTTCTCCGCCAAGGTCACCGCGTCCAAGGACGGGGACTGGCGCGCCCGGTACGCCGGCACCGCCGAGCGCGGCTTCGCCAACAGCGGCTCCGACTATGTCGACGTCAAGCTGCGCACCGAGGTCAAGGACTTCAACGCCAAGCCCGAGCCGGTCCGCAAGGGCCGTCCGATCACCGTGGTGGGCACCCTGCGCACCCTGGACGGCAAGTGGTCCAACACCTCCGGCCAGAACGTGACGATCATGTTCAAGGCCGACGGCGCGAAGAGCTGGAGCAAGCAGGGCACCGCGCGCACCAACAGCAAGGGGGCCTTCTCCAAGGCCTTCACCGCGAAGAAGGACGGCAGCTGGAAGGCCGTGTTCGACGCCACCTCCACCCGTCTGGGCACGAGCAGCGGCAGCGACCGGGTCGACGTTCGCTGACCCGCCGATGAGAGGAGCCGGCCCCGCCCGATCGATTTCGGGCGGGGCCGGCTCTCTCTTCGCGTACGGGTGCTAGCCCTTCGGGTCGGTGAGATACGCGTCGATCACACGCATCGCCTCCTCCGTACCGCCCCGGCGGTAGAGCCAGTGGCCCACCACGTCCATCGTGAACAGGGTCGCCTTCGGGAAGGAGCGCGCCATGCGCTTCGCGCCCGGCAGGGGAGTCGCCAGGTCATGGGTGGCGTTGGCCACGAGCACGGGCGGAAGCCCGCCCTTCGCCCGCGCGGGCGCGGGCTTCGGCGGCATGGTCCAGCCCTGGCAGCCCAGGACGGTGTCCAGGGACTGGGCGTTGTGGCGGACACCCGGGGCCGCCTTGGCGACCCGCTCGCGGATGGCCCGGTAGTGGGCGTAGTCACGGATCCGGAAGTCGTAGTCCCGGCAGAGCACCAGCCTCGGCACGAGGTTGGCCTCGGGCGAGGTCCAGCGGACCTCGCCCTTCCCGGTGCGCAGGGCGGCCAGCTGCTCCGCCGCCGACTCCGGGTTCCACCGGCCGAGCGCGAAGGTGAGGAAGTCGGAGAGCCTGTCGGCGTCGACCTTCACCCGCGTCGGTCCGCTCGGGCCCGGCTCATGGAGCCGGCCGGCGTCGGCGCGGGCGAACAGCGATGCGGTGACGGCGCTCACGTCCTCGCCCTTCAGTGCGCAGGCCGCGTCCTTCTCGCACCAGGCCGCCAGCCGCTTCAGCGCGCTGTCGATGGTGAGGCTGCCCTCCTTCAGATAACGCTCGGCGTCCGGCCGGTCCGGGTCCATCGCGCTGTCCAGGGCCAGCGCGCGAAGCCGGTCCGGGAAGAGCCGCGCGTAACGCTCGCCCAGGAAAGTGCCGTACGAGTGGCCGACAAAGCTGATCTGCCGTTCACCGAGGGCGGCGCGGATCGCGTCCATGTCACGGGCCACGCTCTCGCCGTCGAGATGGGCGGCGAGCGGCCCCATCCGCTGCAGACAGCTCTCCGCCAGCCGGGCGTTCTGGGCCCGCATCCGTTCAAACTCGGCCGCGTCGCGCGGCCGGGCCGGGATCGAGCCGAGGATCGTCTCGTCGCACTCGGCGTTCCGGCTGCGGCCGATGCCTCGCGGGTCAAAGCCGATCATGTCGAAACGCCGGAGCATGGCCGGGTCGTAGCCGCTGTAGGGGTCGTCCGCGTACAGCGCGTCGTCGGACCCCGGCGCGCCGGGGCCGCCCGGATTCGACATCAGTACGCCGATCCGCCGCGCGGGGTCGGTGGCCCGGTGCCGGGCGACGAAGATACCGATCTTCGGGCCGTTCGGCTTCGACCAGTCCAGCGGCACCTCGACCGTCGCGCACCGCGCGTTGGGGCTGGGATCGGGGTACGGCGGCTCGGACTTGGGGCAGGTGCCCCAGCTGATCGGCCGGACCGGGACGGCGGCGGCACCGGACGGCTGCTGTGCGGCGGCCGTGCCGGGGACGGCGAGGGAGGCGGAGGCGGACAGCGCCAGGAGTACGGAGAGGGTCCGCCGTCTCGTCGTCGCGGTCACGCTCGCGCGCATGATCGTTTTCATGCGCGCCACTGTTCCGGCCCCATGTGGCGGAGTCTCTACGAGCACATGATGGCGACGTAACAGCCCCCGGGACAGGGGCCGGGACAGGGTCAGCGCTGTCGGTACGGCGGAGCCGACGGGGGCGGGCCCAGAGTGGTCGTGCCGGGGGCGGCCCGGTGGCCGAGCCCGGTGCGGTACGCGTCGAGGGCGGCCTCCGTACGGCCGCCCCGGCGCAGCAGATCCCCCAGCAGCCGGCAGAGATCGGCCAGATCGCCGCTGGCTCCGCTGCGTTCCAGCAGCGCCAGCGCCTGGACGTAGTGCTCCTCCGCCGCCTCGGGCTCGCCGCGCTCCTCGGCGATCAGCCCGAGCAGCCGGTGCGCGCCCCCCGCGTGCACCGCGCCGTGCCGGTCGTCCAGCTCCAGCAGCGCCGACACCAGGACGGCCGCCTCGTCGAACCGGCCGAGCCGGCGCAGCACATCGGCCAGCTCCACCTCCACCTGGGCCGTGTACAGCGCGGCGCGCTTGGCGGCCAGCATGTCCCGGGCGGTGCGCAGCTCCCGCTCCGCGCCGTCGAGTTCGCCGTTCTGCGCGTGGACATAGCCGCGCATCCAGTGGCAGTGCGCGAGATCGGTGCGCAGCCGCAGCTGCCGGTAGATCGACTGGGCCTTGGCCAGGGAGGCGTCGGCGTCGTCGATACGGCCTTCGGCGAGAAAGGTACGGGCCACCTGTCGGTGCATCCCCGCCACCAGCGCCGGATCGCTGACCTGCGGGGTCAGCGCCAGGGCGAGTTCGGCGGCATGGGCGGCGCGGGCGTGCGCCCCCATGTCGATGTACGGTCCGATCACCGCCGCGTACAGCAGCACCAGCGCCTCGGGGTCGGCCAGGCCGCTGGTGCCGAGTTCGTCGATGGTCGATTCGAGGAGATAGCAGGCGTAGCGCAGCTCCCCGGTGAGGAGATGGGCTATGGCGCGGCCCCGGATCGCGCGGGCCCGCCGGGGCAGCGGCTGCTCGGCCATCAGCTCTTCCGCCGCCTCGAAGTGCCGCCGGGCGTCGTCCAGTTCGCCGGTCTCCAGCGCGCAGTCCCCGAGACCCAGCAGCGCTTCGGCCCGCTCGGGGGCGAGGTCGAGATTCTCCGCGTCGGTGAGCAGCCGGCGGTAGCGCACCGCCGCGTCGTCGGCCGCGCCCTCGGCGAGCGCCCGCTGTGCGTCGGTGAGGCCGAGCCTCAGCTCGGTCGCGAGCCTGGCCGGGCGTCCGGTGACCAGCTCCTCGAACGAGGTGCCGAGGCGCTCCGCGAAGAAGCGCAGCGCCGTCTCGGAGGCTCTGACCTTGCCCGACTCCAGCGTCGAGACATACGCGGGGGTGTACGCGGGGCTGGCCAGCTGCCGCTGGGTCAGTCCCCGCTCCTTGCGGAGCCGTTGCACCCGGCGGCCTATGTCGGCCGGTTCGTCCATGGAAACCCCTTGGTCGCTCGAACTCCTCAGTATTCAGGGAGAGCGGGCCATTGCGCATGTTCTGCCCGCCCCCTAATTTAAGTCATCTGTTCATCAGAGTTACTCCATCACTTAATTCTTGTCCTGGAGGGGATCCATGCGCTCAGCGCTGCGCCGAGCCGTGGCCGCGGCCGGTATGGCCACTGCCGTCACCGCCGTACTGGCCCTCGCGCCCGGTGGCGCGGTCGCCAGTACGGGGCCGTCCGCCGGGCCGTCGTCCGAGGTCGAGGTCGAGATACCGGGCCCCGAGCACGGCACCGTGGTCGGCTCCGGTCATACGTCCGTGCCCGCGAGCGGACAGGACCGTCCCTCGCCCCGGCTCTCGGCGGCCCAGCGGGCCGACGACGGACAGGTCGTCGAGGTGCTGAACAACGGCGCGACCAAGGACCGGCTGGACATCGTCATCGTCGGCGACGGCTACACGGCGGCGGAACTGCCCCAGTTCCACGCCGAGGCCAAGGAGAAGTGGGCCGAGCTGACGGCGGTCGAGCCGTACACCACCTACCGGAACCTTTTCAACGTCTGGGCCGTCGACGCCGTCTCGCGGCAGTCCGGGGTCACCGGCGACCCGGGCGCGGACACCGTGAAGGACACCGCCCTCGGCTCCTACTTCTGGTGCGACGGCATCGAGCGGCTGCTCTGCATCGACCAGGAGAAGGTCGACCGCTATGTGGCGAAGGCACCGGAGGCCGACCTGGTGATCGTCCTCGCCAACAGCTCCAAGTACGGCGGCGCGGGCTACAACCAGCCCAGCCCCACCCTTGGATACGAAGGCATCTCCACCGCCTCGGCGGGCAATGTGAAGTCCGGCCAGGTCGCCATCCATGAGACCGGCCACTCGCTGGGCAAGCTCGCCGACGAGTACTTCTACCCCGGCTACCCCGGGTACGAGCAGTACACCGGCCCCGAGCCCGCCGACCGCAACATCTCCACGCTGACCGCCGGGGAAATCGGCGGACAGCGCGTCAAGTGGCACCGCTGGCTGGGCGAGACCTCGCCCGACGGCGGCCTCGTCGGCGCGTACGAAGGCGGCGGCTACTTCGTGAAGGGCCTGAACCGGCCCACCGACAGCTCCATGATGCGCGCCGTCGACAAGCCGTTCAACCTGCCCGGCGTCGAGGCGATGATCGCCGGCTTCTACCGCCACGCGAAGATCGTCACCCCGGTCACCCCCACCGATCGCACCCTGCGGCTGCGCCACACGGCCAAGGCCGATGTGACCCGGCTGACGAGCGCCGACGGACGCCGGCTGAAGGTCCGCTGGCACCTGGACGGCAAGGAGCTGAAGGCCTTCGAGGGGCGGAACCGGCTGCGGATCTCGGATCTGACCCTGCGTCTGCTCGATCTGCGCACGCACACCCTGTCGGTCACCGCCGAGGACCCCACGGCCTCGGTGCGCGACCCCGAGATCGCCGCGACGCTGAAGTCCACGGTCAGCTGGAAGGTCCGGCTCTGACACCCCCAGCCCGAGCGGCGACCGCGGTCCCGCGGTCGCCGCTCCCGGCGTGGCACCGGTGACGGTCGCGGATCCCTTCCGGGGGAGTATGTGATCAGGCCCGCCCGGGACGAGGGCGGCACCCAGGACAAGGACGCACGCATGACGCTGTCGCGACGTACCCTGCTGACCGGCCTCGGCCTGACCGCCGGCGGTGTGGGTCTCGGACTGACCCATTCCACCGCGAGCGCCACCACGGCCACCGCCCTCACCGCCGGCTGGACGCAGACGCCGTTCACCTTCCATGTGCAGAAGCCGTACGACCTCGCGGTCGCCGACCGCTACACGCACACCGCCAACGGCGAGCACCATCTGTGGGTCTACGACACCGACAAGCTCCACACGCCGAACACCAGCTCCACCGACCCCCGGACCGAGATGCGCTGGCAACAGGAGTACACCGCGGGCGAGCACATGTGGGACGGCGATGTCTATCTGCCCGCCGGCACCGACGGCGCGACCTTTGTCCAGATCCTGCGGTCCCAGCGGCCGGAGGGCACCCCGGCGACGGACTTCATGCTGAACGTCTACAACGAGGCGGGCGGCACGGTCAGGGCCTACAGCGGCAAGGTCATCAAGACCGGTATGTACGACAGGTGGTTCAATGTGAAGATCGCGCACAACGCGACCACCGGCACCGTCCAGGTCTGGTTCGACAACGCCCCTGTCGCTGTCCACAACGACACCGACCGGGGACCGGCCACCCGCCACTTCAAGAACGGCGTCTACCACCACGGCACGGGACGCGCCGAGTCCCGCTTCCGCAACCTCACCTACTGGACCCGCTGACCCGCTGACCCGCTGACCCGCTGACCCCGTCCGCTCAGCCGCCCGCCCGGCCGGATACCGCCCGCAGCAGGTCGTACCCCGCCTGAGTGAAACGACAGCTCAAGGTCGGTGAGATATTCGTCAGGGCCACGACCGCCACGGCCGGATCCTGACGGAAGCCGATGAACGTGGTGAAGCCGCGTGTGGCACCGAGGTGAAAGTACAGATCACCGCCGGGCAGCGCCCGCCTGGTCCAGGCCAGACACAGCTCAGGACCCCCCGGTGCACGGGGGCGCGGCCGAACCACCTCGTACAGAGCACCGCGCAGCGAGATCCCGGGACCCGAGGGGGAATCCGGCGCGATGTGACAGCGCAGATAACGCAGCAGATCACGGGCGCTGGAGCGCACCGCGCCCGCCCCCGGCAGCGCCGGGATCACAAAGGGCGGCCGGGGCCTGCCGTGCCAGTGACCGGTGGCCTGCGGCTCGCCCGGATCCGCCGAGGTGTCACCGAGCCCCAGCGGCCTCAGCACCCGCGCCTCCAGCAGCGGACCGTACCCGGTGGTCCCCCGGGAGGTGAGCAGATGCCCCAGCAGACCCATCCCGAAATTCGAGTAACGCACCCGCGCGCCCGGCCGGCCCCGCACCCGGGTGCGCGCCAGGGAATCCAGCAACCGGTGCGCCGGATAGGCCTGATAGGGATTGGTCGTCCAGTACGGCACGGCGGTGCGCAGCAGCCCCGGCGGCAGCCTCGGCAGACCGGAGGTGTGCGTCGCCAGATGCTCCAGCGTGATGCCCGCGCCCGCCGGGCCCCGGGGCAGCGCCCAGCGCGGAACCCGCGCGCTCAGAGGCTCCTCGAGACTCACTTCGCCGCGCGCCGCCATGTCGGCGAAGAGCAGCGCGGTGAACGTCTTGGTCACCGACCCCAGCTCGAAACGGGTCCGGTCGGTGACCGGCACCCCGCCCGTCCGATCGGTCGACCCCCGGCACAGGGTCGCCGTCTCGCCGTCCGCGTACACCGAGATCACGGTGGACGCCCGCCGGTCGGCCGCTTCCGCCATCGGTTCCAGAAGAGTGCCCAGCGGGCCCGCGAGGTCAGAGGACAACGGTGTCTCCGTGCCGGGAGAGCGCCAGGGTGCCCGCGATGGCCGCCACGATGGTCGTATGACGGTTGTCCAGATACGCCTGGTCGGGATCCTCGTCGATCGGGTTCCCGTCACGCGGCACCAGCCCGTCGGGATGCTGCGCCGCCGCGAGCCGCTCCCAGATCTCCGGATCGCACTGCGGCCGGGGCAGCGAGGCGTCGACGATGATCAGCTCGGCGAGCAGGTCCCACTCGTGGATCTCCGCCCAGATGTCCATCCACGCCGGGAGCCAGTGGGCGAGATACTCCCGCACCCGTACGGGCAGCCCCTCGGGATTCGCACCCCAGTCGGTGGCGTGGAAGACCGTGTGGGTCATGCAGTAGGCCGTCATCCAGTCGATCATCCACGGCTCCGGGGTGTGCCCCAGCCAGGTGGCGTCGATCAGCTTGGGCCAGTCCGTCTCCCGCTCCACCTCCGCGACCCGGGCGGCGTTCGCCACCGCCATACGGCGGTTGGGCATCATCTCCGAGCCCCGGTGCGTGGCGAGTCCGCCCAGATGCGCCACCAGCGTGTGCAGACGCTCATGGCGATAGCCGGCGCGCGCGAAGTGGGTGTACATCTCCAGCGGATCCGTCATCATCGGGAACCGCATCTGCCGCTCGTACAGCAGATCGCCGGAGCCGAGCTGGGTCCAGCCGAAGTCCAGCAGATCCCGGGCCGCCCGCTGCTCGCTCGCCGAGGCCATGCCCTCGCGCAGCACCAGGGAGGCGGCGAGCGCCAGTTCGCCCAGCGGTTTGTAGAAGCCGTCGGGGTCGGCGAGAGCGGCCTCCGACTCCGGCGGCATCGCCCCCCGGTCCGAGTGGGTGTGCAGCCAGTCGAGCGCTCGCGTCACCACCTGGTGGGCGATCCGTCTGCTGCTCGCCGGTGCCCCTGACGTCGATGTGCTCACGCGGAGCGCTCCTTCGGGTTCTGCCGGGCGGCGAGGATCCGGCCGGCGACGGTGGTGTCCAGAACGGTCCTCGCGCCGACGGCTCCGCACAGCTCCAGATGGCGCACCACGGTCCCGATGTCCATCCCCGGCAGGGCTGCCGTGCCCGTGCCCTCGGCCAGCGCGCCCCAGCGGGCCAGCCGTGCGGTGGTCGGATAGTCGCGGCGCAGCATCGAGCGGGTGAGCCCCCGGTACAGATCGAGCACCCGGCGGGAGGCCTGCTCGGCGGCCTCGCCCCGCACTCCGGGCAGTGCCAGCGGCGACAGCCGGGCCATTCCCTGGGCCCAGGCGCGCCAGTGCCGCTCCTCGGGCGCGGGCTCCGAGGCGTCGGAAGCGCCGTCGGAAGCGCGCTCCGCCGCCGAGTCCACCGCCGAGTCCACCGCGACGACCGTGCCGATCGCGCCGTTCTCGGGCTGGGCGAGCAGCGCGAGCGTCGCGCGGTCCAGCCGCGCGATCTCGGGAGGGTCGCCGGGGGCGGACGGAAAGACGCGCAGCGCCTCGGCCACCACCTCCCGGTCGGTCGGCGAGGAGGGTACGGAGGCCAACAGCGCGGGTGCGAAGACATCAGGTCCCAGCACCCGCACCGCGGCCAATGCCGCCTTGGCGTCCAGCGCGTTCCGCAGATGAGCCGCGAGGTCCGGGGACTCTTCCCCGCCGCTCACCGCCAGCAGAACGCGCCCGGCCAGACTCTCCACCGCCGCCCCGTATTCAGCCGACGGTGCGGAGTCCGTGTGCGACATCGGTTTCTCGCCTTCTTCAGAAGTGATCAGTGCTGACGGAGATCAGGCGGAAAGCCTTACTTCCGCGGCTGCTTCGGGGAGAGGAGCAGAGCGGCGAGCAGGATGAGCGCCGCCTCCGGCGCGTAGACGGGGGCGCCGCTGACGGTGGCCTCCGGCTCGGTCATCAGCGCGTGCACGGCGGTGCGCTCGTCGACGTCCGCGAGCACGGTGCGGGTGGTGGTGATGGACATGGTTTCCTCCAGGGGACTGCCGCCCGGCTCCGCGGGCGGTTCACCAGGTTGTGCGGCGGATGCCGACAACAGGGGACAGACCGACACGTATGACGCGCCGTCGTTACATGGTCACCCCGCGAGGTCACGCTCCGCGAGAGGAAGTCCCCCATTTTCACCTGATGTAGTGAAGACGGATGATGTGCCCCAAGCACGCCAAAGCCGTTCTACCTGGTCTTATAGGGGGAGTTGAGCCGTCATCGACCGGAAATGCGTACTGTCGCCCGCGCATGTCGGCCTGGAAATCGCGGTATTGGACGTGTCCCCGCGCCAGGAAGCGCCGTTCACCGGCACGGCGGTCAGACGCTCAGTTCCCGGAGGTCACCCCGTACGGGCCCGGTGCCGAGGCGGATGCCGTACTCGGTCGCGATGATCGCCCGCCACCTCCGCGCCGGCCACGGCCGTACGCCGACCGTCGCCGCGACGTCCTCGTCCGGGGCGCCGAACACGCTCTTGCCGACCCGGGACAGCAGCGGTCATGCGGTCGGGGTGGCCCGTCAACCGGCCGTACGCGTCGTGCGTGACGACGATGTCCGGACGGTGCGCCCCATGGCCACCGCCCCTTCGTCCGGCGTCCGGCACCGAGGTCAGCGCCTCGGGCCCCCGAGGGCGTAGACCGCCGTGCCGAGGACGGCCAGGACGAGAGCCGTCCAGGTCCCGGCCGCGGTGCCGGACGGCAGCAGCATCCAGGTCAGCACCTGTGTCGTCCCGTCCGACGAGGGCGGGACGACGAGGGCGGTCGACAGCCACACGAACGGCGGGAGCCACGCGTACCGCGCCCCGCACCAGGCCGCCCCGAGCGCGGCCAGCCCCATCAGCCCCGCGCTGTTGCGCACGGCGAAGGAGGCGGAGGCCGACTGCCCGCCCAGCGTCTGCGCCGCCAGCAGCACCGAGCCGATGAGCACGCCGCAGAGCAGCACATGCGCCGCCCTGCGGGGCATCCAGCGGATCCCGGCCGTCCGGTCCAGCGCGAGATCCTGCCCGCCGAGACCGGCCGAGAGCGCCGCCGCCCCCATGGCGAGGACGAGCGTGGACAGCCGGGGATCCGCCGGCCCCCCATCGGCGGTCCGGGCGAGCGCCCACACCGCCGCCGCGCCGGCCGTCACCACGGCGAGCGAGGCGGGCGCGTGCCGCGAACGCGCGTACAGCGTCAGCCATCTCACCGCGGCGCACCGCCGTTCAGCACCGTGAGCGCGTCGGCCGAGCAGGAGACCGCGGCGGCGTGCGCGGCACCGATCCGCTTCCGCTGCTCGGACGCCGGCAGCGCGTTGAACCTCTTCCACACCGGCCCGGCCAGGTCGGCCTGGTGCCGCGCGGAGTGCATGGTCCCTTCGAGCGGCACAGGCTCCTCCCCGAGGGCCCAGGCCGCCGCGATGCTCTGCGCCGCGGCATCCTCCTGCGTGCCGCTCTCGGTGTCGCTGCGGGGGTGGCACACGGGAACCATGCCCTGGGCGACCAGGGCCCGGGTCAGCCGCTCGCCCCCGGCGTCGCCGATCACCCTGTCGTCGAAGTCGACGAGCACGGAGTCGCGCGACCGCTCCGGCGTCGCGCTGAGCGCCCGCAGCGCGGTGGTCTCACGGACGGAGACCGGAGCCCGGTCGCCCAGGGCGTCGCGCAGTACGCGCAGCGCCTCCTCGCCGGGACCCGTCAACTCGTCGAGCCGCTCCCGCCGGAGGGCCGTCACACACACCGGGCCCTCGCACACCCGCTCGGCCGCCGCCCGGTCCAGGACATAGGTGTCACGAGGATCGGCCGGAAGCAGCAGCATGGCGAGCGCCCCGCCCGCCAGCAGCGGAGTGAGGGCGAGCAGCCGCGCGCGCGGGCCGGCGGCGGCGAGCAGCGCGAGGCCCGTCGCGGCCATGCCGAGCAGCCAGACCGTCTGCCCGAGGTGCACCGGGACGGAGAGCGTCAGAAGCGTTTCGCGTACCTCCGACACCGTCGGCGACAGCAGGGAGAACCGGTTCGACACGGCCACGGAGACCGGCACCGCGTCCTGCGAGGTCTGGGTCTGCCGCAGAGAACTCGTCAGCAGCAGAGCGGCCACGGCCAGCGCGGGCGGAGTGAGGACGGAGGGCAGGGCCCGCGCGACCCCCATGCCCAGAACCGCCCCCGCGCCCAGCGCGAGCGCCCCCACCAGCGAGATCGGCAGCCACCCCGGATGCGTGTAGGAGGCGTCGCCCGCGAGCACCCGCACCGCGCCCAGCAGGACGAGCAGCGCGAAGGCCGAGAACAGCGTCAACGCCGTCGTGCCCGCGAGGGCGGCCGCGCGGTGCCGCTCGGGCCTCGGAGTGCTGGTCAGCAGCTCGGCCATCCTCGAGCGCCGGTCACGCAGCCCCTGGAGCGCTCCCAGCCCCACGGCGAGCGGCCACAGGAAGACCAGCAGATGACGGGTCCACAGGGCCATGGAGGTCCACTGTCCCGTCCACAGCGCGCCGCCCTTCCCCCACGGACCGGGAACGAGATGCAGAAACGCGAGCGCGGCCACCAGGACGACGGCCCCGGCCCACGGGGCGACGGACCGCCTCAGCTCGATGCGCAGAATACGGAGATTCACCAGGCACCCCCCGCCCGTACGGGGTCCTGGAGCAGCGCCGAGTAGCCGCGCTCCAGCGGGCTGTCGCCCATGTGCTCCGGGCCGCCCGCGGCGGCCAGCTCGCCCGGGGTGCCCTGGAAGACCAGCCGCCCCTCGGCGAAGAGCACCACATCGGTGCACGCGGCGGCCACGTCCTCCACCAGATGGGTCGAGACGACGACACAGGCGTCCGTCCCCAGCTCCTGGAGCAGTTCACGCAGGCGCAGCCGCTGCGCCGGATCGAGCCCGACCGTCGGTTCGTCCAGCAGCAGGATCGGCGGATCGTTGACGATGGCCTGCGCGATGCCGACCCGCCGGACCATTCCGCCCGACAGGGTCCTCATCCGCGCGTCGGCGCGGTCGGCCAGCCCGACCCGCTCCACGGCACGCTGCACCGCCCCGGGTATGTCCGCCTTGGGCACCTCCTTCAGCCACGCCATGTACTCGACGAACTCGCGCACGGTGAAACGCTTGTAGTAGCCGAACTCCTGCGGCAGATAGCCGATCCGGCGGCGCAGCGCACGGTGCTCGCCCAGCCCTCCGGCGGCCTCCCCGAGCAGCTCCAGCTCACCTCCGGCGGGGCGCAGCACGGTGGCCAGCGCCCGGATGAGGGTGGTCTTCCCCGCCCCGTTGGGGCCGAGGAGACCGTGTACGCCGGTGCCCAGCGACAGGTCGAGCCCGTCGACCGCCATCCTGTCTCTGCCGACCCTGACCTTCAGACCGGTCGCCCGGATCTCCCAGGCGTAGGCCGTGGGGGCGATGTCGGCCCTGCTCACTGCGGGCATTGCGCGGTTCCTCTTCTCACGGGGTTCTCTCAAGCGGTTCAAGCGGTTCAAGCGGTTCAAGCGGTTCAAGCGTCGGGGGAAGGGGGTCAGCGGTGGGCTCCCAGCACGGTGTACGCGCCTCTGCGCGCGATCACGACGCCGACGCCGAGCGCGAGCAGCAGCCCCCACACCGGCAGTCCGTCCGTCTGGAGCGTGACGGCCGTACGGCTGGTGGCCAGGGTCGGAGCCACCACCACCGCGGCCCACGCGGCCACCAGGGCGACGGCCGCGCGGCTCACGCCGATCACCCCGCCGAGCGCCAGCGTCAGCGAGGTGAAGGCCAGGCAGGGCAGCAGCCACTGCACGGCCGTCACCCCCGTCGCCCAGCCCCCCGCCAGCAGCGCCGGGATCACCACGGCGAGCGCGGAGGCGGTGCGCCGCAGCACCAGTTGCAGCCCCGCCCTCGGGGTGGCGGCCGTCAGTTCGTACGCCGGATCCAGGCCGCGCGACCACGAGGCCGCCACCCCGCACACGGGCAGGACGGGAGCGAGCAGCAGCACCAGGGACACCTGGCCGGAGACGGGTCCCGCCAGATCCAGCAGGAGCGCGAGCAGCGTCACGGCGAGCACCATGGCCAGCCACGGCGTCATCGCGGGCGTCGTCCACGCCGAGAGCCGCGCCCTGAGCCGGCGGGCCGGGGCCGGTGCCGGGACCGCCGAGGCCAGCTGGTGTTCGAGATCGGACCAGACGGCCTCGGTCAGCGCCGCCACGGCGGGGGCCTCGGCGGTGACGGCCGCCGACAGCCGGTCCCGGCAGGCCCGGCACCCCTCCAGATGGGCCTCCAGGGCCCACACCTCGTCCACGGCGAGCCCCGTGCCGCCGCGCGCGTACCCCTCGATGAGCCGCACCGACGCGTGTGACGTGTGTGATGTGTGTTCAGGGTTCATGCCAGCGCCTCCCGCATCACGGTCCGGGCCCGGCGGGCGCGGGTCTTGACCGTTCCCTCGGGCAGCCCGAGCAGAACGGCGGTCTCCCGGACGGACATCCCGTCGAGCACCATGGCCTGAAGTACGTCCCGGAGCTCCGGCGCGAGACACCGCAGCGCGTCCCCGACGTCCCCGCCGACGGTGGCGACCAGCGCGACCTCCTCGGCGGCGGGTGCCACGGGGTGGGGAGCGGCGGCGGGCGGCGGCTCCGCGTGATGGGCCCTGCGCCGGAACGCGTCGACGAGCCGGCGGGCCGCGATCGTCCACAGCCAGCCGACGGCCGTACCTCCGGCCCCGGCCCCGGTGAAGGAACCCGCCGCCCGCCACACGGCCAGATACGTCTCCTGCATGACCTCGGCGACGATCTGCTGATCGGCGCAGCGCCGCCCCAGCCGTACCGCCAGCCACGGCGACGTACGCCGGTACAGCTCCTCGAAGGCGGCCCGGTCGCCCCGGGCCACCCTCCGTAGGAGGTGCTCCTCGTCCATTTCCTGCGGCGCCGCCGCCCCAACCCGTTTCACACCTGCTAGACGCGCGGCGGGAGCCGCGGGTTTTCCTCAGAGAGTGATACGGGTCACCTCAGGGTCGGCGCGTGTGCGTGCCCGGATGATCGAGGCCGCGATCGGAACGACCGAGCGGGTGTACGAGACGCCCGCTCGGTCGTTCCACTGTTCTGCTTTGAAGCTCAGCCGGCGGTCTCGGCGGTCTCGGAGGCGTCGGAGGCGTCGGCCGTCAGGGATGTCAGCAGCTCGTTGAGCCGCGCGACGAACGCGGTCGGCTCTTCGATCTGCGCGGCGGCGGCGAGGACGGACTGGTCGAACAGAATGTGCGCCCAGTCGCGCAGACGGGGGTCCTCCTCCTCGCGGTTGAGCCGCTCGACCAGCGGGTGGTGGGGGTTGATCTCCAGGATCGGCTGGTGGGGAAGGCCCGAACCGCGCATGCGCTGCATGACGGTGAAGTCGGTCTCCACCCCGTCGGCGACGATGCAGGCCGGGGAGGTGGTCAGCCGGCTGCTCACCCGTACGTCCCAGGCCTTGCCCGCCAGGTGCGCCTTCAGCCGGCCGAGGAGCGTGGCGTAGTCGGAGCCGGCCTGGTCGGCGGCCTCCTTCTCGCCCTCGTCGGCCAGCTCGCCGAAGTCGGCAGGGCCCTGGGCGACGGACTGGAGCCGCTTGCCCCGGTACTCGCGCAGCGGGCCGGAGACGACGAAGTTGTCCACCGCCTCGCCGAGCAGGAGCACTTCGATGTCCTTGGCGCGGAACGCCTCCAGGTGCGGGCTCGCCGCGGCGGCGTCATGGCTGGGCGCGAGCGCGTAGTAGATCTTGTCCTGGCCCTCCTTCATCCTGCCCACGTAGTCGCTGAGCGAGACGTCGGCGTCCTGCGAGGCCGAGCGGGTGGAGGTGAAACGGAGGAGTTCGGTGATCTCCGCCCGGTGGGCGGGGTCGTCGGAGACGCCCTGCTTGAGCACTCCGCCGAACTCCTTCCAGAAGTCGGCGTACTGCTCGGGCTTGCTCTCCGCCAGCTCCTTGAACAGCCTCAGCACCCTCTTGACCGCGCTGGACCGGATGTGGTCGACGGCCTGGCTGCCCTGGAGGATCTCCCGGGAGACATTGAGCGGCAGATCGGCGGAGTCGACGACTCCGCGCATGAACCGCAGATAGTTGGGCAGCAGCTGCCCGGTGTCCTCAAGGATGAAGACCCGCCGGACATGCAGCCGTACGCCCTGGCGCGCCTCGGGGACCCACAGATTGTGCGGCGCGTGGGAGGGCACGTACAGCAGCAGCGTGTACTCGTACCGCCCCTCGACCTTCGTGTGCACGTAGGCGAGCGGATCGGAGTAGTCGTTGGTGAGGTGCCGGTAGTACGAGTGGTAGTCCTGCTCGGTCAGCTCGCTCTTGGGGCGCGCCCACAGGGCCGACGCCTGGTTGACCGCGGCCTCGTCCTGCCCGAGGACGATGGGCTGGCTGATGTGGTCCGAGTACCGCTGGACGATCGAGCGCAGCCTGTGCTCATTGAGCAGTTCGTCCTCGCCCTCGCGCAGTTCGAGCACGATCGTGGTGCCGTGCTCGGCGCGCTCGACGGCCTCCAGCGCGTATTCGCCCTTGCCGTCCGACGACCAGCGCACGCCCTCGGACGAGGGCAGTCCGGACCGGCGCGTGGTCAGCACCACGCGTTCGGCGACGACGAACGCGGAGTAGAAACCGACGCCGAACTGGCCGATCAGCTCGACGTCCCGGCGCTTGTCGCCGGTGAGCGCCCGGAGGAACTCGGCGGTGCCCGACCGGGCGATGGTGCCGATGTTCTCCATCACCTCCTGGCGGCTCATGCCGATGCCGTTGTCGGCGATCGTGATCGTGCCCGCGTCCTTGTCGAAGGTGACATGGATCCGCGGCGCTTCGTCCTGTTCGTCGCCGGCCGGCTCGGGGGCCGAGTACCGCTCGAACCGCAGCCGGTCGATGGCGTCGGACGCGTTCGAGATCAGCTCGCGAAGGAAGATCTCCTTGTTGCTGTAGAGCGAGTGGGCCATCAGATGGAGAATCTGGGCCGCCTCGGCCTGAAAACTGTACGTCTCCGCACCCGACGTCAATGTCATCGTTTCCCCCTCGCGCCATGGTCAAAGAATCCGATCAAGAGTAGGAAGCGCCCTGCCGCATGGTCAACAGAGTGTCGCCGGGCCGTGACCCCGGGTCGGCCCGGCTTCCGCTTCTCTTCCCCCGGTCCCGTCAGGTCACCAGCGCGCGGCCTTGGCATGGAAGGTCAGCCCCGGCCACGCTTCGACCGGCGTGTCCGAGCGTACGATCCGGCCCGGGCACAGGCCGCGTTCGGCGAGCCCTTCGACGATCTTCGGGATGGCCGCCAGCGTCGTCCGCAGACCGTCGTGGAGCAGGATGATGCCGCCCGGCCGCACCGTGAGCGCGTTCGCCACGACGGTTTCGGTGGGGATGCCGCTCCAGTCGACCGTGTCGGCCGTCCAGATCACCTCGGTCATCCCGAGCCTGGCCGCGTCCTGCCGAGTCCGCGCGTCGGTGCTCCCGAACGGCGGCCGGAAGAGCTTCGGCGCACGTCCCGTCTGCGCCCGGACCAGGCGGCTGGTGTCCCGCAGTTCCGCGAACGCGGTGGCCGCGTCGAGCCCGACAAGGTCCGGGTGGGTGTACGAGTGATTCCCGATCTCGTGCCCGCCGGCGGCGATCCGCCGCGTCCCCTCCGGCCGCGCCTCGGCCGCCCGGCCGACCACGAACCAGGTGGCCCGGACCCGTCCGGCAGCGCGCAGCGCCTCCAGATACTCGGCCGTCGTCTCCGTCGGACCGTCGTCGAAGGTGATGGCCACATACCCCCCGGAGCAACGGCGCTCGGAGTCGGCCTGCGCGGTCCCCGGCGCCAGCGCGAACGACGACATCAGGGCCGCCAGTGCGGCACCGAGCCATATCCGCGATCCGCTGTGCTTCTTCATTCAGGGCATCCTCTCGATCGACCGTCTCGTGCGTCCGTGCGAACCCTGACCGCGCACCATTGAACGTGAGTGGGCGGTGCGGTGGAGAGCAAACCCCGGATCTCACAGGGCAGTGGCCCGGCTCGTCGCCCGAATGGGCAGGCGATCGCGCGCCCGCCCGGAAAAGCAGCAGGCGGACCGGGGGCTGTCCCGGCCCGCCTGTCGCAGGGCTCGCTTCTAAGGCTGTGTCCGAGCCTTGGGGTATCTACTCAAATTCGGCCAGCAGTTCGATCTCGTGGACTCGCTGGGCGGTCGGCCTGACCGGCTTCCACGGCTGGCAGTGGTGTCCGGCCGTGGCCGGCTGGGGCATCGGCCGGGGGCGGCGACGGCCCGGCATGGTCGAGTCGGGCCGCCTGTCCTTCCTCGGCCGGCGGATGTCGTGCTGGATGTGTTCGTTCTCCATCGGATTCATGGGTGAAACTCCTTTGGCTTTCTGTTTCGATTCGCTGTTCCTCGATCCCCGGCGCCTGCTGCACGCTGCGATCGCCCTGGGTGCACGTCATGAACTCGACGTGAGGAACCGGTACTTCGGCGACCGAACGGATCGGTGTGGGGTGGGTATTGGAAGACTGGCAGATTGCCGGTGAATCACCAAACGGCGAACGTTAGTTGTCCGTTACTCGATACCCCGTACCCCGTGTCATGCTCTTTCGTTGGAATCAACGACACAGGCGGTCGCGGCTCGCTGCCGCGAAAATGACGTGGAGCTGATGGATGTGGAATTTCGTGTACTGGGTCCGGTCGTCGTGCTGCGGGAGGGGCGTCAGGTCGCACTGAATCCGAGACCGCTCCAACTCCTCGCCGCCCTGCTGCTGGCACCCGGCCATCGCGTTTCGCATGCCACGGTCACCCGCTTCCTGTGGCCGGGAGAGGAATCGAATGCCAATCGAATTCGCCAATGTTTCCATCAATTAAGGCAGTCTGTTCCAGAAATCTCCCAGCGGAACGAACGCGGGATCTGCCAGATCCAGGTCGACCCGGAGAGCTCGGACCTCGCTCGCTACCGGGGACATCTGAGTGAGGCGGCGGCAGCGAAGACCGTGCCGGAACGTCTTGTGGCGCTCCGGGCCGCACTGGACGAAGTGCGGGGAGTGCCGTTGGAGGACCTGCCCGGCGAGGGATTCAAGCAGAAGCGGGCCGAACTCCTCGAAGAGGTCCGGGAGACCACGGTCTCCTGTGTGCTCGCCGAGCTGGAGTGCGGAAAGGCACGGGCCGCGTGCGACCGGGCCGCCAGGGCGCTCATCGACTGGCCGGAGTGCGAGCCTCTGCTCGAACTCCAGGTGAGAGCTCTGCGGGCCCTGGGCAGAGAGGATCTGATCGGACCGCTCCTCGTCCGCTTCGAGTATCGGACCGGCCGTTCCGCCACCCATCTGCTGCTCGCCGGTACGGCACAGGGCGGGGGCCCGGGCGGGGACGTGATGGGCCCGGCTTCCGCACCGGTCCCGTCGAAACCCCGGCAGCTTCCCGCGCAGCCCGTGAAACTGGTCGGCAGACAGGCCGAGTTCGAGAAGATCGAGCAGGCCGTCCTCGGCCGGACACCGGGATGCAGCAGGGTCACCGCGATCGGCGGCATGCCGGGAGTGGGAAAAACCTTTCTCGCGGTGCGGTCGGCCGAGCTGGTCGAACGGCACTTCCCGGACGGCATCCTCTACGCCGACCTCCGCGGAAGCTCGCCCGGGGGGCCGGAGAAGCACGAGCGGATCCTGGTGAGAATCCTGAACGACCTCGGTGTTTGCCCGGAGACTCCGACGCTGGACGGAATGGTCTCCGCGTACCGCACCGCGTTCGCGCACCGCGCTGTTCTGCTGGTGCTGGACAACGCGCTGAACGAGGACCATGTCCGCCCCCTCCTTCCCGGCTCCGGGGCCAGTGCGGCGATCATCACCAGCCGTCGCCAGCTGCACGGGCTCGCGATCCGGGAGGCGGCCCAACTGGTGGACCTCGCCCCACTGGACCCTCATGACTCCGCCGAGCTGCTGCGGATCGGACTCGGTGAGGACCGCACGCGGACGGCCATGCCGTTCATTCCCGAGCTGGTCGAACGCTGCGATGGTCTGCCCCTCGCCCTGGGGATCACAGCCGCGCGGATCGCGCGCCGTCCTCCCCAGGCGATCGGGGGCATCGTCCGGGGACTACGACGGGAGAGCACCCGACTGCGTGCCCTGGATCTGGGCTCGGAGAGTCTGAGCGTCCGGCTCTCCCTGGAGACCTCCGTCGAACAGCTGTCGCCGCTCGCCGTGCGACTCCTCTGGCAGCTCGCGGTCCACCCGGGGCCGACGGTCAGCTGGGAAGCGCTGCGGTCGCTCGAACCGGAAAGGCGGGACGCCACCTCCGACGCGTTCGACAGCTTGACCGATATGCATCTGGTGGGCGAACAGGCCTCCGGGCGTTACTTCCTGCACGACCTGATCCGCCTCTACGCCCGTGAGCTGGCCAACCGGCAGGACGAGGTCGAACGCGCCACCGTGATGGAGCGGGTGCTGAACTTCCTGCTGCACCACGCCTGGGCCTGTGACCGCAAGCTCGCCCCGGGCCGACGGCTGCCGATCGGCCAGGACGCGAGCATCGAGATCGAAGCTCCGAGCAGCGTGGCGGCCGCGATGTCCTGGTTCGAGGCCGAGTACCCGACACTCACGGCGGCGGTCGAAACGGCACAGAGGCGCGGACTCGACCGTTACACCTGGCTGCTCTCCATGACTTTGGTGACCTTTCAGTGGCGCACCCATCGTTATCTGGACGCACTCACCTTGTTGACCAGCGCGCTCGCAGCCGCGGAGCGGGAGGCAGATCTGGCGGACGTGGCCATGGTCCATCGGATGCTGGCCGGGACCCATCGCGGTCTCCGCAACCCGGGACAGGCCCTGCGGGAGCTGCGGAGCGCGGTACGCGTCAGCGAGGAGGACAGGGACACCTTCAGCGCGGCGCTGGGACGGCACTGCCTCGGTGTCATGCTGCGGGAGACTGGCGCACCGGTCGAGGCGCTGACGCACTTCACCGACGCGCTCTGGGCCTTCGAGCGGCTCGGTGACACTCTGGGGCAGGGAGCCGCCCTGAGCGGGATCGGGAACGTCCACTACGACGCCGGGCGTTACGACGAGGCCCTGGAGCACTGTCTGCGCTCGCTGGCCCTGCTGGACCCCACGGACGACTTCAACGGCCGGGCGTACGCGCTGTTCAGCCTGGGCCGGATCCGGGTCGCGATGGGGGAGCACGGGGCCGCAGTCGCGGACTTCGAGCGGGCCTGCGAGCTCTACCGGACACTGACGTACGACAGCAGGGAGGCCAGGACGCTGATTTGGCTCGCCGAGGCGCTGGACGGGGCGAGCCGGCACCACGACGCGTCGAAACCGCTTGAACGGGCCCAATTCCTGCTGGAGCGGCTGGGCGAGGGCGACATCGACGCGGCCGTCGAGCGGGAGAGGAACCGCCCGTGAGGGTCGCCGGGGCCGGGGGGATCAGGAGTCGTCGGGGCTGCCGGGCCCGGCAGCCCAGGAAGGCAGCGGCAGGACGTACTCCTCGGCCTTCTCCGCGAGGTGGAGGGGGAGCGGCTTGGCGAGCGCGTCCTGGTAGTCGGCCGACTGCCGGAGCTGGTGGGTGAGCAGCGCGTAGGCGGCGGGCTCGTCGCCGTCCTCGCGGTGGCAGCCGAGCACGGCGATCTCGGAGAGGTGGGGGTTCCAGGCGGGCACATCGGTGTCGATGGTCGGCTCGCCCTTCCGCAGGCCCTGGGAGAGCGGACGGGGTGTGAGCTTGTCCGCCTGGACGGCGCTCTTCTTGAACTGCGAGGCCTTCTCCGTGGTGCTGTGGAAGACCCTCGGATCGTCCCCGGCCCCCGGCTCCGGGCCCCACAGACCGGCCCCCAGACCGTTGGCGCCGCTGGGGCTCCCGGTCCCCCACCACGGGGGAGTCTCCGCCGCCTCGCCGCCGTCGTCGCGCACGCGTACCAGCCGCAGATCGGGGTCGAGACCCGCGGGCGGGGCGTGGCCGGAACCGAGGAGGTCCCGGTCCACCCGGCCGTCCTGGAGCCAGGTCCACAGCGAGCGGAGGTTCTGGGCGTGGGCGAAGAGCACCGTGGGGGCGGAGCGCAGCGTCGGCAGCACATGCTGGAGAAAGCCCTCCATCGCCCTGCGCCGCTCCTCGTGGAGCCGTGTGCCCCGGTGCCGGCCGGCGTCCGTCGTCTCATCCGCCTCGTCCGCCTCATCCGCCTTGTCCGTGTCGCCCTCGGCCCTGGCCTCGGCCTCGGCCTCGGGGAGACACGCGGCGAGTTCCCGCAGACACTCCTGCCCCGCGCCACGGGTGAGCCCGGCCAGCATGACCGGGTAGGGCACCCAGTCGGCCTTCTCCAGGTCCCAGCCGTGGACCCGGGCCCGCCCGCTGCCGTCGCCCTCGGGCGTCATGAGCAGCGCCACCGGCAGCGGATGCGCCAGGGCCGTACGCGTCGGCCCGTCGCCGCGCCGCTTCACCGCCCACACGGCGGCGTACCGCAGCCCGCGCGGCAGCAGCTCGCCGAGCGAGTGCTCCGGCAGCACCCGGACCCCCAGCTGTCTGAAACCGTCGAGCCAGCCCATGCGGGCGCGGTGCGGGGCGTCCTTCTCGGTGTTGTACGCCGCGCCGCTGTTCTCCCTGCCCCTGCGGGGGACCCGTACGAACTGGCTCACCACCCCGGCGTCCGCGCAGCCGAGCCGCAGGGCGTACTTGGGGTCGGAGTGCTCGGGGGTGAAGACGCCCCGGTCGATCTCGACGAGGGCGAGACCGGGGCGGTCCGGCAGCGCGCCGTCCTTCGCGAGCCACTCGGCGACGGCGCGCCTGCGGTCCACGACGCCGTTGACGAAGATCTCCGCGGCGGTACGGCCCCTGTCCAGGGCGAGGCCGTCGCCCAGGCCGCCCAGCGGGAGGCAGCGCAGCCGTACGGTCAGTTCGGGCGTACGCCACTCCAGGACGACGGGACGGCCCGGACCGGCGTCGTCGTACACGGCCTCGGACTCGGCGTCGTACAAGTCCCCTGAATCCCTCGAATCCCTCGAATCCCTCGAATCTTCCGAGTCGTCGGGGGCCTCGGGGTCTCCGCCGTCCCCCTTCAGCCCGAGCAGACCGGTCAGCGCGGCGACGGCCTCCTTCCGCATCCGGTGAGTCGTCCACACCAGCCGCGCCGTGAGCACCGGCGGCCCGCCGTCGCCCGCCGGGCCGTCCCCGTCCCCGTCCCCGTCCCCGTACCCCTCCTCGGTCAGGAAGCGCACGGCGGAGGCGAGCGCGAGCCGCCGGCCCTCCGGTGTGCGCCCCTCCTCGGTGCTCCTGGGCTTCGGGCGGGGGTTGAGGGGGAGAGGGGCGCCGACGGTGTTGCGGGGCAGCGGGGGCAGGGGGCGCAGCTGGGGCGGGAGGGCCTGGCAGGCCCAGGCGAAGAGCTGGGAGCGCTGGTGGGACATGAAGCCGCGTTCCACTTCGTGGGTGCCCATGGCGGTGCTGTGGACGACGGCCGCGCGGACCCCCGGCCCGTCGCCCAGATACGCGGTCGGTCGGGTGAGCAGCTCCTCCGGGGAGGGCAGCGGCGACGGCTGGTTGAGGGTGAGCGGTCGCAGCAGTCCGGCCGGGTCGTTCTCGTGCCAGACATGGGTCCGCGCGCTCCGGGACCATGCGAGGCGGGCGGTCGTGTAGCGGCCGGTGAGCGGTGCGCCCGGCAGCCAGGGCACCGGGCAGCGGAGGTAGACGGAGGTGCGCCGTCCGGGCGGAAGGTACAGCCTGCCGGTCTTGGCCGAGGGGTGTGTGGCCCAGCGCCGTACGCCGAAGGAGAGATGGATCCTCGGCAGCGGGTCGAAGGGCGCGGTGTGCAGCGCCAGCCGGATCACCACCGACCACCACCAGGTCTTTCCCCCGCCGGGATGCGGCAGGGCCTGGGACATCAGCTCCGCGCCCCGGTCGTGGCGGCCCCGGGGGACGGCGTGGAAGCGCAGCGGGCCCTTGCCCGACTCGTACGGCGGCAGCCGCTCGATGCGCCGCGCGAGCCAGTCCGTGGTCAGCCGGTACTGGTACGGCCGGGGCAGTGCGGTGCCTCCCTCGCTGGTGGGGCAGCCGAGCAGATCGATCTCCGTCTCGTGCCAGACCGGAGGGTCGCTCCGCAGCTCCCGCAGGGTGTCGGCGAGCTCCCGCGGGGCGGGCTCCCTCGGCAGGGTCGCCGCCCACAGATTGATCATGCCTTCCAGCGCCCCGGGCGGCAGCGGGTCGGGGACGTCCTCCGGGACGAGGAGCCATGGGTCGTGCGCCGGCGCGGCCGGATCGCTCCCGAAGGGCCGGGGGAGTACGCAGAGTTCCGGGCAGAGGGTGCCCAGGGAGCCTTCCAGCCGTCGGGTGGGAACGGTGCGCCAGGGCGTGGCCCCGGCGGGGAGCCCGTGGTTGACCAGCCGGAGCAGCGCGGCGTTCCACTCCTCGGGTCTTCTCATGGCGCGGTAGCGGGCCGTGAGCGGTCCCGCCTCCGGCGCGGGCCGGACGGCGGCGCGGTCGACGAGGGCGTACTGAAAGCCCATGGCTGCCTCCTGAGGGTGTGGTTACGGGGCCGGGGACGGTCGCCGGGGCGGCGGCTCGGCCAGGAGCGCGGCGAGCGCCTCGTAGAGGGGCTCGTACAGGGTGCGCACCAGCTCCGCTTCCGGGCCGGTGCGCTCGGTGAAGTACGGCTCCAGCACCTCGCGCAGCCGTGGCAGCAGCCCCGGTTCGCCCGGTGCGCGCCGAGGAGTGCGGCCGGCGGAGTCCCCGTGCGCGGCGGCGAGAAGGGGGGCGAAGGCGGCGTCGACGAAGACCACGCGCGCGGGGACCCCGCCGCGTACCAGCCGGCCGATCACCTGCCAGATGGTCACGAGCTGGTCCCAGGCGAAGGAGACCTTCTCGTGCTCCTCCAGCAGTGAGAAGACATAGTGGCGGGAGACCAGACGGCGCCATTCGGCGCGCGCCCGCCGTCTGAACTCCTGTCCGGCCTCGTCCAGTCCGGCGGCCTCGGCCACGAGTCCGCCGAAGGTGCCGCCGTGGACATCGGGGTGGTTCCGGATGAAACGGCAGGCCCAGTCGTTGATCGCGAACACCGACAGATAGATGTCGTCCGCGCGGGGGTGCGGCCGGGTCAGGAAGAACACGGTGCCGAAGGCCGCCTTGCCGTCCTTGTTGAGGATGTTGTGTCCGCGCTCCACGGCCAGCAGCGGGGCCACCAGCAGCTGTGCCTCGGGATCCATGGCGAAGGAGGCGAGGTCGCCGCGGCGTACCGAGGTGACCGAGGTGAAGGCGGCGCCGTCCTCGGCCACCGCCTGGTTCGTCTCCGTCAGCTCCGTGTCGTCGGCGGTCAGCACCCGCACCCGGTTGTGCCACCGCTGCATGGAGTGCAGCTGCTCGGCGACGGCCGCCGCGTCCCGGTAGCTGCCGACCAGCAGCAGCGCCCGGTTCCGCGACGGGTCGGTGATCTGCTTCAGCTCTTCCTCCAGCGGGCTGGCCACCCCCAACCGGCCGCCGTTCGCAAGGCTGCTGACCATCTCGGTCAGCGCCGCCGGCCGCTCCTTCAGCTCTTTGCCGGAGAGGCTGAGCGCCTCCCCCGGGTTCTCCGGTTTGTAGAGGAAGCCGGTCCGGAAGACCGTCTGCCTGATGGCCTCCCGGGCCTCCTCGGTCGGTTTGAGGATCGCGCCGACGGGGGCGAGTACATGTGCCCTGGTGGATGTTCCGGCCCAGCTGGTGCCCGACATCAGCAGTACGCGTGGTCCGCCCGCGCCCGGCGGGCCGCCGCCGTTGCCCAGCCTGGGCAGCCCCAGCAGGAGTTCACGGCCGATTCCGGCACAGCGGAAGAACCGCAGGGTCCCGCTGAGCGGTCCGTGCTTCTCGTCGGCGTCCCGGCCGAGCTTGTCCACGAGGTACTGGAAGCCCAGCACATTTCCCATCGGGGACTCGGGGATCAGGGGCGCGTAGTCCAGCGGGGGCTTCCTGGACAGCTCGTTCCCGGTGGTGTCCAGACGCAGCGCGGCCTCCACCTGGGGCCACAGCCGGGTCAGCCGGTCGAGCCGCCGCTCCAGCGCGTAGAGGAGAAGTGTGAAGGACAGCCTGCTCACCGCGCGCCTGCGCCAGCGCGCCGAGCCCGGGACGTCGGCCGGGTCGATCCGGCCGCCGGCGGGGGGCTGCCGGGGCGTCACCCGCCCGTCGAGGCAGGGCGAGCCCTCAAGCAGCCGGTCCAGCAGTCGCGCCACCCGGTCGCGGGACTTCTTCTCGTCCAGACCGTGCAGCAGGTCGTTCACGCACTCCAGCAGCAGCCGGGCGTCACCCCGGTAACTGTCCTTGTTTCCCAGCGGATCGTCCCGCGCCAGGTCGAGCAGGGCCTGCACCTCGTCGCGCCGCTCGGCCCAGGGCTCCTCGCCGGGCAGGAAGCGCGGGAACGCCTCCTCGTCGCCGGCCGGTTCGTCGTCCTCGTACAGCAGCCGCTCGTCGGGTGTGCCGTCCGGGTCCTCGGCGGCACGCGGTGTCGGGAACCACTCGGCGAGCAGCTTCTCCTGGAGCGTCCAGGTGTTGAAGTAGTCGATGTCCACCCAGGCGCGCAGCCCGGGGTCCGTGATGAGGGGGGCGTAGATCCGGTTGGTGGCGGCGACGACGATGCCCAGGGCGGCGTCCCAGCCGGCGATGTCGCGGTCGGTGAGCTGAAGCCGTCCCTGCTGGGCCAGTTCGTCGATCTTCTTGGTCTGCACCCGGTCCAGCCAGGAGTCCGAGAGCCCCTGGGTGACCAGGGTCGCCGACGGGGCGAAGATCTGGTCGAAGGTCATCTGGACGCGGTCCGCCTCGTCCACGACGACGATGTCGGAGCGCAGACAGACGAGTTCCAGCTGCCGCAGCCGCTCCTCGTTGAGATGGGCGGAGACCGAGGTCGAGACCAGACTCCAGGGGTTGGCCACCCAGATCTCGGCCGTCACCTGCTCCCGGGCCGCGCCGTGCCGGGGGCAGCCGCTCCACAGCGGGCAGCCTCGGCCCTCGCCGTCGAGCACGGCTTCGGGCCGCTCCTTCGCGGGGGCGGCGCGGCGCTCCTTCCGGGCTTTCCCGCGGTACGAGGGAGGCTCGCCCGGCGGCCCCTCGGCCTTCCCGGTGTTCTCTCCGTCGCCCTCCGGTTCCGGGCCCAGCGGATGGAGCCCGGAGCACGGTCCGTCCGCGTAACGCAGGGGTTCGGCCGTCCCGTCGAGGAGGGCGTCCACGACGCACACGGTGCTCAGATCGTCGAAGCCCGGCCCGTCGTGGAGCAGCAGATTGCGCTCCCCCTGGGAGGCGAGCCTGCGGTGCAGCCGCTGCACATGCGTCTCCCGGGTGGTCGGTCCGAGCACCGGCACGGCCCGCAGCTCCAGCGACCGGAAGGTGTCCACCAGCCGCAGCTGCTCGGCGACGTCGCCGACGACCAGGGTGGTCCGGAGGGCCCGGGAGCCTTCCGGTTCACCCCGGGTGGCGGCCCAGACGGCGATGAGGATCATCAGGGTCGACTTGCCCGCGCCCACCATGCCGACCAGATGCAGCAGCTCGTCCAGGAGCAGATCACCGCCGTCGCGGAAGCCGTCCCCGTCCCGGACGGCCAGCTCCAGACCGCTCCAGCGGTCCAGCCAGTCGCCTTCGATCCGTTCGTCCATCCAGCGTGCGGTGGCGGCGAGTTGATCCAGCGGAATGGCCAGGGGGCCGGAGCCGCCCCGGCCGTCGCCGTTCGTGTTCAGCGGATGTCCGGGGGCCGGCTCCCCGATCAGCTCGGCGGGAAGGGTCACCTTGGTCGGCCCGTTCCGGTCGGCGAAGGCGTGCCGGCCCGCTCCGGCGAGCTTCAGCCGGCGTGGCGCGAAGGCGGGGATCTCGTCCAGCGCGGCGTCGTACTTCTCGAAACGCCAGGCCGCGACGGCCGGTTCGACCTGGCGGAAGGGGCCGTCCCCGTCCGTGATCCGGTAGCCGCGCAACCGCTGGGGCAGCTGCCGGTAGATCTCCAGATACTGCTGCCACAGCCGGTGGCGGCGGAGCGTCCACAGCCGGTGCCGGGCCGCCGCGAGCATGGTCTCCTCCTGCTTCCCGATCGTGATTCCGGCGGCCCGGGCGAAGGGGTAGCCGCCGAGGAGCACCCAGGCGTCCCGGGCCGGGCGCAGCGGATCGAGACGTTGCAGCAGACGCAGGGCTAGTTCGATCTGGGCGAGTTGGACGGGCTTGACGTCGGGCTGGTCGATCAGCACCTCGTCCCAGCCGGTGAGGCCCCTGGTGATCTCCAGATGCCAGGTGTCACGCTCACGCATCGACGCCGCTTTCTTCACGGTCCCCGGACGCCGCCGGTCGCGGGCGCGGCTCCGCCCGGCGCAGCACCTCGCTCTCCGACAGCAGAGTCAGCTCCCCGGCCGCCGGGGGACGGTTGCGGTGGAAGACGGCGAGATAGTCCGCCCGGGCCGTGACGCGATGGTCGGGGACCACCCAGAACGCCTCGTCGTACGCCGGTTCCGGGCGCACGGGCGCGGCGGTCCTGGCCAGCAGCGCCGGGTGCGACCAGTCCTTGACGTCGAGCGCCCAGACACGGCCGTCGGGAAAGGTCACCCGCATCGTGTACGCGAGGGTGGGGGGCCACATCTCCACGGTGACGCCGGGCCGGCGCAGCCCCGCCTCCAGCTCCAGCGCCGCACGCCCGGGCCGGGCGACGAACTGCCGCAGCGGGCGGTCCAGCTGGACGAGGCCCGCGCACCGCTCCGGCTCGATGATCCGGCCGATCGGCGGCTCCGTGCCCCGGGTGCGGCAGGAGTCGCGCTCGCACCACCACCCCGTATCGGCCACCGGGGTCAGCAGGGTGCCGCAGCGCAGACACTGGGCACAGCCCAGCCCCGGCCGCAGGGAGCCGGGTGGCGGCTCCTGGTAGAGATCGCCGAGGAAGTCGCGCAGCTCCATCAGAAGCGGATCGCTGATCACGGAGAACCACTCGGTGTGCGTGAGCACCGGCCGCTCGACCAGCAGCCGCCGGAAGGCGGTGTAGGCCTCCGGGCTCAGCTGACGGCACCTGTGCAGCGCCCAGCTCATGGCTTCGCGGTCGTGTCTGCGCGCCGGACTGTCGGCGCGGTACGCCCACCACTCGCGGACCAGCTCCGTCGGCAGCCCGCTCTCCTCGTCCAGCAGCCGGTCGTCGGGGCCTGCGGCATCGCGGGGCAGGTCCAGGGGCCAGCTCGCGAGCGGTCGCTCGCCGCACCATTCGAGCAGCTCCGGGACGGAGCGCGGCGGCTCGGCACCCCGCCGCAGACAGGCGAGGACCGTGTGGTTCAGGGCCCGCTGGGCGTCGGCGGGGTAGGGGAGACGGAAGGAGTCGAGATCGGTCTCGTCCTCCAGGGCGACGACGGCGTCGGCGAGCAGACGGAGCAGGGCGACGCCCCGGTCGTTCTCCCAGCCCGCTGTGGACTCCACGGCCGTTCCCTCAGGCCCGGCCGGGGGCGACGGCACCGCCGGCCAGATATCGGCGGCCCTCCCGGCACCAGTCCAGGGCCTCGCAGTCCCGGCAGTGCTCGTCCGGGGCCGCCCGGTACGAGACGTCCGCCGACCAGGGTTCGGCCGTCGCGCGGACGATCTCCCGCGCCTCCGCGTGGACCCGGGGCCGCCAGGGGTCGATCTCCAGCCGGTTCCCGCCCTCCGCGCCGAGGATCTCCACCTCGATCCGGGAGCGGCGATGGTCTCCTCCGGCCGGTTCGCCGGTGCGCATGAGCAGGACGGCCAGCGCGAGCTGGGGATTTCCCGCCAGCACCGAGCCGCCGTCGTACAGCCGGCCGCCCCGGGTCTTCGTCTCCCGCCAGACCCACCCGCCGCGCCGGGTGTGCAGCAGATCCGGCTGAGCGATCAGCACCACATCGAGTACGGGGTCGTACGCCGTGACCCGCGGCTGCACCCGGACCTCCTCGTCCGGGCCGAGCCGGTCCAGCGGGCACAGGGCCGCGTGCCGCTCCACCATCGCCGCGGCGGCGAGGGCGGCGTCCTCGGGCAGCCCGGCCCAGACCTCGGAGGCCGGCGCGGGAAGACCCCGGCAGCCGCGCGGCCTTCGCAGCGCGTGCCGCTCGTTGAGCAGGGCGTCCACCGCGCGGCCCCGGCGCAGCGCCGGGTTCTCCGGCCGGGGCGAGCGCAGTTTCAGCTCCCGGGTCAGATGGTATTTGGCCGCGCACTCCGCGTACGCCCGCAGATCGCTGGCGGACAGACTGCGCCGCTTGCGGCGCCGGTCGGTGCGCCGCAGCCCGATCAGCCCCGGCGGCGGTCCGGGCAGCGCGGGGCAGCGCCCGGCACCGGGGCATTCGACACAGCCGCGACCGGGCCGCCGCTCGGACCCATCCACCACCCGCGCCAGAACAGGGCGGGTGTTCCGCTCGAACGCGCGCGCGGCCTCGGCGGGCGTACAGTCCGCCGTCACCTCGGCCGTGCCGTCGCCGCAGCCGAAGTCGATCACGCGCACCCGGTCGGGTCCGGCCGTCGGCCCGTACGGCGCGACCGCCGTGTACGGCTCCGTACGGCCGCGCTCCCCGTCGTACCCGGAGCGGCAGGGCTCTCCGAACGCGGTGACGAAGGCGGCTGCCGCGGCCTGGGCGGCGGGCCGGTCCTTCTTCGCCGTCCCGAAGGAGAGCAGCCACAGCTCGCGCACCGAGCCGTCGGCGGAGGCGTACCGCCGCCCCCAGGCCGTGCGCTCGTAGATCCGCGCGCCGCGCGCGTCGTGCGCGTCATGCCCGGCGGCATTGCGCGACCGGTTCCGCACCACCCACTCGTCCCGCACCGCACGGGTGGGCGGCCCGTCCGCGCCACGGTCGCGGCACCATGTCCCGCGGCGGTCCAGCCAGCGGAGGAGCGCCTCGGCCGTCCACTCGACCAGTCCGTCGTGCGCGGGGCGACCGCGTCCGAAGGTCCCCCGGGTGCGCCGCAGTTCCGCGATGGCCTCCTCGGGGGTCAGCCCGCCGAATTCGACGCGGTCGAGAGCGGACATCAGCGGTTTGAGTGTGAACGTCAGGAAGGGCTCGTGGGAGGGCAGCCGGCCGGCCGCGCTCAGCCAGGGTCTGGCCCTGACCGCCAGCTGGGCCGGACAGTCGGCGGGGTCCTCGCGAGTGAGGGGCAGACCGGTACGGACGAGGGACAGCTCGTCCGAAGTGGCGAGAGCGCAAGGCCAGTTGGACATGGGTGAGCGGGCCTCCTCGAACCGGAACGGCGGTGTCCCGGGCGGAGCCCAGAGAATCATGACCCGTGAACGGCGTCAACGCACGATTTTACAGAGGCTGTTGTCTGTAGAGTGGAGGGCCGCATGAACGGGCCGGCCGTCTCCGGCGGCGACGGTTTCGGATGCGGAGAGGCGTGGCCGGGTGTGAGCGGGAAGGCGCGGAACGCGAAGTCATGACAGAACAGCTGGTGCTCGACGGGCGTTACCGTCTGGAGCATTCCTCCAAGGGCGGATTCGGCGTGCTGTGGAAGGCGCGCGACCTCGAAGCGGACATCTGGGTCGCCGTCAAAGTCCTCCGTGACCCCGCCGAGGTGGCCGAGCAGGCCGGCACCAGTGTGGAGTCCATGGAGCCCGGCCTGAAGGCCCGGTTCCTCCGGGAGTGCGCCATCCTCCGGGAGATGAGGCACCCCTCCATTCCCGCCTGGCTGGGCCAGGGCCACCACGACGGTTCGCCCTATCTGGTCATGGAGTGGGTCGACGGAGTCTCCCTCCGGGAGTTCATCGAGACCTACGGCGCGCTGAAGCCGTCCTCCGTCGCCTCCGTCATGGTGCAGATTTCCGCGGCGCTCGCCTACGCGCACCGCCATGGCTTCATCCACCGCGATCTCAACCCGAACAATGTGATGATCACCGACCGGGGCACCGTGCACGTGATCGACTTCGGTATCGCCCGGCCGGTGGACCCCAGCGCGACCCGCCACACCGCGCCCGGCTACATGAGTCCCAACACCCCCGGCTACACCTCCCCCGAGCAGTTCCGCGACGGAGCCGTCGGCCTCGCGTCCGACATCTACTCCCTGGGCTGCATCGCCTACGAACTGCACACGGGTAGCTGGCCGTTCCACGCGACCACCGAAGGCGGACTGGAGTACCACCACATGTCCGAGACACCGGCCCCTCCGGTCGCCGGGAGCGCCCCCGGGCTCCCCCCGGAGCTGGCCCTGACCGTGGACCGGATGCTGGTCAAGCGGGTCGAGGGCCGACTCGGCAGCGCCGAGGAGGTCCGTGCGGCGTACCACCCCTTCCTGCCCGCCGAGGGCGACCCCGAGCCGATCCCCCGCATGACCCACGACCCGACCCTCCCCTTCCGCGAGCCGGGCGGGACGAGCCCCGCGCCGCCCGTCCGGGCGCGTGCGCGCGGGCGCTTCCGTGCCGCGCGCCGCGACACCCCCCGGCTCCGGACGGCCGAGGCGGAGGCCGCCCTGGAAGCGGCCCGGCGGGAACTGTCGGACGGGCGGGGGCCGGGGCCGCACTGCGCGGCGCTGGAGTCGCTGCTCCGGAGCGCGGTACGCGCGTGGGGGCTCCGCGCGGAACTCACGGCGAGGATCCAGCTGCTGTGCGCGGACGCGAGACTCCACCACGGGGAGAGGGCCCGGCCCTCCGACGTACGGGCGGCGCTCGCGCTCTGCCGGGAGCTGGTCGTGGCCCTCGACGGACAGACCGCGCCCGGCGTGCACGAGGTGTTCCTCGACGCCGGGCTGAGAGTGGCGCACTGCGTATGGGCCCTGGGCGACGACCCCACCCCGCCGTTCGACGGCTCCCCGGGCCCCCGGCACCCGTCAGAGCAGCCGACCGCCCGCCAGGACGTCGCTCAGCGCGGCGGTCAGCTCCCTGCCCAGCCCGTCGGCGCGCGCGAGCGCCCGCTCCAGCTCGACGATCCGGCGGAAGGCGTCCCCGTACCGCCGCTGCTCGGCCAGGGGCAGCCGGGGCACCCGGAGCCGGCGGACATCGACCCGTGAGGCGTGCGTGGAGTGGGAGCCCGCCCGGCGGGCGTTCTCGGGGGAGCGCAGGCACCCGGCGAGGAACCAGGGGTCGAGCAGGGCGGGATCCGGCCGCAGCGCCACTATCTGCGGAACGATCACCGTGGGCGCGGCTTCCTCCACCCAGACGCCGTACGTCTGCGAGGCGACCGCCACCACGACATCGTCGGGGGCGGTCAGCGTGATGTACCCCCCGAACGCGCGCACCTGGTGCGGGACGAGCCAGCCCGTGGGCTCCGTACGGCGCGGCAGCTCGCCGACCGTGAGCACGGGAACGGCGTCCGGGGGCCGGGGTCCGTGCTGCACCGCGCCTCCCCGGGGGAGCGCCTGGCCCGGGTGCAGCCGCAGCGCGTCCGCCCGGAGCAGCTCGTCGACCGTCGTCATGGAGGAGTGAGGGCCGCCCTCCGCCGTCTGCCGCAGCGCGGACAGGGTCGCCGAGAGCTCTTCCAGCCGCCCGACGGCCGAGGAGAACTCCTCCCACGAGCGCCGGCGGCTCCGGGCCGCCGATCGCCCGACGGCCGGCACATACCGGGCCGGAGTGAGATCCACCTGCTCGTCGAGAAGGCCCGTGACCGGCACGGCGGCGCTCCGGACGGACTCCGGGTCGAGACCCTCACCCACTTCACCCGCCTCGTGCGCCCGTGTCAGCGGGGGCAGGGACCGCAGCAGCGCGTCCCAGTCCACCGGCGGCCGGGGGCCGTTGCCGATCCGGTCGCCCTCCTCCGCCGCGTCCACGAGCAACAGGGTCGACGGCGGGCGGACACCCTCCGAGGGCTTCCGCAGAAGCCACAGATGCAGTCCGACGCCGTAGGGAGGGGCGGATCCCGAGGGGAGCGCGATCACGGCGCGCAGAGCGCCGGTGCGCAGCAGCCCGGCCCTGATCCGCCGGCCGGCGCGCCTCTTGGCCACCCCCGGGGGCAGCAGCAGCACCGCCGTCCCGCCGTCCGTGAGCCGGGACAGCGCGTGCTGCACCCAGGCCAGCTCCGGTTCCGTGCGCGGCGGATGGCCGTGGACCCAGCGGGCGTCGGTGGCGAGTTCCCCGTGCCCCCAGTCGCGTCCGTTGTACGGCGGGTTGCACAGCACCACGTCCACGCGCGCGTCGGCCCACGCGTCCGCGCGCAGCGTGTCGGCCGTACGGACGCGGACATCGGCGGTCCCCGGCAGACTCTCCATCGCGACGCGCCCCCGGGCGAGCCGCGTCAGCACCGGGTTCACCTCCGCGCCCATCAGCTCCAGCTTCCGGCCGGAGGACCAGTGATGGCCGGCTTTTATCAGCAGCCCTCCCGTCCCGCAGGCGGGATCCAGCACGGTACGCGGCTTCTCGCCGGGAGGTGCGGCCAGGGCGATCATCAGCTCGGCGAGCTGCGCGGGGGTCGAGACGATCTGCCGGATGTGCGTGTGCGACCAGCGCTCCAGCAGAAAGGCGAAGGTGGGTCCCGCGCCATGGGCGCGGGCGACCTCCAGCGCCTCCGCCACGGCGGTTCGCTGAGCCTCCGTCATCTCTCCGGGTGTGCCCTCCGGCGACACGGTCTCGGCGAGCGCGGCGATGGCCTCCCCGGCCGACGCCCGGCCGGGGAGAGCGTCGAACTGCGGCCAGAGCCAGCGCAGGAGATCTTCCTCGCGCCGCAGTTTCCCCTCGGCGCGCAGCCACGACTCCACCTCGGCCAGGGCGAATCGGGGACTGGCGTCCGTGCCGCCGGACGGATCGGGGAAGGTGTCGAAGCGCCGCCGCCAATTGCTCACGGCCGCCCGGCCCACCCCTGCCAGACGGGCGATCTCAGCCAGGGTCACGGTGACGGGCGACGGGGAGGGCATGGGGTGCTCCGATATCGGCAGGCTGGACCGGGACAACGTACAACCTGTCGATCTTGGACACCATGTTTTCGGGGGGCGTTGTTTGACGGCGTACACATCAAAAAAGACACCGCCCCGGGCACGGGTGGACCTGCCCGGGGCGGTGTGCCGCCGGCCGGCCGTCAGAACTGGCCGGGCCGGTAGTCCCCGGCGGGCTGCTGGATGATGACGTTGAAGCGGTTGAAGGTGTTGATGAGGGCGATGAGCGACACCAGGGCGCCGAGCTGGTCCTCGTCGTAGTGCTTGGCGGCGTTCGCCCAGGCGGCGTCGGTGACGCCGCCGGCCGCGTCGGCGATGCGGGTGCCCTGCTCCGTCAGCTCCAGGGCGGCGCGCTCGGCGTCGGTGAAGACCGTGGCCTCCCGCCAGACCGCGATCAGATGAAGGCGCGTCGAGGTCTCCCCGGCGTGTGCCGCTTCCTTGGTGTGCATGTCGACGCAGAAACCGCAGCCGTTGATCTGGCTCGCGCGGATCTTCACCAGCTCCTGTGTCGAGGCCGGCAGCGGCGAGCCCTCGATGGCCTTGCCCGCCGAGATGATGTGCCGCAGGGCCTTCGCCGTGACCGCGTTGTCGAGAAGGTTCAAGCGTGCGTCCATGGTGGTGCGCTCCTTGCCGTTGTTCGGGTCTGTGCCTTCTCGACGGAACAGCGCGGCAGGATGTGACATCGGCGGATGTGACGTGCGTCTCCCGGTCTCCCCGCTCCCGTCATCTGTCACCGGGTGAGCACCTGCCCGTCCCGGAGCGCGGTGTACGCCGCCCAGGCGTCGAGCGGCGGCGGGATCACCGAGCGGCGGTGGGCCGTGGCGCGGGTCAGCGCGTACCGCACGGCGGCGGCGGAGGCGGCCGGGAACAGCGAACACAGCAGTGCCGCCGCGCCCGTGACGAAGGGGGTGGCGGCGCTCGTGCCGCTCACGGTCCGGAAGGATCCGCCGAGCCCCGGGCCGGTGATCCGGTCGCCGGGGGCCCCGAGCCCGTTCCGTCCGATCGAGATGCCCAGATTGGACTGGGGCATGGGCCGCCCGGCGCGGTCGTACGCGACGACCGGGACGACCCAGGGATGGCGGGTGAGCACCGAGGATCCCGTCCGGCCCTGATTGCCGGCCGCGACCACGGTGATCACGCCCCGGTCCGCGGCATGGTCGAGTGCCGCCTCCAGCGCGCGGTCCGGGACGCCGGAGGGCGCGGGCTGCGCCATGCTGAGGTTCAGCACCCGGACGCCCGCGTCGACGGTCTCGGTGATCGCCTCGGCCAGCTCCCCGGTGCGCACCCCGGTCAGACAGGTCGCCGGGCCGCCTCCCGCCGGGCGGTCCGCGAAGAGGGGCCGCACCAGCAGGGCGCACCCGGGGCAGACGCCCGTGGCCGAGACGAGGATCCCCGCGACGAATGTGCCGTGCGCGCAGCACACATCGCCCCGGCGGCAGCCTTTCGGACCGGCCGGGCGCGACTCCCGTACCGCACGGCCCGCGAGAGCGGGATGGTCCAGGGCGACCGGACCGTCGATCAGCCCCACGACGACGGAGGACCGGCCGGTCGTGAGCGCCCTCAGGGGCGTCAGACCGGCCAGGTCCAGCGGTTCCATGGGCACCTTCTCTCCTCAGAGAGGCGGTGGGTCGGTCTGCCACGGCCCGCATGCCTTCCGGCACGAGGACGCGCAGTTTCTGTAGCACTCGGGCGCCTCGTACAGGGGCAGCTCCGCGCACTGGTCGTAGCAGGAATCGAGGCACTGGTTCTCGCAGCGGGTGCCCAGCTGAGGGAAGAGGCGGTCGGCCGACCGGCCGGGCCGGGCGAGAGTGAATCCGGGCAGTGTCATGCCATCACCACCGCCACTCCCAGCTCGTCCCAGTACTGGCAGCTGTTCTCCAGGCACCGCGAATAGCAGTTGTCGTCGAAACCTTCGGGGTACTCGCAGTTCGTGTGGCAGCCCGGCCCCACGACGCTCTCGCAGGAGATCTCCTGGGGGAGCAGCCGATCGCCGGCCGGGACGTGCGCCGGTCGCGTACGGGTGAATCCGGGGACACTCATGCGGAGGTCACCGCTTCTTGTCACAGAGCTGGCGCAGACACCGCTGCACACAGCCGCTGAAGTTGTAGGCGCCCCTGCACCGGTTGCGGCAGACCGGGCCCAGCTCCTCCTCGCAGGTGAACTGCTGGGGGAGGATCAAGTCGCCCGCCTTCGCCCCGGGGGCCGCCGTGTCGACGGCGAATCCAGGAATACGCATGTCCCTTCGCCTCTCTTCGGTTTACCGGTTACCGGTTGTAGTAGGTCTGGAACGGGGTCACGGGATAGGGGAACAGCCCGTCGACGCCGACGCGGACGGACCACTTCTCCGTGACATTGGTCCGGCGGTGGGTGTACGAGAAGATCGCCGTGATGACGGTCTGGGCCCCGCTGAGCCGGGACGGCACCGCATCCACCGAGGAGAGGGTGTAGCCGTCGGTGTACGCCTCGTTGGTCCTCTGGTAGATCTCCTGGTTCCGTACGGTGAGGTAGTTGAGGGCCCGGTCGGCGGGCGCGGTGCCCGCGTTGTCGCTGAGCTGGAGCAGCCGGTCGAGCAGGGCCCCGGTGCCCTTCTCGAAGTCCTTGCGGGAGGTGCCGGTGGGCCGCTCGATCGCCTGGATCAGCTCCTTGCTGTCGAAGGCCCAGATCTTCTCCACGCCCACCACGGGGACGGAGAGCCCCTGGCACGCGCCGGGGGGCGCGACCGGCCCCAGACGGCCCACGATCACGGCGAGATCGCGCCGGTCGGCGACCGGTCGCAGCGCCTCCACCAGTTCGGGCAGGTCCGTGGGGTCGGTGGGCTCCAGGAGGTAGGTGTCGACGCCCTGGACGGAGAGGACGTAACACATCTGCCGGGCGATGTAGCGGTTGTCCGGGTCGGACAGGACGCGGTAGAGGGCGTCGTCGTCGGTCGCGTCCGGCTGCTCCGCCTCGCCCGCGACCTGGCTGAACTCCCGCTGTACGGAGATGTCGGGGAACACGGCGCGGACCCGCCCCAGGACGTACACAGGGGTGGGTCCCGCGCTCCGCGCGGCCGATCCGTCGTGACCGCCCGCGCCGGAGGCGGTGTTGCCGCCGCAGTCGCAGCAGGCCTGGGTGACGGGAGGGGGTTCGGGCGCCGTGCCGGGCCCGTCCGGGGCGGCTTCGGGCGGCGGGCCGGTCTCGTCCTCCGGGAGGTCCATCGGTGTGCTCATCGGTTCGGACTGCATCGGTCACTCCTCGCACACGCGCTCACGCCGGAACGGTTCGTGCCCCGGCCGTTCCCGGTTCGCGTCGCGAGCGTGCTTTCCGTGCCGTTACAGCGTTACAGCGTTACAGGGCTACGCCGTTGCGTCGTTACCCGTCGGAGTGACGGGTGCTCAGCGGGGCGTGCGGACGCCGCCGATCACCAGCCAGCGGTTCAGGGACTCGGCCCGGCGGCCACAGCCGCCGCAGGGGCGGATGCCTGCCGCCGTGGTCACCCGGGCGACGGCGTCGCCGAGTCCGATCTCGGCGTCCTCCCTGGCGAAACCGGGAATCCGTACCCGGTGCCGGGGCTCGTCAGTTCGCTTGCCCCGCTCGCTCATTGAGTCCTCAACCACCCGTCTCACATCCGGTGTGCCCCGCCCCTTCCATCTTCCTCCGGTCCCGCTCAGGCGTCGAGCCGGGCCGCCAGGCCGTCGAGGACCCGGGCGAGGCCGTAGTCGAAGGCGTCGTCACGGATCCGCCGGGGGTGGGTGTCCTGTTGGGCGGAGCTTCCCTCCCGCAGTCCCGGGTGCTCCCGGGAGGCCTCGTCGAAGGCCGGGCGCAGCTCCGCCACCCACTCCCGCTCGGTCCTGCCGCTGCGGGCGATCGCCGAGAGGTACGCGGCCTCGGTGGTCGCGATGCCGATGACATACGCCATGAGCGTCCCCGCGGCCTGGTCCTTCTCGTCCGCCGGGAAGCCCGCGGCCTCGAACTGCGCGAGCAGTCCCGATGTCATCCGCACGGCGTTCGGGCCGACGTGCACCAGGCCGGTCTGGCCGATCTCGGGGGCGATCCAGGGATGGCGCAGGGTCATCGCCCGCAGCTCCGCCGCGACGCGGGCGACGGCCGGGCGCCACCGGGCGCGATCGGCGGTGGCAGGCGGCGGTTCCAGCTCGCCGTAGATCTCGTCGACGACCAGCTCGATCAGCTCGTCCTTGTTGGCCACATGCCGGTAGAGGGAGGTGGCCGCCGCGTTGAGGCGGGTGCCGAGTTTGCGCATGCTGAGCGCTTCCACGCCCTCCGCGTCCAGCAACTCGATCGCCGCGGCCACGATCTGCTCGCGGGTCAGCTGCTCCCGCTGCCGGGGGCGCGGCCGGGTCCACACCGACTCGGTCGGCTTCATCTCGGCTGGCACAGGGCCTCATCTCCACTCGTCGCGGTGTCGCCCCCCACGGTAGCGCACGCTGTACGCCTCTTGCGTACAGCGTTCCGCCGTGCGTACAGTGTTCGCATCGAGCAGCTTCGTACACATCAGGTGGGAGCAGACGCATGCCGCAGCAGCTGAACTGGGACGAGCAGGGCAACTGGCAGGTCAAGGGCGAGTGGGGGACCCGGGACTCGGCCGGCCGGAAGCTGGACCTCGCCCACTGGCAGGCCCGCCTCGACGAGCTGCGCGTCAAGTACCGCGTACCGGCCGCCTCGCTGGCGATCCTCGTCGACGGGACCGTCCATGAGCTGGCCGGCGGCGTACTGCACCGGGGCACCGGCGTGGAGGCGACGACCGACTCGGTCTTCCAGCTGGGCTCGATCGCGAAGATCTACACCGCCACCCTGATCATGCGGCTCGTCGAATCGGGCCAGCTGGACCTGGACGCATCGGTCGCGGACATCCTGCCCGAGTTCTCGATACCCGATCCCGCCGTGGCCAGGGAGATCACCGTCCGTCGGCTGCTCAGCCACACCAGCGGCCTCACCTGCGACTTCACCTACGACAGCGGGCGCGGTGACGACTGCCTCGCCAAGTATGTCGAGGCCGCCGGGAATGTGACGCTCGACTGCCCGCCCGGCACCGCGATCTCGTACAGCGGCATCGGCTACAACGTGCTCGGCCGGATCACCGAGGTGGTGACCGGCAAGGTCTGGGACGAGGCGCTCAAGGACCTCCTCCTCGCCCCGCTCGGCGTCACCCACACGATGACGCTCCCCGAGGAGGCGCTCCGCTTCCGCGCCGCGATGGGACACCTCGGCGAGCCGGGCCAGGAGCCGGAGCCCGCGCCCAGCTGGGACCTGATGCCGCGCTCGGCGGGCCCGTACGGCAGGGTCCTCTCCACGGCCGGCGACCTCGCGCGGCTCGCGCGCATGCACCTCAACGGCGGTCTGGCGGAGGACGGCACACGCGTGCTGTCCGAGGAGACCACCGCGCTGATGCGGCGGCGCGAGGCGGAGTCCCCCGACAAGTGGACCGTCAGCGCCGACGGCTGGGGCCTCGGCTGGACCCTCTACGACTGGGACGGCGTCCAGGGCTACGGACACGACGGCGCGTCGATCGGGCAGTACGGCTATCTCCGCGTGGTGCCCTCCGCCGGGGTGGCGGTCGCCCTGCTCACCAACGGCGGCGGTGCGCGCGAACTCTACGCCGCGCTCTACCGGGAACTCCTCGCCGAGCTGGCCGGAGTGACGATGCCGGAGCCCTTCGCCCCGCCCGCCCAGCCGCCCGCGGTCGACTTCGCCCCGCTCGTCGGCGTCTACCGCCGCGAGGGCGTGATCATCACCGTGACCGAACGGGACGGCGCGGGCCATGTGCTGTACGAGTTCGTCGACGGCATGAAGCACTTCTCCGAGCCCCTGCACATCGACCTGGTGCCGGTGACCGACACCGTCTTCGCCGGTACGGGGGTGGGCGCGGCCTTCAGCGAGGGGTACACGCCCGTCGTCTTCGCCAAGCTCCCCGACGGTACGGGGTGCGTCTACATCGGGATGCGCTGCGGCCCGAAGGTCGCGTAGCGCGGCGGCGACACGCCCGGCGGCGACACGCCCGGCGGGCCTCCCCGCCGGGCGTCCGTACCGTCCAGGAGATCCAGCAGCCGGGCGAGCCCCAGACCGGTCGCCACGAACGGCGGCAACTGCCGCATCAGCTCGGGACCGTGCCCCGCTCTCGTCCCTGCCGGGGGACGGAGCGGGGCGGAGTGTGACGTCGAGACCGAGGGTGCGTCCCCGGAGGCCCGTCAGGCCTTGCGGAAGACGTCCTTCACCGCGATCTTCCCCTCGCGAATGGTGAAGACATCGACAGCGCGGTCGAGCACCGCGCCGTCGGGGGAGTTGACGGTGAATTCCAGGATGACCCGATCACCCACCTCCAGCAGCTCGCCGTACACGAGGGTGATGCCCTTCGCCTCGTACTCCTTGCGAAGGCCGATGATCTTGTCCAGGAACCCGGGAATCTCCTCCTTGGTGTACGTCGTGCCTGGCTCCACCCCCTCCGCCATGATCCAGCGGGCGTCGTCGGTGAAGCACGCCGAAGCCGCCTCGACATCATCCCGCAGACCGGCCGCGAAGAACCGGTTCACCACGTCCTTGCCAGCACCCATTGCGAATACACCTCTCCATTTCTGATAAACAACTGCGAACTGATGGTGCGCACGAGCGACCCGAGGTCAGCTCATACGGACCGGAAGCCTCTCCAGACCTCGGAACTGTGCCGTGTAACGCCACTCCAGAGCGGCCGGATCGACGGCCGGCTCCCAATGGGGGAAACGCTCCAGCAGCTTTCGGAAGACGATCTCGCCCTCCAGCCGGGCGAGCGGCGCGCCCAGGCAGTGATGCACACCGTGCCCGAACGACACA
Source organism: Streptomyces amakusaensis (assembly GCF_039532665.1). Lineage (NCBI taxonomy): Bacteria > Bacillati > Actinomycetota > Actinomycetes > Kitasatosporales > Streptomycetaceae > Streptomyces > Streptomyces amakusaensis. The sequence continues at coordinate 13,034 of NZ_BAAASB010000012.1, read as the reverse complement.
TGGGCCTGGGCACCGGCCCGCGTCACATCCAGCCGATTCGGATCGGCGAACTTCCCGGGGTCCCTGTTCGCCGACATGAGGGCGATGAAGACGATCTCGTTCTCCGGGATGGTGACCTCACCGACCTCCACCGGACTGGTGGTGAAACGGATCGTCGACATATTGAGCGGGCTCTCGTACCGCAGGAACTCCTCGACCGCACCCGGCACCAGAGTGGTATCGGCCCGCAGGACATCCCGCTGGTCAGGATGGGTCAGCAGAGCCAGCACACCACTGCTGATCATGTTCGCCGTGGTCTCGTAACCCGCGTTCATCACCAGGAAGATCGTCGACATCAACTCGGTGTCGTCCAGACCCACTCCACCGGTGTCCGCCTCGATGAGCGCGGACACCATGTCGTCACCGGGATTCGCCCGCTTCTCCTTGACAAGCTCAGCCAGATAAGCGAATGCCTGCCCGATCGCCCGCTGCTTCTCCTCCGCCGAGATGTCGACGCTCGCGAGCGCCCCACTCCACCTCTTGAAATCGTCGAACCGCTCCTCCGGAACGCCGAGGAGATTCCCGATCACATAGATCGGCAACGCCAGCGCGATGTCCTCGACCAGATCGAAATCCCGGCCCGGGACGATCCCGTCCAACAGCCTGTCCGTCGTGGCCTCGATCCAAGGGCGCATCTTCTCCACACGGCGCATGGTGAACGCCCTGCCGATGAGTTTCCGCAGCCGGGTGTGCTCGGGCGGGTCACTGAACAGCATGCTGCGCGGATGCTCCGGCGCGGAGCTTTCGGCGTCGAGCGACTGGGCGTTCACGACCGCCGGCAGATTGACCGCGTCCTTCGACAGCCGAGAATCGGCGAGCAGCGCACGCCCTTGCTCGTAATCGGTCACCACCCAGGCGTTGAGTTCGGTGGCCAGGGTCTTGACCACATGACGTCGTACGACACCGGACTCACGCAGCTTCTCGTACGTGGAGTAGGGGTCCTGGACGAAACTCCAGCTCAGCAGATCGACTCCGCCGGGGGAGGGGAGCGGGAGCGTCGTCTTGATTCCGGTCGACAAGAGAGTGTCCTTTCTGCGGGGCGACGCGTTCGTCCCCGTGGTCACGAGAGGTCGGCCAGCCAGTCGGCGACGGCCTTGGCGGTCGTCGGAGCGAATTCCTCGACGACGGAGAGATGACTGCCGGACGTCACGACCTCGGTGTGCGGCAGCGGCCACCCCGCACGCGTGCTCGCGAGCGGCGTCGTACCCGGCTCCAACAGGAAGTCGGCGGCCCGCACCACCAGAGTCGGCGTCGACGTCCGGCCCGGAACCCAGCCCTCGAACAGACTCAGATACCGGCCCATCGCCATCAGCTTCGTGCCGTCCACCGTCTCGACGATCTCCGGCCGGCCGGCCAGCTCGCGGAAGAGGGACTGCTGCAACTCGGCGGTCTCCCGGTCCCCGGGCAGATATGTGTCGAGCAGTACGAGCCCAGCGGGCTTCGGCCCGCCGTCCGCCTCCAGCGCCTCCGCCACGGCATGCGCGAGCCAGCCGCCGGAGGAGTACCCGACCAGCACATACGGCCGATCGCCGGCCGCGCGCCGCACCAGCTCGGAGTGCGCCCGTACGGCGTCCCCGAGCGTCTCAGGCAGCTGGGCCAAGCCGTCCCCGCCGGTCCCGTCGGCCCCAGCGGCCGAGCCGCCGTACCCGTATCCCGAGAGGGCCAGGGCCCTTACACCGCGCTCGCCCTGGAACTCCGCGCCGAGCCGCGCGTACTGGAGCGGACTGGACGGCGCGACGAACGAAGGCAGACACAGCAGCTCCGGCAGGGCCTCACCACCCTCACCACCCTTACCACCCTTCGCGAACCGGACCGGTTCGCGGCGCGAGCCCTTCGGCGCGGTCGCGCCGACCCGGGCTCCTGCGCCTGCGGTGCCCGCAGTACTGCCGTGCAGATAGGACGCGGCGGCGAGAAATCTCAGCCCCTGCTCGGCCCGGCCGTCGAGGCAGGCTCGACGGAACGTCTCCACGAGCGACACGCCGTCGCCGACCAGTGTCGACAGCCCCCGCGGATCGGTCGTTTCCTGTACGGGCGTCCCGGCGGCCAGATGCGCCGCCAGCGCCTCCACGGTGGGGTGCTCGAACACCTCGGCGGCGGTCAGCCGTGATCCGGCCGAGCCCCGGAGACGATCGCGCAACTCGACGGCCGTGATCGAGTTGAAGCCCAGCTCCGTGAAGGTCTGCCGGTCGCCGATCGTGTCGTGCTCGGCGTGCCCGAGCACCGCCGCCGTCTGCGAGCGCACCAGATCCTGAAGCGCTGTCAGCCGCTCGGCACCGGTGAGCCCGTCGAAGATGGCCGATGGTGACGACACATCGGCGGGCTCCGCCCCCGATCCGTTCTGCCGACGGGTACCACCTGTCACCTCGGGCCAGTAGCGGCGGCGCTGGAAGGCGTAGGTGGGGAGGTTGATGGGGTGGGTTCTGGTGTTTTGGTAGTAGGTGGTCCAGTCGATGGTGGTGCCGTTGACGTGGAGGTGGGCGAGGGCGGTGATGAGCTGCTGGGGTTCGGGCCGGTCTCTGCGCAGGGCGGAGGCGGCCGGGATGTCCTCGACCATTGTGGAGAGGGTGGCGTCGGGTCCGAGTTCGAGGAGGTTGTCGATGCCCTGTTCCGTCAGGGTGTGGATGGCGTCGGTGAAGCGGACGGGGCGGCGGACGTGTTCGACCCAGTAGTCCACGGAGCAGATTTCATCGGCTGTTACGGGTTTGCCGGTGACGGTGGAGACGATGGGGATCCGGGGGGTGTGGAAGGTGAGCTTGGTGACGATCTCCCGGAAGTCGTTGAGGATGGGTTCCATGAGGGGTGAGTGGAAGGCGTGGCTGACGGGGAGCCGCTTGAACTTCACCCCCAGCTGTTGCGCGATGTCGAGGGTGTCGGTTTCGGTTCCGGCGATGACGAGGGAGTCGGGTCCGTTGATGGCGGCGATCCCGACGGTTGCTTCCCGTCCCGCGAGGAGGGGGAGTACGGCTTCTTCGGTTGTCTGGACGGCGATCATGGCTCCGCCGGTGGGGAGTGCCTGCATGAGTCGTCCGCGTGCTGATACGAGGGTGCAGGCGTCTTCGAGGGACAGCACTCCGGCGATGTGTGCGGCGGTGATTTCGCCGATGGAGTGTCCGGTGAGGGCCTCGGGCTTCACTCCCCAGGTTTCGATGAGTCGGTAGAGGGCGACTTCGAGGGCGAACAGTGCGGGCTGGGTGTTCCCGGTCTCGTCCAGACCCTCACCCGAGCGGATGATCTCCCGAAGGCCCTCGTCCAGGTGGGACAGCACCGCGTCGTAGGCCGCTGCGAAGGCGGGGTAGGTCTCGTACAGTTCCTGGCCCATGCCGGCCCGCTGTGAGCCCTGGCCGGTGAACATGACGGCGACCCGGCCGGCCCCTGCGGTACCTTCGACGGTCTGGTCGCCGATGATCACGGCCCGGTGCTCGAACAGCGACCGCGAAGAGACCAGCGACGCGCCGATGTCGACCGGGCGCGCGTCCGTGCCGGCGGCGTACTCCCGAAGCCGCGTCAACTGGTCCCGCAGAGCCTCGGGCGTTCGGCCGGACACGATCCACGGCACCACCGCCGGAACCACACCCTCGACGGCGGCTTCCTCCGTCTCCGGTGCCTGCTCCAGCACCACATGCGCATTCGTCCCGCTGATCCCGAAGGCGGACACGCCCGCCCGGCGTGGCTGCGTGGTGTCGGGCCAGTCCCGGGCCTCGGTCAGCAGCTCGATCCCGCCCGCAGACCAGTCGACCTCGGGGGACGGCGTACTCACGTGCAGGGTCCTGGGCAGTACGCCGTGGCGCATCGCCTGGACCATCTTGATGACGCCCGCCACACCGGCGGCGGCCTGTGTATGCCCAAGGTTGGACTTGACCGAGCCCAGCCACAGCGGTCGGCCGTCCGGACGCTCCTTGCCATAGGTGGCGAGCAGGGCTTCGGCCTCGATCGGGTCGCCCAGGGGTGTGCCTGTGCCGTGGGCCTCGACCGCGTCGATGTCGGCGGGAGCCAGCCGGGCATTCTCCAGGGCGTGGCGGATGACGCGGCGCTGGGAGGGGCCGTTGGGGGCGGTGAGGCCGTTGGACGCGCCGTCCTGGTTGACGGCGCTGCCGCGTACGAGGGCCAGCACCTGGTGGCCGTTGCGCCGCGCGTCGGAGAGACGCTCGACCAGCAGGACACCGACACCCTCGCCCCAGCCGACGCCGTCGGCGTCGGCCGAGAACGCCTTGGAGCGGCTGTCCGGGGCGAGGCCGCGCTGGCGGCTGAACTCGATGTAGCCCGAGGGCGTGGACATGATGGTCACACCGGCCACCAGCGCCATCGAGCAGTCGCCCGACCGTAGCGCCTGCGCGGCCAGATGCAGGGCGACCAGCGACGACGAGCACGCCGTGTCCAGAGTGACGGCGGGACCGGTGAGTCCCAGGGTGTACGAGATCCGGCCGGAGGCCACACTGCCGGCGTTGCCGGTGATCAGCAGCCCTTCGACCTCCCGGGGCGGATCAGTGAGAAGCAGCGGATAGTCCTGGCCGTTGCCGCCGACGAAGACGCCGGTACGGCTGCCGCGCAGCGACAGCGGGTCGATGCCCGCGCGCTCGATGGTCTCCCAGGCGACTTCGAGGAGCAGCCGCTGCTGGGGGTCCATCGCCAGCGCCTCGCGCGGCGAGATGCGGAAGAAGGGCGCGTCGAAGGCGTCGGCGTCGTAGAGGAAGCCGCCTTCGCGGGCGTACGTCGTGCCCGATGCTGCCGGGTCCGGGTCGTACAGATCCTCGGCCCAGCCGCGACCGTCGGGGAAGGGGCCGACGGCGTCCGTGCCGTCCGCGACCAGCCGCCACAGATCCTCGGGCGAGGCGACACCACCGGGGAAACGGCAGGCCATGCCGACGATCGCGACCGGCTCGTGCGAGGCGGCGATGAGCTGCTGATTCTGCTGCCGCAGTCGCTCGACCTCTTTGAGGGAGGTTCGGAGCGCGGCGACGAACTGTTCGTTGGAGGACGTGCTCATCATGACCTTTCCACGCCGGTCGCCAGCAGCAGCAGGCTCTCGGCGTCCATCTCGTCGATCGAGTCGACCGTCTCGGCCACTCCGGCCGCTTCCGCCGGGGCCGCGTCCTGATTCATGGCCCTCGCCGCCGTCCCCGCCTCGGGGGCGGCCAGCTGAAGCAGCACGTCCAGCAGCCCGGCCCGGCGAATCCGGTCCAGCGGGACCGATGTCAGCACCTGCCGCAGCCGCCGGTCCTGCGGATCGTCGGTGTCCTCGCCCGCCGCTCCGCCGAGCTGGGGCAACAGCTCCGTACGCAGATGGGCGGCGACGGCGGCCGGCGTGGGGTGGTCGAAGACCAGCGCGGTCGGCAACCGCAGCCCGGTGGCCGAGTTGAGCCGATTGCGCAGTTCGATGGAGGTCAGCGAGTCGAAGCCGAACTCCTTGAACGCCCGGTCGGGCGCGACGCTCTCCCGGCCCGCGTGACCGAGGACGCGGGCGACCTGCGTACGCACCAGCTCGGTCAGCTCGCGCTCCTGCTCCTCGGCGGAGAGCCCGGCGAGTCGCCGAGGCAACGAGCCACCACCGTCCGGCTCGCCGCCGTTCGCCGCGCTGCGCCGACCGATCGCGGGGACGAGCGCGCGCAGGACCGCGGGCAACTCGTCGGCCCGCCGCCGGGAGAGCACCGACGTGTCGAACGGAGCGGGCACGAGCAGAGACCGGCCTTCGTCCCTGCCCCCGCCGCCGTCGGCGATCGTGAGGGCGGCGTCGAAGAGGGACAGGCCCTGCTCCGGCATGAGCGGAACGATGCCGGAGCGGCGCAGCCGGGTCAGATCCGCCTCGTCCAGCTCACCCGCGAGACCTGCGGCAGCCCCGCCCCAGGCCCCCCAGGCCAGGGACAGCGCGGGCAGGCCCCGCGCCGTACGGTGCGCGGCCAGCTCGTCCAAGAACGCGTTGGCGGCAGCGTAGTTGCCCTGCCCCGCGCCGCCCAGCAGCCCGGACACCGACGAGTAGAGAACGAAGGCGCTCAGATCCAGATCGGCGGTCAGCTCGTGCAGATTCCAGGCCGCGTCGACCTTCGGCCGCAGCACCGCGTCCAGCCGGTCGGGTGTGAGCGAGGCCAGTACGCCGTCGTCGGTGACGCCCGCGGTGTGCACGACCGCCGTGACCGGATGCTTGGCCGGTACGCCGGCGAGCAGCGCGGCCAGCGCGGTGCGGTCGGCCGCGTCGCAGGCGGCCACCGTGACGTCGGCACCGAGCGCGGTCAGCTCCGCGGTGAGTTCCTCGGCCCCGGGGGCGGCCGGGCCGCGGCGGCTGGTCAGCAGCAGATGCCGTACGCCGTGCTCAGCGACCAGATGACGGGCGAGCAGTGAACCCAGGGAACCGGTCGCGCCCGTGATGAGTACCGTGCCGTCGGGGTGGAAGGCCGGCACCCGCTCCGATGCCGGAACGGCGTCGGAGGATGTCGTCCGCACGAGGCGTGGAACAAGGAGTTCACCCTCGCGCAGCACGAGTTGGGGCTCTTCGGCGGCAACGGCAGCCGCCGCGATGTCGTCCGTCTGCCGCTGCTCGCCGCCGTCCGCGTCGATCAGGACGAATCGGCCCGGGTTCTCTGTCTGCGCGGTCCGCAGCAGGCCGTGCACAGGCGATGCCGTCAGCGCGTCGCCCCGGGTGAGGACAACGAGCTTCGAATCGGCGAACCGGTCGTCGGCCAGCCAGCCCTGGACGAGCCGCAGCGCTTGGTGCGCCGCCGCCCGTACGGTGCCGGGGGTGCCGGAAGCATGCGGCTGCCGGGGCGGGGTGTAGGTGATGGGCGCGACGACCACCGGCGGCGGGGACGCGAGATCGCCGGCGTCCATCGCCCGGACGAGCCCGGCCAGGCCCTCGGCGGCATCGCCGCCGTCCGTGTCCAGGGTGAACCAGTCGTTCGGTTCGGGTGCTTGGGACTGTCGGCCCGCGGGTACGGGCAGCCAGTCCAGGCGGAAGAGCCCTTGTGCGGACCGGGTTCGGACGTCGGCCAGTTCATCGGCCTGGACGGTCCGCCAGGACAGGTTCTCGACGTAGGCGACGGCGGCCCCCGTGCCGTCGGCGATGTGGACGGCCGACGAGCCACCGTCGGCCCCCCGCGTCAGCCGTATCCGCAGCACGGACGCGCCCGTGGCGTGCAGCGACACGCCCGACCACGTGTGCGGGACGCGCACATCGCCTTCGGCGCCACCCGCCTCGGTCCGGCCGGTGAGCAGGGAGGCCTGCGCGACGACGTCGAGCAGCGCCGGGTGCAGGGTGAACCGGCCGGCCTCCTCGCCCTGGTCGTCCGGGAGAGAGGCCTCGGCGTACACCTCGCCGTCGAGCTGCCACACCTTGCGCAGCCCCTGGAAGGCGGGGCCGTAGCCGTGCCCCTGCTCCACAAGCCGTTCGTACGTGCCCTCGATGTCCACCTCGACGGCCCCGGCCGGCGGCCAGACCACCAGGGCTTCGGCTGTCCGGCCCGCGCCGGCCACGAGGGTGCCGGTGGCGTGCTGGGTCCAGGGGTGGTCGTCACCGTCGGGCCGCGAGTAGATCGCGAACTCCCTCCCGGTGACCGTGATCTGAAGTTGTACGTTGCCGTGTTCGGGGAGTACGAGCGGGGCGGCGAGGACGAGTTCCCCGATGGTGTCGCAGCCGACGCGGTCACCGGCCAGTACCGCCAGTTCGACGAACGCCGCACCGGGCACGACCGCGGAGCCCAGCACAGTGTGGTCGGCGAGCCAGGGGTGTGTCTGGAGCGACAGTCGACCGGTCAGGACCGCCCCGTCACCATCGGCCAGTTCGACAACGGCGCTGAGCAGCGGATGCCCGGTCGCGACAAGCCCGGCGGAGGTCACATCACCGGCATCGGGGGTGGTGATCAGCCAGTAGTTCTCGTGTTGGAAGGCGTAGGTGGGGAGCTGGATGGGGTGGGTTCCGGTGTTTTGGTAGTAGGTGGTCCAGTCGATGGTGGTGCCGTTGACGTGGAGGTGGGCGAGGGCGGTGATGAGCTGCTGGGGTTCGGGTCGGTTTTTGCGGAGGGTGGGTGTGCCGTTGGTGAGGGCGGAGAGGGTGGCGTCGGGTCCGAGTTCGAGGAGGTTGTCGATGCCTTGTTCTGTCAGGGTGTGGATGGCGTGGGTGAAGCGGACGGGTCGGCGGACGTGTTCGACCCAGTAGTCCACGGAGCGCAGTTCATCCGGTGCTGTGAGTTTGCCGGTGACGGTGGAGACGATGGGGATCCGGGGTGTGTGGAAGGTGAGCTTGGTGACGACGTCCCGGAAGTCGTTGAGGATGGGTTCCATGAGGGGGGAGTGGAAGGCGTGGCTGACGGGGAGCCGCTTGAACTTCACACCCAGTTGTTGTGCGATGTCGAGGGTGTCGGTTTCGGTTCCGGCGATGACGAGGGAGTCGGGTCCGTTGATGGCGGCGATCCCGACGCTCGACTCACGCCCTGCGAGGAGGGGGAGTACGGCTTCTTCGGTTGTCTGGACGGCGATCATGGCTCCGCCGGTCGGCAGGTTTTGCATGAGTCGTCCGCGTGCCGATACGAGGGTGCAGGCATCCGCCAGGGACAGCACTCCGGCTACATGTGCGGCGGTGATTTCGCCGATGGAGTGTCCGGTGAGGGCCTCGGGCTTCACTCCCCAGGTTTCGATGAGTCGGTAGAGGGCGACTTCGAGGGCGAACAGCGCGGGCTGGGTGTTCCCCGTCTCGTCCAGGCCCTCACCCGAGCGGATGATCTCCCGAAGGCCCTCGTCCAGGTGGGACAGCACCGCGTCGTAGGCCGCTGCGAAGGCGGGGTAGGTCTCGTACAGTTCCTGGCCCATGCCGGCTCGTTGTGAGCCCTGGCCGGTGAACATGACGGCGACCCGGCCGTTTCCGGCGGTACCTTCGACGGTCTGGTCGCCGATGATCACGGCCCGGTGTTCGAACAGCGAGCGTGAAGAGACGAGGGACGCGCCGATGTCGACCGGGCGTGCGTCGGAGTCGTCGGCGAAGGCGCGCAGGCGCTCGATCTGGTCCCGGAGGGCTTCGGGCGTTCGGCCGGACACGATCCACGGCACTACCGCCGGAACCGTACCCTCGGCCGACGGCTCTTCCGTCTCCGGTGCCTGCTCCAGCACCACATGCGCGTTCGTCCCGCTCACGCCGAACGACGACACCGCGGCCCGCCTCGGGCGTCCGGTCTCCGGCCAGTCCCGGGCCTCGGTCAGCAGCTCGACTCCGCCTCCCGACCAGTCGATCTCGGGGGAGCGCTGCTCAGCGTGGAGGGTCTTGGGCAGTACGCCGTGGCGCATCGCCTGGACCATCTTGATGACGCCACCGACGCCCGCCGCCGCTTGCGCGTGGCCGATGTTCGACTTCAGAGACCCCAGCCACAGAGGCCCCCGGTCGCCGCGATGGCGTCCGTAGGTGGCGAGCAGGGCTTCGGCCTCGATCGGGTCGCCCAGGGGTGTGCCCGTGCCATGGGCCTCGACCACGTCGACATCCGCCGGCTTCAGCCGGGCGATGTCCAGCGCCTGGCGGATGACGCGGCGCTGGGATGGGCCGTTGGGGGCGGTGAGTCCGTTGGACGCGCCGTCCTGGTTGACGGCCGAACCCCGCAGCACGGCGAGGATCTGGTGGCCGTTGCGCCGGGCGTCGGAGAGACGCTCGACCAGCAGCATGCCGACGCCCTCGCCCCAGCCGACGCCGTCCGCGTCGGCGGAGAAGGACTTGGAGCGGCCGTCGGGGGCCAGCCCGCGCTGGCGGCTGAACTCCACGAAGGTGCTCGGAGTGTGCATGACCGCGACACCGCCGGCGAGGGCCATGGAGCATTCGCCCGAGCGCAGGGCCTGCGCGGCGAGGTGCAGGGCGACCAGCGAGGACGAGCACGCCGTGTCGACGGTGACCGTGGGGCCGGTCAGACCGAAGGAGTAGGCGAGGCGGCCGGATATGACGCTTCCGGCGTTGCCGGTCATCAGGATGCCTTCGAGCTCCTGCGGGATCTGCCGCACGGGCGGGGCGTAGTCGTAATACATGACGCCCGCGAACACGCCGATGTCAGTGCCGCGCATGGTGGCGGGGTCGATGCCCGCGTGCTCGAAAGTCTCCCAGGTGGTCTCCAGCAGGAGTCGCTGCTGGGGGTCCATGCCGAGGGCTTCGCGTGGTGAGATTCCGAAGAAGCCCGCGTCGAAGGCGTCGGCGTTGTAGAGGAAGCCGCCTTCGCGGGTGTAGCTCTTGCCCTTGGCCTCCGGGTCCGGGTCGTAGAGGTCCTCGGCCCAGCCGCGCCGGGTGGGGAGGGGGCCGATGGCGTCGACGCCGTCGGCGACGAGCTGCCACAGATCCTCGGGGGAGCCGACGCCGCCGGGGTAGCGGCAGGCCATTCCCACGATCGCTATCGGCTCCTCGCCCTGGGACTCCAGTTCCTGGACCCGCTGACGGGCGCGCCGGAGATCGGCGGTCACCCGCTTCAGATAGTCGACCACCTTGTCCTGCGATTCCTGCTGCTTTTCCTGCTGGTTTTCGCGCACTGTGTCACTTCCTCTGCCGCGAGGGCGAATACATCGAATATTTCCGAATATTCCTTGACCTCACGCGAGGTCGAACTCTTCGTCGATGAGATGGAGCAGCTCGTCCACGGAAGCCGAATGAATGTCATCCTCCGACGCTCCGTTCTGCTCTGTGGGTCCTGCGGATTCACGCAGCCGCAGCAGGACCTTTTCGAGGCGGCCGACGGCGCTGTCGTACGCCTCAGGGCTCTCGGGATCAGACTCTGCGAGGCTGGCCTCCAGCCGGTCGATCTCCTCACTGAGGGATCCGATCCGGGAGGGGCCGCCCAGGACGGGAATTTCCTCCGCGAGATGACCCGCGACAGCCGCCGGCGTCGGGTAGTCGAACACGAGGGTCGCCGGGAGACGCAGACCGCTCAGCGCGTTGAGCCTGTTGCGGAATTCGACGGCGGACAGCGAGTCGAAGCCCAGCTCGTTGAAAGCGCGGCTCTGTTCCACACTCTCGAATCCCGAGTGACCCAGTACGGCGGCGACTTCGCCGCGTACGAGGTCGACCAACGCCGTCTCGCGCTCGGCGGAGTCGAGCCCGGAGAGCCGCTCCGCCAGCGATCCGCCGACTGCGCCCGTGGCGGCTCCCGCCACCGCGGAGCCTCGGCGGGGCGTCGCCCTGACGAGGCCCCGCAGCAGGGGCGGGAGGTTCTCGCCCAGTGCGCGCAGGGCGGCCATGTCGAAGCGGACGGGGGCCAGCAGATTGCGATCCTCGGCGACGGCGGTGTCGAAGAGCGCCATCCCCTCGTCCTCGGACATGGGCGTCACTCCGCCCTTGGCGACACGCTTGCGGTCCGCCTCGTCGAGATGGCCGATCATTCCGTTCGCCTGGTCCCACAGCCCCCAGGCGAGCGAGGTCGCCCGCAGGCCACGCGAACGCCGGTACTGGGCGAGGGCGTTGAGGAAGGCGTTTCCGGCGGCGTAGTTGGCCTGTCCGGGCGGGCCGAGAATGCCGGAGACGGAGGAGTAGATGATGAAGGCGGACAGATCACGGTCGGCGGTCAGCTGGTGAAGGTTCCAGGCCGCGTTGACCTTGGGCCGCAGAACCCGGTCCAGCTGTTCGCCGGTCATCGAGGCGATGATGCTGTCGTCGAGTATGCCTGCGGTGTGTACGACGGCGGTGAGTGGGTGTGTGTCGGGGATGTCCGTGAGTAGTTCGGCGAGTGCGGTGCGGTCGGTGACGTCGCAGGCGGCGATGGTGATGTCCGCGCCGAGTTGGGTGAGTTCGGTGGTGAGGTCGGTCGCGCCGGGTGCTTGGGGGCCTCGTCGGCTGACGAGGAGGAGGTGTCGTACGCCGTGTTCGGTGACGAGGTGGCGGGCGAGGAGTGCGCCGAGACCGCCGGTGCCACCGGTGACCAGCACCGTGCCATCGCCGTCCCAAGGGGTCGCCATGGCGTCGGCCTCCGCCCGCACCTTCGCCAGGCGCGGAGCGCGGGCCACGCCGTCGCGGATCACCAGCTCGTGGTCACCCGCCGCGAGCGCGGCAGGCAGCAGACGGGCCGAGGCCTCCGAAGCGTCCAGATCGACGATGGCGAACCGGCCAGGGTTCTCCGTGGCCGCCGAGCGGAAGATTCCCCAGGCTCCGGACAGTGCGAGGTTCTCCAACCCGGCGTCTTCGTCGGAGGGCACGGCGTCACGGGCCACCAGAACCAGCTGCGAAGCGCCGAACACGGCCTCGGAGACCCACTCCCGGGCCAGCTCCAGAGCGCGGTGCGTGATCGTGCGCGCTGCCTCGCCGAGGTCGACGCCCCCGGAACCGGCTGCGGAGGCCCGAGCCGCCTCTGCCATCCCGGGCAACTGCACGAGCACCACGGGCGGCATTGAGGTGCCGGCGTTCACCGCAGCGCGCAGAGCGGAGGCGTCCGGATAGGACGTGAGCTCGGCGGCGACTCCCAAACCGTCCTCGCCGAGAATCGCCCAGTCCGCCGTGTTCCCCGCCGCGCCGTCCGTCACGGGGACAGCGGTCCATTCGACCTGGAACAGCGACTCGTGCTGTGTGGCAGCCGCGCCGCGCAGCATCTCGGCGGACACCTCGCGGGACAGCAGCGCACCCACCGTCGCGACAGGTGTGCCCGCCTGGTCGAACAGCGCGAGCGATACCTCGTCGAGTCCGGTCTCCGCCGTGGTGCGCACCAGCCGTACACGGACCGCAGTCGCCCCGGCCGTATGAACGGTCACCCGAGACCACGAGAACGGCAGTCCCGGCCGTCCGCCGGCCTCCGCCACCCCCGGCAGCAGGATGTGCAGCGCCGCGTCGAGCAGCGCCGGATGCAGAGTGAAACGAGCCGCCTCATCGTGCTGCTCCTCCGGCAGAGCGATCTCGGCGAAAAGCTCGCCGTCCGACCCGTTCCAGGCGCTGACCAGCCCTTGGAAGGCGGGGCCGTAGGTGTAGCCGTGTTGGTGGAGGGTTTCGTAGGTGTGGGTGAGGTTGATGGGGTGGGTGTTGGTGGGGGGCCAGGTGGTGGGTTTGGTGGGGTTGGGTGTGTTGG
>NZ_BAAASB010000011.1:0-322989 GCF_039532665.1 Streptomyces amakusaensis | reverse complement strand
GGCACGCCCCCCGGGTGTCCGGCCGAGGAGGGAACCCCGCCCCCCCACCACCCCAACCACCACCAACCCGCACCCAACCAACCCGCCCCCACCCCCTCCGAGAGAGGACCCGCCGGAGGCAAGAAGGAAGGTACGGCCGACTTCTGCGACCGCAGTTTGAGGTGTCCGCGGAGTCGTGCTTACGGTGCGGGCGATGAGCACGTATTCGGTTGGGATGGAGAACGGGTGAGCACTTCGACGGCATCGGTGAGCGCGGCGGAACTGCGGCGGCGGGTTCGCGCGATCGAGGAGATCCAGTCGCGGACACGGGAGTTGGCGGCGGCCAGCGCCCTGGCCACGCGGGAGGCCGCGGTGGCGGCGGCGAAGGCGAAGGAGGACGCCGAGGTCTCAGCACGGGAAGCTGCTGCGGCGGTCCTCCGGCTGTTCAACAACGACGCCGAGTTGGTCGCGCAGCTGCTCGGTGTCACGGCGGAGGAGCTGGAGCGCGAGGCGAAGCCTGTTACCGCCGCCCGCGCGAAGGAGGTGATCGAGGAACTGCGTGCCCGCGCCGAGCGCCCCCGCCCGGTCCGCCGCGCCAGGAAGGTCGGCGCCGCTGCCACTGCACCGTCTGCTTCTGCCCCGACCGCCCCGCCGGACGGCGGCCTGGCCGATGCCGGCTGAGAACGGCTCCGGGTCCGGGCTCTTCCCGCTTGCTGCGGTGAAGGGGTCCGGGCCCGCTCCCGTTGACGAGCAGCTCTCGCTGCTCGGCGAGCCGACGCCCGTACGGATAGCTGCGGTTGAGTGGGCGGCGTGGTTGGCCGACGAGTCGGTCCGTGCCCGGTACTGGGCGAAGGTGCACCGGAATCCGCTCACCGGGTGCTGGTTCTTCACCGGCGGGATCTCCAGCACCGGGCACGCAACCTTCCGGGCGACCTCGCGGCCCGGCCGGACGCGACGGGGGACGGTGCCGGGACACCTGTACGGGTACCAGCTCGCGCACGGCGTCATCCCGCGGCTGGGGTGGGGCACCGACCTGACCGTCTGCCACACCTGCGACTCCCACTCCTGTCAGCAGCCGGCGCACCTGCGGCTGGGCACGGCGGCGGAGAACCGGGCCGAGTGGGTGGCCCGGCGGCGCGACCCGGGTAGTCCCCTCTCGGACCTCCGCGGTCCCGCTGGGCGCTCTCGCGCGATCGGCGCCGCCATCCGCGCCGGCCTGGCCCGGGACGAGACCGAAAATGAGATCGCGGCACGGGTGCGGGCCACGATCGCGGAAGGTCGCCCGCTGAGCCTCTGGTGACGACCGGGCCCGTCTCGCGCACCGGCCGGGCGATGTCACAGCCGTGCGTTACGGTCGGGGAAGCAGTTTTGAACCTGTCAGAGGAGTCCCCCGTGGCCGCCACTCACCCCGACCACAGCGACCTGCCTGCGCTGTACAGCGCCGAGGTCTCGGTCTTCGGCGAACGGTGGGCCATGTACGTCATCGGCCCGGACCTCGTCGCCGTCGCTGGCCCTGACGACCTCGGCCCGGCGGACACCCTCGTTGAGGCGCACCCCGACGACCCCGGCCGATACCTGATCGCCATCGACGGCGAGGTGCCCGTGCTCCCCCGGGAGAACGCGGTGCGGCAACTGGAGAAGCACGGCTTCGTGGTCGCGGGCGAGGCGCACGACGACAGCAGGACCGATCACGGATGGACTCAGGCCGCGTCTGCCCTGTGGACGGCGCCGTGCCGGCCCGCCCTCTGAGTCGCCGCTGGGGCGCGGATCGAGTTTTGGAGGGCCGCTGCCCAGCGCTGGGACAGCAGCATTCGACAGTCGTCAGCCGGTGTGGCTACGGCCTTCCGTGATCCGCGTTCGATCCGAAAGGATGACGCGGTGGACTTGAACCTCACTCTGCGCCTTCGTGACCTCCTGGCCACCTACAAAGGTCTGCGCGACGACCCTGGTCTGACTCCCCAGAAGCGGGGGCAGGCGTTCAACACGCTGATCGCCGACGTCCTCAAGGCGTGGGGCCACGATGCCCGGCCCAGCGTGATCGGGGTAGGCGGCAGGGACGAGACGGACGTCTTCTTCACGATCGGCCACCACTACATCCTTGAAGCGAAGTGGGAAGCCGCCCCCCTCAGCGCGGACCCTCTGACCAAGCTCTCCGAGCGGCTCTCCACCCGCCCTCCGGGCACCCGTGCCATCGTCCTGTCCGCCACCGGGTTCAACTCGAACGCGCTGGAGTGGATCAACCGCCACAACGAGCTGCTCCTGATGGACAGCTCCCACATCGAGGCAGCCCTGTGCGGGCTGCTCGACCCGGAGGAACTGCTGCACCGGCTGTACGGCGAGACCGCCGCTTCCGGCAACCGGCTGGTCCCCCTGGCCGACATCGTCGTCCCCCGGCACGCCGAACCGGACGTTCCCGTGCTGACGCGGGCAGCCGAGACCCCGCCGCCCTGGCCGATCGTCAAGACCAGCGCCGAAGGTGTCGACGCCAGCGTGGAGTTCACCGGAGTCTGGCAGTCCGATCAGCACCCGAGCGGAATCAGTACCGCTCCCGCTAACCGGCTCCTGATCACGACCAACGCCGGCGTCGTTGAACTCCACACCACGACCAGCAAGACCAACTGGGCCCTGGCTCTGCCCGGCGCCGAAGACCGGGCCGTCCGCGGCATCGACGGCTCGGTGACCGTGCTGTGCCGCGGCGCGCTCGTACGCTGGCACCCCAAGACCCGCAACCTTCAGCTCGTGGCCGGCGGCTTCGGCGGCTACGCGACCCTGGAAGCCGGGCGGGACGGCACCCTGTGGGTCTACAACCAGGTCGGGGGATTGTTCGGCGGATCGGTGACCATCAGCCGTATCGGCGAACGGCCCGGCGACGAAACCCGCCACGACGTCCCTTTCCCCAACGGCATGCGGGCCGTCCACCTCGCCGACGAGCAGCACTTCCTCAGCGGCACCGGGCACAGCACCTCTGTCAACGTCAGCAAAAACCCGTCCGCCGACAAGGAGGACTGGATCACCTCCGCCCTCCCCGACCCTCGCGCGGCCACCGGCCCGGACGAACACACCATCTTCGCGGCCAGCACCCGCAGCTCCCTCGACGGAAGCCTCCAACGCCTCGACCTCCGGAACGCGCCGGCCTGGACAGAACTCCTGACCTTCACCGCCAACCGGGCCACCGACCTCACAGTGAAGCGCACCAGCGCCGCTCGGGCAGAGGGCTGGCTGCTGGCCGACGCCTCCGGCAACACCCAGAAGCCCACCCCGGTTCTGATCAAGCTCACACTTCCGGCCCAAGCCCAAGCTGACCGAGCAGCCAGCTGATGTGCGACATCCCGCGGGTTGCTCTGAGCTTCTCTGCGTCTTCAACCTCGTGGCCGGGGGGGGGTTCGTCCTCTCTCCGGCGGTTGTTCGCAGGCTGACGCAACTTCGGGATCCCTGAAGCGTTCTCACCGTGTCCGATCGGTTCGCGATCTGGCTGAAGGTGAGGGGGCTCGGGCTGGCGCTGGCTGTCGTACGGGACCTGCGTGATGTCCGGCCGCTGGCCACGGCGGAGGAGCTGGAGCAGTTCGAGACCGACGTGCTGGCGAGGTTCGTGCTGGCGCGGGCCTCGGCGGGGCCGGAGGGGCTGGACCTCGCCGGGCGCCGGGCCCAGGTGAAGGCGAAGGGCGCCGCCGCCCGCCTCCGGGGCGGCCGGGTGCGCGAGGATTTCGTCCTGGAGACCGTCTACTGGGACGCCGGCACCGCGCGGCTCCTGCCCCGCCTGATCAAAGGCCGCACCCGCGGGCCGGTGTTCGTCACCCACCGCCGCCCCGGCCCGGGGGAAGGTCGTGAGTCCCCGGGATGTGTGCCCGGACACCGGCCTCGCCCGCCTCTCCTACGGCCAGGCCCGCGCGCTGCTGGACGAGCACACCGCCGTCGGCGGCCAGCCCGGAACGGGCTGGGACCTGCACGAATACCGTCAGTCGGGCCTCACACACCTCGGCGAGCGGGGTGCCTCCCTGCTGATGCTGATGGCCAAGTCCCACCACCGGGAGGCGGACAACGTGCGCCGCTACTTCTAGCCGTCTCCCGAGGCGATCGTCGAGCTGACCAGCCTCCTCGCACCCGGCGATGCCCGCCGCTGCCCCTGTGTCAGCGGTATGCCCTGCGGTGGGCCGTACCGGGCGCGCGGACGCCCGCGGTACGCCGCCGTAGGACCGCACGCGCCCCAGGCCCCCGCGCCACGGTTTGGTAATCGATCGATCACCTACGGTAACTTTCTCACGGAGCGGCCGGTACTGGCCACTCTGTGAGAATTCGATGGGAGATGGAGCGAACCATGCCTGCCGTGACCGTGAGGTTCTACAAGCCCCGCCGCGAGGACCTGAGCCGCGACGACCACGACCGGTGGAGGGAGCAGGGCGCGTTGTTCGAGGGCACCGTGGACCCCGACGGCCCCGAGGGCTACGTCTTCTCCGGGACCCTCTCGGCCACCTGCCAGATCACCGACGACCAGATCACGAACACGGTGGCCCTCGGGCACGGCGGAGCCTCCGCCGACTTCTCCTACGAGAAGCGGGAGATCAAGGGAACCGACGAGAACACCTATGAGATCTCCGGCCGCGGAAAGCGCGCGCTGAACGAGGACGTGGACTTCCGGCTGGGCATCAACCTCCACAACGACGGGAGCTACGAGTACGGCGACAAGGTCACCGCCCCCGCCGGCGGCCCGCGCCAGCTCATCGAGGCCCGCTACGACGAGGGCAGCGTCCACGTCACCTTCCGCGGGCACGCTTGGGCGGACGGCCCCGAGGGCTACGCCATCGAGGGCAGGCTGATCGCCAAGAACGACAAGGTCAGCACCACCCAGGAGTACGCCACGCTGGGGTACGGCTCCGAGAGCGGGAGCTGGCACTACGAGACCATCGCCTTCGACCGCAAGGACGGCAAAGACATCCTGGTCCGGGGCAGCCGCAACAGCGACGAGGGAGTCGCCATCATCCTGGGGACCACCTCCGGCACCCTGAACACCTACAGCTACGGCGACAAGGTCATCTGCGCCCCGCTTCGCCCCAAGTTCGAACCCGGGGAGCCCCCGGCCCCGGCCTGGGACCGCCCGCCAGCGGGCCACCTGTACGTGCCGGTCAGGCCGCCGACCTCCCGGTGATCTAGGCGGCCCACGTCACCGGGTACAGGGAGCCCGCCGGTCACTCGCCGTCGGTGGCGTGCTGGTCACGCAGGGGCCGCGGGCCGCCCGTCAGCTCCGGAAGCTGGAACTCCGTACGGGACGGCGCACCGTGAAACGCCGCATAGCCAGCGGCCTGCTCATCCGTCAAAAACTCGACCAGCACCCCGGACCTCCAGACAGTTGATCAACAACGACTGCCGAAGGGTCCGCTGCTACAGAAGCCTAGGTCAAAGCCTCCCCAGGCACCGCCAGGGCTTAGCGCCGGTTTCGTTCGGATGTTCCCCAACCCCCTGATCAAGCTCAGCACCGGCTCGCCCTGCTCCGCCACCAGCGGTGACGGCTGGACAACGTCAATCTGCTGCCATGTGGTGCCGTGCGAGAGGACAGGCCCGTCGCCTCGCACGGCGCTGCCGCGTAAGCCACAGTTCGCGGCTCCGGCCGCTACTCCTCAGCGACGACAGCGGGCGCGCTGTCTTCCAAACGCTGGCGGATGAGGTCGTACTTCTCGGGCCCCCACTCGGGTGAGGAGGCCAGTTCGGCGTCCACCCAAGCCTCTATGTTCTTGCCCAGTTCCTCATCGTACGTATCCACGCGACTACCCCCTGACAACACCCCAGGTCAGGACTACCTGGTTGTGTTAAGTCATTGGCACCAGTGGCAGCTGGAGTAGCCGACGCTCAGCAGCACGGGCACGTCCCGCCTCCGCGCCTCCTCGAACGCCTCGGGCCCCCAGGGCCACCAGTCGACGGGATTGTCGGCGTGCTGGAGGAGATAGGGGGAGGTCTCGTTCACGAGGCGGTTCGGCATGGCCCCATCCTCGCGCACGGGGGCGGAGGGGCGCTCCCGCGGCACGGCATGGCCGTGCCTGGGCAGCCCGGGCGACATCGGATGCCTTCCGGCGTTCCTCCGATTCGGGCACCACCGAGTCGCAGGCCATCAGGCTGAGCCCAACAGCGCTGGAACTGTTGAGGTGCCTCGAAGGAGGCACACCGCGGCCCCGAGATGGTGGCGCCCGCGTGGATGCACACCCAGATCAGCGCGGAGCAGCACGACTCCTGGTCCGAGGAACAGTGTGCCGGCATCGAGATCGTGGACGGGACGGCCGTCGTGAGCACGAGAGCCTCCAAACAGCACAACCGGCCGCCCCGGATCCTGGCCAATGCCCTGGACACCGCCGCAGGCCCGGACTGGAACGCCGACACGCACTTCGACATCCGCCTTCAGGACGTTTTGCTCACGAATCACCGTCCGGACGTCGTCGTCTACCGGGCGGAGACCACCGACCGGATCGTGAAGGTGGACCAGTACACCAAGGCAGGCATCCTCTTCTACCCGCGGATCGAACAGGCCGCCACCGGCGTCCCCACCATCCACACCTACGGGCCTCGACCCCGCCACCAAGGCCCTAAAGGGGCGGCGAGATGTTCACCGGCGCAGTGAAGGCCACCGAACCTTCTCCATCACGGTTGGTCTTGGGGACACGTAAGAAGCGGAGACTGTACTGCTGGTCGACGAGTCCAGGGCAAGAAAGCAACAATGCGCCTTCGAGTCTGCGCAAGCCTGGACTCGCCACCCGTCACTCGGTGTCGATGTCAGCCTCCCCTACCTCCTTTTCGGCTGACTCGATGCCCAGGCTCTCGATGAACTTGCTCTCCCGCGCAGCCAATTCCTGCTGGCGTGCAACGATGAAGTCGGTGTAGTTGTCGACCTTGAGGGGCTCGATGGACGCGAGACTGACTCCGTGTGAGTCCAGGATGTCAGTCCTCCCCTCCTCCGCAAGCCTGATGAGCGCCTGCCGGATCGACACACCTGGCGGCGTCGTCATGACGATCCGGTTGGCGGGACTGGACGCTCCCGGAACCCCGCTCTGGGTGATGATGTGTCGATAGGTCTCGCTGTGTGCCGTCGCCAGCAGCTCCAGCACGTTGGCGGTGCTGCCATCGAGGTTCTTCCGTTCCGGAAACGTCTGTAGATCCCAGAGGAGGTAGGCACGTACTCGTGCGCTGCGGAGGTCGAAACGGTCGGGAAAGGCGCGGGCCCTCTCGCCCGAGTAGCTGAGCGCGCCCGTTTTCCGGGCGAAGGCTTTCATCTGCCGGATGAAGTTCCGAACCTGGGTAGTGGTGGCCCCGGCGAAGGTACCCGCCAGTGACGTGGTCCAGAACCAGTTCTGGAGTTTGGCTCGCTGCTCCGCTTCCGCCTTGTCGGAGAAGTGGAAGAAGACAGCGAGCAACAGGATCTGGATGTTGTAGGGAACCAGGCGGGCCAGCGGAACCCGGACCTCGTCCCGCAGGAACTCGACCACTTCCTGCAGGATCCGATCCGTGTCCTCCACTGCGGTCATGAGCTGGTCCTGGACCTTGCGGGCCATCGTCTCCCAGGAGGTGTCTCGCTGCACGTCCTCCTCGCCGGACAGCGCAAGGACGGTCTGGAAGATCGTCATAATCGGGATCTCGCCAAAGCCCGAAGCGGCGACCCGCCCCCTGATCTCCTCCATCTTGTCGCTGAGCGTCTCCGACCCGATGGTTCCGTAGGTCAGAGCAGAGACCATCTGGTCGGGACGCATCTTCTGGCCGCTGCTGTTGATCCTGGAGAAGACCTCAATAGCCTGCTTGAGAGTGCCCCCTTCCATGCGCACCACAGAGACCTTGTAATTCTTCACCCGCTTCGCGATGCGCTCGCTCTCCTTGGTGAGGCGGTCGGCCTCCTCCCGGGAACCAGAGACATCGGGCAGTTTCCGTGCGTATTCGAGGAAGTCCAGGGTCCCCAGCACGGACCTCATGGGCAGGAAATTGCCGGGTGCCGGCTCGCTACTCTTCCAGTGACGGTAGCGCACGCCGTCATGATCCGGCCGGACTAGCGGCCGGTACACCCACCACATCCAGTCCTCCTGCCGCGTGGACTGCGGTGCATCGTCCGAGCGGTGGAGGACCCCGAAGAGCGTCGAGAGCCTCTGGTGGCCGTCCAGCACATAGGCAACCTTCGCCCCCTCCGGCGCCGACGGGATGCTGCGCCCGCCAATGGTGTCAAGGCTTTCGAGTGGCATGGTGGTCTCCCAGATGAGCAGACTTCCCATCGGGTAACCGCGCTCCATGCTGTCGAAAAGCTGCAGCATCTGCTCGGGACGCCACAGGAACGGGCGCTGAAATTTCGGCACCCGCAATTCACCCTGCGAAATCCGCTCCAGCACCTGCTCCAGGAAGTGGACCTCCGGTACCACGGAGATGTCCTTGACCACCTCGACGTCTCCCACGCTCAGATCACACTCCGAATCTTTTCGAACATCGATTTCAACTCCTGCTTCGCGCCGAGACCCAGGCCGTCCAGGTCTCGCTCCGATATGCCGCCGCGCATTACTTCTTGCAGGAACAGGTCCGGCAGGTCCGTTCCAAATCCCTCTTGGAGGGTGATGAGATCCCGCTCCGCCACTCCGCCATACAGATCACCATGGCGCGATGGAACAGAGTAGGCTGTCCCAGCCTGTCGGGCATGTCGCCCCTTCTGGCCAGCACCCTTCTGAGGCTTCCCCTTGAATCCATGCTTCATGTCGAAGTGGGCCCGCTGCTCGGGCAATAAGGCCTTGAGGGACTCAAGACGCTTGGCCATGGAAGGCATTCCGACAACTTTCTTGGGCTGCCGAGCCAGAACTCGATTGGGAATATAGTTCTCCATTTCCCGGAAACTGACAACGTGCGAACTCACCCCTTCGCGGGCTGCGGAATCGGCCTTCTCATGATTGCCGGTCCGGTCTGCGGGATGGAAACTGTCGCTGTCGATGACAAGGACCACACGCTTGATCCTGGAGAACTTCGCAGCCTGGTCGACGGCGTGCCAGATCGCACCGTCCTTACCCCCTCCGTTGTACACGCCGAGCCGACTGCCCTCCTTGGCGTCGATGACGTCCTCGCAGCCCAGCAGGCGCGCGAGCGCCTCAATCATCTGCCAATCGTAGACAGCGTTCTCCACGACCAGCACAGCTGGCCGCTCCAAATCCCGAATGTCGCCCGTCAGCGTCTCGCCCGCCATCCTGATCACTCCTGCGGCCCCACTGCGTGGTGCCCAGGCCTGCGCCATGCTCGCCTTCTGTGCCAGCAGCAGGTAGATCTGCGCCAGGGTCGGGACGTGACGCTGCAAGAACGCCTGGAAAGCGTCCACATCATGCGGGGAGATCACCCACTCGTGCCGCGCTTCCCTGAAGAACGCGATCAGCTTCAGGATGAGCTCCGCGTTCTCATCACCCTGGCGGTCCTTCAGCAGGTCGACCGGAATCTCAACGCGCATCATCGATCCGATTCGCTTGCGCGTCCGCGAGGGCGCGTACCTCCTCGAAATCCTCCGCGAAGACTCCCCTCGGCCAGTAGTCGAGGTTGCCGAGGGCATCAACTTCGATCTTTCGCAGGGTAGCGGACCCCTCGGCCTGCTCAACGAAGTAGATCTTCATGTCTTCCGACCTCAGCTTCCGCTCCGCAACCCGCCGCCGCAGTCTCAGGAGGAAGTTCTCGCTGTGCGTCTCCACAAGGAAACGCACCTTCGAGTCCTGCACAGCCTCGACATAGAGATCAGCAATCGCGGCGTGCGCCGAAGGATGGAGGTGGAGTTCTGGCTCCTCCACGATTTCGATCACAGGTTTCGCGGGCGGCTGCACCCGGTCCACCGCCCGCTGGATAACTATCGGCAGGAACTGGACCACACCGGTACCCACGTCATCGATGTGGACGACGAGATCGGTGTCGCGCAGGGAACGCAGTTTGGGAATGTACATCCCCGAGCCGACATCGGTGACTTCGAGACGCCACCCGGGCAGTATTCCCATCAGCAGGTCATTGACCTCACGGCCGATTCGACCGCGCCCGTACATCTCATCCGCAGCGAGCATGCCCAGCGCCTTCTCCCCTCGGGAGCCGACGCTACCCAAAGCTCTGGCCGGGGATCGGAAGAAGCGCTCCGGACTCTTCCTGAAAGGACCCAAGTATCGGATCTCGTCAAGCTCTTCTCGAATCATCCCAGTAACTCCGCGGACACCACCGACGGAGTCCGCCCAGTCAGCCGGATCGGGCAGCAGCCCACGAAATCCGACCTTTCGCTGTTGGCCGTCGACAAGATAAGCGCGCTTCTCCGGAGAATAGGCGTCGACACTGGGGACCCAGGAGAGATTGACGACCTCCCCACCGCAGGAAATCTCCAACACTGAAACCAAATGCATTCCCTGATTGGAAATGTTCTGGACCTCGGCGGTGGCGCTGATGACATTTCCACCCTCGTTGGCGAACGATGCCCCTATTTGAATTCGTCCATGAGGCGAAGAGCCGTGAATCAGGTCGGCGAACGAAGGAGTGAAGCCCTGAATCAGATCCAAGTCCAGAGGGTACGGAGAATCACCGCGGATACCGGCAGAAAGGAGCGGGAGCGCTCGCACAACCGCGCTCTTGCCCGAATTATTCCGGCCCAGCACCACTGTGATCTTCCCGAGCTCCACCTCCTGCCTCTCCCTGAAACAGCGATAGTTCTCCAGCGAGAACCGTTCCAACGACACCTGGGCTCCCGTTCGGTCAAACCATGTCTGGTGAGGTCGTGGCGACCTCAGTGAACACCACTCCACCGGCGCACCGGCGAAGCTCCGGCAATGCTCTCAGACGCTGGAAGCTCAGTCCCCGGGTTCGTCCTTCCCGTTCCGGAGCCTCTGGTTCTCCGAGTGATCCTGCGGTGAAGATGTGGCGCCGGCGTGGCGAAATAGTGCAGTGTCGCTGATCGCTGTCGGTAGGACCGCGAGGGGGCGAGAACTCATCGACCCGTCGAAGCGACCTGGGTCACAGAGCACGGAGCGGAGGGGGAGCGGGCTACACCCTCGGTGGCGGGGCCGGCTCCCGTGGGGGGTGTAGTCGGTGCCGTGGTGGGGGCGGGGTTGGGGTTCCTAGGGTCGAGGGGTGCCGGGCGGAGGTTCCGCCGGGGGGTGATGGAGGGAAGTCATGAGGAACGGCGGCGTGTGGAACGCGAGGTCCCGCAGGGGTGTGGTGAAGGCCGGTGGGGTGGTGCTGGCGGCGGCCGCGCTGGTGGGGACTGTGGGGTCTCCGGCTTCGGCGGCGCAGAAGGGGATCGACCCGGCCGAGCGGCGGGCCGGGCTGCGGGCGGTGGTGGAGGGCGGGGAGGCGAGCTGGAGTCTGGGGCGGATCGTCGAGGACGGGCGTACGTCGTGGAAGGGCTCGGCGGGGGTGGCGGATCGTCGCGGTGGGGCTCCGGCGGACCCGGACGGGCGGTTCCGGATCGGGAGCATCACCAAGACGTTCACCGCCACGGTGGTGCTCCAGCTGGTCGGCGAGGGCCGGATCGGGCTGGAGGACCCGGTGGAGACGCATCTGCCGGGTGTGGTCCCGGACGGTGAGCGCATCACCGTACGCCAGCTGCTCAACCACACCAGTGGGCTGTTCAACTACACCGACGCCCCGGAGCACAACATGCCGGTGGAGGAGTGGGTGCGGGCCGGCCGCTGGCAGTCGTACTCCGCCGCCGGCATCGTGGCCGACGCGGTCGGGCGTGCCCCCTACTTCCCGCCGGGGAAGGGGTGGAAATACTCCAACACCAACTATCTGCTGGCCGGGATGCTGATCGAGCGGGTGACCGGCAGGAGCTGGAACAAGGAGGTCGAGCGGCGTATCGCCCGCCCGCTGAAGCTGCGCGACACCACCATGCCCGGCACCTCCGTACGCATCGGGGGCACGCACGCACGGAACTACACGAAGCTCGCGGGCGGTCCGGTGGACACCACGCTCCTCAACCCGTCCGAGGCCGGCGCGGGCGGGGCCGGTGTCTCCACCACCGCCGACCTCGCCCGCTTCCACTCGGCCCTGTTCAAGGGCGAGTTGCTGCGCCCGGCCGAGCTGAGGGAGATGAAGCGGACCGTCAAGACGGACCAGGGCGTCCGCTACGGCCTGGGCGTCCAGCGCCTCGACAATCTGAACAGCCTGGGCTGCGGTGAGGTCTGGGGCCATGCCGGCGGCATCCACGGCAGCGTCGCCTTCTTCTTCGGCGACGCGCGCGGCGAGCGCCAGGCCGTCACCTCGGCGAGCCTCTACGGAAAGCCCGACCTCGGAGCGCTGGTCGGCCGGATGAACAAGGCGGTCGCCTGCTCCGCTTCCTAGGAGTCAGGAAGTGTCGCCGAACCCGGTGACGTACCGCTTCTGCCAGGGCGTCTCCACCGCGTGGGCGCTGTAGTGCCGTCGGACGTACGCCACCGCGTCCACCGCCGGTACGCCGTCCAGGACGGCGACGCAGGCGAGGGCGGTGCCGGTGCGGCCCCGGCCGCCGCCGCAGGCGAGTTCGACGCGTTCGGCGTCGGAGCGGGACCAGGCCTCGGCGAGGACGGCGCGGGCTTCCGAGCGCTTGGCGGGCAGGCGGAAGTCGGGCCAGTGGAGCCAGTGGGACTCCCACGGGACCTCGGGGGGCTGTTTGCCCAGGAGGTAGACGGCGAAGTGCGGGGCTTGGCCGGGCGGAAGGGGGCGGCGGAGGGCACGGCCTCGGATGAGGCGGCCGGAAGGGAGGCGGAGGACACCGGGGGTGGTGGGGTCCCATGGCTCGGTCGTCATCCGATCACCGTAGATTCCCCGGCGCGGAAGGGGTGCCCGGTTATGGATATTACGGAGCCGGGCATGATGATCAGCGCTTGGCGTCGGCCAACGCGCGCGCCCTCTCGTCCAGTTCGCGTGCCGCGCGAACCCTCCGATAAGGCGCGACACGGCGGCGCATGGTGTGGAAGTGGTCGTCGCCGCGCGCGGTCGACAGCTGCGCGTAGTCGTCGAGGAAGGCGCTCCAGGTGGCGCAGGCCTCCTCCAGATGGCCCAGCTCCAGCTGCCGCTGGGCGAGGACCGCGTTGGAGTGGACCCTGCCCTGGCGCTCGCGGCGGGGCTGGGACTTGAGGGACTCCTTGAGGGCGGTGATGGAGCCGGCCAGGTCGCGGGTCTCGTAGAGGACATGGGCGACATGGAACTGATAGGCCGAGCGGTCGTAGCCGCCGACGGCCTCGCGCCGTGAGTCGGCCCTCGACAGCGCGGACTCGGCCTCCCTGAGCCGGGTGAAGGCCTGATGGCGGTCGCCCACCATCGAGGCGGCGTGGGCCTGCTGCCCCCGCAGGAAGGCGACCAGCCGGGGCCCCGCCCCGGGAGCCGCCTGCGCCGCGGAGTCGGCCAGCTGGAGGGCCTTGTTCCCGTGGCCGAGGTTGGCCGCCTGGAGGCTCATGCCGCGCAGGGTGCGGCAGTACGTCACATGGTCGCCCGCCGCCCCGGCCAGCTTCAGCGCTTTGACGTAGTACCGCTGGCCGAGGCCGTGCTCCCGCTCGTACATCGCCATCCACCCGGTGAGATAGGTCAGATCGGACGCGGCGGACAGCATGTCCTTGCGGTCCTTCTCCTCCCCCGAGGAACGTAACCGGGGCAGCACGGTGTTGACGAGGAACGCGGCGGCCATGGGGCGGGCCAGCCCGCCGCCGAGTTCATCGAGTATGTCCGCGATGCGGTCGGTCATCGTCCGCACCGTCACCACGTCGCCCGGGCCGATGCGGCCACCCGGGCGGGTGGCGCGTCCGCCCTCCTGGGCGTGTGCCACATCGGTGAAAAGGGGGACGGTGAGAGCGGCCGAGTACAGGCCCGCGGTGAGCACTCCACGACGCGAGGGATCCATGTCAGCCCTTCCGAGATCCATAAGGGATTCGACAGTGTCGCCGCCGTCGGACCCTTTCCTGCCCTTCGGCTGCTGAAGCCCGGCTTCCGCGTATGTCAATGGACGCCCGAGCTTGCGTTCGAGCGTTTCCAGAATGACTCCCCTGACCTGTTCCCTCGGCTGCGTCCCGGCAAGCCAGTGAGAAACGGCGGATTGCTCGTACTTCAGCTCCATCCCAATCTGGGCACCCGTTCGATTTACCGCGTTGGCGAGCTGAGTGCGCGACCATCGGGCCTGCTCAAGCAGTCCCTCAAGTCCCGTGTTGCGCTGGTTCAGAGAGGCCCTGGCCACATCAACTCCCCACCCGTTCATGACTTTCACGGTTAGACACGCCGTCAACGGTACCGGTACGGGCGGGTACGCAGTTAGCTCTGCACGGCCCACGATCACCAGTGGACCGAAGAGAACGCCGCACCCCCGGCACCGGTGGACAGGAGGAGCCGTGATCTCCGTGGAAGACGTGGAAGAAGCCGATACGCGACTGAGTATGAGTTTGACCGTCCGGCCCTCGGAGATCCGCCGCATTCGCCGAGCCGTCATGGACCATCTCGACGGACGGGGACTCGGGGAATCCGCTTTCGATATCGCGCTCGTGGTGACCGAACTGCTCGCCAATGTCCACGAACACGCGGATGGCATATGCGAACTGGATATCGAGCCCCGGGAGGGCCGGCTCATCCTCACGGTGCGCGACACCGTCATGACTCCCCCCACTCTGCGGCACCACTCCCCCTCCGCCGAGAACGGCCGCGGGCTCCTCCTCGTCGACGCGCTGACCGAGCACTGGGAGACCACCGTCACCGCCACCGGAAAGGTCGTCACCTGCACCTTCCGGACCCCCTGAGGCCGGTCGGCGAAGACCCCCAAATTCATGGTGAGTACACGGGATCCGCTGCCGTGAGTGGCGGTACCGCTGTCCGGCCCGGCGCGGGCCCGGATGTCACCGGCCCGACTCCCGCCGTCCCTCGCGCGAAGGCCCCCGTACACCGCACACTCGACAGCGCACACCCGACAGCGGAAACGGAACCGGAACGTCACAAGGGGGAGCCCATGCGGGAGAGTCACCGGACCGAGGCGGAGAGGCTGCTGGCCCGTGCCGTGGAGGACGAGGCGCGGCGCTCGGAG
This sequence comes from Streptomyces amakusaensis, assembly GCF_039532665.1. Classification (NCBI taxonomy): domain Bacteria; kingdom Bacillati; phylum Actinomycetota; class Actinomycetes; order Kitasatosporales; family Streptomycetaceae; genus Streptomyces; species Streptomyces amakusaensis. The sequence goes on along the minus strand of NZ_BAAASB010000011.1, from coordinate 308,015 downwards.
GGGCGGACGGACGCCGCGGCGCTGCTCGCGCGCGGGCGGGAGGCGCTGGACTCGCTGGCCGCCGAGGCGGCCGAGGAGTACGCCGCGTACACCGGTGCCCTGGACGGCGGCAGGGCCGGCGGCACCGGGTTCAGCCGGGCGAATCTCGCGACTCCCGCGCTGGTCACGGCGGTCGCGGCGGTGGCAGCCGCCGGGGCGGACCTCGCGCTCGGCACCACCACCGGGACCGCGCTCGCGGCCGGGGCGGCCGTCGCCGTCGCCGGGGTCGCGACCACCGCGGTCAAGGCGGGGGCGGCGAACCGGGGGGCGGGCGCGCCCGGCCGGGCCGAGACCGAGCAGCTGCGGCTGGAGTGGCTCACCGCCCTGGAGGTGCGCGGCATCCGGCCGTTCCTCGACCGGCAGCGGATGACCGCCGCCGCCCGAACCGGCGGCAGGAAGACCACCGCGGCCCCCTCGCTGCGCGGCGGCGACCGCAGCGCAGCAGCCCGCCGCCGGTCGGTACTCGCCCACTCCTTCGCCCAGCTCCCGGAACCGGAAGGTCCGTTCAGCGGACGCCGGGAGGCGGTCGCGCAGATCGCGCAGTGGGTCCACGCCTCCCGCGCGGCCACCGAGACCAGGCCGACCGTCGTCGTCCTGCACGGCATCCAGGGCTCGGGCCGCTCCACCCTCGCCCTCCGCGCGGCCCACCTGCTCAAGGACCAGTTCCGGGGCGCGTGCGTGGTCGATCTGCGCGGCGAGAGCGGCCGGCCGCTCACCACCCGCGACGCGCTGCTGCATCTGCTGAACCGGCTCGGAGCCCCCCGCGAGCAACTGCTCTTCCGGGAGCGGTCCTCGGCGGAACAGCAGGTGCGGCGGCTGGCCGAGCTGTACCACCGGCATCTGACCGGACTCCCGGTCACCGTGATCCTGGACGACGCCCGCGACCCGGCGCAGGTGCGCACCCTCATACCCGAGCGCTCCGACAGCCTCGTCCTGGTGACCGCGCGCGAGCCGCTGGAGCTGCCGGCCGACATCCCGGCCCGGGTCCACCAGCTGCCCGTGGCCGCCCTGGACGAGGCGGGCTCCGAGGAGCTGCTGCGGGCCGTCGGCGAGCGGCCGGACCAGTCCTCCGCGCGGACGCGGACACAGCAGACACAGACGCGGACGCCGACACAGGCGCAGACGCAGACGCAGACGCAGACGCCCTACGACGGCCAGTCCGCCGAGCGGATACGGGAGTTGTGCGGCGGGCTGCCGCTCGCACTGCGCGTCGCCGGGTCCTCCCTCGGGACGCGGAGCGCCCAGCGGCTCGCCGCCGACCTCGCGGCGCAGGAGTCCGCCGACCCGGTGGAGCGCGCGCTCCGGCTGCGCCACGCCGACCAGAGCGAGCCGGCCCGGCGGCTGCTGCGCCGGCTCGCGCTCGCCGGGCGGGCCTCGCTGGGCCCCGCGGCGGCGGCCGCGCTGCTCGCGGTGGGCGAGGAGGAGGCGCGCCGGCTGCTGACGGCGCTCGCGGACGCCGGGCTCGTCGACAGGGCCCGCTCCGGCCGCTACCGGCTGCACGACACCGTACGGGCCTTCGCCCGGGCCCGGCTCCTCGAAGAGGAGGAGGCGGCGGAGCGCACCGCCGCGCAGGAGCGGCTGATCCGCAGCTACGCGGAGCTGGCCGGGGCGGTGATCCGGATGGTGGACGGCAAGATGTCCACCCGGGCCGGGCAGTTCGGCGCGCACGGCTTCCCCTCGCTGGACGCGGCGCTGCGCTGGCTGGACGACGAGTCCAGCTCGATCACCTCCGCGCTGCGCCACGCGGAGGGCGTGAACCAGCAGACCGTTCTGGCGCTGCTGGGGGCGCTCGCGGACTACTGTCTGCTGCGCGGCGATCTGTACCGGCTGGGCGAGATCAGCGAGTTGTCGCAATCGGTCGACCAGGGGCTGCTGGAGCGGTCCGTGCGCTGGCGTACGGGGATCGCGGCCCGTCAGCTCGGCGAGCTGGACAAGGCCCGCACCACGCTGTCGTCCGTCGTCGGGCTCTACCGCGAGGCGCACAACGACGCGGGGGCCGCGCTCGCGCTCTGCTCGCTCGGCATCACCCTGCACCATCAGGGCAATCTCACCGAGGCGGCGGCCAGGCTGACCGAGGCGGTGGAGCTCCAGTCCTCCGACGCGCAGGCGGAGGACCGGGCGTGGTCGCTGCACGCGCTGGCGGCGGTCCGGCGCGATCAGGCCTCGCTCGCGGAGGCCCTCTCGCTGCTGGCGACGGCGCTGGAGCTGCACCGGGAGGGCGAGTCGCTGCACGGCGAGGCGTGGACGCACTTCCAGCTCGGCCAGGTGTGTCTGCGGATGGGCGAGGTGGCCCGCGCCGATGCCGAGCTGAACGCGGCCCTGGCGCTGTACGGGCGGACCGGCGACGCGCGCGGCGAGGCCTGGGCGCTGACGCAGCTGGCGCGGGCCCGGCTGGTGGAGGGGGATCCCGCCGAGGCCGTGACCGGGCTGGAGCGGGCGCTGTCCCGGCACCGCGAGAACGAGGACGCGCGCGGCGAGGCGTGGACGCTGTACTACCTGGGCCAGGCGCTGGAGGAGCGCGGCGAGGGCGATCGGGCGGTACGGGAGCTGGAGCGGGCGCGCACGATGTTCTCGCGGATGCGCGATGTGTACGGGCTGGCCTGCGCCCGCCACCACTCGGGCCGGGTCACCCGCGACCAGCGCGCCGCCCGCACCGGCAATCTCCGCAACTCCGGCTTCGCCCGCCAGCTCCTGGTGGACGCCCGGGCCGACTTCCGCCGTATCGAGGTCGCCCACGGCGAGGCGTGGACCTGTCTGGAACTGGCCGTCGTCGACGCGGGCAACGACCGTACGCGGCAGGCGCTGGACCTCTGCGACGAGGCGGTCGGGCTGTTCGTCTCGTACCAGGACGAGCGGGGCGCGGACTGGGCCCGCTTCCTGCGCTGCACCCTGCTGCCGTACGCCTCGCCCGGCGGGATCGAGATCGGGTCCGTGGTCGCCCAGGAGGAGTTGAGCCGGCTGATCGCCGCCGGGCACCCCGCCCGCGACGGCAAGCTGGAGGACTGCGCCCAGGCGCTGGCGGTGATGCTGGAGCGCGGCGTACGGCTGGAGGACGGCTGGCAGGCGTGGGACCGGGGGATGGTGCCCGGCCGGCACGCGCGCGAGGTGATGGGGGTGCCGGTGGGGCCGATGGGGCCGGTGGGCTAGGAACCCGGGTGCCCGGTTCTCGGCGGGGGCGAGTGGGGCCGGCAAGGCCCGGACGGCGGGGCCCTTTGTCTGGATACTGGTGCTGGGACTCTCGGAGGGGGACGTGATGACCGGGGACGGGCAGGGGGAGGCCGGCGGGGGCGTTCCGGAGGAGGAGGGCGGGTACGAGGAGACCGGCCGGGGCGAACAGGACGAGCAGGACGGGTTAGCCGGGTCGGCCGGGGACGAGGGGCCCGATTCCGGGGCCGAGGATCCGGGCCCCGACGGGGACGGCCAGTGGTACGGCGGAGCCGTGGGCAGCGCGCCGCCCGCGCCGCCCGAGGAGGACGGCCGCCCGCACAGCGGGAAACCGGCCGGGCGGCGGCGGCAGAAACCCCCCGGGGGCACGAGCGGACGGCGGCGGAAGTCCGGCGGGGGCATCGCGCGGGGCCTGCACGGTCCGGTCGTCGCGAGCGCGAGCGCCAGCCCGTGGGTGTCCCCGAGGGACCCCATGAGCCTTTCCTTCGTCGGACCGCCGCCGGACGCGCCGTGGGCCGCCGGGGCCGGCCGTGGCGGGGGCGGCCCGCGCGGTTTCGTGGGGCGGGCCGGAGAGCTGGGCCATCTGCTGCGGGTGGCCGGGACGACCTGCCTGGTCGAGCTGTACGGCCCCGCCGGGATCGGCAAGTCGGCGCTGGCCGAGCGGGTCGCGGACCGCGTCGGGGGCGAGCGGGCGCGGCCCGTGCACTGGCTGACGGTCCCGGAGGACCAGCCGCGCCCGGAGGTGACGCTGCTGCGGCTGCTCGACCGGATCGGTGTCCCGCCGGGTGAACTGCGCGCCGCCCTGCCCGACTTCCCGGACGCCTCGCCGGAGGCGCTGGCCCGGGTCTGCCGCCGGGAGCTGGCCCGGCGGCCCGCCGTGCTGGTCGCGGACGGAGTGCCCGGCGGGCCCCCCGGGACCACCCTGCTGACGAGCCTGGCCGACGCCGTGGAGGGCACGGACACCCTGGTGCTCGCCACCTCGGAGACCAGCCACGCCGACTCCGTGCCGACCCTGCTCGGGCTTGAGGTGCCCCCGCTCACCGACGCGCAGAGCGCTCAGTTCCTGGGGCTGCCGCTCTGGATGGCGGATCAGCTGTTACCGGCCTCCCTCGGCCGTCCGCTGTTTCTGCGGCTCGCCGAGGGACTGCCGCAGGACCTGCCGCGCGGCATCGTCCCCCGCTCGCCCGGCGAGCTGTTCGCGTTCGTCCGGTGGGCGCTCAGCCCGGTGGCCGACGGCCTTCTCACCACCCTGGCCGAGCTGGGCATGGAGGAGCTGCCCGACTCACTGGTGCGGGCGCTGCCGGGACCGCCCGCCGAGGACAGTCTCCAGGAGCTGTTCCAGCGGGGGATCCTCCAGCTCCCCCGTCCCGGCTGCTGGCGGCTGCCGCCCGCGCTGCGCACCTTCGCGGCGGCGGGGATCGGCTCGCGTCCCCCGAGACGCAGCCGGAGCGAGCTGGAGGAGCTGCTGACGGAATCGGCCAGGACCGGTTCCCGGTCCCCCGTGGAGCCGTACATCTGGCTGGCCTCCCGTGTGCTCGCCCCCTCCCGGGGCCCGGGCGACGGCGCCGCCCGCCGTCTCGCCCTCGACTGCGCGGGGCTGCTCGCCCGGGATCTGGCCGGCCGGAACAGCCTCGCCCAGCTGCTGCTGCTGTGGTGCACCACCCGGCAGACGGAGGAGCTGAGCCTGCCGCTGGCCGCCGTCGCCCGGCAGACCGGCGACATCGCGCTCTCCAGAAGGCTGCTGCGCTCGGCGGGGGGCCGGGCGGGCTCCTGGGCCGAGGAGGCCGAGAGTCTGCGCCACGCGGGCCGGCTGGCCGACGCGGGACGGGTGCTCGACGGGCTGGATCCGCTCGACGCGGACGGGCCGGCCGCCCGGCGGCTGGATCTGCGCGCCGAGATCGACATCGACCGGGGGGTGCCGCGCGGGGCGGACGTCCTGCTGAGACGGGCCGTGGAGGCCCATCAGATCGCGGGCAGCGAGCGCGGGGAGGCGTGGGCCGCCTACCACTACGGCCGGCTGCGGCTGCTCGTCAACGACCCGGACGGGGCCGAGGAGAGACTCGGCTTCGCCCAGGGGCTCTTCGCCCGGATCGGCGAACGGCGCGGGGTGGCGTGGGCGCGGACCGGGCTGGCCCGGGTGCCGCTGCTGCGGGGCGACCGCTCGCGCGCCGTGCCCGCGATGGAGCGCGCGCTGGCCGGGCACGAGGCGACGGACGATCCGCGCGGCCGGGCCTGGACGGGCTATCACCTGGCGCTGGCCCTGGCCGACGAGGGCTCGCCCGATCTCGCGTCGGCCGCGCTGGAGCGGGCCCTCGACGCCTTCCGGGCCGTCGGGGACGGGCTGGGGGCCGCCTGGGCGCTGCACCAGCTGGCGCTGGCCGACCCGAACCCGCTGCGCGGCGGGATCGACCGGCTGGAGCGGGCGGGCGCGGCCTTCGAGGAGCTGGGCTGCGAGAGGGGCTTCGCCTGGACCCATCTGGAGCTGGGGATGCGCACCGCGTATCCGCCCTCGATCGGCATCGCCCGGAGCGTCTTCGGGGACAGCGGGGACGAGGCCGGGGAGCACTGGGCGGACCTGGCCGGCGCCCGGCTCGCCGGCGACCGGGACGAGGAGGCGCGAGCGCTGAAGGAACTGGCCAGATTCCACCCCAAATGGCTGCTGCGGGACACCGCGTCGGGACTCCCCCGCGCCGCCCGAGACACCGTGCCGGAACCGCTCGCGGACGGTGCGCCGCAGCAGCGGGGGCAGCGCCCGGAGTTCTCCTGCCGGGTCCGGATGCGGCTGCTGGACGAGGTGTTCCGGGGCGGTTCCGCCCGGCTCGCCCTGGGCGTGGAGCCGGGGCCGGAGCACAGCTGGGCGGCCGAGGACCCCGAAGGACCGCCGCTGCTGCGGGTGTACGCGGCGGCGCTCGGCGACGCCGATGTGGAGCCCGCCCACCCGGTCACCGTATGGCCGACGTCCGACAACACCGGCTGGTCGGAGTTCCGGATCACCCCCCACCGGGAGGGGTCCCTGCGGCTCCGGTTCACCGTCGAGGACCGGGCCAGCGGCACCGTCCTCCAGCAGGTCGAGACCGAGTTCCGCGTCCGCTCCGCGACCCTTGTCCCGGCGCCCGCGCGGGAGGCGTGAGCGGATGCCCCAAGAACTTCCCGTGCGGATCGTCCAGGATCCGAGCCACGGCTTCACCCTCTTCCCACGCCGGGAGAGTGTCGCGCCCGATCTCGTCGTCGGCGTCGACCTGCTGAAGGACAACCGCGTCCAGATGCGGATGCACGGCCCCGTCCTGCCCTACCTCGGCTCCGAGCACCGGGTGCTGCTGCGCAGCGATACCTCGAAGATCAAGACGGTGGCGTCCCGGCTGCGCCACATCTGGAAGCAAGAGTTCGTCGACTTCAGGTCGCAGGGCGCCAGGGGTCGGCCCGCGCCGGGACGGCCGGAGCTCCCCTACGCCACCCTGCTCGACCTCAGCGGCGAGCCGGAGGCCGAGCTGCGCCCCTGTATGGAGGAGCTGGCCAGGCAGGGCTCGTACCTCCTCTTCGATCTGCTGCTGGGCGGGGACGCCGACGGCCCGCTCGGGACCTTCCGGGAGATACTGACGAAGGTCCTCTCGGGTGACCAGACGCTGCGCGTCCGCTTCGACTCCGGGCTCTTTCTGCCCTGGCCGATGCTGGCCCTGCCGGGCACCGGCCGGACCGGGACCGAGAGCCTGGACACGCTCTTCCGCCGGTTTCTCGGCCACCGCCACCAGATCGAGCAGACCGGCGGCTCCTACCCGGGCGTCCAGGGCCGGCTGACAGCCCCGCCGCCGGTGATCCCGGTGGTCTCCCTCAACCACGACACGACGATCGACCCCCAGAGGCGCACCCGGGCCGGCGAGGTCGCCGCCGTGCTCGCCAGGGACACCGAATTCACCGAGCGGACCACCCGGGCCGAGCTGCTGGGGGCACTGGAGGAGGGGCTGCTCAACGAGCAGCTGATGTACTTCTGGTGCCACGGGAGGTTCCGTACGGAGGGGGGCCAGGCGCCCTGTCTGGTCGTCCGGCTGACGGACGGCCGCGAGATCGACGCCTTCACCGTGGAGAGCCGCTCCCCGGCGAACGGGGCGGCGGACCTCTTCCGGCCGCTGGTGATGCTGAACGCCTGCTACGGCGGTCTGCCGGGCGACGCGGATCTGGCCCATCTGGGCCAGGTGCTGATCGACCGGGGCGCTCGCGGGGTGATCGGGCCGCAGATAGAGATGCCCCAGGTCTTCGCGGCCGAGTACGCGCTCGCCTTCCTCACCCAGTATCTGAAGGGGGAGGAGACGGCGGGCGCGATCGCGCACTCGCTGGCCCGGGAGTTCGCGGACCGGTACCGCAATCCGCTGGGGTTCGCCTACGCGCTGCACAGCGGGATGGACGAGCGCCTGGAGCGCGCCTCATGAACACCGCGCCTCCTCACCCGCCCACGGGATCCGCACCGTCCGGGGCCCAGGCCCGCCGAACCGCACCCCCGCGAGGCCGCCCATGACCCTCCACACCGTCGATCTGGACGAGACCGGCTGGCTGCTCGACACCGAGGGCGGCTCGCCCGTCCCCGCCGACCGGCTGGACGAGCACTTCGCGCGCGAGCTGACCCCGCCGTCCTGGGCCACCGACATTTTTGTCTATGCGCACGGCTGGCAGACCTCCCCCAAGGCCGCGGCCGAGGCGGCGAGGCGGCTCACGACGCTCGCCGAGGAGGGGTACGCGGCGCGCCGGGCGCTCTATCCGGCGCTCGGCGAGCGGTTCGCGCCCTGGACGGTGGTGGTGCGCTGGCCCTCCCGCAGCGGCCCGCTGCGCCGGAGCTACCGGATGATCCGGAGCCGCGCCCACGCGCTCTCCGCCGACGAGGGGCACGCGCCCCGGGTGATCGGTCAGCTGCTCGACGGTCTGAACGAGCGGCGCGCCGATCCGTCCGCCGCCCGGGTGCTCGCCAACCGGGCGGGGCAGTACGTCCATCTGGTGGGGCACTCGTTCGGCTGCCGGGTGCTGTGCGAGGCCGTCCAGTGGGCGGCGGGCGACCGGCCGGGGGAGACGCTGGGCTGGAGCCGGCCCGCGCCGGCGGGGCGGCCCTTCACCGTGGACTCGATGCTGCTGTTGCAGATGGCGGCCCCCCGGAACGCCTTCGAGACGATGTTCGTCGCTCTCGCCGACGCGCCGCTGCACGGCCCGGTGGTCGCGACGCACTCCCGGCGCGACTGGGCCACCGGGCTGTGGCACAAGCTCGCCGACCAGCGGCGCGGCATCGGCAGCCGGGGCATCGGCAGGGCTCCCGAGCCGGTCTCCGCGATCCGGATGCTGCCGCCGGACCAGCCGTATCCCAAGCAGTCGCTCGACCACTGGTTCGTCAGCGTCGACGCCGGAGAGGTCTTCACGGCGGGCCGGGGCCCGTCGGGAGCGCACTCCGACCATCTGCACCCGGAGACGGCGCATCTGCTGCTGTCCCTGGCGAACCACTCCCGCTCCGAAGACGGCGGCTGACCGGCCCGGCGGCCCCGCACGGCCGCCGGGCCGGTCAGCCGGTGTTCAGGCTGCTCAGGCGCTCTTCGCGGTGGTCTTGGCCGCGCCCTTCGCCCCGCCCCCGGCAGGCCCCTCCGGGGCCTCCTCGAAGTTGACCCGGCCCATGTGCCGGTTCAGGGACTTCATCAGGAACCACACGCCGACGGCCAGCGCCGCGAAGACCAGGAACCCGAGGACACCGGGGGTGACCTTGTTCTTGTCGAGCTCTTCGGCCGCCAGCGCCGCTTGCATCATTGCCAGGTTTACGCTTCCGCTCATATCAGGCATTCTCGCGGATGCCCGCGAAGAGGTCGTCCTCGGGGAGGGAAGTATCGACCAGAGACTTCGCCAGCTCGTACTCCTCGGTCGGCCAGACCTCCTTCTGGAGCTCCATCGGAACCCGGAACCAGCCGCCGTCGGGGTCGATCTGCGTGGCGTGCGCGATCAGCGCCTTGTCGCGGATCTCGAAGAACTCGGCGCACGGGACATGGGTGGTCAGCGTGCGCTCGACGCGCTCGAACTCGGTCCAGCGCTCCAGCCACTCCCCGTACGGGGACTCCATGCCGCGCGCCAGCAGCGCCTCGTGGAGCGCGACCGTGCGCGGGCGGTTGAAGCCCTGGTTGTAGTAGAGCTTCCGGGGCTGGAAGACCGGCCCGAACTCGGACTCGGGGAAGCGCTCGGCGTCCGCCGCGCCCTCGAAGGCCACCATCGTGATCTTGTGGGTCATGATGTGGTCGGGGTGCGGATAGCCGCCGTTCTCGTCGTACGTGGTGATCACCTGGGGACGGAACGAGCGGATCGAGCGGACCAGCCGGCCGGCCGCGCCCTCCACGTCCTCCAGGGCGAAGCAGCCCTCGGGCAGCGGGGGCAGCGGGTCGCCCTCGGGGAGGCCGGAGTCGACATAGCCCAGCCACTCCTGCTGGACGCCCAGGATCTCGCGGGCCTCGTCCATCTCCTTCCGGCGGACCTCGTGGATGTTCGCCTCGATATAGGCGTCGCCCTGGAGCTTGGGGTTGAGGATGGAGCCGCGCTCGCCTCCCGTGCAGGTCACGACCAGCACGTCCACCCCCTCGGACACATACTTGGCCATCGTGGCCGCGCCCTTGCTCGACTCGTCGTCGGGGTGGGCGTGAACGGCCATCAGTCGCAGCTGCTCAGTCAAGACTCGATCCTCAATGATTCGTCGCGAAATGTTCTGTGCCGTCCCGCCGCGGCGGCCCTGCGGGGTGGCGGTCGGGTGGCCTGAGGGCGGCTTCTATAGTGACCGAATCGGGGGACGGAAAATTCCGGACCCCCCAGCCGGGGAGAACTCCCGAGAGGAACGGTCATGACCGCCGTGCGCGAGCAGCTGCCCGAAGGCCGATACGGCGACTCCGCGGATCAGCGTGCCGACCGCAAGCTCAAGATCCTCGGGTCCGTGCTGGGCACGGCCTTCCTCGCGATGGTCGTCTGGTTCGGGTACGACTACGTCACCGGCGAGAAGATCAGCGCCGAGGTGATCAAGTTCTCGGTGACCTCGGACTCCGAGGTCCAGGTCCATCTGGAGATCCGCAAGGACGCCGACGCCACCGGCACCTGCACCGTGCGCTCCCGCTCCGAGGACGGCGCGGAGGTCGGCCGCCTCGATGTGGCCGTGAACGCCCCGGGCGACGGCCGGATCGACGAGATCGCCAAGATCCGCACCACCTCCCGCGCCACCAGCGCGGAGCTGGCGCAGTGCGCCGCCAAGTAGCCAAACCCCTCGGCGCCGGCGTTTTCTCGACGTGACCGGGGCGGAAATCCGACCCGTCCCGATGGCGGGTCACCGCCCTGACCTGCGTTGACGCGGTTCTAGTGCTTTATGTCCTCCCCCTTCTGCCACGAAATTGTTAGGCTCGTGGTTTCGCCCATCCAGGAAGACACCATGCTTCTGGGTAGGGCGATGCTTTGTATTCCCAGTACCTACGAGGAGCACCTGTGACCCAGACCAGCGAAAACGTCACCTGGCTCACCCAGGAGGCGTACAGCCAGCTCAAGGCCGAGCTGGAGTACCTGTCTGGTCCCGCGCGCATCGAGATCGCGAAGAAGATCGAGGCAGCGCGCGAGGAAGGGGACCTGCGGGAGAACGGCGGGTACCACGCGGCCAAGGAGGAGCAGGGCAAGCAGGAGCTCCGGGTCCGCCAGCTGACCCAGCTCCTCGACACCGCCAAGGTCGGCGAGGCCCCGGCCGACGACGGCATCGTCGAGCCCGGCATGGTCGTGACGATCGCCTTCGACGGCGACGAGGACGACACCCTCACCTTCCTGATGGCGTCCCGCGAGTACGCCAGCTCGGAGATCGAGACCTACTCCCCCCAGTCCCCCCTCGGCTCGGGCGTCAACGGCAAGAAGGTCGGCGACGACGCCGAGTACGAGCTGCCCAACGGCAAGAAGGCCATGGTCAGGATCCTCGCCGCCAAGCCCTACTCCGGCTGAGCCCCCGGCGCACACGCCCGCACGGAGGGGCAGGACCGCACGACGCGGCCCTGCCCCTCCGTACGTCCCGCCCCGCTCCGTGCCGTCCCGGGCCGTGAGCGCCCGTCGCCGCCGGGCTCAGCCCATCACCGTGACCGTGTATCCCGCGGTGCGGAGGGCGGCGGCGAGTTCGGCGCAGTGGTCGGGGCCCTTGGTCTCCAGCTGGAGTTCGACCTCGGCCTCGGCGAGGCCGAGGCGGGGGTCGGTGCGGACATGGCTGACGTCGAGGACGTTGGCGTCGAGGACGGTGAGGGAGCCGAGCATGGCGGCGAGGGCGCCGGGGCGGTCCGTGAGGCGGAGGCGGAGCGAGAGGTAGCGGCCGGCGGCGGCCATGCCGTGGCGGAGGAGGCGCTGCATCAGCAGGGGGTCGACATTGCCGCCGGAGAGGACGGCGACCACCGGTCCCGGGAAGCCGCGCGGATCGCTGAGGAGGGCGGCGACGGGGGCCGCGCCGGCGGGTTCGACGACGAGTTTGGCGCGCTCCAGGCAGAGCAGGAGGGCGCTGGACAGCTCGTCCTCGGTGACCGTGCGGATCTCGTCCACGAGATCGTCGACGAGGGCGAAGGGGAGATCGCCGGGGCGGCCCACCCTGATGCCGTCGGCCATCGTGGCCGGGGCGCGGACCGAGACCGGGTGGCCCGCGGCCAGCGAGGGCGGATAGGCGGCGGCCCCCTCGGCCTGGACGCCCACCACGCGTACGTCGGGGCGCACCGCCTTCACCGCAGCGGCGATGCCGGCGACGAGCCCGCCGCCGCCGACGCCGACGACGATCGTCCGCACCTCGGGGCACTGCTCCAGGATCTCCAGGCCCACGGTGCCCTGCCCGGCTATGACGTCGGGGTGGTCGAAGGGGTGGATGAAGACCGCGCCGGTGGCGTGCGCGTACTCCTGGGCGGCTTCGAGGGTCTCCTCGATCACCTGGCCCGCGAGCCGCACCTCGGCCCCGTACTCCCGGGTCGCGGCGACCTTCGGCAGCGGCGCGCCCTCCGGCATGAACACGGTGGAGCGGACGCCGAGCAGCGAGGAGGCCAGCGCCACCCCCTGGGCGTGGTTGCCCGCCGAGGCGGCGACGACGCCCGCCGCCCTCTCCTCGGGGCGGAGCCCGGCGATCCGCACGTACGCGCCGCGCAGCTTGAAGGATCCGGTCCGCTGGAGGTTCTCGCACTTGAGGTGGACGGGCGCGCCCACCAGCTGGGACAGATGCCTGCTGCCCTCCATCGCGGTGGTGCGCGCGACTCCGGAGAGCATCTTCTGCGCCCCCAGCACATCGTCCAGGATCACCGGGTGCGGGGCGGCGGGCAAACGGAAGCTCATGCCCTCAAGTCTCGCAGCTCATAGGGTGGACGGCCGCTTCTGTCCAGTGGGCGAACACCGCTTCTTATGGGTTTCCCCAAGCCCGTCCGGAGGGGGTCACCGCCCGCGTACTCTGTCCCCCACCAATCGACCACCGCACGAGAGAGCCCCCTGGCCATGCCCACTTCTCAGGACATGACGACTCATCTCGATCCTGGCCTCCTCGATGCCCTCCAGCACCAGGTCGCCCTGTTCGCCCGTCGCGCGGAACAGACCCGGCTCGGCGGCGTCGGTCAGGTCCGCAACTCCATGGACCGCGCCGCCTATCTGCTGCTCAACCGGCTGGACCGGGAAGGCCCGATGGGCGTGAAGGCGCTCGCGGCGGGGATGGGGATCGACTCGTCGACCGTGACCCGCCAGGTCGCGCCGCTCGTCGACACCGGACTCGTCAAACGCACCTCGCACCCGGAGGACGGCCGCGCGGTCGTGCTCCAGCTGTCCCCGCGCGGACAGGCCCGCCTCGAAGAGGTCCGCTCGTCCCGACGGGAGCTGATGGCGAACGTCACGGACGGCTGGACGGAGAGCGAGCGCGAGTCGTTCTGCACGCTGCTCACCCGTTTCAACACCGCGCTGTCGGCCCGCCAGACCGGGCTGCCGCCGATGGACCCGGCGGCGGCCTCGTAGCCGCCGGGGACGGGACGGTACGACCCTGGTACGCCGACCACCTGGGTAGCGCCGGTTCCGGACAGGACGAAGGAAGGTGAGGATCGGTCTTCCGTAGCACCCTGTAGCACCCCGCGACACCCCGCAATACCGCCGTGCCCGTGAGTTCGAGCCGTGCATCACGGGTGCGGCGTCACCGCCCTCCGCCCCACCGACCGGGACTATGGTGGAAAAAGCGGTACGAAAGGTACCGAGGAGGTCGTGATGACCAGAAAAGTAGCCGACTGCCGTAATTTCCCGAGCGAGACGAACTGCACCCTCACCATCTCCGGTGAGGAGGAGGAAGTCGTCAGGGCAGCATCCGAGCACGCGGTCTCGGTGCACGGGCACACCGACTCCCCGGAGCTGCGGGAGCAGATCCGCGGCTCGCTGGAGAGCGAGAAGGTCCCCGCCTGAAGCACTGGCCGGGGTACCGACGGAGCGAGCCGACGCCTCAGCGACGTCGGCTCTCCCCCTTCCGCGAGGGCCGGCCCCCGAGGGCTCAGCCCGCGAGCGCCTGCTGAAGATCGGCGAGCAGATCGTCGACGGCCTCGATGCCGACCGACAGCCGCACCAGATCGCCGGGAACCTCCAGCGCGGAGCCCGCCACCGACGCGTGCGTCATCCGGCCCGGGTGCTCGATCAGCGACTCGACCCCGCCGAGCGACTCACCGAGCGTGAACAGCCGCGCACGGTCGCAGACCGCGACCGCCGCCGCCTCGCCGCCCTCGACCCGGAACGAGACCATGCCGCCGAAGGCCTTCATCTGCTTGGCCGCGATCTCGTGGCCGGGGTGGTCCGGCAGCCCCGGGTAGAGCACCTGCGTCACCTTCGGGTGCCGGGTGAGCATCTCGGCGACCCGGGTCGCGTTCTCGCTGTGCCGGTCCATCCGGACGGGCAGGGTCTTGATCCCGCGCAGCACCAGCCAGGAGTCGAACGGGCCGGCGATCGCGCCCATGGCGTTCTGGTGGTACGCCAGTTCCTCGCCGGTCTCGTCGTCGGCCGCGATCAGCGCACCGCCGACGACGTCCGAGTGCCCGCCCATGTACTTGGTCAGGGAGTGCACGACGAGATCCGCGCCGAGGGCGATCGGCTGCTGGAGATAGGGGCTGGCGAAGGTGTTGTCCACCACCAGCCGGGCCCCCGCGCCGCGCGCGACCTCCGCGAGCGCCGTGATGTCGGTGATGCCGAGCAGCGGGTTGGAGGGGGTCTCGACCCAGATCAGCCGGGTCCTGGGGGTGATCGCCGCGCGCACGGCGGCCGGGTCGGAGGTGTCGGCGACGGACCACTCCACCCCCCAGCGCGCGACGACCTTGGCGAAGAGGCGGAAGGTGCCGCCGTAAGCGTCGTTGGGGATCACCACATGGTCGCCGGGGACCAGCAGCGTACGGAGCAGGCAGTCCTCCGCGGCGAGCCCGGACGCGAAGGCGAGCCCGCGCCGGCCGCCCTCCAACGCGGCGAGATTCTCCTCCAGGGCGGTACGGGTGGGGTTGCCGCTGCGGCTGTACTCGTAGCCGCCGCGCAGACCGCCCACGCCGTCCTGCTTGTAGGTGGAGACCTGGTAGATGGGCGGCACGACCGCGCCGGTCAGCGGATCGGCGGTGTTGCCCGCGTGGATGGCGAGCGTTTCGAGGTGCTGGGAGCTGTACTGGTGGCTCATGTGGCCGAGGGTAGCGGCGCGGAGAGCGGATCCGCGCCGCGCGGCCCTGGCCAGGGCGTACGGTCCATTGCGGAAGCGTGGACGGGCTGTTGCGGGAGCATTGCCGCGCGCCCGGGGACGGGCCCGGTGGCGGACGGACGCCACGGCGTGGCCCGTTGTCGGCGGTGTCCGGGACAATGGCGTCATGGAGATTCTCTGGTTCCTGATCGCGATGGCCATGCTGGCCGCGATCATCGGCCCCTACGTCATGCGCCGCCGGGGCGGCAGCGGCATCCGCCAGGTCGCGCCCGGCTCACCCGACGCCGCCGACCCGGAGACGTACGGCTTCGTCCGCCAGGAGGAGCAGGACATCCGGCTCCCCGGCCCGGACCAGGACCTTCTCGATGTGCTCGACGTGGTGCAGCGGACTCAGGACTGGCGGGCCGCCTCCCAGCTGCTCGCCGGGACGCCGAAGGACGGCGAGGTCCGCTGGCAGCGGGTGCAGGCGTTCGCCGGCGCGGCCTCGCTGGAGCTCCGGCAGAAGCCCGGCGCGGGCGGCGCGTGGCTGCGGACCTGGCGCTCGGAGTCCCCGAAGGACGCGGGCGGCGCACAGGTCCACGCGGAGTTCCTGGTGCAGCAGGCGTGGCGGTCCTCGACCGTGGGCGCGGACGACTTCCGGATCATCCTGGAGGAGTCGCGCACGGTCTGCGGCGAGGCCGCGCTGCTCGCCCCCGGCGACCCGATTCCGTACATCGTGGAGCTGGCCGTCGCCCGGGGCCTGGGCTACTCGCACGAGCAGTTCGACCAGCTGTGGGCCAAGGTGATCGACCGCGCGCCGCAGCACATGGGCGCGCATCTGGCGGCGCTGCACTACTGGTGCGAGAAGTGGCACGGCAGCCGTGAGGAGGCGGACCACTTCGCCACCACCGCCGCCGCGCGCGCCCCGCGGGGCTCGCTGCTGGCCGCGCTGCCGCTGTTCGCGGTCTACGAGCACATCCCCGACCTCGTCATGGTCCAGAACTTCCATCGGACGGCGGTGGTCTCCAAGGCCATGGAGGGCGCGCTGTTCGCGGCGCACTCGGCCCGCGCCGACGATCCGATGCTCGCGCACGTACGGCATCTGCTGGTCCTCTTCCTCGTCCGCGCGGAGCGCTGGGCCGAGGCGATGAACCAGCTGGTGCGGGTGGACGGTCATGTGGGCGCGCTGCCGTGGACGCACAGCGAGGACCCGGCGGCCGAGTACACGGTCTACCGCAATCTCGCCGTGGCGGGGTACGAGGCGAACGGCGGCAGCCCGGCGACGCTGGCGCACTGACGGCGCACCGTCGGCGGTGGCTTCGGGCGGTTACGGACCGCTTCGCGGTATCACGCACGGGTAGTTGCGGCCGGAGCGCGGCTGAGGTGATACTCCGATCCCCCCGCCGCCGGGGCGTTCCGCCCGGCTCCGGGAGCCACTGTGCGGCGGCGAAAGGCCGGGATCATGCACCTCTTCTCGCGGCGCTCGAAGGCCGGCTCGGGCCGGACCCCGGCGAGCGGCTCCCCGCCCGGCCCGGCATCCGGCCCGGCACCGGGTCCGCCGCCCGGCCCCGCCCTGGGGCCCGCGCTCGGCCTCGCGCCGAGGCTGGGGATGAGTCTCGGGCTGACCCGGCGGGTGGACCGGACCGTGGACGCGGACCGCCTCGCCGCGCTGGGACTGCTGCCCCAGGAGCGCCAGGACACCCGGCGGCCGGCGGCCGATCCCGGTCTGGACCGGGTGGTGGCCGCCGCGCGGGCGGGTGACTGGCTGCCGGGCGCGGAGTATCTGGTCCGGGCGGGCGGCGACTGGCAGCGGCGCACCGCGGTGATCGGGGGCCTGGCGGGCGCGGCCCGCGCGGACGACGTCTGGCTCCAGCACTGGCGGGCGGCCCGGCCCGGGGATCCCGGGGCCGCCGCCGTACAGGCACAGGCCATGATCGACCTCGCCTGGCAGGTCCGGGCGGGGGGACG
The DNA here is from genome assembly GCF_039532665.1 of Streptomyces amakusaensis. Classification (NCBI taxonomy): domain Bacteria; kingdom Bacillati; phylum Actinomycetota; class Actinomycetes; order Kitasatosporales; family Streptomycetaceae; genus Streptomyces; species Streptomyces amakusaensis. The sequence continues at coordinate 291,178 of NZ_BAAASB010000011.1, read as the reverse complement.
GTCCGCGCGGACCTCCCGGGAGCAGTCGGAGGGCTTCGTCCGCATCCTCAGCCACGCCGGGCGGGAGATCTCCCGCGCCAAGGAGCTGGGCGGGGACGATCCGTCGCCGTATGTCGCGGACATCTGGCGCGGGATCGGCATGGGCCGCCCGCACCGGGAGATGCACCGGCTCTGGGACGAGACGGTTTCCCGTGACCCGTACCACCTGGTGGCGCACCGCAGCGCGCTCCAGTACTGGTGCGCCAAGTGGCAGGGGTCGAGCGAGCTGGCCTTCGCCTTCGCGGACCGGGCGGCGGACTCCGCCCCGCCCGGCCGGCTGCTCAGCTCGCTCTGGCTGATCGCCTGGTGGGAGCACCGGGCGGGGCACGGCGGGCGCGGGGAGTTCCGGCGCGAGGAGGTGTGGGCCGCCGTCGACCGTCTCGACGACGACGCGGCGGCGGCCGACCCCGGCCACCCGCACCTCGCGGAGGCACGGCACCTGCTGGCGTACTTCCTCGTCCAGCAGGGCAGGGCGGACCTCGCGCTGGAGCAGTTCCGGCTGGTGGACGGCCATGTGGGAGCGTTCCCCTGGACCCAGGCCGAGGATCCGGCGGAGCTGTACCGGACCTTCCGCGACATCGCGGTGAATCTGGCGGGCCGCTGAGCCGCCGGGCCCGGCCGGGGGCCGGTGCGGCGGGCCCGGCGGGGGAATGCGGGCTCCGGCGGGCGCGTTCTTCTTGAAGCCGGCAATCTCAAGGAGCCCCGCATGTTCCTGTCTCATCGCACCCCGCAGCTGCCCACGCCCGACCAGGCGCTGAAGGGCCGCCCCGAGCCGACCTTCGCCGTCCCCGAGCGCCACACGGTCCTGGACACCCCGCTGCTCGGTCCCTATCCGCAGGGCCTGGAGGTCGCGGACTTTGGTCTGGGCTGCTTCTGGGGCGCGGAGCGCGTCTTCTGGCGGACCCCCGGCGTGTGGACCACCCTCGTCGGCTACCAGGGCGGCCACACCCCCAACCCCACCTACGAGGAGGCCTGCTCGGGCCTGACCGGCCACACCGAGGTCGTCCGGGTCGTCCACGACCCCTCGGTGATCTCGTACGAGCAGCTGCTGAAGGTCTTCTGGGAGGCGCACGACCCGACCCAGGGCTTCCGCCAGGGCAATGACGTGGGCACCCAGTACCGCTCCGCCGTCTACACCCACTCCCCCGCGCAGGAAGCCGCCGCGAAGGCCTCCCGCGAGGCCTATCAGCGGGTCCTCACCCGCTCCGGGCACTCCGAGATCACCACCGAGGTGCTGCCCGTCGAGGGCCGCCCCTTCTACCCGGCCGAGGCCTACCACCAGCAGTATCTGGACAAGAACCCCGGCGGCTACTGCGGCATCGGCGGCACCGGCGTGAGCTGCCCGATCGGCGTCGCCAAGGCGGACGGCTGACCTGCCGCCCGCCCGAAGCCCCTTTCACGGCCCCGGGAGGCGGCCGGACAGTCACTGTCCGGCCGCCTTTCGCGCTGTAGGGGTCAGCCGGTGCGGCCGGTGTGGTCGGCGAGGACCTCGGTGATCTGGCGGTGGGTCTGGGCGGCGACGGTGGGGCTGGTGGCGGCGTAGGAGTGGTACGCGCGCAGGCCGCCGGTCAGGGCCCAGGCTCGGCCGCGTTCCCAGGTGGCGTCGTCGACGCCGAGGGCGGCGCGGAAGTCGCGGCGGGCGGCGGGGGTGAGCAGGGTCCAGGCGACGACGAGGTCGACGGCGGGGTCGCCCATGCCGAGGCCGCCGAAGTCGATGACGGAGCTGAGGCGGCCGTCGGTGGTGAGGAGGTTCCCGGTGTGGAAGTCGCCGTGGAACCAGACGGGGGGCCGGTCCCAGCCGGGGGCCGCCAGCGCGGAGTCCCAGACGGCGGTGAGCGCGCGGGCGTCGAAGACGCCGTCGAGCGCGGCGATCGCCCGCCGGGTCGAGTGGTCGTGTGCGGAGAGCGGGGATCCGGTGAGACCGGGGTGCGGGCCGGGGGCCAGCTCGTCGGCGTGCGGGAGGCGCTGGAGGGCGGTGAGGAAACCGGCCAGCTCACGGGCGGTGCCCCGGAGGTCGGCGAGGCCCTCGGCGGAGGCGGTCTCCCCCTCGATCCAGCGGGTGACGGCCCACGGCCAGGGGTAGCCGAGCGCGGGGGTCCCGAGGGCGAGCGGCTCGGGGACGGCGACCGGGAGCAGCGGGGCGATCCGGGGCAGCCAGAAGTGCTCGGCCTCGGCCTGGCCCACCGCCCAGTCGCCCCGGGGCAGCCGTACGGACAGCTCGGGGCCCAGCCGGTGGATCACATGGTCGGAGCCGCCGGGCTTCAGCCGGGTCAGCGGCAGCTGCGCCCACCGGGGGAACTGAGCGGCGATCAGCCGCCGTACGAGCGCGGTGTCGACGACCGGTGCGGGTGCCTCGATGGACACGCGGATCCCTCCCCGGCCCCCGCTCCGCCGCGAGCGGCCGGCGCTCATCACAGCACCCGGCGGGAAGGGGCGTCGACCGGTTTTCCCCGCCCGGGCGCGCTCGCCGCCCGGCGGCCCGCGCCGGAAGCCGATTCGTTTCCAGTCAGTCGGTCAGTCCCGGGGCAGGGCCGCGAGCCAGCGGGCGTCCCGGAACTCGGCCGGGACTTCGTCCTCCCCCGGGTCGATCCCGCGGCGTTCCAGTTCGTCGAACCACCGGTCCCGCTGGGACTCGGGGAGACGCCGTCCGCACCAGGGGCAGAAGTCGATCGTGATGATCGAGGTGCCGCCGTCGTGGACGATCAGCCCGTACTCCTGGAACTCCGCGCTGAATCGGATCAGCGCGTCCGGGCAGGCGAAGGGGTCGCCGTGCCGGTCGCACGGCGCGTTCGCACGGAGGCTCATCGCCTCGCAGCAGTGGTCGGTCATGACCTCGGTCTCTCGTATCGGCCCCGCAGGGGCGGGCTCGGTCCCGGAGCGCCGTACGGCTCTCAGGCGGCCAGCCGGACCTGGCTCCGGCCGGAGGGCTGCCGCAGCGCGTGGGAGACGGCGGTGTGCGCGGGGAGCGCCGAGACCGTCCGTACGGTCAGCTCGCGGTGGGTGAGGGCGAGCAGGTCGGCGAGGCCGAGGCCGAGCGCCCGCGCGGCGGCGGCGAGGACCTCGGAGGAGGCCTCCTTGCGGCCCCGCTCGATCTCGGAGAGGTACGGCATCGAGATCCGGGCCGTCTCCGCGACCTCCTTGAGGGTGCGCCCCTGGGCGAGCCGCTCGCGGCGCAGCACCTCACCGACGATGTCGCGCCACAGCGGCTCCTTGGCGTCGGGGGCCCCGGCGACGGGGCGCAGCGGGACGACTCGGGCGTGGTCGGGCGCTTGGCTGCTGGTCACGGTCCCAGCGTAGGAGGGAGGGGCCGGGAAGGCGGCGGATCCGGTTCCGCCCGGGGCGAAACCCCGGGGCCTCCGGCGGAGTTGGCCGCTCACAGGTCGGCGATCAGCTCGGCCAGCCGGTGCCGCGCGTCCTCGGAGAGCGGGCGGCCGGGCTCGGGGAGCAGGGTCGCGAGGGCCCAGCCCCGGCCGCGCGCCCAGGTGGCGTCGTCCGTGTCGAGGGCGGCGCGGAAGGGCTCCCGTGCCGGGGAGGGGAGGAAGGTCCAGGCGGGCAGCAGATCGACGGCGGGGTCGCCCACGCCCAGGGTGCCGAAGTCGATGACGGCGCTCAGCGCGCCGTCGGCGCTCAGCAGATTGCCCTCGGCGAGGTCTCCGTGGGTCCAGACCGGCGGCCGGTCCCAGGCGGGGGCCGCCAGCGCGGCCTCCCAGACCGCCGCCGCGCCGTCGGGGTCGAGCGGGCCGCCCGGGGCGGCGGGGCCGCTCGTGCGCAGGGCGGCCAGCTTGGGGAGCACCCGGGCCGCGGCGGCGATGGAGTCCCGGTCGTCGCCCATCGGCACCCCTCGGAAGGCATTGCTCCACTGCGGTCCGGGGCCGTCGGCGGCGTCGATCCGCCGGAGGGCGGCGATGAATCCGGCCAGCTCCTGGGCGGCCTCCACGGGGTCGGCCAGGCCCTGGGGGGTGGCCCGTTCGCCGTCGAGCCAGCGGTAGACCGACCAGGGGTGGGGGTAGCCCTCGCCCGGTTCGCCCTTCGCCAGCGGCTGCGAGATCGGCAGCGGCAGATGCGGGGCCAGCTCCGGCAGCCAGCGGTGCTCGCGCTCCACCTGCCCGGCCCAGCGCTCGTAGCGGGGCAGCCGCACCGAGAGCGCGCCGCCGAGCCGGAAGGTCGTGTTGTCCACGCCGGGGCGCGGGACCGGGGTGAGCGGCAGCTGCGCCCACTGCGGGAACTGGGCGGCGAGGAGCCCTCGTACCAGGGTCTCGTCGCAGGTCACGCTCTCGGGGTCAGCCATGGACATCCGCCTCTCGTCAACCGTCGCCGGCGTCCCATCCCACCTTCGTCCCGGCCCGGCTGTCCACGCGTTTTCCGCGTTCGGCGCGCGATTAGGGTTGGGGGGTGGGGATCAGCGAGCAGCGGGCAGAGACGAAGACCGGACCGATAGCCCCGGCGGCGGCCGAGCAGGACGGGCCGTCGCCGTGGTGGCGTGTGCCGCTGGTCGTGACGGCCGCCGTCGTGCCGCTGTATGTGCTGTGGGTGGGCTGGCTGGCCACCGGCGGGGGCGATCTCGCGGCGCAGTCCGCGTGGACCGCCTTCGTGGAGTCGCATCCGGGCTCGGCGTACAACCTCTCCTGGTACGGGGGGATGCACACGGTCAATTACAGCGTGCTGGCCCCGCCGCTGATGGCGGCCTTCGGGGTGCGGACCGTGTCGGTCGCCGCCGGGCTGCTGGGGTCGTGGGCGCTGGCGTGTCTGGTGGTCCGCACCGGGGTGCGGCGACCGCTGTGGCCGGCGCTGCTGGGGGCGCTGGCGGTCTGGTGCAATGTCGCGTCGGGGCGGACGACGTTCGCGCTGGGGCTGGCGATCGGTCTGGTGGCGCTGGTGCTGATCCGCAGGCCCGCGCCGGCGGCGGCGGTGGGCGCGGCGCTGGCGACGCTGGCGAGCCCGGTCGCCGGTCTCTTCCTGGTGGTCGTGGGGGCCGCGTATCTGCTGGAGCGGCGGTGGCGCGAGGCGGTGGCGCTGCTGGTGCCCCCGGCCCTGGTGGTGGGCGCGACGACCCTGCTCTTCCCCTTCTCCGGGGAGATGCCCATGCCCTCGGGGAAGCTGTGGATGCCGCTGCTGAGCTGTGCGGCGGTGGTGCTGGCCGCGCCCGCGCACTGGCGGACGGTGCGGTTCGGGGCCGGGGTGTACGCGCTGGGCGTGGTGCTGACGTACGTCATTCCCTCGCCCATCGGTACGAATGTGGAGCGGCTGGTGGGACTGGCGGGGCCGCCGGTGCTGCTGGCGGCGCTGATGGCGACGGGTGCCGCGTGGGGGCTGAAGCGGGCGGGGCTCGCACGGGCCGTGCTCGCGGGGGTGCTGGTCGTGAACGTCCTCTGGCTGATCGACAAGACGGAGGACGATCTCAGCGTCTACACCAAGGTCCCGGCCTGGGCCCGGAACACCGACGGTGTGGTGCGGGAGCTGAAGCGGCTGGGCGCGGACCGCACCCGGGTGGAGGTCGTACCCGCCCGTGACCACCGTGAGGCGACCCTGCTCGCACCGCATGTGCCGCTGGCGCGGGGGTGGAACCGTCAGCTCGATGTGGAGCGCGGACGGCTGTTCTACGACGGCTCCCTCTCCGAGTCGACTTATCGGCAGTGGCTGGACCGCTGGGCGGTCGGGTACGTGGTGCTGCCGCACGGCCGGATAGACGGCCCCGCGGAGGGCGAGGCGGAGATCGTCCGGCGCGGGCCCACGTGGCTGGACCTGGTGTGGGGGGACGCGAACTGGACGATCTTCAAGGTCGCGGACCCGGTGCCGATGGTGTCCTCGCCCGGGACGGTCGCCGGCTGGGACGCGGGCGAGCTGGTGGTACGGATGGAGTCGCCGGGATCGGTGACGGTACGGGTCGCGTACTCGCCGTGGCTCCGGGCCCCGGGGGCGTGTCTGCGCCAGGAGGGCGAGCACACCCGGCTGACGGTGGAGCGGGCCGGGGAGTACCGGCTGGGCTCGCGGTACCGGCTGCCGGGGTCGGGCGACGGCTGCTGAGCGGCCCCGGGGCGGCCCGGACACACCGGCACCGGGGCCGTTGTGCGGACGTTGAACGGCCGTTGAGCGCGTATGCCCGGACGTCGTCATTCCGTTGAACGGGGGCGGGCATCGTCGTTGTCGCGGGGCGAGATCCGCCTCGCACACGAAGGGAAGAACCGACATGCGCAGAATCGTCGCTGTGCTCGCCGCCGCCACCGCTCTCGCCCTCGGCACCGCCCTCCCCGCCACCGCCGCCACGGACGCCCCCCGGGCCTCCGGAACGGGCGACCAGTGCGTCGCCGATGTCACCACCCAGAAGATGACGTGCTTCGACACCTTCCGCCAGGCGGCGAAGGCCGGTTCGGAGGGGGCCGTCACCACCGCCGACAACCCCTCGGAGCTGACCGCCGCCCTGGCCGCGCTCGGCCGTGAGGACTGGGGCACCGGGCGCACCTGGCTCGGCACCGCCGCCTGGGACTCCGACTACCGGGGCGACGCCCTGTACTTCTGGGGCGACCGCACCTGCGCGACCGGCAACGGCGAGGACTACGCCTGGGATCTGGGCGGGAGCCGCTGGAACGACCAGATCAGCTCGCTCACCCCCAGCTCGGGCTGCTGGATCACGCTGTACCAGCACTCCCAGTGGGGCGGTGCCATGAGCGATCCGTTCAAGTCCCCCTCCGGGAACCTCGGCTGGTGGAACGACCGCACCTCGACCATCTCCTTCGGCTGAGTCCCCGAGCCCCCGAGTACTTGAGCCCCGAGTACTTGAGCCCTTGAGCCCGGTACCGCCGCGCCGGTCAGCCGGCCTGCGCGGCGGTGCCCCGCCCGACCCGTGCCAGGACCGCCGAGGCCTGCCCCGCCAGGGAGACCTCCCCCCAGCGCCGGAACGCCTCCAGGCACCGCCCGGCCAGCGCCCGCGCGGCCTGCGGACGGCCCAGCGCGAGCTGTGCCTGTGCCAGCCGCAGCCGGGCGGCCTCCTGCCACAGCCACAGCCGGCGGGTGCGGAACATGCCCAGCGCGGCCTCCAGCTGGCCCACCGCCTCCTCGGGCCGGCCCGCGCCCGTGAGCACCATCCCCAGCAGATAGCGGGCGGTGGCCGTGGTGCCCTCGCCGCCGAGCCCCTCCTTGATACGGAGGTTCTCCCGCGCCGCCGTGACGGCCTCGTCCGTCCGGCCGAGCTCCAGCAGCGCCGGGGCCAGATTGCCCAGGGTGCTCCCCTGCGGAAAGCGGTCGCCGCGCTCGTACCAGACCGCCAGCGAGATCCTGAAGTGCGCCACGGCCTCGGCCGGCCGTCCGGCGGAGCGCGCCGCGATGCCGAGCCGGTTCAGCGAACGCCCCAGGGTGACCGCGTCCCCGCACTCCCGGCTCGCGTCCCGCGCCGCCAGGAACTCCTCCGTCGCCGCGTCCGGGTCCCCCCGGCGGTAGTGCGCGTAGCCGAGCAGATAGCGGCCCCAGCCCTCGGCCCTCCGCTCGCCCCGGGCGACGGCGGTCTCCACCAGCAGCCGTACGACGGTGGCGTACGGGACGAGGTCCCCGCCGGACTCGGTCAGATACTCCAGACAGGTCAGGATCTCGGCGACCGAGACGAGATCGGTGCCCGGACGTGTCAGCGCCCGCCGCAGCAGCCGCAGAATCCCCTCCGACTCGGCCAGCAGCCACTCCACCGCGGTGTCGACGTCCACCGGGCGGAACTCCGGCAGGCGGGCGCGGGCGACGCCGTCGGGCACCGAGTCCCCCGGGTGGAGGAAGCGGTCGAGACCCCGGGCGGTGGTCAGCCACAGGTCGAGCAGCCGGTCCAGCGCCTCGTCCCGCTCCCGGCGGCTCTCCCGCTCGGCGCAGCGCTGCCGGGCGAAGGCGCGCATCAGATCGTGGTAGCGGTAGCGGCCGGGCACGGGGGAGGACAGCAGCGACACATCCACCAGCCGCTCACAGATCTCCTCCGCCTCCTCCCGGGGCAGGGCGAGCACCTCCGCGGCGGCGGCCCCGGAGAAGGTCTCGCCGTCCAGCAGCGACAGCAGCCGGAAGGCCCTGGCCCGCGCCGGAGGCAGCCGGTCGTGGGAGAGCGCGAACACGGACTCCACCGACAGATCCGCCAGCCGGAGCTGTGCGAGCCGTCCGCGCTCGTCGGCGAGCCGGCGGCGCAGCGACTCCAGGGGCCAGTGCGGCCGGGAGCAGAGCCGGGACGCGGCGATCCGGACGGCCAGCGGGAGATGACCGCACAGCTCGGTGATTGCCACCGCCTCCAGGTGTTCGGCCGCCGTGCGCCGCTCTCCGGCGATACGGGCGAAGAGGGACAGCGACTCCCCCGGGCTCATCGCGGTCAGGGCGACGGTCCGTCCGTCGGCGACGGGGCCGAGCCAGGACCGGCTGGTCACGATGGCCGCGCAGCCGGCGGCCCCGGGCAGCAGCGGTTGGAGCTGGGCGAAGTCCCGGGCGTTGTCCAGGACGATCAGGACCCGTCGCCCGGCGAGCAGGGAACGGAAGGCCGCCGCCCGGTCCCGGGTCGACTCCGGGACGGCGGACGCGGCGGTGCCCAGGGCGCGGAGGAAGCCGTACAGCGCCGTGCCGGGCGGCACCGGTTCGCCGTCCGCGCCGCAGAGGTCGACGAAGAGCTGCCCGTCGGGGAAGCGGTGGCGGATCCGGTGGGCGACATGGACCGCGAGGGTGGTCTTGCCGACCCCGCCGAGACCCGCGACCGCGACGACGGACGCCACGGGGCCGGGCGCCGCCGCCTCGGTGAGGCGGCGCACGGCGTCGTCCCGCCCGGTGAAGTGGCGGATGTCGGCGGGAAGCTGGGCGGGCGGGGCCGTCCCCCCGCCGTGCTCACCGGGCTCACCGGGCCCGTCGTGCCCGTCGTGCCCGTTGTGTCCGTTGTGCGGGCCCCGGGCGGTGTCGTGGTCCGTACGGTCCTGGTGCGCACGGACCCGGGCCTCGGCGGCGGAGCGCGTTCCGCCCACCGCCTCACCCGAGATGATCCGCTGGTAGAGCGCGGCCAGCTCCGCCGTCGGGCGTACCCCCAGCTCCTCGTCCAGACGCCGCCGCAGCTCCGTGTAGACCGCGATCGCCCGGTCCTGCCGCCCCTGCGCGTACAGGGCGCGCATCAACAGCCCGTGCGGCCTCTCGTGCAGCGGCTGCTCGGCGCAGAGGGCCGACAGCTCGGCCCCGGCGCCCGCCGCGTCCCCGGCGTCGAGCCGCTGTTCGAGCAGCGCTTCCACGGCGTTCCGCCGGAGCCCGGCGAGCCGGGCCCGCTCGGCCGCCGCCCATCGGCCGCTCAGCCCGAGCAGCGCCTCTCCCCGCCAGAGCGCGAGCGCCTCGGCCCATCTCCCCCGGTCGCGCAGGGCCAGGAACTCGGCCAGATCCGTGGGGTGGACCGGTATCGCGTACCCCTCGCCGTCCCGCCGCACGGCCCCCGGCCCCAGCAGCCGCCGCAGCTGGGAGATGTACGTCTGGACCGTGCGCAGGGCCGTGGCCGGCGGCCGGTCCTCCCACAGGGCCCGGATCAACCGCTCCCGGCCCACCGCCCGGCCCTCGGCCAGCACCAGCACGGCCAGCACCAGACGCTGCTGCGGTGTGCCCAGCGGTACGGGCTCGTCCCCGCGCCAGGCCCGTACCGCCCCCAGCAGTCCCGAGCGGATCGTGTCCGCGTCCGCCGCATCCCCCGGCACCTCACTCCTCTCCCCCTCCGTCCCCCGTGTACGCGTGAGATCTACCGGCCCGCCGCCGCCGGAGTCATCTGTTTCCCCGGCGTGTCGCCCGCCGGGGGCGGGCCGGGGGACCACTCTCGGCCACCGCGAAAGGGCATGCGGAAAAGCGCGGGGAAGCGCGGGGAAGCACGGGGAAGCACGGGGAAGCACGGGGAAGCCGGGCCGCCGCAGACCTCACGGCCTGCGGCGTCCCGGGTCGCGGAGCCTCAGATGGTGGCGGCGTCGATCACGAAGCGGTAGCGCACCTCGCTCGACAGGACCCGCTCGTACGCCTCGTTGATCCGGTCCGCGCCGATCACCTCGATCTCCGCGCCGAGACCGTGCTCGGCGCAGAAGTCCAGCATCTCCTGGGTCTGCCGGATGCCCCCGATGTTCGAGCCGATGAGGCCCTTGTTGCCGTTGATGAGGGAGAGCAGGTTGAGCGAGACGGGGGCCTCCGGCGCGCCCACGTTCACCAGCACGCCGCCCGCCCTGAGCAGACCGATGTAGTCGTCCAGCGGCAGCGGCGCGGAGACGGTGGAGAGGATGAGGTCGAAGGTCCCGGCCAGCTCCTCGAAGGTCGCCGGGTCGCTGGTGGCGTAGAAGTGGTCGGCCCCCAGCCGCAGTCCGTCGTCCCGCTTGCGCAGGGACTGGCTGAGCACGGTCACCTCGGCCCCCATCGCGTGGGCGAGCTTGACCCCCATGTGGCCGAGGCCGCCGAGGCCGACGACGGCGACCTTCTTGCCGGGGCCCGTGCCCTGTCCGGCGAGCGGCGAGTAGACGGTGATGCCCGCGCAGAGCAGGGGGGCCGCGGTGTCGAGCGGCAGCCCGTCGGGGATCCGCAGGGTGAAGGCCTCGTCCACGACGATGTGGCTCGCGTAGCCGCCGAGGGTCGGCTCGCCCTTCTTGTCGAGGTCGTTGTAGGTGCCGACGCTGCGGTCCAGGCAGAACTGCTCGTTCCCGGCGAGGCAGTTGACGCACTCGCGGCAGGAGTCGACCATGCAGCCGACACCGGCCCGGTCGCCGACGGCGAACTTGGTGACCTCGGGGCCGACCTCGGTGACGATGCCCGCGATCTCGTGGCCGGGCACCATCGGGAAGATCGACTCGCCCCAGCCCTCACGGGCCTGGTGGATGTCGGAGTGGCAGATGCCGGAGAACTTGATCTCTATGAGGACGTCGTGATCGCCCACCGGGCGGCGGGTGATCGTGGTGCGCTCCAGCGCGGCCTTGGAGGCGGGCGCGGCGTAGGCGGAGACGGCCGAAGAGTCGTATGTGGTCATGGAGCACAGTGTGGTCACCGGACCGGGATCGGGCCAATGACTTCCCCGGGACGGCAGAAGGGCGGCGTCCCCGGCGGGGGGACGCCGCCCTGTGCTCACGGCGGTACGGAGAGACGGGAGAACGGAAGAACGGAAGAAACGGGTCCGGGCGGACGGATCAGGGGATCAACGGCCCGGCGGCCCGGCGGGTCAGACCGCCGAGCCCGCCTTCCACTTCGACCAGTCCATGTTCCAGCCGTTGAGGCCGTTGTCCGGGGCGATGGTCTTGTCCTTGGAGTTCTTCACGATCACGACATCGCCCAGGAGCGAGTTGTTGAAGAACCAGGCACCGGCCTTGTTGGGGTCGCCCGCGCCCTGGGCGTCCTCCAGGCCGACACAGCCGTGGCTGGTGTTGGCGCTGCCGAAGATGCCCTTGCCCCAGTAGTTGCCGTGGATGAAGGTGCCGGAGGTGGACAGCCGCATGGCGTGCGGGACGTCCTTGATGTCGTACTCGCCCTTGCCGTCGGAGTCGGTGAAGCCGACGGTCGCGCCGTTCATCCGGGTCTCCTTGAACTTCTCGGAGATCACCATCTGACCGTTGTAGGTGGGGGTGGCCGGGGCGCCGGCGGAGATCGGGATGGTCTTGACCGTCTTGCCGTCCTGCTGGACCGTCATGGTCTTGCTGGCGGCGTCGACGGTGGAGACCTGGTTGCGGCCGATCTTGAAGGTGACCGTCTTCTGCTGGACGCCGACGACGCCGGGCGCGCCCTCGACCCCGTCCAGGGCCAGCTTCAGCGAGACGGTGGAGCCTTCCTTCCAGTACTGGTCGGGACGGAAGTCCAGGCGCTGCGAGTTGAACCAGTGACCGACGACCTCCTGGCCGCTGGTCGTGGAGACGGTGATGCCCTTCTGCACGTCCTTGCGGTTGGCGATGGGCTTGTTGAAGTTGAGCGACACCGGCATGCCGACGCCGACGGTGGAGCCGTCCTCGGGGGTGAAGTTCCCGATGAAGCTGTTGGTCGGCGAGACGGTGGTGAAGGAGGAGTTCTCGTGGGCGGTCAGCCCGTCGGCGTCCTTGGCCGTGACATTCAGCTTGTACGCGGTGGAGCGCTCCAGCGCCGCATCGGGCGACCAGGTCTTCTTGTCCGCGGAGAGGGTGCCCTTGACGGCCGCGCCGTTCGCGGCGGTCATCTTGACCTCGGTGAGCGTGCCCTCACTGACGGCGACCTTCGCGGCGTTGTTGATGCTCGCGTTGGTCTCGCCGTTCTTCGGCGTGATGGATATTCGGGCGTCCGAGACCTTCTTCGCGGCCGCCGCGTCGACCTGGGCCTGGGTCTTCTTGGTGTCCTGGCCGCCGTCCCCGCCGTTCTTCTCCCCGTCCCCGCCACTGCTACAGGCCGACAGCACCAGCACACTGCTGAGCACCGCTGACGCGGCCATGAGGGCCCTGCGCCGCTTGCTGTCCGTCATCACACGCTTCTCCATCGTCGCCGATTTCCCCTGGACCGAACACTCTGTTCAACACCCATATCGGGCTTCCCGGTTCCTTTTCCCGAACGGATGTGGGGAACGCCACTCCCTCAGGCCCTACACCGGAGCAACCCTCGTACCCCACCATCTTTCCTGGGGCATTCCACGCACTCGCGACCGGCCCCACGGGCCGTCCGGATTTCCTTTGACGTGTGCCTATCACTAGCATCTGCGCATCCGGTCAACTCAAGGACGCCTCAAGGGAGATCGTGTCCGTGTCCGTCGCACGCCGACCGCTTCTGACCGCCATCGCTGCGGGAACCCTCCTCTGCGCGCTGTGGTTCGTACCCTCAGCGAACGCCTCGGCCGAGCCGGGTGTTGTGGAGAGACAGCAGACCAGCACGGAGACCGTGCCGCAAGATCTGAGGCTGGCCGATACCGGCAGCTTCGACACCGTCCCGTATCTCGTCGGCGGCACCGCTTTCCTCGGTGTCGGCATCGGGTTCGTCACCTACGCGGTGCGTCAGCGAGGCACTCTGCCGATGTGACGCCCCGCTCCCACCGCACGCGCCGAGGGGCCGGGCCCGGCGAAACGGGCCCGGCCCCTCGGCCGCGTACGGGCGGTGTACGGGCAGGTGCTCAGCCCAGGGGGCCGGTGACCCGCTCCACCGCGTCGATCAGCCGTCCTTCGCGGACGAACACGGCTGCGGCCTCCAGGTCGGGGGCGAGGAAATGGTCCGGCCCGGGGCCCTGGACACCGGCCGCGCGCAGCGCGTCGACGGCGGCGCGGGAGGCGGGCGCGGGGGTCAGCCCGCGGCGCAGTTCGACGGCCCGGGTGGCGGCGTACAGCTCGACGGCGATGATCCGGCCGAGCGCGTCGACGGCGGTGCGCAGTTTGCGGGCGGCCGACCAGCCCATCGACACATGGTCCTCCTGCATCGCGGAGGAGGGGATGGAGTCGACGGAGGCCGGGACGGCGAGCCGCTTCATCTCGCTGACCAGGGCGGCCTGGGTGTACTGAGCGATCATCAGGCCCGAGTCGACGCCGGGGTCGTCGGCGAGGAAGGGCGGCAGCCCGTGGCTGCGGTTCTTGTCGAGGAGCCGGTCGGTGCGGCGCTCGGCGATGGAGCCGAGGTCGGCGGCGACGATGGCGAGGAAGTCGAGGGCGTACGCGACGGGCGCGCCGTGGAAGTTGCCGTTGGACTCGACCCGGCCCTCGGCGGGGAGTACGACGGGGTTGTCGACGGCGGCGGCCAGTTCGCGCTCCGCGACCAGCCGGGCGTGGGCGAGGGTGTCCCGGCCCGCTCCGGCGACCTGGGGGGCGCAGCGCACCGAGTAGGCGTCCTGGACGCGGGGGGCCTCGTCCTGCTGGAAGTGGCCGACGAGCCCGGAGCCCTTGAGCACCGCGGCCATGTTGGCGGCGGAGACGCTCTGGCCGGGGTGGGGGCGGATGGCGTGCAGTTCGGGGGCGAGGACCTTGTCGGTGCCGAGGAGGGCTTCGAGGGAGAGCGCGGCGGTGATGTCGGCGCTGACGTAGAGCCGCTGGAGGTCGTCGAGGGCCAGCAGCAGCATGCCGAGCATGCCGTCGGTGCCGTTGAGGAGGGCCAGACCCTCCTTCTCGCGCAGTTCGACCGGTGCGATGCCGTGCTCCGCGAGCAGTTCGCCCGCGGGGCGCACCTGCCCGTCGGGGCCCTCGGCGTCGCCCTCGCCCATGAGGGTCAGGGCGCAGTGGGAGAGCGGTGCGAGATCGCCGGAACAGCCGAGGGAGCCGTACTCGTGGACGACGGGGGTGATCCCGGCGTTGAGCACGTCGGCCATGGTCCGGGCGACCTCGGGGCGTACGCCGGTGTGTCCGGAGCAGACGGTCTTGAGCCGGAGGAACATCAGCGCGCGGACGACTTCGCGTTCGACGCGCGGTCCCATGCCGGCCGCGTGGGAGCGCACGATATTGCGCTGGAGCCTGCCGCGCAGCTCGTGGCCGATGTGCCGGCTGGCGAGCGCCCCGAAGCCGGTGGAGACGCCGTAGACGGGCTCGGGCCTGGCGGCGAGCGCGTCCACGATGGAGCGGGCGGCGGCGAGGGCGGTGCGGGCGTCGTCGGAGAGTTCGACGCGGGCGTGCTCGCGGGCCACGGCGATGACATCGGCTGCGGTGACGCCGGAGGTCCCCACCACGACGGTATGCATATCCATATTCAGCAGCGTACGGATTGAATTGCCGCATGTCATCAGGGCGGTGGGGTGCGCTTCCCCGTGTCTCGAACCCGCCTCGAACCCGCCTCGAACCTGTCCCGGCCCAGGGCTGGGCCCCAGGCCCTAGGGCTCGCTCCAGGGCTCGGGCGGGTCCTCGTCGGGGGGTACGCCGCGGAAGGCGCGGCGCTCCTGCTGGGGGTGGCGGGGCGGGGTGTCGGCGAGACGGAGGACGGTTCCGTCGCGGCCCGCGACGACGGGGCTCGGGGAGCGGGCGGCCTTGGCCCGGTACTGGGCGGCGTCCGCGAGGCGGAAGAGGCGGCGGGCGGTGCGGACCTGGCCGATCGGGTCGCCGGTGGAGGCGACTCCGCAGGCCACGCCCTCGCCGAGCTCCAATTCCGCCGCCCGCAGACAGAGTTCGGCGGCGACCTCGACCACCTCGTCCGCACCGGGTCCGACGGAGAGCAGACAGAACTCGTCGCCGCCGAGCCGGGCGGCGAGCGCGCCGGGCAGCATCGCGCCGCAGAGCGAGAGGACCGAGCCGAAGCGTTCCAGCAGCCGGTCGCCGACGGCGTGGCCGTGGGTGTCGTTGACCTGTTTGAGGCCGTTGAGGTCGCAGACGACGAGGCTGACGACGGAGCCGTCGGCGCGGTGGCGCTCCAGGGCCTCGTCCAGCCGCATGTCGACGGCGCGGCGGTTGGCGAGGCCGGTGAGGGGGTCGGTGAAGGCGAGCCTGCGGACCTCTTCGAGGCGTTCGGTCTGGGCGATCCCGGAGGCGACCACGGAGGCGAGGACGGTGGCGAAGTCGGCGTCCCCGCGGTCGAAGACGGGCGCGCCGAGGGGGCGGGCGACATACAGCTCCCCCCAGGCCCTGCCGTGCAGCACGATCGGGGCCACCACACAGCATCCGCGCCGCCGCCGGAGGAGTCCGGCGATCCGCCCGCCGGGCGGCGCGGAGGGATGCCGGTACGCGGGCGGCCCCGCGGCCTCCCCGCCGGCGCCCGGGTCCGGCGGGTCGGGCGGGGGCGGGACGGACTCGACCCAGGCGTCGGGCTCGCCGCCGCCCGCCCACTGCTCGTGGAGGAACTCCGTGATCTCGGGGAAGCGATTGACGGGGTAGGTCTCCGACTCGGGGAACTCCTCCTCGCCCGGAGCCCGTTCGCCCGCGTTCACCAGCACCTTCAGACGCCCCAGCTCCCGTTCCCACACGGAGAGCGCGGCGAAGGACCCGGAGAGCGCGGAGCACGCCCCGAGCGCCGCGGCCCGCCAGAACTCGCGCGGGTTCTGCGCCGCCGCCATCGCCTGCGACAGTGCCACCACGGCCCGCAGCCGCCGATCCTCACCCATCCCCCCACCTTAGGGAGGTTTGGGAGGTTTTGATCAGTCGGGGTAGTGGTGGATCACTCTCCGGGCCACTGCGGCTTCCGCTTCTCGTTGAAGGCGGCCACCCCTTCCACCCGGTCCCCGGAGAAGGCGACCACGCGCCAGGCCGCGTCCTCCACCTCCAGACCGGCGCGCAGATCGAGCCCCTGCCCCAGCCGGAGGGCCTTCTTGGCGGCGCGCAGCCCCACGGGCGAGTTCCCGGCGATCCGGGCGGCGAGGGCCAGCGCCTCGGCCCGGGCACCGCCGCCGTCGGCGAGCAGGTCGACCAGTCCCAACTCCCGCGCCTCGGCCGCCGCCACCCGCCGCGCCGTGAAGACCAGCTCGGCCGCCCGCGCCGCGCCGACCCTGCGCGGCAGCAGCTGGGTGCCGCCGCCCGCGGGGATCACCCCGACCGAGACCTCGGGCAGCCCGACCACGGCGGTCTCGTCGGCGACGATCAGATCGCAGGAGAGCGCCAGCTCGTACCCGCCGCCGAGCGCGTAGCCGTGCACGGCGGCGACGGTCGGCATCGGCAGCTCCAGCACCCCCGTGTAGGCGGCGCGGGCGGTGGGCCGCTGGCGCGCCAGCTCGGCGTCGGTGAGGGAGTTGCGCTCCTTGAGGTCGGCCCCGACGCAGAAGGCACGGTCGTTCGAGGAGGTGAGCACCGTGACCCGGACCCCCGGATCGGCCGCCAGCGCGGCACAGGCCCCGGCGAGCGAGCGGGCCAGCGCGGTGGAGACGGCGTTCATCGCGCCCGGCCGGTCGAGCACCAGCTCGGCGACGCGGCCGTCGAAACGGACGAGCACATGCTCGCCGAACCGCCGCTCGGAACCGGGGGCGAACCGGTCCTCGGAGCCGTACGAGCGCTGTTCGGACTCGGACATGAGCACACCCTCCCGGTTAACGACGGTTCACCGGATCATAGGCCCGCGCGATCAGGGGCCCAAGAGGGCCAGGGGGTTCATGAGGGAGGTGCGTCAGTGCCTGCGCGAGAGCAGCCAGGGCTCCACCACGCCGAGCCCCCGCACGGGCCGCTGCCACATCGGCTGGAGCGCGAAGCGGTACGAGGGGGCGGGCTCGCCCTCCTTCTCGGCGGCGGCGGCCTCCTCGGCCGCCTCCGCCTCGGAGGTGGGGGCGTCCCCGGTGCGGATCAGCTCCTCGGCGAAGGCCCCGTCCACCAGCACGGCGTCCTTGGGGGCTATCGAGGTGAGCCGGCTGGCCAGATTGACCGTGGTGCCGAAGACATCGCCCATGCGCGTGGTGACGGTGCCGAAGGCGATGCCCACCCGCAGCGCGGGCATGGTCTCGTCCTGGGTCATCGCGTCGATCAGCCGGAGCGCGATCTCGGAGGCGGTGGCCGCGTCGTCCGCCGCGTACAGCACCTCGTCCCCGAGGGTCTTGATCAGCCGCCCGCCGTGCGCGGCCACGAGGTCGGCGGAGGTGGTCTCGAAGGCCTCGACCAGCTCGCCCAACTCCTCCTCCTCCAGCCGGCGCGTCAGCCGGGTGAAGCCGACCAGGTCGGCGAAGCCCACCGCGAGCCTGCGGTCGACCATCTCCTCGTCGTCGGCCGCCTGCACCACCCGGCCGGTGGCCGCCGCGAGCTGTCTGCGCCAGACGTAGCGCAGAAACTCCTCCAGCTCGGGCAGGAGCAGCTCGATCAGCGGGTACGTGACCTCCGTACGCGTCATCCCCGGCTCGGGCGGCTCGGTCAGCCCCTCCAGGAACGAGTCGATCTGCCACTCGGCCAGCCGGGCGGTGGTCTGGCCGGTGGAGCGGGCCACCTGGATCGCCATGGGCTCGCTCAGCAGCCCCGCCTCCACCAGACCGGCGAGCCGCCGCAGGGCGAGGACGTCGGCCTCGGTGAGCGCCTTGGCCTGGCCGATGTCGGCGAAGCCCATCGCCCGCCAGAAGCGGGAGGCCAGCTCCATGGAGACACCGGCGGTACGGGCGGCCTGGAAGGGGGTGTAGCGGCGGTCGGCCCCGAGGATCAGCGCCTCCAGCCGGATGGCGAGGGGGTCGTCGGTCGGCTCGGCGGTGTGGTCGACGGCGTGGTGCGGCGTCGGATGCACCGAGCCCGACTGCGCCGGGCCGGACTGCGCCGGACCCGGTGGGCCGGACGGCCCCGGGGAGGCGGCGGCCCGCCGGGGCCCGGCCGCCGGGCCGGACGCGCCGGAAGTGGTGTCGTCGCCGGTCACCAGCCGCCTCCTGCCCGTTCCGTGCGCACTGTCCTGCCGTTCTGGATCTATCTCTCGACCGCCTCAACGATACGACAGGTGTGCCCTGGCTCACGTCCCCGTGACGGTCCGGGTTCATCCGCCGGCCGGCATCCCGGCGGGCGGCTCAGCCGGCGGGCCGCAGATGAACGATGTCCCCTGCACCGACCGACTCCCGTCCCCCGTCCGCCAGGGCCAGCACCAGCCGCCCGTCGCCGTCCAGCGCGACCGCCTCGCCGGTCACCGAGCGCCCGCCGGGCAGCTCCGCCCGCACCCGGCGGCCCAGCGTCGCGCAGCCCGCCGCGTAGGCGGGCTGGATCTGGGAGAGCACCGGGTCGCCGGCCGCCTCCCGCCACTGTCCGTA
This sequence comes from Streptomyces amakusaensis, assembly GCF_039532665.1. Classification (NCBI taxonomy): domain Bacteria; kingdom Bacillati; phylum Actinomycetota; class Actinomycetes; order Kitasatosporales; family Streptomycetaceae; genus Streptomyces; species Streptomyces amakusaensis. Next base: position 272,589 of record NZ_BAAASB010000011.1, on the reverse strand, counting down.
CCACTGCTCCAGGGAGCGCAGCACCGCCCTCAGCAGCGGGTCGCGGTCGGTGGAGACCGCACCGGCCAGGGCGATCGAGCCCGCCGCGGGCACCGGCAGCTCATCGGCGCGGAGGGTGACATTGACGCCGATGCCCACCACCACCGAGCCGTCGTCCGCCCGCTCGGCGAGGATGCCGCCCGCCTTGCGCTCCTCGCCGTCAACCTTCACCAGCAGGTCGTTGGGCCATTTGAGGGATGTGTCGACGCCCGCGGAGCGGCTCAGCCCGGTGGCGGCGGCGACCCCGGCGAGCAGCGGCAGCCAGCCCCAGCGCTCGACGGGCACCTCGGGGCCGGGCCGCAGCACCACGGAGAGGAAGATCCCCGAGCGCGGCGGGGCGGTCCAGCTCCGGTCGAGCCGGCCCCGGCCGGCGGTCTGCTCCTCGGCGACGAGGACCGTGCCCTCGGCGAGCGGGCTCCGGCGCACCAGGTCGGAGTTGGTGGACCCGGTCGCGGTCACCACGTCGAAGGAGGTCCACAGACCCCCGGGGCGGATCAGGGCCCGGCGGAGCATCGCGGTGTTCAGGGGCGGCCGGTCCAGGTCGGACCAGCGGCCGGGGGGCGCATTCTCTGGCGTCATGCAAGCCAGGTTAGGTGTGGCCAACGCCGCACTGCCGAACCGTATCCACGCCGATACGCTACGAGTCGGTAGCCCACCGGCCGGCTCCCGCCGGGCGGACGGGAAGCCCCGCTCCGGCGAGCCGTGCCCGGCACACGCCGTGTCACGCCACGCCATGCCATGTCACGCCACACCACGCCACCGAGCCGGCCGCGCAGCCGCTCAGCCGTCTCGGGCGGACGACCAGCCAGGGGAGCCGCATCCCGATGACCGAGCCGGAACAGACCGACCTCCACACCACCGCCGGAAAGATCGCGGATCTCCGGCGGCGCACCCATGAGGCCACCCACGCCGGCTCCGCCCGCGCGGTGGAGAAGCAGCATGCCAAGGGCAAGCTGACGGCCCGTGAGCGGGTGGATCTGCTGCTGGACGAGGGCTCGTTCGTCGAGTTCGACGAGCTGGCCCGGCACCGCTCCACCGATTTCGGCCTGGAGCGGACCCGTCCGTACGGGGACGGCGTCGTCACCGGCTACGGCACGGTCGACGGGCGGCCGGTCGCCGTCTTCTCGCAGGACTTCACCGTCTTCGGCGGCGCGCTCGGCGAGGTCTACGGCCAGAAGATCATCAAGGTGATGGACTTCGCGCTGAAGACCGGCTGTCCGATGATCGGCATCAACGACTCCGGCGGCGCGCGCATCCAGGAGGGGGTGAGCGCGCTGGGCATGTACGGCGAGATCTTCCGCCGCAACACCCACGCCTCCGGGGTCATCCCGCAGATCTCGCTGGTCGTGGGCCCCTGCGCGGGCGGCGCGGTCTACTCCCCGGCGATCACCGACTTCACGGTGATGGTGGACCGGACCTCGCACATGTTCATCACCGGGCCGGACGTCATCAAGACCGTCACCGGCGAGGACGTCGGCTTTGAAGCGCTGGGCGGGGCCCGCACCCACAACACGACGTCGGGGGTGGCGCACCATCTGGCGGCCGAGGAGAAGGACGCCGTCGAGTATGTGAAGTCCCTGCTCTCCTATCTGCCGTCGAACAACCTCTCCGAGCCGCCCGCCTTCCCCGAGGAGGCCGACCTCGGCCCCACCGCCGGGGATCTGGAGCTGGACGCCCTCATCCCGGACAGCGCGAACCAGCCGTACGACATCCGCACGGTCGTCGAGCACGTCCTGGACGACGGCGAGTTCCTGGAGACCCAGTCGCTGTTCGCGCCGAACATCGTCACCGGCTTCGGGCGGGTGGAGGGTTTCCCGGTCGGCGTCGTGGCGAATCAGCCGATGCAGTTCGCGGGCTGTCTCGACATCAACGCCTCGGAGAAGGCCGCGCGGTTCGTTCGCACCTGCGACGCCTTCAATGTCCCGGTGCTCACCTTCGTGGACGTCCCGGGCTTCCTCCCGGGGGTGGACCAGGAGTACGGCGGGATCATCCGCCGGGGCGCGAAGCTGATCTACGCCTACGCGGAGGCGACGGTTCCGATGATCACGGTGATCACCCGGAAGGCCTTCGGCGGCGCGTACGACGTGATGGGCTCCAAGCACCTGGGCGCGGATCTCAATCTCGCCTGGCCGACCGCGCAGATCGCGGTCATGGGCGCGCAGGGCGCGGTGAACATCCTGCACCGCCGGACGATCGCGGACGCCGAGGACCCCGAGGCGGCACGGGCCGAGCTGATCCAGGCGTACGAGGACACCCTGCTCAATCCGTACACGGCGGCCGAGCGCGGCTATGTCGACGCGGTGATCCTGCCCTCGGACACCCGGGCGCAGATCGTGCGGGGGCTGCGGCAGCTGCGGACGAAGCGGGAGAGCCTGCCGCCGAAGAAGCACGGCAACATCCCCCTGTGACCCCGGGAGTGGAAATGATCAAGGTGGTACGGGGCAATCCCACCCCGGAGGAGCTGGCCGCCGCCCTGGCGGTGGTCCGGGCGCGCGCCACGGCCGCCGCGGGGTCCGCGGCGGCCACGGGCGCGGCGGTCCCGCCCGGACAGTGGTCGGACCCGGCGCGGATCGCCCGCGCCCGCCGCCCGCTGCCGGGCCCGGGGGCCTGGGCGCGCACCTACTGGCCCGGCTGAACCTGGCCGGTACAGCGGTTCCCGTCCGGAATCGAGCGGTGCGATCGCGGCCATCACGCGATCGCACCGCCCGGGCGCGCGCCGGGAGCGGCTGTCCCATGTGAGTACCCGTACTCAGGCGCGGCCCCGCCCCCGGCCCTCACCATGGAAGACATGCTGTGGTCCGACCCGGAGAACGAGCCGCCCGAGGAATTGCGGGAGACGCAGGCGATGATGCGCCGCGCGGGCCTGCTGCTGGCGCTCGCCATGGTGCTGGGGATGTTCGTGGTCGGTCTGCGCTGAGCGCCGCCTACGATGGCGGCATGACCGCCCGAACCCCCCGCCTGGTACTCGCCTCCGCCTCCCCCGCCCGTCTGCGCCTGCTGCGCGAGGCCGGATTCGCGCCCGAGGTGATCGTCAGCGGTGTCGACGAGGACGCCCTGAGCGCCCCGACACCGGCCGAGCTGGCCCTGGTCCTCGCCGAGGCGAAGGCCGCGGTGGTGGCCGCCCGCCCGGAGGCCGCGGGCTCCCTGGTCATCGGCTGCGACTCGGTGCTCGAACTGGACGGCGAGGCGCTCGGCAAGCCCGCCGACGCCGAGGAGGCCACCGCCCGCTGGAAGGCGATGCGCGGCCGGGCCGGGGTCCTCCAGACCGGTCACTGCGTCACCGACACCGCCACCGGCCGGATCGCCTCCGCGACCGCGTCCACGACGGTCCGCTTCGGCGAGCCCACCGACGCGGAGATCGCCGCCTATGTCGCGAGCGGCGAACCGCTGCACGTGGCGGGCGCGTTCACCCTGGACGGCCGCTCGGCCCCCTTCATCGACGGGATCGACGGCGACCACGGCAATGTCATCGGGCTGTCGCTGCCGCTGCTGCGCGCGCTGCTGGCCGAGCTGGGGTACTCGGTCACCGATCTGTGGGCCTGAAGCCCGCCCCTCCCCCTCTTACCGCGGGTACGCGACGACGACCCGCGCGCTACTCACTGGTAAACCCGGCCACAGGGGTCACGGCCCCGCCGTCCCCCGCCCGCGCCACGGCGGGCCACACCGCAAAGAATCATCCACGCGTTCGTAGGGACCCCACAAAGAAACACGTCCGGCCGGGGGGCTCTCGAACAGAGACCTGCGCGGCGCAACACGGCTAGTCTGCGAGGTAGAAGCCCGTCGTACGTGGTACGACAAGGGATTTCGCGACTTGCGCGAGCCTCGAATCACGCTCCGTGTGGGCAAGCTCACCAATGGGGACGGGTCGTAAGGCCGTGTCGGTAGTCCCTAAACTCAGCTTGTTCCAAGGAGGGAGCCATCGTGCGCAAGGTGCTCATCGCCAACCGTGGCGAAATCGCTGTCCGCGTTGCCCGTGCCTGCAGGGATGCCGGGATCGCGAGCGTAGCCGTCTACGCCGATCCCGACCGGGACGCGCTGCATGTCCGCGCGGCGGACGAGGCGTTCGCCCTGGGCGGTGACACTCCGGCCGCCAGCTATCTCGACATGGCCAAGGTCCTCCAGGCCGCCAAGGACTCCGGCGCGGACGCCATCCACCCCGGTTACGGCTTCCTCTCCGAGAACGCGGAGTTCGCCCAGGCCGTCATCGACGCCGGGCTGACCTGGATCGGCCCGCCGCCGTCCGCGATCCGCGATCTCGGTGACAAGGTCGCCGCCCGTCATATCGCCCAGCGCGCCGGCGCTCCGCTGGTCGCGGGCACCCCCGACCCGGTCTCCGGGGCGGACGAGGTCGTCGCCTTCGCCAAGGAGCACGGGCTGCCGATCGCGATCAAGGCCGCCTTCGGCGGTGGCGGGCGCGGTCTCAAGGTCGCCCGCACCCTGGAGGAGGTCCCGGAGCTGTACGACTCCGCCGTCCGCGAGGCCGTCGCCGCCTTCGGCCGGGGCGAGTGCTTCGTCGAGCGCTATCTCGACAAGCCCCGCCATGTGGAGACGCAGTGCCTGGCCGACCAGCACGGCAATGTCGTGGTCGTCTCCACCCGTGACTGCTCGCTCCAGCGCCGCCACCAGAAGCTCGTGGAGGAGGCCCCCGCGCCGTTCCTCTCCGACGCGCAGAACGCCGAGCTGTACGCGGCCTCCAAGGCCATCCTCAAGGAGGCCGGTTACGCCGGCGCGGGCACCGTCGAGTTCCTCGTCGGCACCGACGGCACCATCTCCTTCCTGGAGGTCAACACCCGTCTCCAGGTGGAGCACCCGGTCACCGAAGAGGTCACCGGCATCGACCTGGTCCGCGAGATGTTCCGTATCGCCGACGGCGAGGAGCTGGGCTACGACGACCCGCCGGTGCGCGGACACTCCTTCGAGTTCCGCATCAACGGCGAGGACCCGGGCCGGGGCTTCCTGCCCGCCCCGGGCACGGTGACCCTGTTCAACCCGCCCACCGGCCCCGGCGTCCGGCTCGACGCGGGCGTCGAGTCCGGCAGTGTGATCGGCCCGGCGTGGGACTCCCTGCTCGCCAAGCTGATCGTCACCGGTGCCACCCGTGAGCAGGCCCTTCAGCGCGCCGCCCGCGCGCTGGACGAGTTCACGGTCGAGGGCATGGCCACGGCTGTCCCCTTCCACCGCGCCGTCGTCGTCGACCCGGCGTTCACCGCCGACCCGTTCACGATCCACACCCGCTGGATCGAGACCGAGTTCGTCAACGAGATCCCCGCCTTCGCCACGCCGGCCGACACCGACTCCGACGAGGAGCCGGGCCGTGAGACGGTCGTCGTCGAGGTCGGCGGCAAGCGCCTGGAGGTCTCGCTGCCCTCCTCGCTCGGCATGACGCTGGCCCGCACCGGGCTGGCGGCGGGTGCCAGGCCCAAGCGCCGGGCCGCGAAGAAGTCCGCCTCCGCCGCCTCCGGCGACACGCTCGCCTCCCCCATGCAGGGGACGATCGTGAAGATCGCCGTGGAGGAGGGCCAGGAGGTCCAGGAGGGCGATCTCATCGTCGTCCTGGAGGCCATGAAGATGGAGCAGCCCCTCAACGCGCACCGCGCGGGCACCGTCAAGGGCCTGAGCGCCGAGGTGGGTTCGTCCATCTCGTCCGGCGCGACGATCTGCGAGATCAAGGACTGAGCCCCGCGCTCACCCCTCGTACGGACCGCGTACGGAAGGGGCCCGTGGAACCGGTACGCCGGCTCCGCGGGCCCCTTCCGCCGTTCTCTGGGCTCATCGGGCCCGCGATGGCATTCTGTTCACCCCGGCCGGGACCGGACGGCCGCAGGGGCATGGGGAGGATGGGGACGATGACGACCAGTGCGGCGGCGGGGACGACCCGCGCCATGCGGGCCGATGCCCGCCGTAATTACGAACGGCTGCTGGCCGAGGCCCGTACCGTCTTCGCCGAGGAGGGCACCGATGCCTCGCTGGAGGAGATCGCCCGCCGCTCGGGTCTCGGCATCGGCACGCTCTACCGCCACTTCCCCAACCGCCAGGCGATGGTTAACGCGGTCTTCCGCGAGGCCGTGGACGCCCTGCTGGACCAGGCGCGGGAACTGTCCCGCTCCCCCAGGCCGCACGAGGCCCTCATCGAGTGGCTCGGCGCGCTCATCGCCCACGCGGGCGCGTACCGGGGGCTGCCGGGGGCGCTGATGACCGCCTCGCTGGACGGGAGTTCGGCGCTCTCACCGTGTTCGGTGCCGCTGTACGAGGCCGGGGAGCGGCTGCTGGAGCGCGCCAGGGCGGCGGGCGCGGTCCGCGAGGACGTCCCGGTGGGCGATCTGATGCGGCTCACCAGCGCGATCGCCTTCGCCGCCGAACAGACCCCGAACGACCCGGCCCTGGCGGGCCGACTGCTCACTCTCGCCCTGCGGGGGCTGGGGCGTGTCTGATGGATCTTGCTGGGCTCGCGGGCCCTGGCACCGCACTCCCCCTGGGCCTTCGGCCCGGGTGGTACCCCCACGCCGCGTTGTCGTCCATCACCAATGGCCCCCTGTGCCCTGCGGGCACGGGGGTGCCCCCACCGCAGTGGCTCAATCCTCCGCCTGGGGGCACCGCCCGCGCCGGAGGCTGCGGGGGAGATGCACGGCACCAGACCCCGCTCACTGATCCAGCCTGATCCATCAGACACGCCCTGGCCCGGACCAGCCGAACTGACCCGGGCTTTCGCTCAGCGGCGGCGCAGGTCGGCCATCCGGGTGCTGCGTTCCACCGCGCCCGCTCCGGCTCCCGCGCCCGGTTCGAGGCCGCCCGCCGGGTTGAGCCGCTGGGGGCCGGGCCCGGCTCCGCCGCGGGTGCGGCGCTGCCCCGGGAGGGGGACGTCGCGGCGGGCGGGCCGGCCGGGGGAGGTGTCGGTGTCGCCGGGCGGCGCGGGGGGCGGCGGCGGGGAGCCGGCCGAGGACGCTCCCGTACTCGCGACCGCGATCTGCACCCCCTGGTCCGCCAGGGCCTGAAGCTCGGTGATCGCCCGGTCGTCGTGGACGGGCGGCTCGTCCGTCACCAGACGGGTGATGACATCGGTGGGCACGGTCTGGAACATCGTGTCGGCACCGAGCTTGGTGTGGTCCGCGAGCACCACCACCTCCGCCGCCGCCTGCACCAGCGCCCGGTCGACGCTGGCGGAGAGCATGTTGGAGGTGGAGAGCCCGCGCTCGGCGGTCAGCCCACTGCCGGAGAGGAAGGCCCGGGAGACCCGCAGCCCCTGGAGCGACTGCTCGGCCCCGCTGCCCACCAGCGCGTAGTTGGAGCCGCGCAGCGTCCCCCCGGTCATGACGACCTCGACCCGGTTGGCGTGGGCCAGGGCCTGGGCGACGAGCAGCGAGTTGGTGACGACGGTCAGCCCCGGCACCCGGGCGAGCCTGCGGGCCAGCTCCTGAGTGGTGGTGCCCGCGCCGACGACGATCGCCTCGCCCTCTTCGACGAGGCTCGCGGCGAGATCGGCGATCGCCGTCTTCTCCGCGGTGGCGGACAGGGACTTCTGCGGAAAGCCGGACTCCCGGGTGAATCCGCCCGGCAGTACCGCACCGCCGTGGCGGCGGTCGAGGAGTCCTTCGGCCTCCAGCGCCCGCACGTCCCGCCGTACGGTCACTTCGGAGGTCTGGACGACGCGGGCGAGCTCACGGAGCGACACGGCCCCGTTGGCACGCACCATTTCAAGGATCAATTGGCGACGTTCTGCAGCGAACACGAAACTGACAGTAACCTGAGCGGCGGATAGTTTTCAGCAGTATGCGCCGAATAACAAGTAATGCGCTCACCCCGACCCGTCAAGTGGTATGAGCATGTGTCCGGGCCGCCGGTCGAATGATCTTCGGATGACGCGCCGGGCCCGGTGCCCGGCGGGCTCTCCCCGCCCGCCACCGGGCCCTCGCGATCCGTCTTCCGATCAGCCTTCGCCGGTCGCCTTCCGGGTGTGCAACTGCCGCGCCACCTCGGCGATCGATCCCGAGAGGGAGGGGTAGACGGTGAAGGCGTTGGCGATCTGCTCCACCGTCAGATTGTTGTCGACGGCGATCGAGATCGGGTGGATCAGCTCGCTCGCCCGGGGGGCGACGACACAGCCACCGACCACGATCCCGGTGCCCGGCCGGCAGAAGATCTTCACGAAACCGTCCCGAATGCCCTGCATCTTCGCACGGGGGTTGCGCAGCAGCGGCAGCTTGACGACCCGTGCATCGATCGTGCCCGCGTCGACGTCCGCCTGGGTGTAGCCGACGGTCGCGATCTCCGGGTCGGTGAAGACATTGGACGAGACGGTCTTCAGGTTCAGCGGGGTGACCGCGTCGCCCAGGAAGTGGTACATCGCGATCCGGCCCTGCATGGCGGCGACCGAGGCGAGCGCGAAGACGCCGGTGACGTCGCCGGCCGCGTACACGCCGGGGGCGCTGGTGCGGGAGACCCGGTCGGTCCGGATGTGGCCGGAGTCCTTGAGGCGTACGCCCGCCTCCTCCAGGCCCATGTCGGCGGTGTTCGGGATCGCGCCGACCGCCATCAGGCAGTGCGTGCCGGAGATGACCCGGCCGTCGGAGAGGGTGACCTCGACCCGGTCGCCGACGCGCTTGGCGGACTCGGCCCGGGAGCGGGCCATGACGTTCATCCCGCGACGGCGGAAGACGTCCTCCAGGACGGCGGCGGCGTCCGGGTCCTCGCCGGGCAGCACCCGGTCCCGGGAGGAGACCAGGGTGACCCGGGAGCCGAGGGCCTGGTAGGCCCCGGCGAACTCGGCGCCGGTGACGCCGGAGCCGACGACGATCAGCTCTTCGGGCAGCTCGTCCAGGTCGTAGACCTGGGTCCAGTTCAGGATCCGCTCGCCGTCGGGCAGCGCGTCGGGGATCTCGCGCGGGTGGCCGCCGGTCGCGATCAGCACCGCGTCCGCGACGAGGGTCTCCTCGCTGCCGTCCGCCGCGCGGACGATCACCTTGCGGGAGCCGTCGGTAGCCTGCCGGCCGTCGAGCCGGCCCCGGCCGCGCACCACCCGGGCGCCGGCCCGGGTGACGGAGGCGGTGATGTCGTGCGACTGCGCCAGCGCGAGCCGCTTCACCCGGCGGTTCACCTTGCCGAGGTCCACGCCCACCACCCGGGCGGTGTGCTCCATCGGCGGGGTGTCGTCGGCGACGATGATGCCGAGCTCTTCGTAGGACGAGTCGAAGGTGGTCATCACCTCGGCCGTGGCGATGAGGGTCTTGGAGGGCACGCAGTCGGTCAGCACGGACGCGCCGCCGAGGCCGTCGCAGTCGACGACGGTCACCTCCGCGCCGAGTTGGGCGCCCACCAGGGCCGCCTCGTATCCGCCGGGTCCGCCGCCGATGATCACGATCCGGGTCACAGGGGTTACGCCTCGCGCTCTCGTTGCTGCCGGGTGGGCCGGGCGGGGTGTCTCCCCCGATGGGCGCTCCCGCTGGGGGCCGTCCCACTGGGGGCTGGAGTACGTACCCCATTGTCCCGCACGCTTCAACTTGCTCGCTCCCGGGGCCTCCATTCGGGGTTGGGACACCTCCGGGGCCGCCCCGGAGGACCACGCCGCGCAAGGCGACCACCCGGGCCCCTCCCGTACCCTCAATCCCATGTCGCTCTACGCCGCGTACGCCGGCAACCTCGACGCGCGGCTGATGACCCGCCGCGCACCGCACTCCCCGCTGCGCGGCACGGGCTGGCTCAACGGCTGGCGGCTGACCTTCGGCGGCGAGCAGATGGGCTGGGAGGGGGCGCTGGCCACGATCGTGGAGGCCCCGCGCTCCCAGGTCTTCGTCGCGCTGTACGACATCGCCCCGATGGACGAGGACTCCATGGACCGCTGGGAGGGCGTCGGGCTCGACATCTACCGGCGGATGCGGGTACGGGTGCACACCCTGGACGGCGAGGAGCCCGCCTGGGTGTACGTACTGAACGGGTACGAGGGCGGGCTGCCCTCCGCGCGCTACCTCGGCGAGATCGCCGACGCGGCCGACTCGGCGGGCGCGCCGCACGACTACTCGATGGAGCTGCGCAAGCGCCCCTGCTGAGGGGCGTCCGGGCCCGTTCGTCGGAAACGACAAGACAACGATCCGAGGACCGTACGCCGCTGCATCTACGCGCGTAGGGAATCAGCGGTTACCCTCATTCGCGTGAACGCACATGTGAATCCGGACCTCGACGGCGCTACCGCCGACCCCCACCAGACGGCCGGTGCCGCCGCCGCGCGACTGCGCGAGCTGACCGGTGCCGAGACCCATGACGTAGCCCTGGTGATGGGCTCCGGCTGGGCGCCCGCAGCGGACGCGCTCGGCGCGCCCGAAGCCGAGTTCCCGGTCACGGAACTGCCCGGCTTCCCGCCGCCCGCCGTCCAGGGCCACGGCGGCACGGTCCGCTCGTACCGCATCGGCGACAAGCGCGCCCTGCTCTTCCTGGGCCGTACCCACTTCTACGAGGGCCGCGGCGTCGCCGCCGTCTCCCACGGAGTGCGCACCGCCGTCGCCGCGGGCTGCAAGACCATCGTCCTGACCAACGGCTGCGGCGGTCTGCGCGAGGGCATGCGCCCCGGCCAGCCGGTGCTGATCAGCGACCACATCAACCTCACCGCGACCTCGCCGATCGTGGGCGCGAACTTCGTCGACCTCACCGACCTGTACTCGCCGCGGCTGCGCGCGCTGTGCAAGGAGGTCGACCCCTCCCTCGAAGAGGGCGTGTACGTCCAGTTCCCCGGCCCGCACTACGAGACCCCTGCCGAGATCAACATGGTGCGGGTCCTCGGCGGCGACCTCGTCGGCATGTCCACCGTGCTGGAGGCCATCGCGGCACGCGAGGCGGGCGCGGAGGTGCTCGGCATCTCCCTCGTCACCAATCTGGCCGCCGGCATGTCGGGCGAGCCGCTCAACCACGAGGAAGTCCTCCAGGCCGGCCGCGACTCGGCCTCCCGGATGGGCGAGCTGCTGACCAGGGTCCTGGCGCGGCTCTGAGCCACCGAGACCGCGCCGGGCGGACCGCACAGGCCCGCCCGGCGCGGTCTTCCCCCCTGCCCGGACGACCTCGGGGCATCTTGGAACACATGGACACGAGAGGCGGAGCGATCGTGCAGCAGGACCTCATCACGCGGGCCCGGGCGTGGCTGGCGGAGGACCCCGACCCGGAGACGCGGGACGAACTCGGCGAGCTGATCGAGGCCGGGGACCACGCCGAGCTGACCGCCCGGTTCAGCGGAACGCTCCAGTTCGGCACCGCCGGGCTCCGGGGCGAGCTGGGCGCGGGCCCCATGCGGATGAACCGCGCCGTGGTGATCCGCGCCGCCGCCGGTCTCGCCGCGTACCTCAAGGCCCAGGGGCAGGGCGACGGCCTCGTCGTCGTGGGCTACGACGCCCGCCACAAGTCGGCCGACTTCGCCCTCGACACCGCCGCGGTCATGGTCGGCGCGGGGCTGCGCGCCGCCGTCCTGCCGCGCCCGCTGCCCACCCCCGTCCTGGCCTTCGCCATAAGGCGGCTCGGGGCCGTGGCCGGGGTCGAGGTCACCGCCAGCCACAATCCGCCGCGCGACAACGGCTACAAGGTCTACCTCGGCGACGGCTCGCAGATCGTGCCGCCCGCCGACGCGGAGATCGCCGCCGAGATCGCCGCGATCGCCGCGCTGGCCGACGTACCCCGCGCCGGCTCCGGCTGGGAGACCCTCGACGAGACCGTCCTGGACGCCTACCTCGCCCGTACGGACGCCGTGCTGACCCCCGGCTCCCCGCGCACGGCCGAGGTCGTCTACACCGCCATGCACGGCGTCGGCAAGGACGTCCTCCTGGCCACCTTCGCCCGCGCCGGCTTCCCCGCCCCCACCCTGGTGGCCGAGCAGGCCGAGCCCGACCCCGAATTCCCCACGGTCGCCTTCCCCAACCCGGAGGAGCCGGGCGCGATGGACCTCGCGTTCGCCACCGCCCGCCGCGCCCGCCCCGACATCGTCATCGCCAACGACCCCGACGCGGACCGCTGCGCCGTCGCCGTCCCGGACGGAGACGGCGGCGACTGGCGCATGCTCCGCGGCGACGAGGTCGGCGCGCTGCTCGCCGCCCATCTGGTCCGCACCGGCGCGCGCGGCACCTTCGCCGAGTCGATCGTCTCCTCCTCCCTCCTCGGCCGGATCGCCGAGTCGGCGGGCCTGCGGTACGAGGAGACCCTCACCGGCTTCAAGTGGATCGCCCGCGTCGAGGGCCTGCGGTACGGCTACGAGGAGGCGCTCGGCTACTGCGTCGACCCCGAGGGCGTCCGCGACAAGGACGGCATCACGGCGGCGCTCCTCGTCGCCGAGCTGGCGTCCGTCCTCAAGGAGGAGGGCCGCACCCTCACCGACCTCCTCGACGATCTCGCCGTCGAGCACGGTCTGCACGCCACCGACCAGCTCTCGGTCCGCGTCGAGGACCTCGGCGTGATCGCCGACGCGATGAGGGCGCTGCGCACCCGCCCGCCCGAGTCCCTCGCCGGGCTCACCGTCACCGGCTCGGAGGACCTCAGCCTCGGCAGCGAGGCGCTCCCGCCCACCGACGGGCTGCGCTACCACCTGGACGGCTCCTACCAGGCCCGGGTGATCGTCCGCCCGAGCGGCACCGAGCCCAAGCTCAAGTGCTACCTGGAGGTCGTCGTCCCGGTCTCCGACGCGAGCGGGCTCCCCGCCGCCCGCGAGCGCGCGGCCGAGACCCTGGCGGCGCTCAAGCGCGATCTGGCGGCGGCCGCCGGCATCTGACCCGCCCGGGGTTCCCCGTACGACGGGAAATCGCTCACCGGCCCCCGTACGGGTGAATCTCGTACGGGGGCCGGTCTGCGCGCTCCGCCGCCCGGCACGGCCGGGCAAAGGTGGCCGGGTAGTCCCTGCCGACCACCAGGAGCACCAGCCGTTGTCCCCCGCCGCGACCGCCCACGCCTTCGTCCCCGCCTCCCGCCGCCCCCCGGCCCCGGGAGGCGGCGGCGCTCCCGGGCCCCCCGGCCTCCTCCTGGCCGCCCTGCGACGCGCCTGGCCCGCCCTGACGGCCTATCTCGCCGTACGGCTCTGCGGGCTGCTGGCCGTCGCCGCGCTGGCCCGCGCCAAGGGCCACGGCGTGTGGCCGACCCTCGCGGCCTCCTGGGATTCGAACTGGTACCTGGGCATCGCCGCCGACGGCTACACCGACTCCCTCGGCACCCGCGTCAACGACAACAACCTCGCCTTCTTCCCCCTCTACCCCCTGCTCGTACGCGCCCTCTCCCCCCTCGCCCCCGGCTCCCCCGCCTCTGCGGGCCTGCTGCTCGCCATCTGCTGCTCGTTCGTCGCCGCCTGGGGCGTCTTCGCGGTCGGCGACCGGCTCCACGGCCGCCGGGTCGGCACCCTGCTCGCCGTGGTGTGGGGCGCGCTGCCCGTCGCCGTCGTGCAGTGGATGGGCTACACCGAGTCCCTCTTCACCGCGCTCTGCGCCTGGTCGCTGTACGCGGTCCTCACCGGCCACTGGTTGTGGGCCGGGGCCCTGGCCTCCCTGGCCGGACTCACCCGCCCCACCGGCATCGCGATCGCGGCGGCTGTGACCTGCGCCGCCCTCCTCGCCTGCCGTCGCCTGCCGCGCGGACCCCTCCGGGCGGCGGCCGTGACGAGTGCGGTGATCGCCCCGCTGGGGTGGCTGGGGTTCGTCGCGTGGGTGGGGCTGCGGCTCGGCCGGATCGACGGCTACTTCGCCGTCCAGCGCCTCTGGAAGAACGAGTGGGACGGCGGCCTCGCCACCCTCCTTGAACTGCGCCAGCAGTTCCTCTACACCAGCCGCCCGCCGCTCTTCGTCCTGCTCGTCTCAGCGGTACTCATCGTCTCGGCCGTGCTCTTCCTGCTCTGCCTGGCCGACCGCCAGCCGCTGCCCCTGCTCATCTTCACCGGGGTGCTGCTGCTCGTCGTCCTGGGCAGCGCGGGCGTCTACTTCCCCCGCGCCCGCTTCCTGCTCCCCGGCTTCCCCCTGCTGCTGCCCATCGCCCGGGGCCTGGCCCGGGCCCGCCGCCCTGCGACGGTCGCGGTGCTGCTGGGCGCGGGTGTCCTGCTGTCCGCCTGGGCGGGGGCCCACATGCTGCTGGTGTGGGACGGGCCGCCGTAGCCGTCCGCTATCCGATGGCGAGCAGCACCACAAGCAGCACCAGCCCGACGGCCGCGGGCGCGGCCAGCTCGTACGCCCAGCGCGTCCGCACCTCCCCCTGCGCCCCAGGACTGTCGGCATTCACCTCTGCGAGCAGCCGCATATCCCGAATCGCCTGATCCGCCTGCGGCGTCTTCACCTGAATGTCCGACCCGTCCCCCCGCCTCGGCCGTTCCTTCCTCGCCTGCTGCCGCGCCGCCCGCTTGCGCTGCCTCAGCGACACCGGCACGGCCCACAGCTGATACTTCTCGCCGTCCTTCGTGAAGATCTCACTGGAGTACCCGGCCCGGACGTCCTCCACCACCGCCCACGGCAGCACAACCGTCCTCAGCGGATTCCGCACCCGCACCCGGTCGTCGTTCACGAACACCGCCGGCCTCAGCGTGAACGCGACAATCAACGGCACCGCCAGCAGCAGCACCGCCACCGCGAACCACGGCGTCCGTCCGTCCCCCCGTACAGCGGCGTCGATCCCCAGCCACACCGTCAGGCCGAGCAGCAGTACGCCACCCGCCATCCCAGCGGGCGAACGGAACACCCGATCGGCGTACACGGGCTTCGCGGGCGGCTTCGAGCTGGTCATACCCCCGATTCTGCCCCACCCGGCAAACCCCCCGCTCCCCGGGCACGGCACTCCCGCCGCATGGGCGCGTCCCGGCCCGGGAAGACAGAGACCAGCGTGATCTGTCCGTCCCCACTCCTAGACTGGCCGGGCCGCCACGAGAGGAAAAGACCACCCATGCGCCCGCAGAGATTCCAGGCATTCGTCATCGACCTGGCCAAGAACAACCCCACCGCGACCAAGGTGCAGACGCTCGCCGAGGCGGGGGACACCAAGACTCCCGGTGGCGTCGCCATCACCACTGCGGCAGGTGTCTCGCGATGGGGCATCGTGGGCCAGCTTCCCGACGGCGCGAAGCACGACGGTTTCGAGGACGCTCCTGTCAACGGGGATCCAGTCGCTCCCGGGGATGCACCCCAGGCGACGGATGCCCCGGAGGCATGGCTGGCGGCACTCCTCGCCCAGTCCCAGTCGCCCGAGATCGCGAGCATCGAGCGCTGGTCGACCCGAGAGGAAGCCCGACCGGACTACTTCGGGCTGACCGTCCGGTTCCACAACACCGCGAGAGTCTTCGTCCGGCTCCTCTGACCCACCCCACCCTGGCGGAAGCAGTCGCACCACCCAGTTGGCATCACCTCACGAAGGAGAGTCCTGGAATGGAATGCACCTGCACGAATCCCGGCAGCCGATTCGACCCGGGCCTGTGCCCCGGGTCCTGTCCTGCCTGCGGTGCCATCGTCGGCTCCCCGCCAGGCTCGCCCACGACGATCCACCAGGGCCCGGACGGCTCGACCTGCTCCGGCTCGAACCAGCCCGCGACCTGATCAGAAGCCATCCGCCCTGTCCGGACGGGGCTCAGCTGTAGCAGACCGAGCCCCGCCGACCCGGGAAACGGGGCCGGCGGGGCTCGGGGCGTGAGCTTCCAGGGTCAGTCCAGCGCTGCCAGGGCGTCGAACAGCGCTCGGCCCTCGGAGGCCCTGCGGCGCATCAGCATCCCCGCCACTCTGTGCAGCTCTTCCCACGCGTGAGGGCGGCCGATCTCGGAGGCATCGGTGATCACACCCAGGGAAGTGGACAGCGCGGCCTCCGCCTCCCCGGCACCTGCGTACGCGTGGGCCAGGCACGCCCCGTACCAGGCCCGGTCCCTGCGGAAGGAAGGAGCGAAGCCCGCCAGCCCTGTCACCAGGTTTTCGGCCGCGCTCGACCATTCCTTCAAGTGCAGGTCGGCCATACCGCGCTGCGCGGCGAACCACGACTCACCGTAGAAGTAGAGCCACGGTGGCACGTCCGACGCCGCTGCGATGATCTGCTGTGCCTCGTCCAACCTGCGGTACGCGTCACCGGCATCGCCTTCGAGAGCATGCCCACGTCCGGCCATCTGGACAGCCATGGCCCTCGTGGCCTCGCTCGCTCCCGTCGTTGACGCCGCGGCCTCACCCAGCCGAACGCACCGCCGCCCCTGGCCCCGCGACCACGCCAGATGCGCCTTCATGCTCATGGTGGTGGCCGCCATGTCGCCATACCCGGATTCCAGCGCCCAGTCGTAGGACCGGTCGAACCATCCCAGCGCCACAGGGGCGTTGTCCTGGTCCTGCGCCATCCAAGCGAGGAACTGTGCGTACTCGGCGAGTAGCTTGACCACGCGGTCCGCCAGAGGACCCCGGGCCTGGTCGTAGAGGGTGGCGACTTCCTCGAACTGAGCGGTTACGAGCGGCGCGATCGTGCGTGAGCCCATGGTGTCCTCCGCCCGGCGATGCGCGGCCAGTAAGGCGTCCATCGCGTCCAAGGAGGCGATGTCCAGGCGCAGACCGCCCTTCTTCACGGCAATCAGCCTCTCCGCGTCCGTCTCCGACACCACACCGGGCAGCACGAGCGAGGGCAGGGGAAGTTCCTCGTGCCGGATGCCCAGCAATTCGAGGGGGATGCCAAGGCCGTGAACGATCCGCTGGCGCACCTCGATCGACGTCACCTTACGCCGCCGGTTCTCGATCGCGGAGATGTCCGGCTGCGCCAGGCCCACGAGGGAACCAAGCTTGCTCTGGCTGCTACGAGTCAGCCTGCGCCACGTCTTCAACAGCGCCGACCAGTCCTCCGTCGCCACAGCGGCGCGCAGTTCAGGGTGTGCCCACACGTTCGGCTCCGGCTCCATCCTCGAAATATAGGACGGCCCTATAGGACGCCGCAGTGGCCTCAGAATTCCGGGGCCGCCAAGGTGGTCACCGCACCACTTCGGAGCAAAAACGACTTCGGTCAGTGGCTCCCGCTCGCAGCGGGCCGTAGGCCCGTCCCCCGGCACACCTGCGCCCTGCCGCGCCCTCAGTCGGAGAGGAGCACGATGCATACTCAGCTCGCCCGCACCCCCGGTTCAGTGATCATGCAGCCGACCACGCAGTGCCTGCCTATGGACTGCACGTACTGCTACCTGCCGTTCCGCAAGATGAAGCACCTCATGCCGGTGGCGGTCGCCAAAGCCGTTGCCGACCCCGTCAACGAGTGGGCCATGGCGAACCCGGGTTTCGAGGTCGTGTGGCACGGCGGGGAACCGCTCGCAGCCGGGCGAGAGCATCTAGCCACCCTCATGGCGCCTTTTGGGGACGTAAAGCACTCCATACAGACCAACGCGGCCCTGATTGATGACGCGTGGTGCGAGTTCCTGCTGAAGCGCCAAGTCCGCGTGGGTGTCAGCATCGACGGGCCCGAGGACATGAACACCCACCGCCTCACCCTCGCCGGCCGTCCGGGGTTCCGCGTCATCATGCGCGGTGTAGAGCGCTTACGACGCCACGGGATACCGTTCTCCGCCATCGCGGTCGTCTCCGACTCGGACCTGACCCCGGACAGGGCAGGTCGCTTCTACGACTTCTTCGCCAACCTGGGTGTGACCACCCTCGGCGTCAATGTCGAAGAGGAGGAAGGGGTCAACCTGGGTGTCAAGCACGCCGACCCCGCACGGGCAGCGGAATTCTGGACCACCCTCGTGGATGCTTGGCGGGCGAATCCAGTCATCCGGCTGCGCGAGGTGGACCGCGTACTCAACTTCGCCGGCGCTGTCCTGGGCAGCCACATCACAGCCCCGACGCCGGCCTCGGCTCCCTGGGACCCCATGCCCACCGTTGCCCACGACGGCGGTGTGGTCATGCTGTCCCCGGAGTTGGCCGGGTTTACCGACAGCCGCTTCGGCGACTTCACCACCGGCAATGTGCTCCACACCGGCCTGGATGTCCTTGTGGCCGAGGCTGAGGACCGCACTCCCTGGATCACCGAGTTCTGGAACGGCGTGGAAGCCTGCCGCTCCTCCTGCCCCACCTTCGCGTTCTGTGGAGGCGCGCATGCGGCCAATCGGTACTTCGAGCACGACGGCCGGTTCGACGGCACCCGGACCCGGTACTGCACAACCGCCAAGATCGCCCTATTCGAAGGAGTTACGCGACATGTCCGTGAACATCGCCCCTGACGCCGTCGCACTCGTGATGGAGTCGGCTCCGGGATTCGCGTCCCTTCTGGAGGCCGCACCGGCCCAGCACATTGCTGGCACGTTCGACAACCAGCCGACATGGGACAACCCCACGCCCGTGTTCGACAACCGTCCCACCTGGGACAACTGGAAGAAGAAGTAGCCCGGACGGGGTGGCCCGGCAGCGACAGCGGGCCACCCCGGCACCATGTTGAAGGAGCACCATGGCCAGCCGTACCTTCGGCCGCGTCACCGTGACCACCCCTGCCCTTGATGAGCCCGGCCTGTACCTGTCGGTGGTCGATTCGCTGGACAGCCCTCGCGGCGTCGTCCAGGACTTCACGTACGGAGACGTGGACCTACGCTCGCTCAGCCTCACCGGCATCCAGCTCATTACCGGCAGAGTCAGCGACGTCCGTGCCAAGCAAGTCGAGTTCGACACGTTGAATCTTCACGGCGTCGAGATCACCAGCAGTGATCTGGGTTCGGTCCGCTGGAGCCGGAGCAAGCTCACCCGGGTCCACTTCCGCGACTGCAAGCTCATGGGCACCGCGCTGGACGACGTGGTCCTGGACGACGTGCTGTTCGAGAAGTGTCGTTTCGACTACGGCAGTTTCGAGAAGGTACGTGCCACCGGCTCCGTCGTCTTTGTCGGCTGCGTCTTCACCGAGGCCGCGTTCACCGACTGCGACCTGTCCGACGCTGTGTTCTCGGACTGCGGGCTCAGGCTGACCGATTTCGGCGGCGGCCGCTATCGGGACACCGATCTCCGAGGCAACGATCTCTCGCAGATCCGGGGCGTCGCCAACCTGGTCAAGGTCCGCATCGACCCCAGTCAGCAGACGGACCTTGCCCAGGCTCTTGTGGACGAGCTGAGCATCTCCATCGGAGACGCCTGACAAGGAGGACCACGTGCCCCTGCACCTCGCGTTCAACGACCTTGACGCCCTGCGTGAGCGGTGCGAGACGGCCACGGTCCGCACAGCAAAGCAGGACCCTGCATACGAGGAGGGGTCCGTAGTCCCGTCCGGTCTGTGGCAGCCACTCACTGAAGCGGACGGCCTCTCGCTGGCTGTCCGGTCCGGGACATCGGCCGCCATGCTTGTGGAGATCGTTCGTCCACCCGCTCCGAGCAAGGGGGACCTGGAGCATCTGGCAAGGCCACTGGGCGACGACGAGGCGCAGTACCTCGGGCAGGCCCTCTCCAAGCCTCACAGCGTCACGACGACGGAGAACTACCAGGACGGCCGCCTGATCGGCCTGCACCTCGACAACTGGGACAAGCTGATCTACAAGCAGAAGCCCCGAGGCCGACGCCGTCTTGCCCTGAACCTGGGACCGGGTACCCGATACATGCTCGTCGGCACACTCGACGCACAGGCCGTGTGCCGAGCCGTACACCCCGAGGACTACACGCACCGATACCCCTCCACCGACGACTACCGAAAGCACGTAGCCGCCGGACAGCCGGTCCGCGTCCATCGCATCCGCCTCGCGCCCGGAGAGGGGTACATCGCCCCCACCGAGTACCTCCTGCACGACGGCTCCACCGAAGGACAGGACCACCCCTCAGCCGCCGCATTCTGGCTCGGCCGCTGGGCGGCAGGGACCTTGCCGTCCTTGGTCTAGGCCCGGTGGGGTGCACTCCCACTCCTCGCGGATGATGCCGTGGACGACCGAGCCCCGCCGACCCGGGAAACGGGGCCGGCGGGGCTCGGGGCTGTGTGGTCCTACAGCTCGGCGGACCGGGCGAGGGCGATCAGCCCGGTCCAGGCGGAAGGGCTGACCATCAGGGACGGGCCGGTCGGACGCTTGCTGTCCCGGACCGGGACGACACCGGAAGCGGACGCGTGCTCGGGGGCCCACTCGACGCACGCCCCGCCGTTGTTGCTGTATGAAGACTTGATCCAGTTGAGGGGTTCGATCGTGGTCATCACGGGGTGCCCTTTCGTACCTCATTGATCATGGCCACAGAATCCGCCTGCGGAAGCGCATGCTTCTGGAGCTGATAGTAGGCCGAAAGTATGGGCCCCACGAAGCGGTTGTCCCGCTCAAGGTGCCCCCGGTGGGCGCTCTCTGCGTAGGAAACAATCGAGCGGTCCGGCAGCGTCAGAACGTAGAGCGGCAGGTCGAACGGACGGCGCTCTCCCATGCTGAACGGAGCGATCTGCAACATCGCGTTCGGCTGTTCCGCGAACTCAAGCAACCGGTCCAACTGTGCGCCCATCACCGCAGGTCCCCCGACGGACCGACGGATACAGCCTTCGTCCAGCACCACAAAGATCAGCGGCGTCGGAGTCCGAGCAAGCGCCGCTTGCCGCTTCGCGGTCACATCGGTTCGTTCCTTCGCCTGGCCCTCCGTGATCGCTCCTCGCCCGACATACGCGTCTGCCAGCACTGCCGCGTACTCCGGCGTCTGAAGAAGCCCCGGTATGACACCGACCTCGTACAACCGGATCTCCACGGCCCGGCTCTCGTACCCAACGAACCCCGGAAACCCTTCCAGCAGCGCGCCGTACTTCATCCCCAACCACTCGCGCTCGAAAGACTCTTCGGTTCCCGCGAGCCCTAAAACCACATCAACGGCGCGACAAAACGGCAAAGTCGCAACCTTCAGAGCAGTTTCCACGTGTGAAACCTGCGTCGGCGAATACCCCATCCGCTCACCCAGCTCACGCTGCTTCCAGTCGCGCTGTTCCCGCTCACGACGGAGACGTGCCCCTAACGCCGCCTGCAGACTGGCGTCGGGGTTCAATTCCTTCCGGTTTGCCATGGGCGTTTCCCCCAACTTTGTTTGCCAATTTGCCGAGTTGAACCACTCTCGACTCTAAGCCACGCTAATGGCCCTCGGCAGGGGATTCGCTACGGAAAGGATTCACCGGTGTCTGGCACGAATGTTCCCCCGAACAAACAGACAGCTCCGGACCTCAAGGCCGCGCACGGGGGCCGCCTCACCGTCGGAGACATCGCGTACGACACCGAGCGCAGGACCCTCGGCGTCCTCATGGCCGAGTACGGAACCCTCTACTTCCCCCGCCCCCTCACCGGCGGCCGGGAATGGGACGTCGCCAAGGAGAAAGTCCACCCCGCCACCACCACCGACCAGCCCTCCCCGGCCGCCGCCGAGACCAACGCCAACAGCCTCCGCCCCTGATCCCCTCAAGCCTCTCTGGCCGCACACCAGGGAAGGGGAGGGTGCCCCCGCACCCTCCGGCCCCGGCCGTCCATTCCCCCGCCACGGCCGGGGCCATCCACCCCAGAAACAGGAGCCCCAGTGCCAAGCCGTACTCCAGCGGAGAAAGCGGCGGCGCGGAATCGCGTCATCGCCGAGCGGAACACTGTCATTGCCCGCTACACCCGGGGCGACTCTCTGAAAGTCATCGCCCGTGCCTACGACGTCCACACCCCTTGGCTCGCGGCCCGCCTGACCCGCTGGGGTGTCCAGGTCCGTACGCACGCGCACGCGACCTCCCACACCCACGTACACAGGGACGGCAGCACCGGAGCCGTAACGGCGATCCGCTGCCCGGACGCCCGCTGCGGACGAATCGCCGGTCCCACTTCACTGTGAGGCGGTAGTGGGAGGGGGGTCGTTCTTCCGCAAGTGGGCGTCCGGGGCCCGCACCCAGCTACCCCCGCACACGCGGGGCCGATCCACGATGACCGTCCCGCGCAATGCCGAAGAGCGGGCTACCCCCGCACACGCGGGGCCGATGTCCGCGTACCCGGAGATCGCGTGGGCGAGCGCGGGCTACCCCCGCACACGCGGGGCCGATAAGGTCTTGGCGATGTCGAGGCGCTCGCCCGGCGGGCTACCCCCGCACACGCGGGGCCGATACTTCCCGACCTGCGGCGTTGCCGCGCGATCATGCCGCTTTTCTTCACCTGCCCCAGAGGGCGACCGCAGGCACCCCCCACCGCCACAGGGCACCCCTGGAGCACCGTACCCGTCGGCACGGGTGGATACGCCGCCGAGTAGAGACCTACAACATAGGGGCGAAAGGTGCGTAAGAGGAGATGAACGGAGAGAGCAGCACCATCCGGATGATCTCGCTCCGAACCCATCGCCGGAGTGCGTGAAGCCTCACAGAAGCGACAGAGCAGAAAGCCCCATTCCATCCCATTTATCGCGACCAAAGTGGTCAACTATCGCAATCCTGATGATGCATGATTTGTCGTAGGCAGACACGACACCTCCGTGCGAGCAGCGTCCGGAGCGGGTGAGGGGAACCTCCTGCCGACCATGACCATCGGCCCGGAAATGACCGTTCCGGGCCGTATTTCTCAAGAGATTGACTCAGCATCATGCGCACTTTGCTCGTCGCCGTCACGGCGTCGTCCGCGATAGCCCTGTCCGCCTCCACCTCCACGGCGGCCCCCGTGGAGAACACGGAGCGGATCACGGCCGCCTCGGCGGCCGACCCGGCTGTCCCGGGCACGACCGACCCGACCGACCCGGCAGTCCCTGAGGGGGAGACTGACGAGGTCGAGGGCGGCGTCGAAGGGGGCCCGGTCGCGGGCGGGGCCGGTGAGGAGCCCGACGATCCCACGGATGGGCCGGCGGCACGGAACAAGAAGAAGAACCCCTCGGCCGGCCTGTTCTACAGCAACGGGGATTACGTCCACATCTCCAAGACCACTCCGCGCGCCGCGTCGGGGCACGGCTGGTGGTTCAAGGTGAACGGACCGGGCGAGAAGGCCAAGGTCACCGTCCAGCTTCAGGCGTACGACACCACGGCCAAGAAGTGGAAGACGGTCGCGACCGGCCATGAGACGGTCAAGCCGAGCAAGAATATGCGGAGCGCCCCCAGCTCGCACCGAGCCAGCGCCCGCAAGGCGTGCAAGGGCATGAAGAAGGTGCAGTGGCGCAGCGTGGTCGACGTGGACATCATCAGTGTCAACGACAGCCCGGAGAAGGCCACCACCCCGGCGCGCACCCTGGAGTGCGGGGCCTTCTGAGCGGCGCTCCGGCGGCCGGTTGAGTCCGTTCCGGCCGCCGGACCCCTGTCCGCCCACTGAGTCGCCGCACCGCCCCGAAGGAGACCGTCACGATGGAAGCCTCACTGGCCACCCCCATGATCATGGGGATCCACGGGGTGCTCACCCTGCACCCCTGGATCCGCCGGCAGTACGCGGAGGGCACCCTCGACGAGGATGTGTTCAGCCTGGTCGCCACCCGGGCCACCGCCTACGGCTGGCTCGGCTCCACTGAACCGGTCCCCGTCGGCGTCCGCTGGGGCCACAACGACGCGGACGGCGACTGGGAGCAGGACGGGCGGATCCGCGAACTGGGCTGGATGCAGATCGACGTCGGCGACACCCCCTCCGGCCAGCGGCTGCCCGTGCTCCCCGCCGCCACCGTCCTCGGCGAGGGCCTGGCCCGGGTGGGACGGCTCGACTTCACCGGGCTGCACACCGTGGCCCCGCTGCGGCTCGCGGGCGACAGCCGCCTCGACCTCCTGGAAGCGGCAGGCTGGTTCGGCCTCGGCGACCCCGAGGCCGAGTCCGCCTTCACCATGACCGTGGCCGGGACCGAGCCTGCGGGGATCCCGGGCCTGGCGTCCGCGCTCCTCGACGGCGTACGGGAACGGGCCCGGGACCTGCTCACCATCGAGCCCCTGGAGCCGCCGGCCCCGGACGCCCCGGCCCTGACCCCTGCCACCCAGCCCGGCCTGGCCCACCCGCCCTCCGGGGGCCCCGACGCCGGACTGGCACAGATGACCTCGGGCCGGACCTTCCGCTGCACCGCCCGGGAATGGTCCCTGGACCTGGCCTCCTGGGTGACCGAGATGGCCATCGACGCCCTGCGGGAGACCGGCCTCACCCAGCCCGTCGCCATCGCGGTGTCACGTACTGGCCCGGCCGGGCCCCGCTAGACCGGGAGCTGCCAGTTCGGCCCCTCGGGCGAGCCGATCCATACGGTCTGCTCGAAGGGGGTGGCCGTCATTCCGAACCCTGTCAGGTCGGGTGCTCCCTCGTTCCTCCAGAGGCGGAGAGCGTCTTCGACCTGATCCCACAGACGGAGCGGTCCGTGCTGGTGCACGGTCCACTCTCTGCCGTCGGGCTCGGTCCACGCCTGTGAACCGGTCGCCACGTCACGGAGAACGATGCCCGAGCCGGTGGCCATCAGTTCGGCGGAGGGCGCGGCGAGCTGGGCGACGAACCGCCCTGCCCACTCCTCCAGAAGCGCGGGGTCCAGGTGTGTGTGGCGGGTGGTGCCCTGCTGCGGGAAGAAGACCGGGGACGGGGGCCGCTCGTGCGGACGGGCGAGCATGTAGGTGACGGCATCGCCGGTGAACCGGCCGTTGGCCACCCCCTCGTCGTCCAGGGCGAGGCGGCACTCGCCGCGAGGCCGGAGTCGTACTCGACGCTGACGACGTTCGCGGCCCCGAGCCTGTGGCACAGGATCGCGGTGGAGTAGCCGGTGCCGGTGCCCACTTCGAGGACCCTCTGCCCGGGACGGAGTTCCGCCACCTGCGCGGTGCGCACCACCAGAGAGGGGAGCGTGGCCGACGAGGTGGGGCTGCCGGAAACCGGGCTCGTGACGTCGGCGGCGTTCCGCCCCTCCACCTGGGTGACCCACGTCGTGTCGGCGTAGACCATCCGCAGCCACTCTTCCTCTCCGGCCGCACCTACGACGTACACGCACCGTGGCTCGCCGCCCGCCTCACCCGCTGGGGCATCCCCGTCCGCACCCACGCGCACACCACCTCCCACACCCACGTACACAGGGACAGCAGGACCGGAGCCGTAACGTCCATCCGCTGCCCGGACTCCCGCTGCGGGCGAGCCGCTGTCACAGGCACCCGAATCCTCGGGTGATCCGGTTCCGGCGCGGCGGCGGAGTGGCCGGATCGGATGACCGGATCGGCGTTCTGTACACCGCGATCGCGGGATCCCTACGGTGAAGGCGGATCGGACCGTGCTGGACATCCTGAGACTGGTGAAGGGGAGAGCGGTATGCCGAGGATCCGCGACCGTGAAGCGACGTTCGACATCCCGGACGGGGATGTGTTCATCCACCTGGCCGGACAGCCCAACCTGGTGTGGGATCTGGCCGGTGCCTCCCAGCAGGCGGGTGGGAGGGCGCTGTTGTGGCCGCGCCACGGTGGTGCCAACCAGCGGTGGCGGGTGACCGTTTTCGATGACGAGAACCAGTTCTACACCTGGTTCCGGATCACCAATGTGCACAGCGGCATGGCCCTGGTCCACCAGGAGGCGAGCAATACCTTCGTCCAGCAGCCCCTGGCCCAGGACGGCTGGTCACAAATCTGGGCCGCGGGCTACCCCGGCTTCACCGGTTCGAGTTTCGACCCCGCCAGGCCCGCCCAGCCCCATCCCACCGGCTCCGACGGCATCCGCCTGCGCTACAAGGGAAGCTCCAGCCTCGGTGGCGTCATCACCGTCGCCGCCCCCGAGGCATCGGGCACCAACCTGTCCTCCACCGACCGCTGGGACAACTTCGAAACCGGCTGGAAGTTCGTCGCCGCCTCCTGACCCTGTGCGCACCCTGGGGTGCGGGCCTTCCGGGCAGCGCCCGGGCCACCCTCGTGCACCCCAACGCCGCCGGCCATGGGCGCATGGCCGTTGTCCGGCGGCGAGCTGGCCAGGCACCGACTGTGCCGCAGACGTGGGGTTTTGAAGCGGCTGGCATACTCAGGCCGTGATGGACGTCGAGCAGTTCTGGGCCCTGATGGACGAGGCATGCGCCGAGGTTGACGCGCTGGAACTGGACTTCGACGACCGGCGCGACGCGATCGAGCGCGCGTGCGAGGAGCGGCTTGTGAGCCGCACGCCTGCCGAGATCGTCCAGTACTCCCTGCGTCAGTGGCAGCTGCGCGACCATGCTTACCGGTACGACCTGTGGGCAGCGGCGTTCCTCATCGAAGGCTGGTGGTCCGACGACGGGTTCATGGACTTCCGTGAGGGTCTCATCTCGCTCGGCCGGCACTGGTACGAGCGCGCGCTCGCCGATCCGGACTCTCTCGCCGACCATCCGGCTGTGCGGGACGGCGGGGACGTGCTCATCGGGAACGAGGACTTCAACCAGGTGGCCCACCGGGCCTACCAACGTCTCACCGGTGAGGCGGACGGGCTCAACGAGGCGCTGGAGGCTTCCCCGGAAGCCGGCCCCCTCAGCGCCATTACCGAGCCGTCCGGAGTTCGGTGGGACGTCGCCGACGGCGATGAGATGCGTCGCCGCCTGCCACGCCTCGCCGGAATCTTTCTGGACTGAATACTCCGGCGAGGCCGGTGCGGACAAGGGTGCGGCGACGCAGGCGCGCCGTCCCGTATCAGGAGGACATGTGCGACGTGGCGAAGTCTGGTGGGCGGATTTCAACGAGCAGCGGGCGGTCGTACTGCTGTCGGGAGAAGAGGCGTCCGGCTTCTTGGCGATGCAGGTCGTCGCTCCCGCGGGCACCGATCTCAGCGGGGTGGCCGTCGAGGTGGCGATAGGTGCCCCCGAAGGGCTGCCTCTCGAAGGCGTCCTGAGGGTCGCGCTTCCACGTCCCGACCTCATCCCTTGCACGTGGCTGGTCACCCTGGCCAGGGAAGACCTGATCGGGCGGGTGGGCGTCCTGCCGTCCGCGAAGCTCGGCGAGATCGAGGACGCCCTTCGTCTCGGTGGACTCGACTAGGGCCTGTCGTGCGAGGACGGCGCACGTACCGCCGTCGCGACGAGCCCTCGCGCGGCATCGGGCCATCCCCCGAATCCCGGCGGGCGGGAAGCCGTCGCCCTCGCACCGCCGGAACGAGCCGACCGTACGGCCACGGCCACGGCCGCCGTGTTCACCCTGCACCCCTGGATCCGCCGGGAGTACGCGGAGGGCACCCACGAAGAGGATGTGTTCGGCGACTGGCCCGGATGACCTCGGGCCGGACCTTCCGCCGCACCGCCCGGGAGTGGTCGCTGGACCTGGCGTCCTGGGTGACCGAGATGGTCATCGACACGCTGTGGGAGACAGGGCTGAAGCAGCCCGTCGCCATCGCGGTGTCACGGCCTCCACAGGGCTGACCCGCCGTGGGCGGGATCCCGGCTCTGCGCGACGGCCGGTCAGTCGAGCGCGCGGCGCAGCGCCTGGATGACGTTCACCTCCGGGTGGACGCGGGGGATCTCCCGGACGGCCTGCTCGATGAGGAGTTCCAGGATTCCGGGTGCCGCGCCGTGCATGACCTGCCGCAGATAGGTGTCGAGGTCGGCCGGGGAGACGGGCAGCTCCAGCTCGGCCGTGAAAGGGATGCCGTCGGACTTGTACCGGGCCGGGGGGAGTCCGACCTTCTCGGGGTGTACGCACACGGGCACGCCGTCGGCCGTGTAGCGGTGGCCGTCGGCCGGGTCGAACGGGCAGTCGGCGGAGGGCCGCTCGAACACGTCGAACTCGCCGAGGGGGAGGCGGCGCGAGGGGCGGCTGCCGCACGATCGGTGGTTGCCGCCGGTGACGAGAGCGTCAGCCATGGGTGGCACGGCAGTGGCCGCTCGCAGGTGCGGTGACCGCGTCGACCGGGGGTTCGGACCGGCCCCGAACAGGGTGGAGAGCGTGCCCGGGGCCCGGTGGCCGCAGGCCGGCCGGTCCCCGGAGCACGCGTCCCCGCCGCCCCGGTCCGCTCATCCGTTGTGGGCCTTGCGGCCCGCCTCCCACTCCTCGTGGAGGATTCCGTAGACGATGGAGTCGCGCCATTCGCCGCGTACCTGGACATGGCCCCGGATGCGGCCCTCCTCGGTCATCCCGGCCGCGAGGAGGATGCGTTCCGAGTCGGTGTTCAGGGGGGCGCGGGCGGCCCATACGCGGTGGAGGCCGAGGTCGTCGAAGGCGAGGGAAAGCATCAGGCGGACGGTTTCCCGGCCGTATCCGACGCCCCAGGAACCCGGGTTGACGGCGAAGCCGATGGTCGCGGCGAGGGGTTGGTGGGGGTCGAGGGCGAGGCGGGCGAAGCCGATCAGTTCGGTGCTGGTGCGTTCGACGACGGCGAGGGCGTATTCGTCGCGTGGGGTGTGGGTGGCCGAGACGATGGAGCGGGAGACGATGCCTTCGACCTCTTCCCGGGAGCGGGGGGTGAAGCTGAGATGGCGGGTGGCCTCGGCGCTGCCGTAGATGGCGAGGACGGCGTCTATGTCGTCGGCGGCCAGTTCACGGAGGCTGAGGCGTGCGTCGTCACGCGTGACCGGATACATGTTCGGGACCCTATCCCCGGCCCTAACTCGGCATGGCGAGAGTCGGACGACTGCTGAACGCGGCGATCTCCTCCCGGAGTTCCCGTGCGGTGAGCGCCTCGCGCACCGAGCCCTGGGAGAGCGAGGCCCGCACCCGCTGGACCGAGCCGATGATGCCGGCGTTGCGCTGCCCGGGGGGCAGGTCCAGGACGGGCTGTACGGCTTCCACCGCGCCGTCGAGGTCGCCGGTGTAGAGGCGGGCGAGCGCGAGGTCGGACTGTACGCCGGCCTGGTCGCCGAAGGCCCAGTGCGGGTGGTCGGGGTCACTGAAGCCGAGGGCCGCCTCCTCGGCGCGGCGCACCAGGCCGGCGTCGCCGTGGCCCAGCAGGACGGAGGCCTCGACGCTGTAGTAGGCCTGCCTGATCTGGGGGAAGAGGAAGTTTCCGCCCAGGGCGTCGAGATCGTCGGGGCGGCAGCGTTCCCTGAGGACCTCCGCGCGCCGGTTCGCGGAGAGGACGGTCTCGGCGTCGCCGAGGAGGGCCGCGGCCCGGGCCTCCAGGCCCGCGAGCCAGACGGTGACGCTGCCCCGGAGCCCGGCGGCGGCGGACACGCCCTTGCGGGCGTAGTGGACCGCGTCCTCGGGGCGGTCGGCCCAGTAGGAGATCAGGGACTGGAGCCCGCGGATCCAGGCGCTCATCCCCACGTGCTCGGCCTGGGCGGAGCAGACCGCGGCGGTGCGGGCCTGCATCATCGCCGACTGGGGGTCGCCGAGATCATGGCTGGCCTTGGCGAGCATTCCGGACTCAAGGGCGGCCAGAAAGTACAGATCCCGGGTCTGGGACGGCCTGGCCTGACCGCTCTCCAGCATGCGAAAGGTTTCGTCTTGAATATTTGTCAGATCATCCAAAATCGTGCCCAGCGGAACGCGGATATAAATTCCGGCGATACGACGAACCTCGTCCTGAAGGTGCTCCAGGGTCTCCTGCCCCACCTCGTTCCGTTCCGCCCCCATGGCGAATCGGATCGCGCGTCGTGCGGCCATAGCTGTATGCCTTCCCATCCAGTCCAAATCCGCGCCAGGATCGGCGAGGGGTTCGCTGACCGGCGCAACCGCCCCCGGCTCCCGGATCGGCAGTACAGATGCCCCCGGCATCTGCGCCTGCGCCTCGGCCAGAAGCTGAGTGATCGGCCGCCCGAACAGCTGCGCAAGAACTCGCCGGGCGTCGTTCTGCGGGGTGACCTTTCCGAAGTACCAGCGCTCGAAAGTGCTTTCCGAGAGGGTGAGCGTCGCCAGCGAGGAATCCCCGGTTTCCCTGGCCAGCCCCTGGGCGGCGACCCGGTACTGATGAGCGAAGGTCTTGTATTCGTTCCAGCCCTGCTGGTCGATCAGAACACGCAGAAGTGTGACCATCATTCTCCCCTCTGCGGTGCGTCCGGCGCGTCGGCAAGACACTACGACCGCGTCCGCTCAATTTTGCTTGCGCAGAGATGAATCATTCGATCTGACCCAACTCTGACGACACTCTGACCAGATCGCATCCCCCCAACCATCCGCATATGAGCGGCATCTGACGGTGGATCTGGACCTGACTTGTTTGCGACGATCCCTGAGCACGCGACTCGACACCGGCCGGGCCGCCACACGTGCACACGATGACTCAACTGCACCCCTTTATAAGACAGTTGAGCGAGCGGAGGACCCATGTCGCCCGTCTCAGAAACCCACTTGGCACACAGGTTGAATCTACGCCTGAACGTGGAGCCCTCGGAGATCGGCGGTATTCGTCACACCGTCATACAGCACATCGGAAGCTGGGAATGCGCGGCCATTGCCGACGATGTCATCCTGGTCGTGAGTGAGTTGCTGGCCAATGTCCACGAACACGCCGAGGGCGTCTGCGAACTGGAAATCGAGCACCAGGACGAAGGGTTGGTCGTCAAAGTCAGCGACACCTTCATGACCCCGCCCACCCTCGGACACCGCCACGGCTCCGCCGAGACCGGCCGGGGCCTCCTCCTGGTCGACGCGCTCACCGACCACTGGGAGACCACCATCACCGGCACCGGGAAGGTGATCACCTGCACCTTCGGCACCCCCGGCCGCGGGATCTCCCCATGACCAACAACGGCCACGCCTGGACCCCGGGCATGTGCTGGCTCTACTGCCGCCGCACCGGCATCCCCGTGATCTGGCTCGGCCCCGCCACCACCGAGGGCATCCACGCCCCCATGTACGGCTGCGCCCACTGCGTCGCCGAACTGGAGCACATGATCCGCCAGCACTTCGCCGCCCGCGGTGGCCCCCGGGCCTCGCCGGGCCGGCCGGAGTAGACACCCGCGAGCGGGCGGGGTCCGGTCGCCCAGGGTGAGGGTCCGCACACACGGAACCGGGGAATCCCGGGCCCCGGCGGGGGCCGGGGTGCCGAGCCCCACCCACCCCCTGTACAGGTCGCTACGCGCGTAGATATGCTCCAGTGGTGAGCATGCCCATCGCACCCGCATCCGCCCTCTCGGAGGTCACCGCCTCCGACCAGGCTCTCCGTCGCTTTCTGCACGGGCTCCCCGGGGTCGACCCCGTCGGGCTCGAAGCCCGGGCCGCGTCGCTCGGGACGCGGTCGATCAAGGCCGAGGCGAAGGCTTACGCCATCGATCTCGCGATCTCGATGATCGACCTCACCACGCTCGAAGGCGCGGACACCCCGGGCAAGGTCCGGGCGCTCGCCGCCAAGGCCGTGCGCCCCGACCCGACCGACCGGACCTCTCCCGCCACCGCCGCCGTCTGTGTCTATCCGGACATGGTCGAGACGGCGAAGGCGGCCCTGAACGGAGCCGACGTCAAGGTCGCCTCCGTCGCCACGGCCTTCCCGGCCGGCCGGGCCTCGCTGGAGGTGAAGCTCGCCGACACCCGGGACGCCGTCGCCGCCGGGGCCGACGAGATCGACATGGTGATCGACCGGGGCGCGTTCCTGGCCGGCCGGTATCTGAAGGTGTACGAGGAGATCCTCGCCGTGAAGGAGGCCTCCGGCGCGGCCCGTCTGAAGGTCATCTTCGAGACCGGCGAGCTGTCCACGTACGACAACATCCGCCGTGCCTCCTGGCTCGGCATGCTCGCGGGCGCGGACTTCATCAAGACCTCGACGGGCAAGGTCGCGGTCAACGCCACCCCGGCGAACACACTCCTGATGCTGGAGGCCGTCCGCGACTTCCGGGCGCAGACCGGGACGCAGATCGGCGTGAAGCCCGCCGGCGGCATCCGCACCAGCAAGGACGCCATCAAGTTCCTCGTCCTCGTCAATGAGACGGCGGGCGCGGACTGGCTGGATAACCACTGGTTCCGCTTCGGCGCGTCCAGCCTGCTCAACGATCTGCTGATGCAGCGCCAGAAGCTGGCCACCGGCCGCTACTCCGGCCCCGACTATGTGACTGTGGACTGAGCGGACATGACAACAGAGACCACACCGGCCGGCCCGTTCGCCTACGCCCCGGCTCCGGAATCCCGCGCGGTCGTCGACATCGCGCCCTCGTACGGCCTCTTCATCGACGGAGAGTTCACCGAGTCGAGCGGCCAGGACCGCGCCAAGACCCTCTCCCCCGCCACCGAGGAAGTCCTCGCCGAGTACACCCAGGCCAACGCCGAGGATGTGGACCGGGCCGTGCGGGCCGCCCGCAAGGCGTTCGAGAAGTGGTCGGCGCTGCCCGGCGCGGAGCGGGCGAAGTACCTGTTCCGGATCGCCCGGATCATCCAGGAGCGCAGCCGTGAGCTGGCGGTCCTGGAGACCCTCGACAACGGCAAGCCGATCAGGGAGACCCGCGACGCGGACCTCCCGCTGGTCGCGGCGCACTTCTTCTACTACGCGGGCTGGGCCGACAAGCTCGACCACGCGGGGTACGGCCCCAACCCTCGCCCGCTGGGCGTCGCGGGCCAGGTCATCCCGTGGAACTTCCCGCTGCTGATGCTCGCGTGGAAGATCGCCCCGGCGCTCGCCACCGGCAACACGGTCGTGCTGAAGCCCGCCGAGACCACCCCGCTCTCCGCGCTCTTCTTCGCGGACATCTGCCGTCAGGCGGGGCTCCCCAAGGGCGTCGTCAACATCGTGACCGGCGACGGCCGCACCGGCGAGGCCCTGGTCTCGCACCCGGGCGTCGACAAGGTCGCGTTCACCGGCTCCACAGCGGTCGGCAAGGCCATCGCCCGCCAGATCGCGGGCACCGACAAGCGGGTCACCCTGGAGCTGGGCGGCAAGGGCGCGAACATCGTCTTCGACGACGCCCCCGTCGACCAGGCCGTCGAGGGCATCGTCAACGGCATCTTCTTCAACCAGGGCCAGGTCTGCTGCGCGGGCTCCCGGCTGCTGGTCCAGGAGTCGATCCAGGACGAGCTGCTGGACTCCCTCAAGCGCAGGCTGGCCACGCTGCGCCTGGGCGACCCGCTGGACAAGAACACGGACATCGGCGCGATCAACTCCGCCGAGCAGCTCGCGCGGATCACCGCGCTCGCCGACACCGGCGAGGCGGAGGGCGCGGAGCGCTGGTCCGCGCCGTGCGAGCTGCCGTCCGCCGGCTACTGGTTCGCCCCGACGCTCTTCACGAATGTCACCCAGGCCCACACCGTGGCCCGTGACGAGATCTTCGGCCCGGTCCTCTCGGTGCTCTCCTTCCGCACCCCGGACGAGGCCGTCGCCAAGGCGAACAACAGCCAGTACGGGCTGTCCGCCGGCATCTGGACGGAGAAGGGCTCCCGCATGCTCGCCGTCGCGAGCAAGCTGCGGGCCGGCGTCGTCTGGGCCAACACCTTCAATAAATTCGACCCGACCTCGCCGTTCGGCGGCTACAAGGAATCGGGCTTCGGCCGTGAGGGCGGCCGCCACGGCCTGGAGGCCTACCTCGCCCCGGCGACCCCGAAGGGCGAGCGCTGATCATGAGCACTGTCGAACAGAACCGTCTGAGCGTCTTCAAGACCTACAAGCTGTACGTGGGCGGGAAGTTCCCGCGTTCCGAGAGCGGCCGGGTGTACGAGGTGACCGACTCCAAGGGCAAGTGGCTGGCGAACGCGCCGCTCTCGTCCCGCAAGGACGCCCGGGACGCGGTGGTCGCGGCCCGCAAGGCGTTCGGCGGCTGGTCGGGCGCGACCGCGTACAACCGGGGGCAGATCCTCTACCGCGTCGCCGAGATGCTTCAGGGCCGCCGGGAGCAGTTCGTCCGGGAGGTCGCCGAGGCGGAGGGCCTCTCCAAGTCCAAGGCCTCGGCCCAGGTGGACGCGGCGATCGACCGCTGGGTCTGGTACGCGGGCTGGACCGACAAGATCGCCCAGGTGATGGGCGGGGCGAACCCGGTCGCGGGTCCGTTCTTCAATCTCTCGACGCCCGAGCCGACCGGTGTCGTCGCCGTGCTCGCGCCGCAGGAGTCCTCCTTCCTCGGTCTGGTCTCGGTGATCGCCCCGGTGATCGCCACCGGCAACACCGCCGTGGTGATCGCCGGCGAGAAGAACCCGCTGCCCGCACTGTCGCTGGGCGAGGTGCTGGCCACCTCCGACCTGCCCGGCGGCGTGGTCAACATCCTCTCGGGCCGTACGGGCGAGATCGCCGCCCCGCTCGCCGCGCACCAGGACGTCAACGGCATCGACCTCACGGGCGCCGGCGAGGAGCTGGCGAAGGAGCTGGAGATCGCGGCGGCGGACAACCTGAAGCGGGTGCTGCGACCGGGGACCACCGAGTACACGGCCGACCCGGGCACCCACCGGATGACCGCCTTCCTGGAGACCAAGACCGTCTGGCACCCCACGGGCGCGCTGGGCGCGTCCGGCTCCTCCTACTAGGGAAGGCCCGCAGAACAGAACAAGGAGCCCCCTGCCGTCCCCGTCCGGCGGCAGGGGGCTCGGTCGTACCCCCTAGCCCTTCGGCACCAGCGGCAGCTGCTGCACCAGCGGGCCCACCAGCGGGAGGTCCTTGATCGCCCCGCCCTGGGAGAGCGGGCCGGTGACCAGCTCGGTGGAGATCGGCTTGAAGTCGGCGACCTGGGTGCCGACCGCGTTGGCCAGCGGGTCCACACCGGTGTTGGCCAGCGGGTTCAGCTGGAGGCTGGTGAGGTGACCGACGCCCGAGACCGAGTTGGTGACCGCCGTGAGAGCGCCCCCGCCCGGGCCGTTGAGCGCCGTGCCGACAGCGTCGAGACCGCCGACCGGCGGGGGCTCCGCCGCGTGCGCGGCACCGCCCGCGCCGAGGGCGGCGGCCATCGCCGCGAGGGTCAGTCCCGCGCGCAGGGCGGTGCGCCGGGGTTGGTGAGCTGCGTGACGTGCCATGGGATTTCCCGCCTGGGTCAGTAATCGGACGAGCACCCAGCGTAGTTGAGCGGTGATTCTCATTCCACCGTCATCCCCGATGGCTCCCCTTACGGGTCAATGCCTCACACTGGTGTCCCGTGACCTCTTCCGCCATACCGACGCGCGTCGTACTGCTCGCGGGCCCCTCCGGCTCCGGCAAGTCGTCCCTGGCCGCCCGCACGGGACTGCCCGTGCTGCGCCTGGACGACTTCTACAAGGACGGCGACGACCCGACGCTTCCGCTGGTCGCGGGAAGCACGGACATCGACTGGGACTCCCCGCTGTCCTGGGACGCCGAGGCCGCGGTCGCGGCGATCAACGAGCTGTGCGACACCGGGCGCACCAGCGTCCCGGTGTACGACATCGCCACCAGCGCACGGGTGGGCCGGGAGGCGTTCGCCATCGACCGCACGCCCCTGTTCGTGGCGGAGGGGATCTTCGCGGCGGACATCGTGGCGCGCTGCGAGGAGCTGGGCGTCCTCGCGGACGCGCTCTGTCTGCGGGGCCGTCCGACGACGACCTTCCGCCGACGGCTGGCGCGGGATCTGCGCGAGGGCCGGAAGTCGGTGGGCGTTCTGCTGCGGCGCGGCTGGCGGCTGATGCGGGCCGAGCGGGCGATCGTGGCACGTCAGGCGAGTCTGGGCGCGCACCCGTGCGACAAGGACGAGGCACTCGGCCGGGTGGCGGCGGCAGCGGCGGGACGGCATCGCGGCTGCCCCGCGGGCGTCGCGCCCCCGGTCGGCTCTCCCTGAGCCGGCCGGCCCCTGGGACGACATGAGTCGCGGGACCGGACACGACCCCCCGGCCCGTCCGGTCCCGCTGTTTTCCCCCGTTGACCCCGCAGGTCCCCCGACCTTTGTGGCCCCCGTGATCCCGCCGTCTCCCCGGTGACGGCGGCCCCCCGTGATTCCCCCGTGCTTTCCCCCGTGTCCCCCCGTTGCCTCAGGCCACCAGCTCGCCGAAGGACTCTTCCTCGTCACGGCCGAAGCTGAGGACCTGGTCCTCGCGCAGCCGGCGGAGCGACCGCCAGATGCTCGACTTCACCGTGCCGACGCTGATGTTCAGGATGTCGGCGATCTCCGGGTCGGTGCGGCCCTCGTAGTAACGGAGGACCAGCATCGTGCGCTGGAGTTCCGGCAGCCTGGCCAGCGCCTGCCAGAGCACGGCGCGCAGCTCGGTCCCCCGCATCGCGTCGGTGTCGCCCGCCGTCTCCGGCAGCTCCTCCGTGGGGTACTCGTTGAGCTTGCGCCGTCGCCAGGCGCTGATGTGCAGATTGGTCATGGTGCGGCGGAGATATCCCCCGACCGCCGCCTTGTCGCTGATCCGGTCCCACGCCCGGTAGGTCGAGAACAGCGCGCTCTGGAGCAGGTCCTCGGCCTCGTAGCGGTCGCCGGTGAGGTGGTAGGCGGTCGCGTACAGGGAGGAACGGCGCTCTTGTACGTAGGCGGTGAACTCCGCCTCGGACAGCCCCCCGGCCTCCGGCGCGGGAATCCCGAGCCGTGCGCCGTTCTCCCTGTTCTCCCTGACCGGAGCGGCCTTGGCGGCCGGCCCCGGGGTGACGTCAACGACCGTCATGTACGACGGCTTGTGCTGACGCCCGGTGCCGCGAACGCACCCCCGCCCGTTCACGGCACCGGACTTCTCGGACGCCCGGCCGACGTCGTGGAGACGCGTGACAACTGCGTTTGAGGTGGTGCTGTGCAGTGCGTTCATCTCACGCCCCCCGTCGATCGGTGTCTGTTTCCGTCCAGGTGCCTAGAAGCTTGCCGAGGCGATTTCATGGCGGTGTCCGTCGACTGTCACAGGCCTGTCACAGGGGTACGGGAGGGCCGTGTCGCGGGAGGGGCGCGGGAGCGGCACGGGAGGAGCCGGAGCGGGCCGGGGAGACGGGCCCCGGGGCCTGCGGTCGAACTCCGGCACGGCCATGGGCCAGAATGACGCTCGTGCCTTTCCTGTTGCTGATCGAGGACGACGACGCCATCCGCACGGCCCTCGAACTCTCCCTGTCCCGCCAGGGCCACCGTGTGGCCACCGCGGCGACGGGGGAGGACGGTCTGAAACTGCTGCGCGAGCAGCGGCCCGACCTGGTCGTGCTGGACGTCATGCTGCCCGGGATCGACGGCTTCGAGGTGTGCCGTCGCATCAGACGCACCGACCAGCTGCCGATCATTCTGCTGACCGCCCGCAGCGACGACATCGACGTGGTCGTGGGCCTGGAGTCCGGGGCCGACGACTATGTGGTCAAACCCGTCCAGGGGCGGGTGCTGGACGCCCGGATCCGGGCGGTGCTGCGGCGGGGCGAGCGGGAGTCCACCGACTCCGCCACCTTCGGCTCGCTGATGATCGACCGTTCCGCGATGACCGTCACCAAGAACGGCGAGGATCTCCAGCTCACGCCGACCGAGCTGCGGCTTCTGCTGGAACTGAGCCGGCGTCCCGGGCAGGCGCTCTCCCGTCAGCAGCTGCTGCGGCTGGTGTGGGAGCACGACTATCTCGGCGACTCCCGGCTGGTGGACGCCTGTGTCCAGCGGCTGCGGGCGAAGGTCGAGGACGTGCCGTCCTCGCCGACCCTGATCCGTACCGTCCGCGGTGTGGGCTACCGGCTGGACGCTCCCCAGTGACGGACCGCGCCGCCCCCGCGAAGGGCGACGAGCGGTGACCGGTGCCGCCAAGCGCGCGATGGTCGCCGGGCTGCGCTGGACGAGTCTGCGGCTGCGGCTGGTCGTGGTCTTCGCGGCCGTCGCGCTGACCGCCGCCGTCTCCGCCTCGGGGATCGCCTACTGGCTCAACCGCGAGGCCGTGCTCACCCGTACCCAGGACTCGGCGCTGGACTCCTTCCGCAAGGAGATGCAGAGCCACGCGGCCTCGCTGCCCGCGCTGCCGACGCAGAGCGAGCTCCAGGACACCGCGAATCTGATGGCCAACGGCAAGACCGGCTACAGCGTGCTGCTGCTGGGCGAGCGGGAGAAGGGCAAGCCGGTCGCCGCCACCTCCGACAGCGACGACTTCACCCTCGGGGATGTGCCGCGCACGCTCCAGGAGGCGGTGAACGACCGTCAGGAGCTGAGCGCGGGCAACTCGGCTCCGTACCATCTGTACTGGCAGCGGGTGGAGCGCGACGGGAAGCCGTATCTGGTCGGCGGTTCGCGGATCGTGAACGGCGGGCCGACCGGCTATGTACTGAAATCCCTCGACAAGGAGCGCGAGGATCTCAACACCCTCGCGTGGTCGCTGGGGATCGCCACCGCGCTGGCCCTCGTCGGCTCGGCGCTGCTGGCGCAGGCCGCGGCGACGACCGTGCTCAAGCCGGTGCGCCGGCTCGGGGACGCGGCGCGGCGGCTCGGCGAGGGGAAGCTCGACACCCGGCTGCGGGTGTCGGGCACGGACGAGCTGGCCGAGCTGGCGCGGACCTTCAACAAGACGGCGGAGTCGCTGGAGAAGAAGGTCGCCGACATGAGCGCGCGGGAGGAGTCCAGCCGCCGTTTCGTCGCCGACATGTCGCACGAGCTGCGCACTCCGCTGACCGCGCTCACGGCCGTCGCCGAGGTGCTGGAGGACGAGGTCGACAGCCTCGACCCGATGATCGCGCCCGCGGTGAATCTGGTGGTCAGCGAGACCCGGCGGCTGGGCATCCTGGTGGAGAACCTGATGGAGGTGACCCGTTTTGACGCGGGCACCGCCAAGGTCGTGCTGGACACGGTCGACGTGGCCGACCAGGTCACCGCCTGCATCGACGCCCGCGCCTGGCTGGACGCGGTGGATCTGGACGCCGAGCGCGGGATCATGGCGCGGCTCGACCCCCGGCGGCTCGATGTGATCCTGGCGAATCTGATCGGCAACGCGCTCAAGCACGGCGGTTCGCCGGTACGGGTGTCGGTGCGGCCGAACGAGAGCGACGCCGCGCTGCTGATCGAGGTGCGCGACCACGGGCCCGGCATCCCGGTGGAGGTGCTGCCGCATGTCTTCGACCGGTTCTACAAGGCCAGCGCCTCCCGGCCGAAGTCGGACGGCAGCGGGCTCGGTCTGTCCATCGCGATGGAGAACGCGATCGCCCATGGCGGCACCATCACCGCCGCGAACTCGCCGGACGGCGACGGCGCGGTGTTCGTGCTGCGGCTGCCGATGGACGCGTCGGCCCCGGCCGGCGGCGCGTCGGCGACCGGGGCGGGCGGCGGGGGCACGGACCCGGACGCGGACGGTCCGCAGGACGGCGGGGAGAGCGGCGAACGGCGAGAGGGGAGCGCGGAGTGAGGCGTAAGGCCCTGGCTCTGACGGCACTGGCGGGCGGGACGCTGATACTCGCCGGGTGCGGGATCCGGACCACACAGGTGCCGGTGGACGCGGGTCCCGCCCCGTCCCGGATGCTGTGCGAGGTGCGCGGCGAGAGCCGTGCCTCGGCCTCGCCCCGGGGCTTTCCCGTAC
This sequence comes from Streptomyces amakusaensis, assembly GCF_039532665.1. NCBI lineage: Bacteria > Bacillati > Actinomycetota > Actinomycetes > Kitasatosporales > Streptomycetaceae > Streptomyces > Streptomyces amakusaensis. The sequence goes on along the minus strand of NZ_BAAASB010000011.1, from coordinate 233,505 downwards.
GCGTGCAGCTGGTCTGCGCGTCCCAGCTGAAGTCCGTCGACCGCACCACCGAGCTGCCCTCGGAGACCTCCCCGGACAACCGGGTCGAGATCGCCCGAGCACTCCTGGCCGAGCTGGAGCGGGAGCCGTCCGCCGATGAGCGGGACGCGGGCTTCGGCACCGATGTGCAGGGGCCGGTGGGGGTCGGCGGGCCGCGCCCGGGCGACCCGGCCGGGACCCTGCGGCTGAGCCGTCAGCCCGAGGACCTGCCGGAGGCGGCGCTCGCGCAGATCGTCTGCACCTTCGCGGAGAGCCGGGCGGCGGCCCCGGGCGGCGCGGTGGTCCTCGGCGGGCCCGGGGAGTATCCGCCCCGCGGGTACACCTGCTCCGACCGGGCCAAGGAGCGCCCGTCCGAGCCGCTGCCGACGGTCGCGGCGCTGCCCGACGCACCGCTCGCCTCCCCGTCGGCCCCGTCGTCGGCGGCCCCGTAGAAGCGGAACGGAACCATTTCCGCCGTGGGGCGCGTCTTGTCGTGCGTGCAGCGTCAAGGTACGGGCGGCAGTGCCGTCATCCGTGTACGCGTGGCGGGGGTTCTCCTCCTCCTCGTGCACTTGCTGCTAGTCGGGTGGCTGACGCTGCGCCCGCTGGATGTGCCCTGGGTGACGGCCGCGAATCTCGAACCGCTCGCCACCGTGAAGGCGAATCTGGTGCTCGGGCCCGCGGAGGCCGTGCGCCGGATCGGCGGCGGACTGCTGCTGCTGGCCCCGCTGGGCGTTCTGCTGCCGCTGGCGAGCGGCCGTCTCGCCGTCTCCCCGCTCGGCTCGCTGGCCCGGACCACGGCCGCCGGGGCGCTGATCTCGCTCGCCATCGAGCTGGCGCAGACCGGGGTGCCGGGCCGGGTGCTCAATGTGGACTCGCTGCTGCTGAACACGGCCGGGGTGGCGCTCACGCATCTGCTGGTGGTGCCCGTGGGCCGGGCCCGGCTGCGCAGGACCCGCGCCCGGGGCCGGGCGCGTGCGCCGCGCCGCCCGGATCGCTCCCGCCCGCCCGCTCCCCCGGTGCCCGCCGCGAATCGCCGTTCGGACTCCCGCGCGCCGCGCGCCTCCGACCGGGGGACGAGGCCCGGCGGTGGCGGTGCCGTTCTGAGGGAGGACGCCACCCAGGGGGCGACCCCGACGATTCCCAGGGTCGGCATCGCCCCGTAGAGCGACGCTTCGCCCGTCTTCGCTCGGCACCATGGGGATATCGGGAAAGTCCACGACCCAGTGGAAATCCACAGCCGGTCTCGCGAAGGAGCCCACCATGGCCGCACTTGTCCGCCCCCGCGCCGGACGCATGATCGGTGGAGTGTGCGCAGCGCTGGCGAGGCGCTTCGGCACTTCCGCCCTCACCATGCGGGTGATCTTCCTGGTCTCGTGTCTGCTGCCCGGTCCGCAGATACTGCTGTATCTGGCGATGTGGCTGCTGCTGCCCGCCGAGCGGAGTTCGGCGGGGTCGGCTAAGGCCGCCTGGTAGCGCGTACGGCTCCGGACACACCCCTGGGGCGTACGCCGTGATCTCGGCGTACGCCCCAGGTCTCCGCCGGGTCGGCGGACCGGCTCGGCCGTCCGTACGGGGAAGCGACGGCGGGCGCGGTGGCGTCGGGTCAGACGGCTCCGCCGAGGAGGCCGCCGACCAGGGGCAGACCGGCGGTGGGCAGAGCACCGGTGGGCAGAGCGCCCGTGGGCAGGCCGCCGGTGGGCAGGGTCTGGGTCAGCTGCTGGACCGGCAGACCGCCGAGCAGACCGGTGACGGCCTCGGTGGGCGCGCCGGGGGCCAGCGCGCGCTGGCCGGCGCCCTGGAGGGTGCCGGGCAGGGTGGCCGTGCTCGTGGTGAGGGCGCTCTGCGCGCCGGCCAGCGACTCGGGGCCCGCCGGGACGCTGGAGAGGAGCTCGGGGGCCGGCAGCGTGCTGGACACGGTGTCGAGCGAGCTGGCGGAGTCGGGGAAGGGGGCGGGAGCGGCGGTGGCCGCGCCCGCTCCGGCGGCTACGAAGGCGGCGCCGAGAGCGGCGACACCGAGAGTCCTGGCAGCAGACTGCTTCATCAGAGGTGTGTCCTTGGGACGGGGGAATATGAGCGGCTCCGCAAGCTAGCCACACCCCCGTCCCGGAGGCAAACATCCCGAAGTGGGCGGGTGTTGACTATTCCGGCCACCTCGGAATTCGTGCTACCAGCTCTCCTCGGGGGAGGTTTCGCTGGTGGCGGCGGTCTGCCGGAACAGCCATTCGGATTTCAACTCGGCGTATCCGGGCTTGATGACGTCGTTGATCATCGCGAGGCGTTCATCGAAAGGGATGAAGGCGCTTTTCATTCCATTGACGGTGAACCACTGCATGTCGTCGAGTGTGTATCCGAAGGCGTCGATCAGATGCTCGAACTCCACGCTCATGCTGGTCCCCGACATCAGCCGGTTGTCCGTGTTCACGGTGGCGCGGAAGTGGAGTCTGCGGAGCAGTCCGATGGGGTGCTCCGGATAGGAGTCGGCGGCCCCGGTCTGGAGGTTGGAGGTCGGACAGAGTTCCAGCGGGATGCGCTTGTCGCGGACGTAGGAGGCGAGCCTGCCGAGCCGGATCTCGCCGTCCTCGGTCACCGTGATGTCGTCGATGATGCGCACTCCGTGCCCGAGCCGGTCGGCCCCGCACCACTGGAGCGCCTGCCAGATCGAGGGCAGCCCGAAGGCCTCGCCGGCGTGGATGGTGAAGTGGTTGTTCTCGCGCTTGAGGTACTCGAAGGCGTCGAGATGGCGGGTGGGAGGGAAGCCCGCCTCGGCCCCGGCGATGTCGAAGCCGACCACGCCCGTGTCGCGGTAGCGGTTGGCGAGTTCGGCGATCTCCAGGGCGCGGGCCGCGTGCCGCATCGCGGTGAGGAGCGCGCCGACCCTGATCCGGCGGCCGTTGGCCCTGGCGATCCGCTCGCCCTCGCGGAAGCCCTCGTTGACGGCCTCCACCACCTCTTCGAGGGTGAGTCCGGCCTCCAGGTGCTGTTCGGGGGCGTACCGCACCTCCGCGTAGACGACCCCGTCCTCGGCGAGATCCTCGGCGCACTCGGCGGCGACGCGGAAGAGCGCCTCACGGGTCTGCATCACCGCGCAGGTGTGCGCGAAGGTCTCCAGATACCGCTCCAGCGAGCCGGAGTCGGCGGCCTCCCGGAACCAGAGCCCGAGCTTGTCGGGCTCGGTCTCGGGGAGCGAGGCCTCGTACCCCGTCGCTCGGGCGAGATCGATGATCGTGCCGGGACGCAGCCCGCCGTCGAGGTGATCGTGGAGGAGCACCTTCGGAGCGCGGCGGATCTGTTCCGCGGTGGGCGTGTTGAGGGTCTGGCTCGTCATTCGCGCACTCTAGTCCCTACGCGCGTAGAGCGGACCGGGTCGATACGTAACAGTGACCGCGCGTACGGGTGGCGTACGGGCGTACTTCTGAGACTGTTCTGCCATGGCACACCGCGCACTGCCCCCTTGGCGGGGACGGACCGAAGAGCGTGAGACGACCCCCGCGGAGGGCGAGGTGCGGCTCGGCCGGGCCCACGGCGGCCGGGCCGCCGCCCGGAGCGGCGCGGACCCGGCGGTGAGCGGGGTGGTGCTGCTGCTCCCCGACGGGGAGCGCGAGTCGGTACGGGGGACCTCGGCGCGCTCGCTGCTGCGGCTCCTCCCGCTGGGCCGGGCGCTGGCGCGGGCGGGGCGCGCGGACGGACTGGTGGTGCACTCGGTGCACTACCGCCGCCGGGGGTGGAACGGAGCGGACGCGCAGCTCGCGGCGGACGCGCTGCGGGCGGCCGACGAGGTGGTCCGGCGGTACGGCGATGTGCCGATCTGTCTGGCGGGCCACGGCTTCGGCGGCCGGGCGGCGCTGCACGCGGCGGACCATCCGGGGGTCGGCGCGGTGCTGGCGATGGCCCCCTGGCTGCCCGACGACGGGGTGGGCGGCGGGGCGCGCGGCGGCGGCGCGGGCGCTCCGGAGCCGGTGAAGCAGCTGGCGGGGCGGCAGGTGCTGATCGTGCACGGCACCAATGACGCGCGTACCGAACCGGATCTCTCCTATCGGCTGGCGGAGCGCGCGAAGAAGGTGAACCGGAACATATGCCGGTTCGAGGTGCACACGGACGGGAACTCGCTGCGGCAGCACCACGCGGAGGTAATGGCGCTGGCGACGGATTTCGTGCTGGGCTCGCTCTTCCCCCATCCGTACTCGCGTCCGGTGGCGGACGCGCTGGCCGCGCCGCCGCCGCTGGGGCTGCGGATGCCGCTGGCGGCGGGCTTCGGGAAGTCGCTCAGGCCGTAGCGCTCGGGCGGCGGGCGGCGCTCAGGCCGTGGGCGGCAGTGGGGGCTCGGTCGGGAGCAGATGGCCCCGGCGGGAGAGCAGGAACTTCTTGAAGGCGGCGACCGGGGCGGTGTCCGGGTGGCCGTCGAGCCAGGCGACGCCGATCTCGCGGACCGCGCGGGGGGCGGTGACCGTCAGCTCGACGACGCCGGGGCGGGCGACGGCCGGCGGCGGCAGCAGGGCCACGCCGAGGCCCGCCGCGACGAGTCCGCGCAGGGTCTCGGCCTCCTCGCCCTCGAAGGCGACCTTGGGGGTGAAGCCGGCCCGGGAGCAGAGGTCGTCGGTGATCCGGCGCAGCCCGTAGCCGGGTTCCAGGGTGACGAAGACGTCGTCGGCGGCCTCGGCGAGCTTGATGCGCTTGCGGCCGGCGAGCCGGTGGTCGTCGGGGACGACCAGCCGCAGCCGCTGTTCGTCCAGCCGGCGGGCGACCAGGTCGGGCGCGTCCGGCACGGGCGAGGTGAGGCAGAGGTCGAGGTCGCCCGCGCGCAGTCCGCCGAGCATCGCCTCGCCGTGGTTCTGGACGAGGGTGAAACGGACCTTGGGGTGGTCCGCCCGGAAGGCCCGCAGCAGGGCGGGGACGGTCTCGGAGCCCATGGTGTGCAGAAAGCCGAAGGCGACCTTTCCGCCGGTGGGGTCGGCGTCCGCGCGTACCGACTCGGCCGCGCGCTCGACCTCGGCGAGGGCGCGTTCCACGGAGGTGAGGAGGGTGCGGCCGGCCGGGGTGAGGGAGACGGTGCGGCCCCGGCGGGCGAAGAGGGTGACCCCGAGGTCCCGCTCCAGCCGGACGACGGCCCGCGAGAGGGTCGACTGCGGGACGCCCATCTCCTGCGCGGCGCGGGTCACGTGCTCGTGGCGGGCGACTCCGGCGAAGTACGCGAGGCGTGGGGCGAGCAGCAAGGACATGTCTTCTTCGTAACTGCTCTGTGACAGCCGAGGCTGTGAGCTGTGCTCATGCATCATGGGAACGATTATCTGCATTTCATGCATTGGACGCATGACGTTGCTGACCGTACGTTCGACACATGCCTCCTGCCAGTACCAAGGCGTCCACTCCGGTGGGCGCCGCCTCCGCCGTCGCTTCCCCCGAACCGTCCGAGCCGCCCGCCTCCGGGCCGCTGGCTCCCGGCCGTCCCGGCTACCGCCGGATGAGCCTCGCGCTCTTCGCCGCGGGCATGGCCGCCTTCGCCCTCCTCTACTCCACCCAGGCACTGCTGCCCGCGATCTCCGCCGACTTCGGCGTGAGCGCCTCGGCGGCCAGCTGGACGGTCTCCGCCGCGACGGGCGCGCTGGCACTGTTCGTCCTTCCGCTGAGCGCGCTCTCCGAGCGGTTCGGCCGGCGCACCCTGATGACGGCCTCGCTGGCGATCGCCGTCGTCCTCGGGCTGCTGGTGCCCTTCGCGCCGAACCTGGAGTGGCTGGTGGCGCTGCGCGCTCTCCAGGGCGCGGCGCTGGCCGGGCTGCCGGCCTCGGCGATGGCGTATCTCGCCGAGGAGGTGCGGCCCAAGGCGCTGATCGCCGCGATCGGACTCTTCGTCGCGGGCAACAGCGTCGGCGGGATGAGCGGCCGGATCGTCACCGGCTGGGCGGCGCAGCTGTGGGGCTGGCGCGCGGGTCTGCTGGCGGTGGGTCTGCTGGCGCTGGCGGGCGCGGTCGTCTTCCGGCTGCTGCTGCCGAGGGCGCGGCGCTTCACCCCCGGGACGCTCAGCCCCCGGGCGCTGGCGCGGACCGTGCGCGGGCATCTGGCCGATCCGCTGCTGCTGCGGCTGTACGCGATCGGCGCGCTGTTCATGACGGTGTTCGGCGCGGTGTACACGGTGATCGGCTACCGCCTGGTGGCGGAGCCCTTCAGCCTCCCGCAGGGTGTGGTCGGCTCGGTCTTCCTGGTCTATCTCGTCGGCACCGCGTCCTCGGCCGCCGCCGGCTCCCTGGTGGGCCGTCTCGGCCGGCGCGGGGCGCTGTATCTGGCGGTCACCACGACCGCCGCGGGGCTGCTGCTCTCCCTGTCGGACTCGCTCGCCGCCGTGCTGGCCGGGCTGGTGCTGATCACCGCCGGATTCTTCGCCGGGCACGCGGTCGCCTCCTCCTCGGTGAGCCGTACGGCGACCACGGGCCGCGCCCAGGCTTCGGCGCTCTACCAGTCGGTCTACTACCTGGGCAGCAGCGTCGGCGGCACGCTCGGCGCGATCGCCTTCCACGCCGGCGGCTGGGCGGGCACGGTGGCCCTGGGCCTGCTGGCGGTGCTGGGCGTCGTGTCGATCACCCTGTACGGGACCCGGGTGGCCCGCGCCGAGCGGCGCGGTCTGGTCCCGGTCCGCGCCTGAGCGCCATCTTCCGCTGAATGTAGCCGGATTGAGACTATTTCCCCACAACGGCTCCCCCCTCATGTGCGTCAAATGGTGCAAGCCGCTGCGGAGCGCGACGGCGCACGGAGGGAGTGGGAACGGTGGGAAACGCGATACGGACGGAGCGGGTACGCCGGGTGCGCCGGGCGGCGGGCGGTCTCGGCCGGGGGGCGGGCGTCACGCTCGCGCTGACGGGGCTGGTGGTCCCGCTGACGATGGCGCTGGGGAGCGCGCCCGCTTCGGCGGCCACGGCCGCGGCCTGTTCGGCGAAGACGGGGCCGCATCAGAAGCAGGTGGAGAGGTTCCTCGGCCGGAAGGTCGACGGACGGCAGTCGACGGCCGACTGCAAGGCGATCCGCGCCTTCCAGAAGCAGCACGGCATCACCCCGGCGATCGGTTACGCGGGACCGCTGACCTGGCAGACGATGAACACGATGCTCCAGCAGCGGGCGGCGGGGAAGAACCCGAACAAGGCCAAGAAGTGCCCGGTCGACAAGGGCCGGATCGCCTGTGTGGACCTCACCCGGCAGCTGAGCTGGGTCCAGGACGGCAAGAAGCTGGTGTACGGCCCGGTGCCGGTGCGGACGGGCAAGGACGGGACCGAGACACGGGTCGGCTCGAAGAAGATCTACTGGCGGAACATCGACCACTTCTCGTCGATCTACAAGGTCAAGATGCCGTACGCGCAGTTCTTCGACGGCGGCCAGGCCTTCCACTCGGTGACCAAGTCGATGTGGAACCCGCCGGGTTCGGGCGGCTGTGTGAACATGCGGCCCGCCGACGCCAAGGCGTACTGGAAGCTGCTGAAGAACGGCGACGACGTCCACGTGTACGGCAGCAAGCCGGGCACCTGAGCGCTCGTTGTCAGTCCTCCCCTGTAGGTTCGAAACGCTTGGACCGATGGGTGACGGGGGTGGACCCGATGAGTGATCAGGCGACGGAGCCGGGCGCGGAGCTGGAGAAGTACCGGCGGGAGCTGACCGGGTACTGCTACCGCATGCTCGGCTCGCCCTTCGAGGCGGAGGACGCCGTACAGGACACGATGGTCCGCGCCTGGCGGAGCATCGGGAGGTTCGAGGGGCGCTCCTCGCTGCGCTCCTGGCTGTACCGCATCGCGACGAACGTCTGCCACGACATGCTGAGCGCGGGCGGCCGTCGGGCGCGCCCGATGGATCTGTCGGGTCCGAGCCCGGTGGCCGAGGCGCGGCTGAACACCCGTCCGGAGGCCACCTGGCTGGAGCCGGTGCCCGACGGGCGGGTGCTGGCGCCGGTCGCGGATCCGGCGGACACGGCGGTGGAGCGGGAGTCGATCCGGCTGGCCTTCGTCGCCGCGCTCCAGCGTCTGCCGCCGAAGCAGCGCGCGGTGCTGATCCTCCGTGAGGTGCTGGCCTGGCGGGCCTCGGAGGTCGCGGAGCTGCTGGACACCTCGGTCGCCTCCGTCAACAGCGCCCTCCAGCGGGCCCGGGCGACGCTCGCGCAGTCGCCGCCGCCGCCGAGCGAGCGGGCGAACCCGCTGGACGCGGAGCAGAGCGAGCTGCTGGAGCGCTATGTGGCGGCCTTCGAGGGCTATGACATGGAGGCGCTGAAGGAGCTGCTCCACAGCGACGCCACCCTGTCCATGCCCCCGTACGACCTCTGGCTCCAGGGCCATGAGGACATCGTCGGCTGGTTCCTGGGCGTGGGCTCGGTGTGCCGGGGCTCTCGGCTCGTGCCGACCACGGCGAACGGCATGCCGGCCTTCGCCCACTACCACCGGGCGGCGGACGGGAACGGCCACACTCCCTGGGCGCTGATGGTCATGGACATCCGGGACGGCGGGATCGCCGGGATCAATTCCTTCCTCGACACGGACCGCTGGTTCCCGCTCTTCGGGCTGCCGGACCGGCTGCCCGCGCGGAGCGGTTAGCCGGGGTCGATGAGGTCCCTCAGGCCGATGAGGTCGAGGAGGGCGAGCAGTTCGGGGGTGGGCTCGTGGAGGCGTATTCGGCAGCCGTGGCGTCCCGCGGTGAGACGGAGGCGGGCGAGGGCCTCCACGGCGGTGAGGTCGGCGGGGGCCAGGGCCTCGACCTCGCAGACGGCCTCGGTCGCGCCGGTGCCGGCGAGGCGGGCGCTCAGTTCCTGGCAGAGCCGGGGCACATCGTCCCGGGAGACGGGCCCTTGGATGCGTACGACGACGGGGTCTGGGGTGTTCACACCCACAGAGACCAGCGGGAGGGGCGGAATTCATCGGCGGACCGGGCGGGATCTGCCCGGACCGGTCCGCCGACGAGCGCGGGATCAGGAGATGCGGTCGAGCACGATGGGGCTCGGGGTGAAGGCGGTGCCCGCCGGGGCGATGTCGTAGGAGGACTCCAGCGACTTCAGGGCGTAGTCGAACTTCTCCGGGGTGTCGGTGTGCAGGGTCAGCAGCGGCTGGCCCTCGGTCACCGTGTCGCCCGGCTTGGCGTGCAGCTCCACACCCGCCCCCGCCTGGACGGGGTCCTCCTTGCGGGCGCGGCCCGCGCCGAGCCGCCAGGCGGCGATGCCGACGTCGTACGCGTCGAGGCGGGTCAGCACACCGGAGGCCGGGGCCGTGACGACCTGGCGCTCGCGGGCCACCGGCAGCGCCGCGTCCGGGTCGCCGCCCTGGGCCGAGATCATGCGCCGCCAGACGTCCATGGCGGAGCCGTCGGCGAGGGCCTTCGCCGGGTCGGCGTCCTTCAGCCCGGCCGCGTCGAGCATCTCGCGGGCGAGCGCGAGGGTCAGCTCGACGACATCCGCCGGGCCGCCGCCCGCCAGGACCTCGACGGACTCGCGGACTTCGAGGGCGTTGCCCGCGGTGAGGCCGAGCGGGGTGGACATGTCGGTGAGGAGGGCGACGGTCCGCACTCCGCTGTCGGTGCCCAGCGCCACCATCGTGGAGGCCAGCTCACGGGCGTCCTCGATGTTCTTCATGAACGCGCCGGTGCCGGCCTTGACGTCCAGGACCAGCGAGCCGGTGCCCTCGGCGATCTTCTTCGACATGATCGAGGAGGCGATGAGCGGGATGGCCTCGACGGTGCCGGTGACATCGCGCAGCGCGTACAGCTTCTTGTCGGCGGGGGCCAGACCGTCGCCCGCCGCGCAGATCACCGCGCCGGTGGTGTCCAGTACGTGCAGCATCTCCTCGTTGGAGAGCAGCGCGCGCCAGCCGGGGATGGACTCCAGCTTGTCCAGGGTGCCGCCGGTGTGGCCGAGGCCGCGCCCGGAGAGCTGCGGCACGGCCGCGCCGCAGGCGGCGACCAGCGGGGCCAGCGGGAGGGTGATCTTGTCGCCGACGCCGCCGGTGGAGTGCTTGTCGGCGGTGGGGCGGGAGAGCGCGTCGAAGTTCATCCGCTCGCCGGAGGCGATCATCGCGGCGGTCCAGCGGGCGATCTCCGTACGGTTCATGCCGTTCAGCAGGATCGCCATGGCCAGGGCCGACATCTGCTCGTCGGCGACCTCACCCCGGGTGTAGGCGTCGATGACCCAGTCGATCTGCTCGGGGCTCAGCTCCCCCCGGTCCCGCTTGGTGCGGATGACGGAGATGACGTCCATGGCATTTCCTCCAGAGTGGCGGATCGCAGTGCTCTACGCGCATAGCGATCGGGGGTAAAGGCCGCGGCCCCTCCGTTCGCAGGGAGGGGCCGCAGCCAGGGGTGTCTAGATGAGATTCTTGGGACCGAAGGCCTGGGGGAGCATCTCCGCCAGGGTCACGATCCCGCCCGGGGTGTCGAGCAGCAGCTCGGGCCCCCCGAACTCGTACAGCAGCTGCCGGCAGCGACCGCACGGCACCAGGCTCTCGCCCCGGCCGTCCACACAGGTGAAGTGGGTCAGCCGGCCGCCGCCGGTGGCCTGGAGCTGGGAGACGAGTCCGCACTCGGCGCAGAGCGAGAGCCCGTAGGAGGCGTTCTCGACATTGCAGCCGGTGACCGTGCGGCCGTCGTCCACCAGGGCGGCCACCCCGACCGGGAAGTCCGAGTAGGGCGCGTACGCGTGGGTCATCGCCTCACGCGCCCGGCTCCGCAGGACCTCCCAGTCGAACGCGGCCGTCGTCACTTGCCCTGGCCCTTGCGGTAGCGCATGCCGTCCGCCTTCGGCATTCGCAGCCGTTGCGCGGAGAGCGAGAGGACCAGCAGCGTCACCACGTACGGGGTGGCGGTCACGAACTCGTTGGGAACGGTGTCCGTGGCCAGGTACCAGAGCAGCACCAGGGCGGCGATGACCGCGCTGACCACGGCCTGGACCGTGTTCTTGCGGTAGAACTTCCAGATCGCGAGGGCGACCAGGCCGATCACCAGCAGCAGCAGGAGCGCGTGGACGGTCTGGCCGCCGTTGCGCAGCTGGAGCGCGTCGGTGAAGCCGAAGAGGCCCGCGCCCATGGCGAGCCCGCCGGGCCGCCAGTTACCGAAGATCATCGCGGCGAGACCGATGTAGCCCCGGCCGCCGGTCTGGCCCTCGTTGTAGATGTGCGCGGTGACCAGCGACAGGAACGCGCCGCCGAGACCGGCCATACCGCCGGAGACGATCACGGCGATGTACTTGTACTTGTAGACGTTGACGCCGAGCGACTCGGCGGCGATCGGGTTCTCGCCGCAGGAGCGCAGCCGCAGACCGAACGAGGTGCGCCACAGCACGAAGAACGTCATCACGAAGAGCGCCACGGCCACCAGGGTCAGCAGCGACAGATTGGTGACCAGACCGCCGAGGATGCCCGCCAGGTCCGAGATCAGGAACCAGTGGTTCTTCTCGATCGTCAGCAGCCAGTCGGAGAGCCCCGGCACGGTGATGGAGGTGATCGAGTCGGCCGGCGGGGACTGCTTGGGGCTGCCGCCCGCCGCCGCGGCCTCGCCGCTGTTGAACCAGAGCTTGGCGAAGTAGGTGGTGAAACCGACGGCCAGGATGTTGATCGCGATGCCGGAGATGATGTGGTCGACGCCGAAGGTGACGGTGGCGACCGCGTGCAGCAGTCCGCCGAGCATGCCGCCCAGCACACCGCAGAGGACACCGATCCAGGGATCGGTCTGCCAGCCGGCCCAGGCGCCGAAGAAGGTGCCCAGGATCATCATGCCTTCGAGGCCGATGTTGACCACGCCCGCGCGCTCGGCCCAGAGGCCGCCGAGACCGGCGAGGCCGATCGGCACCGCCAGGGAGAGCGCGGCGCTGACCAGTCCGGCCGAGGTGATGTCCTGCGCCCCGGTGATCATCCGAACCGCGGAGAGGACGAGCAGCGCGCCCGAGATGATCAGCAGAACGACCGGGAAGGACAGGCGGGTACGGCCGCCCTTGCCGCCGCTCACCTTGGGGGCGGCGGCGGGCGGCGGGGTGGAAGTCGCCGTGACGCTCACGCCGACACCTCCTGCTTCTCGGAGTTACGGGCCTGGGCGGCGAGCTTCGCGCCGACCTGCCGCTGCTGGCGCTTGAGGCCGTAGCGGCGCACGACTTCGTAGGCGATGACCACGCAGAGGACGATCACGCCCTGGATGACGCCGACGATCTCCTTGTCGTAGCCCTGGAATTCGAGCTGGCCGCTGCCGCGCTCCAGGAAGGCCCAGAGGATCGCGCCGAGGGCAATGCCGATCGGGTGGTTGCGGCCGAGGAGGGCGATGGCGATACCGGTGAAGCCGATGCCGACGGGGAAGTCGCCGCTGTACTCGTAGCTGTCGTTGAGCAGGGTCGGCATGCCGACCAGGCCCGCGACCGCGCCGGAGATCAGCATGGAGGTGACGACCATCTTCTTCACGTTCACACCGCTGGCCTGGGCCGCGGAGCCGGACTGGCCGACCGTGCGCAGATCGAAGCCGAAGCGGGTGCGGGAGAGCGTGAACCAGTAGGCGACGCCCGCGAGGGCCGCGACCACGATGAAGCCCCAGACGGGGCCGGTGGCGGTCGGGAACTCGAAGAAGTGCGAGGACTCCGGGATGGGCTTGGTGGAGATCTTGGTGCCGGCGGTGTCCAGGTGGCCGAGGCGGCCGGTCTGGAGGAGATAGCCGATGATCGCGGTGGCGATCGCGTTCAGCATGATCGTGGAGACGACCTCGCTGACGCCCCGGGTGACCTTGAGGACACCGGCGATACCGGCCCACATCGCGCCGACGGTCATCGCGCAGAGGATGATCAGCGGGATCTGGATCGCGCCGGGCAGGGTCAGCGCGCCGCCGAGGGCGGCGGCGAAGAAGGCGGCGAGGCGGTACTGACCGTCGACGCCGATGTTGAACAGGTTCATCCGGAAGCCGAGGGCGACCGCGAGTCCTGCCAGGTAGTAGGTGGTCGCCTTGTTCAGGATGTAGACCTGGCTGTCCGCCTTCGACCCGTAGTCGAACATGATGGCGAAGGCGTTGAACGGCTCCTTGCCGGTCGCCAGCAGCACCACGGCGGTCACCAGGAACGCGACCACGATCGCGAGCAGCGGGGCCGCGAGGCCCAGGAGCACCCGCTCCTTGTCGATCTTCTTCATCGGTCCTCTCCCCCGTCCCGGGGGTCGTCCGCGTCGCCGTCGGACTCAGCAGGGGCTTCGAGATGGCCGGAGGCCGCGCCGGTCATGGCCGAGCCCAGCTCCTCCGGGGTGATGGTCGCCGGGTCGGCGTCCGCGACCAGCCGGCCCCGGTACATCACCCTGAGGGTGTCGGAGAGCCCGATCAGCTCGTCCAGGTCGGCGGAGATCAGCAGCACCGCCAGTCCCTCCCGGCGCGCCTCGCGGATCTGGTCCCAGATCTGCGCCTGCGCGCCGACGTCCACACCGCGGGTGGGGTGGGCGGCGATCAGCAGCTTGGGGTTGTGGCTCATCTCGCGGCCGACGATCAGCTTCTGCTGGTTGCCGCCGGAGAGCGAGGCCGCGGTGACGTCGATGCCGGGGGTGCGCACGTCGTACTCGCGGACGATCCGCTCGGTGTCGGCGCGGGCGGCCTTGAGGTCGAGGAAGGATCCCCGGCTGTTGGGCTTCTCGGTCACATGGCCGAGGATGCGGTTCTCCCAGAGCGGGGCTTCCAGCAGCAGTCCGTGGCGGTGACGGTCCTCGGGGATGACCCCGATGCCGTCCTCGCGGCGCTTGCGCGTCGGGGTCTGCGAGATGTCCTGGCCGTCGAGGGTGAGCACACCGGTGTCCAGATGGCGCATGCCCATGATCGCCTCGACCAGTTCGGACTGGCCGTTGCCCTCCACGCCGGCGATGCCGAGGACTTCGCCCTTGTGGATGGTGAAGTCGATGGAGTCCAGTACGGCGCGGACGACTCCGTCGGGGTCGGTCGCGGTCAGCCGCACCTCCTTGACCTGGAGCATCGGCACATCGGTGACGGTGGACTCACGGGTCTCGGGCGAGGGCAGCTCGCTGCCGACCATCAGCTCGGCGAGCTGCTTCGGTGTGGTGGAGGCGGGGTCGGCGGTACCGACCGTGGTGCCCCGGCGGATGACGGTGATGTCGTCGGCGACCGAGAGCACCTCGCCGAGCTTGTGCGAGATGAAGATGACCGTGAGGCCCTCCGCCTTCAGCTCCCGCAGATTGTCGAAGAGCGCGTCGACCTCCTGCGGCACCAGCACGGCGGTCGGCTCGTCCAGGATCAGCGTGCGCGCGCCCCGGTAGAGAACCTTGAGGATCTCGACCCGCTGGCGGTCGGCGACGCCGAGGTCCTCGACATGGGCGTCGGGCCGGATGCCGAGGCCGTACGCGTCCGAGATCTCCTTGATCTTGGTGCGGGCCCGGTCGCCGATGCCGTACAGCTTCTCGGAGCCGAGGACGACGTTCTCGAGGACGGTGAGGTAGTCGGCGAGCATGAAGTGCTGGTGCACCATGCCGATGCCGCGGGCGATGGCGTCTCCGGGGTTGGAGAAGGAGACCTGCTCGCCGTCCACCGCGATGGTGCCCTCGTCCGGCTTCTGCATGCCGTAAAGGATCTTCATCAGGGTGGACTTGCCCGCGCCGTTCTCGCCGACGAGGGCGTGCACGGTGCCACGGGCCACGGTGATGTCGATGTCGTGGTTGGCCACGACTCCGGGGAATCGTTTGGTGATGCCGCGGAGCTCTACGGCATGGGGACTGCTGGACGCTTTGATGGCGCACTCTCCAGGACAGGAGTGGAGGAGCAGAGGCGGTGGTGGCGAAAACTACCGCGTAGCACCCCGTAGCTGGGAAACTACGCGCGTAGCGTCGCCAAATCGTGAAAGACCCTGGCGCGCTCGCCGAACGCGATACGTGCGTCGGGGCCCGGAGGGGCGGCAAGGGAGTGTCTTCAAAGTAGCGTCGTCCGCCCGAAGGGCGGGTCTGGCGGGGTCTGGTGCGTGCGATCGCAAGGCGGAGGAAGGAGCCCACGCGGAGCGTGGGCGACCGACGACAACGCGGCGAGCGTGCGTACCAGGGCACGGCAGACAGACGGGACTTTGAAGGCACGACCTTAGGCCGCTCGTCCGGGCCCCGATCCCGGCTGGATCAGGTCGTGGTGTTGACCTTGATCTCGCCGTCCACGATCTTCTTCTTCGCGGCGTCGAGCTTGTCCTGGATGTCCTTCAGGTGGTCGCCCGTGGTGGTGAGGCTGACACCGTCCTCCGCGAGGGAGTAGGTGTGCGTGCCGGTCAGCGGCTTGCCGTCCTTGACGGACTTGGCCAGCTCGAAGACGCCGGTGTCGACGTTCTTGACGACCGAGGTCAGGATGACGGAGGCGTACTTCTTCAGAGCCGGGTCCTTGGCCTGGTCCGAGTCGACGCCGATCGCCCAGGAGCCCTTCTTGGCCGCGACGGCCTCGATGGCGCCGGCGCCGGAGCCGCCCGCGGCGGTGTAGATCACGTCGACACCCTTGTCGAGCATGCCCTCGGCGGCGCCCTTGCCCTTGTCGGGGCTGCCGAAGCCGGAGAGGTCCGTACCGGTGGTCAGGTACTGGATCTGCACCGACGCCTTGGGGTTGGTCTCCTTGACGCCCTGCTCGAAGCCGGCCGCGAACTTCTTGATCAGCGGAAGGTCGACACCGCCGATGAAGCCGATCTTGCCGTCCTTCGACTTCAGCGCGGCGGCGACGCCCGCGAGGTAGGAGCCCTGCTCCTCGGTGAAGACGATGTTGTCGACGTTCTTGGCGTCGGAGATCGAGTCGACCAGGCCGAAGCTCGTCTTGGGGAACTGCGGAGCGACCTTGTCGATCGTGTCCTTGTAGGCGAAGCCCACGGCGACGACGGGGTTGAAGCCGCCCTTCGCCAGCGAGGCGAGGCGCGCCTCGCGGTCCGCCGGGGTCTCGCCGTGCTTGGCGGTGAGCTCCTTGGTCTCGGCGCCCAGCTCGGCCTTGGCCTTGTCCAGGCCGCGGGCGGCGGAGTCGTTGAAGGAGTTGTCACCACGGCCGCCGACGTCGTAGGCCATGCCGATCTTCAGCTTGCCGTCCGCCGCACCGGTGGACTCGGTGGTGGTGGACTCGGTGGACGCCTCACCGCACCCGGAGGCGGTGAGAGCGAGGGCCGCGGAGGCGAAACACGCGGCAGCGATCTTGGATACCCGGCGCAAGAGGAGGCCCCTTCGAGACTGACCGAAAGCGCCTCTTCCGGCGCTGGTTTTGCGGCGATCGTAACGCGCGTAGATGTCAGTTAAAGCCCTGTTCATGAGTCGTTATCGGATCGTCGCGAACAGGGCGTGTGAAGGACTGAGCGTAGCGTTACGGGCACGGAGACGGGTGGTGCGCACGGGGCCGGGGGTGCGACCCCCGGAATGCCCTGGAATGGCGCTTCCAGGGCATTCCGGGTGCGGTGTCAGCCGCGGGCCGCGTGGAGCAGGGCCGTGGCGGTGAAGAGCTCGACGCCGACCTTGATGGCCCGCTCGTCGGCGTCGAAGTCGCCCCGGTGGAGATCGCGCTTGACCGGGTCGCCGGGGGTGCGCACACCGAGCCTGGCCAGTGCGCCGGGGACCCGTTCGAGGTACCAGGAGAAATCCTCGCCGCCCAGGCTCTGTTCGGTGTCCTCGACGGCGGCGGGGCCCAGCCGGACGGTCTGCGCCTCCCGCAGCAGCTCGGTGACGTAGGGATCGTTGACCACGGGCGGCACGCCCCGGATGTAGTTGATCTCCGACTTGGCCCGGTGGAGCGTGGCGATCTCGTCGATGGCCGCGTGGACCAGATCGGGCGCGACCCGCCAGCCCGGCAGATCCAGGCAGCGGACGGTGCCGGAGAGTTCCGCGTGCTGGGGGATGACATTGCAGGCGTGGCCCGCCTCGATGCGTCCCCAGGTGACGGCGAGCCCCGAGCGGGCGTCCACCCGGCGGGCGAGCAGGGCGGGGACCTCGGTGGCCACCTTCGCCGCCGCCGTGACCAGGTCGGTGGTCAGATGCGGACGGGCGGTGTGGCCGCCGGGCCCGTCGAGGGAGACTTCGAGCCGGTCGCAGGCGGAGGTGATGGGGCCGGGCCGCAGCCCGATGACGCCCGCGTCGACCCGGGGGTCGCAGTGCACCGCGACGATCATGCCGACGCCGTCCAGCACCCCCGATTCGATGGCGTCGGACGCGCCGCCGGGCAGCACCTCCTCGGCGGGCTGGAAGATCAGCCGTACCGGGCGCGGCAGCAGCCCCTGCCGGTCCAGCTCGGCCAGGACCAGCCCGGCCCCCAGCACCGTGGCGGTGTGGATGTCGTGGCCGCAGGCGTGCGCGCGGTCCGGGACGGTGGAGCGGTAGGGGACGCCGGTCTTGGTGTCGGGGATGGGGAGCGCGTCGATGTCCGCGCGGAGCGCCAGAAGTGGCGTTTCTCCGTCCCACTCGCCGATGTCACACAGGAGTCCGGTGCCGACGGAGAGCACCCGTGGTTCGAGACCGGCCTCTTCGAGGCGCGCCTTGAGAGCGGCGGTCGTACGGAACTCCTGGTTGCCCAATTCGGGGTGCATGTGCAGATCGCGGCGGAAGGCGATCAGCTCGGCGCGCAGCGATTCGGACAGAGTGCCGGGGAGGGCGACGCCCCCGGGCAGGTCGGCTTCGGACTCGCGGGACATCAGTTGGTTCACCTGTTGAAGAGTAGGCCCAGCAGGGGGCCAACTGACCGCTGATCAACAAAAGTTCAACCCTACAGGCGAAGGAACAGCGGCCCCCAGGTGCATGATCTCGGATATCTGTGGGTAAGCTCACGCCTCTTTCCGAACGTACCCCACCGCGCGGGACCTCGCCGCCGGGCGGTTTCTCAGGCCGGCGCGGGCAGCCGCTCGACGTCCCGGGCGCTCCCGGTGACGCCCGCGAGGAACCCCCGGGCGCGTGGTGAGGCGGTCGCTCTCAGCCATTCCGGGGCTATGTCGCAGACGGCCACCTTGATTCCGGTGCCCGCGAGTGCGATGGGGAGGGTGTGGACCACGGTGGAGGGGAAGCTGAGGACCGTGGCGGCGATCGGGCCCCGGCGGGCGACCAGCTCCAGCGGGAGGTCCGGGCGGACGATCTCCACTCCGGTCTCCCGGGCCAGCCGGGCGAGTTTGCCGGACTCCTCGCGGCGGTGGGCGAAGTAGCGGGTCACGCCGTGCGTCCGGGCGAGGGCGGCGACCGCCGCCGCGTACCGGTCCGGGTCGACCACCCCGGTCTCCACCAGGGAGGTGCCCACCAGATCGGCCCCCGGCGCGATCTCCGGCGGGCCGAAGCGGAAGCGGGCCCAGCCGAAGGTGTTGGGGGTGACGGCGATTCCTCGGGGCGGGTCGACGGGCATCGAGGTGAACAGCTCGACGGACTGGGTGCGGGAGGGCGTCAGCCGTCTGCGGGCGAGCCGGGTGACCGGCGCGAGGGCCAGCTCCCGGGGGCCCCGGGCGTCGCGCCGGTGCCAGCGCGTCAGCTTCTCGCCCCGGGCGAGCCGGTCGGTGAACTCCATGGTCGCGGTGCCGTCGTCCACCACGGTCAGCGGCACGCCGCCGACCAGCGTCAGCAGCAGCTGCACATAGCGCGAGAACGGGTCGCCGATGACGATCCGCCCGGCGCGGCGCAGCTCCGGCAGCAGTTCGCGCACCGCCCTGAGCGGCGCGCCCGCGCCGCCGCGCGCCTCCTGCCAGCGGACCGCGAAGCCCTCCTCGCGGGCCAGCTCGGCCATGGTGCGCAGCTGGTCCCGGGAGACGGGGTCGGTGGGCGGGAGCACGACGACGAGGATGCCGTCGGCGGGGCCCGGGGCCGGGGCCTTCGGCGGTCCGGGGCGGCGCGGTGGCTCGTACGGCTGGGCGTGGGCCCACTCCAGGACGTTCAGGAGCTGGACCGGGCTCTCGACGAAGGCGAGATTCACTGCGGGTCACCTCTGACGTGGACGGTTCGGTCTTCGGAGAGGGAGGGGAGGGCCGGAGGGCGGGGGTCCGCAAGGGGGTCACCCAGAGGGGGTTCGGCCTCTGGGCACGGGGTCCGTCCGCCCTCCGGGGTCTGCGGGGAAGGTTCAGACGGCGACGGGCTCGCGGTCGTCGGCCCCGGTCCCGGTCTCCACCGCGTGGAGACCGGGGACGCGGCGGAGCTTGCGCATGGGGGCGAGTTCGGATGCGTAGACCTTCTTCACGCCGTCGCCGAGCGCCGCCTCGATGGTGCGGATGTCGCGTACGAGACGCTGGAGCCCGCCCGGTTCGACGGAGGCGGCCTGGTCGGAGCCCCACATCGCGCGGTCGAGGGTGATGTGGCGCTCGACGAAGACGGCTCCGACGGCGACGGCGGCCAGGGTGGTCTGGAGTCCGGTCTCATGGCCGGAGTAGCCGATCGGGACGTTCGGGTACTCGTCCTTGAGGGTCTGGATCACCTTGAGGTTCAGCTCCTCCGCCCGCGCCGGGTAGGTCGAGGTGGCGTGGCAGAGCAGGATGTTGTCGCTGCCCAGCACCTCCACCGCGTGCCGGATCTGGCGCGGGGTGGACATCCCGGTGGAGAGGATGACGGTCCGGCCGGTGGCGCGCAGGGCGCGGAGCAGTTCGTCGTCGGTGAGCGAGGCGGAGGCCACCTTGTGCGCGGGGACGTCGAACTTCTCCAGGAAGGCGACGGCCTCGGTGTCCCAGGGCGAGGCGAACCAGTCGATGCCGCGCTCGCGGCAGTGCGCGTCGATACGGCGGTACTCCCGCTCGCCGAACTCCACCCGGTGCCGGTAGTCGATGTAGGTCATCCGGCCCCAGGGGGTGTCGCGCTCGATGTCCCACTGGTCGCGCGGGGTGCAGATCTCCGGGGTGCGCTTCTGGAACTTGACGGCGTCGCAGCCCGCGTCGGCGGCGGCGTCGATGAGGGCGAGGGCGTTGTCCAGGTCGCCGTTGTGGTTGATGCCGATCTCACCGGTGACATAGACGGGGTGGCCCGGCCCGGCGGTCCTGGTGCCGAGGGTGCGCAGTCGGGACGTGCTCATGAGGGTGGTTCCTTACGTGTCGGGGTTCGGTCGAGTGAGGTTCAGGACGGGGACTGGTCGTGGGGCGGCCGGCCGGGGCCGTTCAGCTCCGGGCCGAGGAGCCAGCCGGCGATCTCGCGGACGGCTCCCTCGCCGCCGCGCGTCGCGGTGACCGCGCGGGCGGCGGCGCGTACGGGGCCGTGCGCGTCGGCGACGGCCACGGGCCAGCCGGCGAGCGAGAAACAGGGCAGATCGTTGACGTCGTTGCCGAGGTAGAGCACGCGCTCCGGCGGGATGCCCCGCTCCTCGCACCACTCGGCGAGCGCGAGATCCTTGCGGTCGATGCCGTGCAGCACGGGGATGCCGAGCTTGCGGGCGCGGGCGGCGACCACCGGATTCCGCTCGCTGGAGAGGATCAGCAGGGCGAGCCCGGCCTCGCGGAGGCGGGCGATGCCGAGCCCGTCGCCCCGGTGGACGGCGACGGTCTCCCGGCCGTCCGCGTCGATGAGGACGCGGTCGTCGGTCTGGGTGCCGTCGAAGTCGAGGACGACGGCGTCGACATCGGCCGGGGCGGGCCGGGCGGGCGCGGTGTCCCGGTCGCCGGGACGCCTTCCGGCGGCGGGCGGGTCGAGCAGCGGGGCGAGCGCCCTGGCCCGGGCGAGGTCGTGGGGGTCGTCCACCTCCAGCACGCGGGCGGGGTCGGTGCGGACCAGCTCGGTGCGGCCGAAGAACCGGTGCCGTGCGGCGCGGAAGCCCGCCGCGTCCATGGCGTACGCGGCTCCCGTCTCCAGCAGGTCCTGCGGCCGGTCCTGGCGGCGGGGCCGGTGGGCGGGGTCGTGGTTGACGCCGCGGGCTCCCCGGGCCGGCTCCGGGTCCTGGTCCTGGTCCTGGTCCTGGTCCGGGTCCTGGCCGGAGGCCGATTCCCGCGCGTCGCGCCAGAGGAAGCCGTGGAAGGGGGCCACCGTCACCGCGCTGTCCGCGCCGCCCTCGGCCACCGCCGAGGCGACGCCCGCCACTTCCGCGCCGGTGAGGAAGGGGCTGGTGCACTGGACCAGCACCACCACGCCCACCCGCCTCCCGTGCGCCGACTCGAAGGCGTCCAGTGCGTGCAGCACCGCCGATTCGCTGCTCGCCGTGTCCCCGGCGAGCGCCTCGGGCCGCCACACCACCTCCGCGCCCGCGGCCTTGGCCGCCCCGGCGATCTCCGGGTCGTCGGTGGTGACCACGACATCGGTGACCAGCCGGGCGGCGAGGCTCTCCCGTACGGCACGGACCACCAGCGGCACACCGCCCACCGGTGCGAGGTTCTTGGCGGGGACGCCCTTGGAACCGCCCCTGGCGGGTATCACGGCGAGGACGGTCATCGGCTGTCGCTCTCCTGAGGTGTCGGGGGCCGGCCGGCCCGAGGCGCGGCTCACAGTTCGCCCACCCGCCGGATCGCCGGGGCGACCCGCTGGACGCCGTGGCGGTACGCGCCGCGCGCGGCCCCCCGTACGGCGTCGCGGACCAGCCTTCGCACACCGCCGGGCCCGGCCTCCCCCGCCGCGCCCGGCAGCGGGACGCCGTCCGGGCCGAGCCGGTGGCGGGCGAGGATCCCGGGCAGATAGCCGGGGGCGGTGGCGGCCGTGTAGTACGGCGCGAGGGGCGGGAGTCCGGGGCGCGCGAGCAGCTCGGCGACCCGTTCGCGGGCGGTGTCGAAGGCGTTCTCGTACCGTCCGTCCGCCGCGACGCCCTGCCCGGCCAGCCAGAGCGGGTCGGGCACCGGGCGGTGCCCGGCGTCGAGACGGTCGAAGGAGGTCAGCAGCCCGGAGCCGATGAAGTGGTGGTTGCCGAGGGACTCGCGGACGCCGAGGTCGGTGAGGATCGCGGTCGGGATCCCCCGGTGCAGCGACTCCATAGCCGCCGTGGAGGAGACGGTGACCAGCAGATCCGTACGGTCCAGTACCTCGCCCATGTGCCCGTGCGCCAGGGTGAGGTTGGGCGGCAGCCCGCCCGGCGCCTTCTCGGCGAGCCGCTGGTACGGGAGTTCTTCGAGGTGGGTGGTGTGTTCACCGGGCCGGGAGCGCAGCTTGAGGACCACTTCGCGGGCAGGGTGGAGCCTCGCGTGCTCGATCAGTCTGCGCAGCAGATGGGCGCGGTCGGCGCGGGCCGCGGGCACCGACGGCTGTGTCGCGAAGACGAGGGTGTCGCGCCCGGCCTCGGGCCGGTACGCCTCGCCGCCGAGGAAGGGCAGCGCGGCCTCGGTGACGGCGGACGCGTCCGCCCCGACCCCCTCGTACACCGCGCGGAACCGCTCCGCGTCCCGGCGGGAGTTGGCGAGCACGAGGTCCGCGCCGTGCCTCAGCAGCAGTCCGTCGGCGAGCTTCTCGTAGACCACTCCGACATATCCGGTGACGACGACCGGGCGGTCCGGCGTCGGCTGCGCGGCGAGGCCGTGCAGCAGGGCCTGGACCCCGCCGCCGACGAGCGCGAGGACGATCACGTCGTAGGCGTCGCCGCCCGCCCGCCGCAGGAATTCGGCGGCGGTCACCTCGTGGATCGCGTCCGCCTCCGCGCCGACCTCGGCGAGCTGGCGGGCCGTGGGAGTGGCCCGGCCGCGCAGCAGGAAGCCGGTGAGGGCGGCGGGTCCGGGGGCGATGCGGCGGGCGGTGAGCGCGCCCCATTTCCACCGGGTGTCGGAGTCGGCGAGTACGGCCACGCGTACTGGCTCGCTGGTAGGTGATGGCACATCCAGGACGTTAGGAAGCCATTTCGTTCGACGGCCCAACGCGACCGCAACAAAGGGTTAACAGCGCCCCTACGCATGGGGAGTTCGGGCGGATCCGGAATCGGCACGCGAGAATGAACGCGTTCGTCGCCCGCCGTTCATCCGGCGTCCGTCCGGCGGACGGACGCCGGCCCGATCGGCGATCCAGCCTCGGGCGGGTGGTCAAGCTCTCCGTCATCGTGCCGTTCTTCAACGTACGGACATACGCGCCCGACACCCTCCGAAGCCTTCTCTCCAATGCCCGTGACGACTTCGAATTCCTGCTGGTCGACGATTTCTCGACCGACGGGACCGCGGAGATCCTGGAGCGCGCGGAGCGCGACGTCCCCGGCGCCCGGCTGATCCGCCGGGAGGCCAACGGCGGTCTGGCGACCGCCCGCAACACCGGGCTGGACGCGGCGCGCGGGAGGTACGTCGCCTTCCTCGACGGCGACGACTGGCTCGCCCCGGGCCATTTCGCCCGGCTGCTCACCGCGATGGAGGAGCTGGGCTGCGACTTCGTCCGCACCGACCATGTGCAGTGCACGGCGAGGTCCCGCACGGTCCGCCGGGTGCCGGTCGGCCGCCGGGGCGAGGTGCTCGATCCGCGATCGGTGATCGGGCCCGCCGACCGGTCGACGGCCGTGGACTACCCGTTCGCCTGGGCGGGGATGTACCACCGCAGACTCCTCGAACAAGGGCTGCTGCATTTCACCGACGGGCTGCGGACGGCCGAGGACCGGCCGTGGATATGGCGGCTGCACCGGGACGCGGAATCCTTCGCGGTCATCACCCTGCTGGGAATCTTCTACCGGCGCGGAGTCGCCTCCTCGCTCACCCAGATCGGCGATGTCCGCCAGCTCGATTTCCTCCGCGCTTTCGACCAGGTACTTGCCGAGACGGCGAAAGACCGGGAAGCGGAAAGGCTGTTGCCGAAAGCGGTCCGCACCTACTGTGCGGTGATCGCCCACCATCTGAATTCGGCGGGGAGATACGAACCGGCGGTGGCGAAGTCCCTGCGGACACAATCGGCGGCGGCACTGCGGCGCATGCCCCAGGAAGTGCTGGGGGACGTCCTGGACTCGATGGACGCCCGCCGGGCGGGCCGGCTGCGCGCGCTGCGCCGCCGCACCCTGGCGACCGGACGGGCGGCGGCCTGATGCGGACGACCCAGATCTTCTACGCCTCCTCGCTGTACGGGATCGCCACCCTGGCGGCGGCGATCGACAGCGGCTTCTTCCCCCCGGCGGACCGCAGACTGCTGCTGGTCTCCAACAACGCGCGCACCCCGGAGACCTCGCCCGCGCCGGACACCGCGCCGGGCTTCGAGCGGCTGCGGGGCCGCTTCGACGGGGTGGTGTCGTGGAACGAGGCGATCGCCCCCTTCCACCCGGGCGGCTGGTCGCCGCGCCGGGACGATCTGCCCCTGTGGGAGAGGTATCTGCGGCTGCGGTGGGGGCTCGGCGACGACCGGATCGCGCTCGCGGTGGAGTCCGTCCAGGTCGCCCCCGCGCTCACGGTCGCCCAGCTCTTCCCGGACGCGCCGGTGGATGTGTACGCGGACGGGCTGATGAGCTACGGGCCGACGCGCGACGCGATCGATCCGCTGGTGGGCGAGCGGGTGCGCCGGCTGCTCCATCTCGATCTGGTGCCGGGGCTCGAACCGCTGCTGCTGGCGGAGTTCGGGGTGAGGCCCGAGGTGGTGCCGGCGGAGGCCTTCCGCGAGGTGATCGCCGAGCTGGCGGAGGCCGCGCCCCCCGGCGGCGGGGAGGAGGAAGGGGAAGGGGCCGTGCTGCTGCTGGGCCAGTATCTGGCGGCGCTCGGGATCCTCACCCCCCAGGAGGAGGAGGACCTCCATCTGCGGATGATGTGGGCCGCCGTCGAGCGGGGCCACCGCCGGATCGTCTTCAAACCCCATCCGACGGCCCCCGCGTCCTGGACCCGCGCCCTGGAGCTGTCGGCGGCGGACCTCGGGGTGGAGCTGTCCGTACGGGCGGAGCCGGTGCTCGCGGAGGTGGTCTACCGGCGGGCGCGGCCCGCGCTGGTGGTGGGCTGCTTCTCCACCGCGCTGCTGACGGCGAACGCCTTCTACGGCATCCCGGTGGCCCGGATCGGCACCGAACCGCTGCTGGACCGGCTGACGCCGTACCAGAACAGCAACCGGATCCCGCTGACGATCGTGGACGCGCTGGTGCCGGAGGTGTCCGGAAAACCCGACGGGACGGACAGAACCGGCGGGGCGGGCGGGACGGGCGGGACGGACGGGACGGGCGGGACGGACCGGGTCCTGACCGTGGACGAGCTGACCGGGCTGGTCAAGGCGGTCGGTTTCGCGATGCAGTCGCGGATCAGGCCCGATCTGCGCGGGCCCGCCGAGGAATTCCTCGCCACCCGTCTCGACGCCCGGACACTGCGCTACTTCAAACGCCGACGGCTGACCGCGCTGGGCCTCCCGGGCGGCGCGCCGGTGCCCCGGGGAGCGGCGGTCAGAAAGATGGTGCGCGGGGCTCGCCGCCTGCGACGGGCGGCACTACGCTGAACCGGCGGCACCCGTTCTCCCGTAAAGAGGGCGGGTGCCGTCCAGGTGTCCCGCCCTCTCCCCTCCCCTCCCTCCCCCTCCCCTGGTTGTTCCCGCTCTCTGCCACGCCCCCGCCGGAATGAGGCCCAAGGTCAAAAGGGGCCTAAGGTCTCTGTGCGGAGAGGCTTCGCACCGACCACGCTGGTGGTCAGCGGCATGAAGCAGCACGGAGCAGCACAGAACAGCACTTCGGGAAGGGGCTGGGGAGCCATGAGGCACCGCAGGGTCGCCGACCTGATGACGCCCGCCGCCGTGAGCGTCCAGCGGGGAACCGCTTTCAAGGAGATCGCCCGGCTGCTGGACGAGTACGGCATCACGGCCGTGCCGGTGGTCGACGACGAGGAGCGCCCGGTCGGCGTCGTGTCGGAGGCGGATCTGCTGCGCAGGCAGACCTCCCGGACGACGGCGAGCACCGCCGAGGCGCTGATGTCCAGCCCGGCGATCGTGGCGGAGCCGCAGTGGAGCGTGGTCCGGGCGGCCCGGGTGATGGAGGAGAAGCGGATCAAGCGGCTGCCGGTGGTGGACGCCGCCGGACGGCTGACCGGTGTGGTCAGCCGCAGCGATCTGCTCCGGCTCTTCCTCCGGCGGGACCGGGCGATCCAGGAGGAGATCCTTGAGGACGTCCTCACCCAGACCCTGGGTCTCTCCCCCTCCGCCCTCACCGTCGACGTCACCGACGGCCGGGTCACCCTGAGCGGAACCGTGGAGCGGCGGACGGTGCTGCCGGTGTTCGTCCGGCTGTGCGAGAGCGTCGACGGGGTGGTCGAGGTCATCGACCGGCTGAGCTACCGCCTCGACGACACGGCTCCCGCCGAGGCGCCGGACTGACCGCACTGACCGGCCGGGCCGCACTGACCGCACTGACCGGCCGGGCCGTGGGCGTACCGCCTCAGGCGGCGCTGCTGAGCGAGAGCTTCACCGCGAAGCCGAGGAAGAGGGCCCCGGCGGCCGAGTTCGCCCCGGCGGTCAGCCGTCTGCGGCGGCGGAAGGCGGCGGCGAGGTGGGTGCCGGTGAATATCAGCGCGGAGAGATAGAGGAAGCTCGCCAGCTGGAGGAAGCCGCCGAGGACGGCGAAGGACAGCGCGGGATAGGCGTACGCGGGATCCACGAACTGCACAAAGAAGGCGATCATGAACAGGATCGCCTTCGGGTTGAGCAGGCTGATCACAAAGGCCTTCCGGAAGGGCCGCTCGGCCGTCACCGCGGGCTGTTCACCGGCGGGGGTCTCGGCGGGCTCCTCGTGCCGCTGCCGCCACAGCGACCAGGCCGCGCGCAGCATGCCTATCGCCAGCCAGGTCAGATAGCCGGCCCCGGCGAACTTCACGATCCCGAAGAGCAGCTCATTGGCCTGGAGCAGCGAGGCCACGCCCGCCGCCGCCAGCACCATCAGCACGGTGTCGCCGCACCAGACGCCGGCGGCGGCCGTGTACCCCTTGCGGGTCCCGCGCCGCGCGGCGACCGAGAGCACATAGAGCGAGTTCGGCCCCGGCAGCAGAACGACCAGGACGAGACCCGCCAGATAGGTCGGAAGATCGGTGACACCCAGCATGAAAAGGAGTGTCGCACACGGGTACGACAACCCCTCTCTGTGTTCTCCGCCACAGGTCAGAGGGGGGGCGGAGGGGGTCAGAAGGTGTCCGTGGGGACATGGGAGCCCCAGACCTCGCGCAGCGCGTGGCAGACCTCGCCGACCGTCGCCAGGGCGCGCAGCGCGTCCTTCATCGGGGGCAGCACATTCGCCGTGCCCCCGGCCGCCGTGCGCAGCGCGTCGAGCGCCCCGGCCACGGCGGCCCCGTCGCGTCCGGCGCGCAGGGCCGCCAGCCGCTCGCACTGCCGGGCCTCGATCCCGGGGTCGACGCGGAGCGGCTCGTACGGCTCCTCCGTGTCGAGCGCGTAGCGGTTGACGCCGACGACGACGCGTTCGCCGCTGTCGGTCTCCTGGGCGATCCGGTAGGCGCTGCGCTCGATCTCGCGCTTCTGGAAGCCCTGCTCGATGGCGTCGACCGCGCCGCCCAGCTCCTGGACCCGGCGCAACAGGGCCAGGGTCTCGTCCTCGATGCCGTCCGTCAGCCGCTCGATCGCGTACGAGCCGGCGAACGGGTCGACGGTGGCGGTCACATCGGTCTCGTACGCCAGGACCTGCTGGGTGCGGAGCGCCAGCCGGGCGGACTTCTCGGCCGGCAGGGCGATCGCCTCGTCGAAGGAGTTGGTGTGCAGCGACTGGGTGCCGCCGAGGACGGCCGCGAGGGCCTGCACGGTGACGCGTACGAGATTGACCTCGGGCTGCTGGGCGGTGAGCTGCACGCCCGCCGTCTGGGTGTGGAAGCGGAGCATCAGCGACTTGGGGTTCCGGGCCCCGAACTCCTCGCGCATCACCCGTGCCCAGATCCGGCGCGCGGCCCGGAATTTGGCGATCTCCTCCAGGAGGGTGGTCCTGGCGACGAAGAAGAAGGAGACCCGGGGGGCGAAGTCGTCCACCTCCATGCCCGCCGCCACCGCCGTGCGGACGTACTCGATGCCGTTGGCGAGGGTGAAGGCGATCTCCTGCGCGGGCGTGGCCCCGGCCTCGGCCATGTGGTAGCCGGAGACGGAGATGGTGTTCCACCGGGGGATCTCGCGCCGGCAGTACCGGAAGGTGTCCGCGACCAGCCGCAGCGAGGGCCCCGGCGGAAAGATGTAGGTGCCCCGGGCGATGTACTCCTTGAGCACGTCGTTCTGGATGGTGCCGGTGAGCCGGTCGGCCGGTACGCCCTGTTCCTCGGCCACCAGCCGGTAGAGCAGCAGCAGCGGCGCGGCCGGGGCGTTGATCGTCATCGAGGTGGAGACGCGGTCGAGCGGGATGCCGTCGAACAGGACGCGCATGTCGTCGAGGGAGTCGATCGCCACGCCGACCCTGCCCACCTCTCCGTGGGCGATCGGCGCGTCGGAGTCGTGGCCCATCTGGGTGGGCAGGTCGAAGGCGACGGAGAGTCCGGTGGTGCCGTGGGCGATCAGCCGCCGGTAGCGGGCGTTGGACTCGGCGGCGGTGCCGAACCCCGCGTACTGGCGCATGGTCCAGGGGCGGCCGGTGTACATCGTCGGGTGGACGCCCCGGGTGTAGGGGTACGAGCCGGGCTCCCCCAGCCGCTCCGCCGGGTCCCAGCCCGTCAGCGCGTCCGGCCCGTAAACCGGTTCGATGGGCAGCCCCGACTCGGACTGGCGTGTCATTCTCGGCCTCCCCGGGACCTCTTTTCGGACCTTTCTTCCCCATCATGCGGGGGATTGGGCAACCGGGCAGGGCGGAATCACCTCTGGAGGGGCAGCACAGGCGGCCGGGGGACACAGGGGGACGGGCATGCTTCGCAGCAGCGTCGTACGCGTGAGGACACGCCGGGGGACACGCCAGGGGCCGCGCCGGGGGACCCGCCGGGCGGCGACGGTACGCGGAGTGCTGGCGGCGGTGGCCGTGCTGGCGGTGACCACGGGGTGTACGGCGCAGGCGAGCGATCTCCGGTCGGCGGGGGCCGGTTCCGGGGTCGGCGGCACCCCGTCCGCGACCGGAGCCGTCTCGAAGCCGCCTCCGGCCCCGGCCCCGGTCCTTCCCCCGCCCCCGGTCTCCAGCTCGGCACCGGCACCGGCGGCGACGCCGTCCGCCCGGCCGTCGGTGTCCGCGTCGGCGACGACGGCGGCTCCCGCGCGGTCGGCCGCCCCGAGCACCCCGCCCGCGCCGGTGCTGATGAGCCGGGGCGCCCGGAGCGACCAGGTCCGCGAACTCCAGGCCAGGCTCGCCCAGATCGGCTGGTTCGACGACGCTCCCACCGGGACGTACGGACCGGTCACCACCGCCGCCGTCCAGGGGTTCCAGAGCAGGCGCGGACTGCCCGTGACGGGGGCCACGGACACCGTGACCTGGCGGAAGCTGCTCGGTATGACGACCGAGCCGACCCGCGCCGAGCTGACCGGCGAGACCGTCAACAAGCCCGCCGTGAAGCTCGACCCGCGCTGTACGACGGGCCGGGTGATGTGCGTCAGCAAGACCACGCGCACGCTCTCCTGGGTGGTCGACGGCGAGGTCCGGTCGACGATGGACGTACGGTTCGGCTCGGAGTACACCCCCACCCGGGAGGGGGTCTTCAGCGTGTTCCTGAAGTCGAGGGACCATGTGTCGACGCTGTACGACACCCCGATGCCGTACGCGCTGTTCTTCAGCGGCGGCCAGGCGGTGCACTACTCCTCGGACTTCGCCGCGAACGGCTACAGCGGGGCCTCGCACGGCTGCGTCAATGTGCGGGACCGGGCGGCCGTCTCGGCTCTCTTCGCGGAGGTGCGGAACGGCGACAAGGTCGTCGTCCACTGGTGACCCGCCCGGCGGGAAGGAAGAAAAGGAAGAAGAGGAGAAGGCGCGGGCGGGACCGGGGGAACGTGTCCCACCCGCGCCGATGCGTCAAGCCGTAGGTACGGGGGGAACCCCGGCTCATGACGCCACCGATGACCAGTCGGCTCACTCATTACTGCGCCGTACGCCACAAAAATGTCACACATGGCTGTTCCCCCGAATGAAGTAGCAGGTCAGGGCGGTTCGGGGGAGGCCGAGCGGTACGGGCGGCAGGCGCTACTCCGACGGCCCCCGCCGGCGGTCGACGGCCGAGCCGCCGCCCGGGCCGCCCGCGCCGGTGCCGGTGCCGGTGCCGGTGCCGGTGCCGCTGTTCGCCGTGCCGCTCCCCTTCACGGTCTGACCGTCCTTCACGGTGCCGCCGTTCTGGGCGGACTTGCCGTTCTTCCCGCCGGTACGGTCGCCGTGGTGGTGCCCGTGGCCGTGGTCATTCCCCTGCCCCTGCCCCTGCCCCTTCGGCCTGGGCTTGGGCTTGGTCCAGCTCTTCCCGTGGTCGGGCCGGGTGAACTTGTCCGGCTTGGCCGGTACGGCGGAGGCGGCGTCGGCGTCCCCGTCCGCCGTGTCCCGTCCCTTCGCCCGGAACGGACCGTCGAGCAGCCTCTCGCAGAAACGGCCCACCCGGTCGGCCCCCTTGGCGTTCCGCTCCAGCCGCTTCGCGCCCACGGGACCGAGGGTCCCGTCACGGCGGGCCCGGCAGTCGGCGACCAGCCGGTGGTACTTCTCCCCCGCCACCCGGTTCCGGTTCTGGTTCTGGTTCCGGTCCTGGTCGCCCGTCCAGCCCTCCGCGCCGATCTCCCCGCCGCCCGGGCCCGGCTCGGCGTCCACGCCGCCGGGCGAGCCGGAGCCGCTCGTGGAGGGTTTGGGCGCACCGCTCTGGGCACCGCTGTCGGCGAGCGGGGCCGTCGGACTCGTACCGACTACACCGGGCGGGCGCAGCGGCGGACGGGTCTCCGGCTCGGCCGGCGGCTCGCTGCTCGCGGGCGTCGGGGCGTCGCCGCCGCCGACGACGTGCGAACCGGCGGGCGGCGCGTGGAAGGGCGAGGGCAGCAGACCGCTGCTCGCCGCCACCGCGACCCCGCCGAAGGCGAATCCGGCGACGGCGGCCACCACGCCGAACCGGACCGTGCGCGGCAGCCCGCCCGCCTGGCGCGGGCGCGGCGGCCGGGTCAGCCGTACGACTCCGAGGCTCTCGCCCTCCTGCGGGATCCGGGCGGGCGCTTCGGCCCGTACTCTGCGAAAGGCCGCCGTCGCGGCGGCCTCTCCCTGCATCTCGCCGTCCTCCGGACGGAGTGGCAGCCGTGGAGCGCCGGCGGAGCGCAGCGCCCGGTCGAGCCGGTCGGCCTGGGTACGGGCTCGCCCCTCGGGGGCGTCGACCGGTTCACCGCGCAACAGCCGTTCCGCTGCGTCCTGGTCGAGCCACTCGTACCGCTCGTCGGCCATCACATGTCCTTCTGCGTCCGCAGCCGTATATGCGTCACACCGGCGGGTGCCGTCGCACCCGGCCGTGGTACGCGCTGCGGAGGCACACCATTCAGGTCGGTTCCGCGGTCGTCGGGGCCGGTTCCCGCGCTCGCGTCGTCCGTGTCGACACTGTCCGCACCGTACGCTCTCGCGACCGGATCTCGGTATTCCATTTGCCGGTGACCAGCCCTCGGGCGCGGCCCGTCGAGGCTCTCAAGAGGGCTCCCGGCGAGGTCCGGGCCCTCCGCGCCCAGCAGCTCGGCCAGTCGCTTGAGGCCCCGGTGGGCGGCGGTGCGGACCGCGCCCGGGCGCTTGCCCAGGGTCTTGGCGGCGCTCTTGGCGTCGAGGCCGACCACCACCCGCAGGACGACCGCCTCGGCCTGGTCCTGGGGCAGCTGGGCGATCAGCGCCATGGTGCTGCCGGTGGCCAGCGACTCCATCGCCGCGTCGGCGGTGTCGCACTCGGCGGGCTTCCCGGTCAGCTCGGTCTCGTCGCCGCCGACGGCGGGGCGGCGGCCCCGCATCCGTATGTGGTCGAGGGCCCGGTTGCGGGCTATGCGCGCGGCCCAGCCCCGGAACCGGTCCGCGTCGCCGCTGAAGCGCTCCAGGTCCCGGGCGATCTGGAGCCATGCCTCGGACGTGACGTCCTCGGCGTCCGCCTCTCCCACGAGAGTGCGCACATAGCCGAGCAGCCGCGGGTGCACGGCGCGGTACACAGTACGGAAGGCGGTCTCGTTCCCGTCCTGTGCCGCGAGCACCGCGGCGGTCAGCTCCGCGTCGTCCCCCAGCACTACCTCAACCTGTTTCGAATCGCAGCTGGTCACCACTGCCCGCGCCCTCAGGGCGCGCATCAGACGCTACGGCGTCGCCCTGGCTCACGTCCATGGCTTGTACAACTTGCAACAATATGCCGACTCAGTGGGGTGTGACAGAAAACGTCTGCCCGGCGCTGAGTGAAGTACGGGGACGCCACGCGACCCCGACGGACGGCGACCGGGGCCTCTCCTGTGGGGGGTGGCGGCCTCGGTCGTCCCTCCATCCACCACCACGGCCGCCGCCCGGCGAACCTCCGTACGCGCGTGCGTCGCGGGCCGGTCAGCCCTGGACCCTGGACCGGCGGGAGACCACCGCGCGCAGCACCCGCCGCCCCTCGGTCGACACCCGCAGCACCTGGCGGAGCCCGGCCCCGCCCTCCCCCGCGCCGAGTATCTCCAGCACCTTCAGCTGCCGCCGCAGCTCGCCCGCGACCAGCGGGCCGGCCCCGGCGGGCTCGCCCTCGCGGCAGCCCTTCAGCACCTCGACGACGGCGGTGGCGGCGGGCTCCCCGACCGCCGGGCCCGCGTCCAGCCGGTGGTGGAGTTCGAGCGCGGCGATCGAGCAGTCGTCCGCCCACTCCCGCAGCGGCTCCCGGTCCCAGAGCGGGGGCGCGGCATCCAGCATCTGCCGTACGAGAGTGCCCGCCTCGTCCCCGGTGTCCGCCTCGGCCATCGTCTCCCGGGCCTCGATCAGCGCGACGGACCAGCCGTCCGCGCCCTTCGCCAGCCCGGCCCAGAGCGGGCGCAGCACGTCCGCCTCCGCCGCGAGCAGCGGCAGACAGCGCTCCAGGCTGGCCAGCCCGCTCGCGGCGAGGCCTCGCTCGTCGGCCTCCGCGATCAGTTCTCTCAGGCATTTCGACGCCATGGGACGTCTCCCCCTCCCGACGTGCCCCCATCGATCCGGAGGCCCGTTCAGCGGCGCGGTTTTCGGGCCGCTTGGCGCAAAGTACTCCCTTCCGCACCCCGCCCGCCATGGGTTGTGCGGAGCTGGACGGTTGTGCACCGGACTGACCGAAGCACATCAAGTGAGCTTGACTCCCTCACATGTGCGTCACGTGGCCATGACATTCCCGCCACCCGAAGGCGTTCGGCCGCAGGCTCTCAGTCCTGTCGGCCGGCCCCGCCGCTCAGCCGAGCCGCTCGGCCAGCGCCTGGAACCCCGGCCAGTCACGGGCGGGCGGGCGCGGGTCCCAGACCTTCTGGGCCGTCGCCCGGAGCGGCAGCGCGATGCCCCGGGCGATCCGCTCGGGGGTCTGCGCCCCGGCGATGTCGCACCAGATCGCGAACCGGGCGCCCAGGATCTGCCGCGAGTACTTCTCCGGCACCGGCGCGGTGCCGCGCAGCACCAGCGGGGTCCACTGCTCGTAGATCCGCTCGCCGGTGGGATAGACGAACTCATTGGGCTCGCCGAGCACGTAATAGAGGTACTCGTCGTTCAGATTCACCACCGGCCGGCCCTCGGCGAGGTACTCCTCCGGCTGACGCGCCCCGATCTCCTTGCCGGTCCAGTACTGGACCTCGACGTCCTTGTCGACGCTCACCCGCCCGCCCCGGAAGAATCCGTCGTTCCACGCGGTGGGCACCCGGCCCAGCGGGCGCACCACGGCGGCGCGGTCGTTCACCCAGTCGGTCGCGAGGTCCTGGATGCGGCCCTGGGGCCCGTACCGCTCGCGGGCGAGGGTGGCGAGCGCGGGGAAGGAGGCCTCGGGGTCCCGGCGGGTCAGCGCCTGGTACTCGTCGCCGCCGAGGTTCCAGTACCGGCTGTCGAAGAGCTGGGCGTACTCCCTCAGCAGTTCGTCCACCAGGGTGGCGGACGCGGGCTTGGAGATGTCGATCGCGCCGGGCACGGTCCTGCCCGCGCTGTCCTTCAGCCTCAGCTCCGGATAGTGGTCGAGGACCGCGCCGAGGTGGCCCGGGGAGTCGATCTCGGGGATGACGGTGATGTGCAGCGAGGCGGCGAGTTCGAGGATCCGCCGGACCTGGGCCTTGGTCAGATGCTCGCGGGAGACGATCTCGGGGTGGGTGTCGGACTGGATACGGAAGGCCTGGTCGTCGGAGAAGTGCAGACCGAGCTGGTTGAGCTT
Source organism: Streptomyces amakusaensis (assembly GCF_039532665.1). NCBI lineage: Bacteria > Bacillati > Actinomycetota > Actinomycetes > Kitasatosporales > Streptomycetaceae > Streptomyces > Streptomyces amakusaensis. Next base: position 199,514 of record NZ_BAAASB010000011.1, on the reverse strand, counting down.
GATGTCCGCCATCTCCCGCAGCCGGTCCTCCAGCCAGCCCGCCGTGAAGGGTTTGCGCGCGATGTCGACCATGAGCCCGCGCTGCGGCCGGCCGGGCGCGTCCCGCACGGTCCCCTCCGGCATCGCCCCGCCGGAGCGCACCGCCTGTTTCAGGGTGCGGGTCCCGTAGAAGACCCCGGCCTCGGCGGGCCCCGATATCCGGACCCGGCCGCCGCCGGTGACGACGGTGTACGACTCCGGCCCGGTCAGGGCCCCCTGGGCGGGCGGGGGCGACGGGGGCGCGGTGAGCGCCAGCTCCACATCGCCGGGCCGGGCCGGGGCCGTCCCCCGGAAGGCAATCTTCAGCTCCCCGGCGAGGAGCCGGCCCTCGTCGTCGAGCCCCTCGCCGCCCTTCGCGATCACGACCCCCGCGCCGGGTTCCGGCCGCCAGCCGGGGCCGCGCGCCGGTTCATGGACGCGTACGGCGGGGATGGTCGCGGGGGCCGAGGAGAGCGGATACGTCCGGGAGGGTGACGGGGTGGCGTCCTCCCGGGGCGCGTCCTCCCGGTCCCGGGAGGCGGCCTCGGTGCGGGCGGAGCCGTCGGGGCCGTCGGGACCACCGCCGGAGCCGCCGTCTCCGGAACAGCCGCTCAGCGCCATGGAGAGTGCGGTGGCCGCGGTGACCGCCGCGACGGCGAACCGGGCGCGCGAAGAGCCTCGTATCACTCGAATGCCTCCCAAGTAGCAAGAAAGTTCGTTAAACCACCCCCATCTGCCCATCACATAAAGCGAAACTCCCACTTTCGGGTGAAAATCGCGCGGCCGTCGGACGGCCACTCGGACAGATCGATAGCGTCCGACCCATCCGCCTCCCCCTTCCCAGCGGTTCCGCTGTTCCGTTCGAGGAGCCCACGCTGCCCAGCGAATCCCACGCCGGCCTCCCGAGGCGATCGCCGACACTCCACCACACCGCGACCGCCCCCACCCCTCCAGCCTCACCACCCCCGGCCGCCCCGCAAGCCCAGCCGCCGCAGCCGCCCCGGCCGCGTGCCGCCCGGATTCCGGAGCAGCGCGGCACCCGGCCCCCGTGGCCGCGCGACACGCCCTGGGGCCTGGACCGCTTCAACTCGGCCGACCCCCGGTCGGCCGTCACCGCCCTGCTCGGCTGCTGCGCCAGCCACCGCTGGGCCCGCCGGCTGGCCGAGCACCGCCCGTACCCCGACATCGGCTCCCTGCTCGCCGCCGCCGACGAGGCCTGTTACGACCTCACCCCCGCCGAGCTGGGCGACGCGCTCGCCGGCGAGTCCCGCGCCCGGCCGCACCCGAGCGCCCCCCGGGTGGCGCACACCGCCCTCGCCGCGGCCCACGCCGCGTACGAGAGCAGATTCGGCCACGCCTTCGTGATCGCCCCCGGCCCGGGTCTGCCCGCCGCCCACCTGGACCGGATCCTCACGGGCATCCGCACCCGGCTCGCCCACGAGCCGGACGAGGAGCGCACCGTCGCCGCCGAGGAGCTGCGCGGACTGGTCCGGGCCAGGCTGCGGCGGCTGCTGCCGGCCGGGCAGCCGGCCGGGTCCTCGGCCGGGTCCTCCGCCGGGTCCTCCGCCGGGTCCTCCGCCGGACAACCGAGGAAAGGCCGGACAAAGGCTTACCGATAGCCCGTCCGAGGCTGTTTGATTGCCTGTTTGATCACACCTGCGGACCCCGGGCGAACGAACCGACAAAGCGTCGCTACGATGGCCGGGGCCGGTGGACCGTACCCGGCCGGGCCAAACCGACCACCCAAGCCGGCAGGCCCTAGTCCCCGCTCCCGGAGGGTTCTTCCGTGCCGGCTGGAACGCTGTACCGCGGCCGGGAAGGAATGTGGTCCTGGGTGGCTCATCGAGTCACCGGCGTCCTCATCTTCTTCTTCCTGTTCGTCCATGTCCTGGACACCGCACTCGTCCGTGTCTCGCCAGAGGACTACGACAAGGTCGTAGCCGTCTACAAGACTCCCGTCGTCGCGCTGCTGGAGTACGGCCTCGTCGCCGCAGTCCTCTTCCACGCGCTCAACGGTCTGCGGGTCATCGCCGTAGATTTCTGGTCCAAGGGCCCGCGCTTCCAGAAGCAGATGCTCTGGACCGTCGTGGGCATCTGGGTCGTGCTGATGGTGGGCGCTCTCTACCCCGTCCTCGGCCACGCCGTACGCGAAGTATTCGGGAGCTGACGCACCATGTCTGCTGACACCTCTTCCGCCATCGGTTCCGTCGAGAGCGGCCCGCACTACGACGTGGACAACCCGGCCCCCCTCATCGAGGCCCCGCGCAAGCGCACCGGGAAGACCCCGCGCGCCACCCGCGGCAACTTCGAGATGGCCGCCTGGCTCTTCATGCGTCTCTCCGGCGTCCTGCTGGTCGTCCTGGTCATCGGCCACCTGATCATCCAGCTGGTGCTGGACGGCGGCGTCTCCAAGATCGGCTTCGCGTTCGTCGCGGGCCGCTGGGCGTCCCCGTTCTGGCAGGTCTGGGATCTGCTGATGCTCTGGCTCGCCATGCTGCACGGCGCCAACGGCCTGCGTACCGTCATCAACGACTACGCCGAGCGGCCGAACACGCGCCTGTGGCTGAAGGGCCTGCTGTACGCCGCCACGGTGTTCACCATCCTGCTGGGCACGCTGGTGATCTTCACCTTCGACCCGAACATCCGCTAAAGCCGGGGCTGACGAACCAATGAAGATCCACAAGTACGACACCGTCATCGTCGGCGCCGGTGGCGCGGGCATGCGCGCGGCCATCGAGGCCACCAAGCGCAGCCGTACCGCGGTGCTGACGAAGCTCTACCCCACCCGCTCCCACACGGGCGCGGCGCAGGGCGGCATGGCCGCCGCGCTCGCCAATGTGGAGGAGGACAACTGGGAGTGGCACACCTTCGACACGGTCAAGGGCGGTGACTACCTGGTCGACCAGGACGCCGCCGAGATCCTGGCGAAGGAGGCCATCGACGCGGTCCTCGACCTGGAGAAGATGGGCCTGCCGTTCAACCGGACGCCGAACGGCACCATCGACCAGCGCCGCTTCGGCGGGCACTCCCGCAACCACGGCGAGGCCCCGGTCCGCCGGTCCTGCTACGCCGCCGACCGCACCGGTCACATGATCCTCCAGACGCTGTACCAGAACTGCGTCAAGGAGGGCGTGGAGTTCTTCAACGAGTTCTACGTCCTGGACCAGCTGATCACCGAGGTCGACGGGGTCAAGAAGTCGGCCGGCGTCGTCGCGTACGAGCTGGCCACCGGCGAGATCCACGTCTTCCAGGCGAAGTCCGTGATCTACGCCTCCGGCGGCACCGGCAAGTTCTTCAAGGTGACCTCCAACGCGCACACCCTCACCGGCGACGGCCAGGCGGCCTGCTACCGGCGCGGGCTGCCCCTGGAGGACATGGAGTTCTTCCAGTTCCACCCGACGGGCATCTGGCGCATGGGCATCCTGCTCACGGAGGGCGCCCGCGGTGAGGGCGGCATCCTGCGCAACAAGGACGGCGAGCGCTTCATGGAGAAGTACGCCCCCGTCATGAAGGACCTCGCCTCGCGCGACGTCGTCTCCCGCTCCATCTACACGGAGATCCGCGAGGGCCGCGGCTGCGGCCCCGAGGGCGACCACGTCTACCTGGACCTCACCCACCTGCCGCCGGAGCAGCTGGACGCCAAGCTCCCGGACATCACCGAGTTCGCCCGGACCTACCTCGGCATCGAGCCCTACACGGACCCGATCCCGATCCAGCCCACCGCGCACTACGCCATGGGCGGCATCCCGACCAACGTCGAGGGTGAGGTCCTGCTGGACAACACCACCGTCGTCCCGGGCCTCTACGCCGCCGGCGAGGTCGCCTGCGTCTCGGTGCACGGCGCCAACCGGCTCGGCACCAACTCGCTCCTCGACATCAACGTCTTCGGCAAGCGCTCCGGCATCGCCGCCGCCGAGTACGCCGCGAAGGCCGACTACGTCGACCTTCCGGAGGACCCGGCCTCGCTGGTCCAGGAGCAGGTGGAGCGGCTGCGCAACTCCACGGGCAACGAGCGGGTCGCGGAGATCCGCCGTGAGCTCCAGGAGACGATGGACGCCAATGTGATGGTGTTCCGCACCGAGCAGACGATCAAGACCGCCGTCGAGAAGATCGGCGAGCTGCGCGCCCGCTACAAGAACGTGTCCATCCAGGACAAGGGCCGCCGCTTCAACACCGACCTCCTCGAGGCCGTCGAGCTGGGCAACCTGCTCGACCTGGCCGAGGTCATGGCCGTCTCGGCGCTGGCCCGCAAGGAGTCCCGCGGCGGTCACTACCGCGAGGACTACCCGAACCGCGACGACGTCAACTTCATGCGCCACACCATGGCGTACCGCGAGCTCGGCGACGACGGCACCGAGACCATCCGTCTCGACTACAAGCCGGTCGTCCAGACCCGCTACCAGCCGATGGAGCGTAAGTACTGATGGCTACCCCCGTACTGGACAAGGTCGAGGCGGAATCCGCCGCCTCCCCCTACATCACGGTCACCTTCCGGGTCCGCCGCTTCAACCCCGAGGTGTCGGAGCACGCGGTCTGGGAGGACTTCCAGATCGAGATCGACCCCAAGGAGCGGGTCCTCGACGGCCTCCACAAGATCAAGTGGGACGTCGACGGCTCCCTCACCTTCCGCCGCTCCTGCGCCCACGGGATCTGCGGCTCCGACGCGATGCGGATCAACGGCAAGAACAGGCTCGCCTGCAAGACGCTGATCAAGGACATCAACCCGGAGAAGCCGATCACGGTCGAGCCCATCAAGGGCCTCACGGTCCTCAAGGACCTCGTCGTCGACATGGAGCCCTTCTTCCAGGCCTACCGCGACGTCATGCCCTTCCTCGTCACCAAGGGCAACGAGCCGACCCGCGAGCGCCTCCAGTCCGCCGAGGACCGCGAGCGCTTCGACGACACCACCAAGTGCATCCTCTGCGCCGCCTGCACCTCCTCGTGCCCGGTGTTCTGGAACGACGGCCAGTACTTCGGCCCCGCCGCCATCGTCAACGCCCACCGCTTCATCTTCGACTCGCGCGACGAGGCCGGCGAGCAGCGCCTGGAGATCCTGAACGACAAGGACGGCGTCTGGCGCTGCCGCACCACCTTCAACTGCACCGACGCCTGCCCCCGCGGCATCGAGGTCACCAAGGCCATCCAGGAAGTCAAGCGCGCCCTGATCACCCGCCGCTTCTGACCCTCCCTCGTGGTCACCGCTCCCCGCCCCGCCGGATCCGATCCGGCGGGGCGGAGTGCTGTGGGGGCTCCCCGTCGTACCGGAGCGCCGACTTGCTCGCGGCTCGGCCGACCACTCTGGCGGAGCCCTACTCCCGTCACCTCGGTGGCAAAGTGTGCGCGAGCTTCCCTTCACCATGGACGGCACCGCTGTTCGCATCACCTACTGGCTCCCGTCCGATCGGCGAAACGTGCTGCTGACGGTGTTCCGCAAGACCAGGCAACACGAGGAAGCCGAGGTCGATCGGGCTCGGCAGGCGCAGAAGACATGTCAAGCTGATCATGATGCCGCGCAGCACAGCTACGGTCGGACCAAGGAGAAGAATCGGTGAACCACGCCCAGTGGAAGACCCGTAGAACGAGGAAGCTCTTGGAAGAGTCCGTCGAGGAATCCCCCGCATACACCGAAGCCGGATACGCCTTCGCGTTGGGGCAGGCCGTCTACGACCGGCGAACCGAGCTCGGTTTGTCACAGACCGAACTCGCACGGCGAGATGGCATGACACAACCCCAGATCTCCCACATCGAGGGTGGCGACTCCACACCCACCCTGCCGCTGCTGACCAGGCTGGCCAAGGCCCTGGACGCCTCGCTGACCATTGACCCCGGACGGCGACTCCTCAGCCTTCCTCTTCTCTCCGCACGACACCGGTCGACCGCTGTCGGAATCACCGGATGAACAGACCTCGGCCGCTTGAAGGACCAGGACCACGGGCGGGCCCGGAGGGAAAGCCCTGCTATCTCTCCAGAGACGGAACCGAGGTCGTGCCCCGCCTGCCTCTGCCTGCCATCGCCGATGAGGACGACAGAGCGTGAACCTGACGTGTTCACACCCGTCCGACGCGGCTGACCTACCGGCCGAGAGGGAGTCCCCGAAGAAATCATCACCCCGGGGACTCCTACGTTCCAGTGTTCGCCTCTGCCGTAGATTCACTCACGGGTCACAAATAAGCACGACACCCCTAAATCACCCTGCACGCCTAAGATTGAATCTATTCATAGACGAGTGCAGCCCGGAAGATAGCGGCAATTATCGCCCAATCGGGAGTCTCTGGCACTGGCTCCTTCATCACATTCATGAAGAACCCATCCATAGATTTCGTCCAGCGCCCAGCAGATTCAACGAAGGAATCCGTTGTGGCGTTTTCCGCAAGAAGACTCCCATCGCGAACCTTATCCGCCAATCCAGTCAAGTACTGGGCAAGATCTTCCCTGCTCCGGATCTCGTTCAACGTTTCATCTGGCCAGTTCACGGCATCCACTCCACTGGGTCAAAGTAGTTAATCAAGATTGAACGCCCTTCGTTTTTAGTTGTGAACTTCCACGCTTCACTCGCAGCCTCTTCAGGTGTCGCCATGCGAAATGGCATAGGAATACCTGCCTTCTGGAATGCCACGAGCCTCCTGTTGTCGAGTGAGTGAATTTTCCCACCCTTGACAGTTAGCCTCACCGTCGGAAGATCGCTCGCCTCAAGGTAGCCGGACCGCAACGCTGCGGCCGTCTGCTCGATCGTCTCTCCACTACCAAAACGAGGACTGACCGTATCCTGGGAGAACCTCACCAATTTTGGATCGATGGTCCCGCCACCACAGTTGTGGACAAGGACCGGCGTCGCCCCTGCCAGCACATAGTACGTATGGATGTCGACAACGGTCAGGTTGTGAACCGCCGCCCGCTGCGTCCAGCGCTCGACCGCCGTGATCTGAACATGCGTACCCGCGCTGGTCTTCAGCCACTGGCCGGCCTGGAGCTCGGTGGCGTTGATCCATTCGCCGAGTTCGGGGACCCAGAACGGGTGGCCTTCGGTGGCGGTGATCGAGGCGAGGGGGGCGGAGCCCTTGCCGTCGACGTCCAGGCTCACCTTCACCAGGTTTTTGGAGCCTTCGTTAAAGAGTTCGGCGGTGACAGTCTTGGGGGCCGTCTCGCCGGTTTCGGGGTCGGTGGCGAGGACCTTGTCGCCGATCTTGACGTCTTCGATGGGCTTGGCCGTGCCGTCGGCCATGAGGACTTTGGTGCCGGGGAGGAAGCTGTTGGGGTCGCAATCGTCAGAGCGCTTCGCTCTTCCTGGAGTACGCCCCCGCCCACCGGCCCCGGCCAGTCCCATCATGCCCGCAGCCGCCTCTGCTGAAGCCGCCTTCGCCTTCCCGCCCGGGCACACGCCTGTCTCATGGCAGGCATTCATATGGAGGCTGGCGAGTTCCATCTGATACGTGGGAAGGGCGGGATTCGGGGAGCCGTTGTACCAAAAATCGCGATCCCGCGCTTCCTTTTGCACGAACTGAACGTATTTCTTGGCCCCTGGGTAACTTTTGGCGATCAGCATCCCGGGAAGAGCGGTGCAGTAAGTCCTCTGCACCCGCTGCGGAGTGTGGTGCTTGGCATAATCCTGCCAAGCCTTCCAGTTGGCCTCCTTCTTACTCATCCCATAGCCATGGTTGATATCGGCGTAAAGGGCGACGAGCTGCTCGCGGCTGACCGTCCCCCCGCTGCCCACATCCGCATTGATCAGACCCGTCGGGTCGCTCTTGCTGATCGGGCTGTTGTTGCTGTACGCATACCCGTTCATCTGGAGCGGGTCCGCGATGTCGATGATCGGGTCGGCCGAGATGAAGCGGCCGGCCTTCTGGTCGTATTCGCGGGCGCCGATGTGGGTGAGGCCGGTGGTTTCGTCGTCGATGCCGACGCCGAGGTAGGTGCGCTTGTTGGGCCACTTGGAGGGCTTGGGGCCGCGGAGTTCGCCGTAGGGGGTGAAGGCGCGGCGGGTGATGGGCTGGCCGGGGCCGAGGTCGATGGTGGTGTTGGCGGTGCCGGCCTGGTCGGTGATGAGGGCGCTGAGCTTGTGGCTGGTGGTGGAGCCGTTGTCGGTGGTGCGGATGACGGAGGGGGCGCCGGGGTGGGCGTAGCCGCGGGAGGCGCGGGTGATCTTGCCGGTGGCGTCGGTGGCGAGTTCGGTCTCGCCGAGGTAGAGGGTTGAGCCGGTGGGGGAGTTCTCCAGGATCCGGTTGCCCTCGGCGTCGTAGACGTAGGTGATCTTGACGCCGTTCTCGGTGATCGTGTCGAGCCGGTTCTCGGGGGTCCACTTCAGGGCCTGGTCCTGGGCGGTGCCCGGGAAGTCGCGGGTCGTGGTGTTGCCGGTGGCGTCGTAGTCGTAGGTGCTCTCCTTCCCGGCCGGGACGGAGGTGACGGATGTCAGGGTGTGGGGCTGGGAGATGTCGGCGGGGGCCGTGCCGTTGCCGGTGGCCTTGCCGTAGGCGTAGGTGTGGCTGACCTTGTCGCCGGGGCTCGCCGGGCTGTGGTCGGTCAGGGTCGCGCGGTTGCCCAGCCGGTCGAAGGTGAACGACTGGTGGTAGGCGGTGGCGTCGTTGGTGACCGTGTTCGTGAACGGCGCGGTGGCGGCGAGAGTGGCGGTGAGGGACTTCCCCGACGCCGACGACAGTGAGAACGGCTTCAGCAACGACGCCGAGGACTCGGTCTGGAGCACCAAGAAGTTCGGCACGGCCGGCAGGTTCACCCTGCGCGCGCTGAGCACCGACGTCGTGCGGTACGAGTACGGATACAACTCCGCCACCTACACCGGCAGCAAAGCACGCACCCTGGGGGCGGCGACCTCGGTCACCACCGACATCACGGACGCCAAGCCTCCGACCGCCGGCCCGAATGTGCTGTACGTACGGGCGGTGGACAGCGCGGGCAATGTGTCCGAGCCGACGAAGTACTTCTTCTACGTCACCCCTCGCGACCAGGCCGACTCGCCGGGAGACTTCACGGGTGACCGGCTGCCGGACATGATGACGGTCACCGAGCACGGCAATCTCTATCTCTATCCCTCACAGGCCGTCACCGACCTCTCCCGGGGCAGCGGCGACCTCGACTACTCGATGCCCGGGGCCTATCGCGCCAACCCCGCGAAGGATCCCAACGGGGACGATCTGCCGCCCTACGCCCCCGCGCCGTCGGGCCACTTCAAGAGTGCGCTGATCACCCACAACGGAGACATCTACGGCGGTGACGGGCTCCAGGACCTGGTGGTGCGCGTAGGCGGAAAGCTCTGGGTCTACCCCGGTGACGGCTACGGTGCCGTCAATGTCGACAAGCGCCGGGAGATCCTGCTTCCGGCGGGCGCGCCGAGCCCGGCCTCGCTCACCCAGATCGTGGCCGGGGGCGATGTCACCGGTGACGGGCGGACGGACTTCCTCGCCCTGGCCGGGGACGAGCTGTGGGCCTTCACCGGGTACCACGGGGCCACGATCGACCGGGCCGTGCTGCTGTCCGGCACTCCGTGGAAGGTGCGGGACATCGTCACCTTCCAGGACATCACCGGGGACGACATCGCCGACCTGGTCTACCGGACGGATGTCTCGGGGAGGCTGCTGCTCCGCAAGGGCATCGCGGCGGCCGGGGGCGGAGTCGAGCTCGCCTCGCTGGCGTCCGCCGCCGGGTCGGCGGGCGGGGCCGACGACTGGTACAGCGCGGAGGGATGGTCGCGGGCGAGCGTGCCGCTGCTGATGGGGACGCCGGACGCCAATGGGGACTCGCTGCCCGATGTCTGGAATGTGCGCTCCGATGGTTCCGTCCGCTACTGGGCGGGCGGCAAGACCGGACTGACTGGCTCCGGATGGGAGATCATCGGCCCGGCGAGCTGGTGGAAGACGCGTATCGCCATCGGCTGAGACGGCGTGCGCCCGCCTCGCCGGGGGCCCGTCCCGCCCGGGAACCAGGGCGGGACGGGCCCCCGGCGGGCCATCGGGCTTCTCGTCGCGGGAGGGGACCTGGCAGGATCAGAGGGCCTCTGACTGATGGGGCGGAAAGCGGGGAAACGACCATGAGCGAGCCGAATCCGTACCGGCCGGACGGGGAACCCGAGTACCAGTGGGGGCCCGAGCAGCCGTACGGGTATCCGCAGGAGACGCAGGGGTACGGGTATCCGCAGGGGGCGGGGCCGGGGTTCACGCAGGCGGCGGGGGTGCCGGTGCCGGTGCCGTATGGGCAGCCGGTGGGGGGTGCTCCGGCGCTGGCGATCGGGGACATCACGGTGGTGGGGGACACGATCATGACCCCGGCGGGGGGAATGCCGCTGCGGGGGGCGGTGTGGAACGCGTCGGATCTGTCGCGGACCGAGGAGAAGATCCCGGTGTACGCGATCGTGCTGGCGGTGCTGTTCGTGGGGGCGTGCGGGCTCGGGCTGCTCTTTCTGCTGATCAAGGAGAAGGAGACCTCGGGCTTTGTGCAGGTGACGGTGACCAGTGGCGGGAAGCATCACGCGACGATGATCCCGGCCATGCACCCGCATCTCTTCCAGCAGGTGATGGCCCAGGTCGGCTACGCGCGCTCGATCAGCTCGATGTGACGGAGCCCCGGCCCCCGGCGGGCGGGAGGCCGCCCGCCGGGGGTGTCACGGGGTGAGGAAGTCGGCGAGGAGAGCGGTGATCTCGGCCGGGCGCTCCAGGCTGGGGAGATGGCCCGCCCAGGGGAGTTCGCGGTGGTGCGCGCCGGGCAGGAGTCCGGCGGCGCGGGTCGCGGAGGCGCGGAAGTCCGGGAAGTCGTGGGCGCCGGAGAGGACGAGGGCGGGGACGCGGAGGGCGGCGAGGGAGGGGACGTCGAAGCCGGCGGCGCCGTCGTGTTCCTCGGCGGCGGCGGACTGGACGCGGAAGGCGTGCAGTTGCATGGCGCGGACGGCCTCGGCGGTGGCGGTGTCGGCCTCGGGGCCCAGCCAGGCGCGGGCGTTGAGTTCGGCGGCCTTCTCCAGTTCGCCGGCTTCGAAGAGTTCGGTCTCCCGGGCGTCGAAGTCGGCGAGTTCGGGGCTCTCGCCCTGGTCGGGGAGGCCGGGGCAGAGCAGGGCGAGCGCGGTGACCCGGTGCGGGGCGCGGAGCGCGATGTCGAGGGCGGTGCGCCCGCCGTACGAGGAGCCGACGAGGGCGGCCTGTTCGATGCCGAGGGTGTCCAGGAGCCGGAGTACGTCGTCCGCGTCGCTGTAGGGGGCGGCTGAGGCAGGGGTCTCGCCGTACCCCCTGAAGTCGCAGCGCACCAGCCGCAGTCCGGCGGCCGGGAGCGTCCGCCACTGCGGGTCCCACATCCGGCGGTCGCAGACGGTGGAGTGCAGCAGGACGGCCACCGGGCCGTCGCCGGTCATGTCATGAGTAAGAGTCATCAACGGCACGTTAAGCCGGAGTCGACCCCCGCGCCAACTGGTTTGCGGGGCCGTACACCCATGTCTTGAACATGTTCAAAAATAGGTCTACCGTCTTTCGTGACAGCCTTTTGAACGCGTTCAAGGAGCGTGGGGCATGGACTTCAACGTGGTCGGCTACATCGTCTATCTGGTGGTCAGCGTGGCGCTGACGGTCTGGGTGGCCCGCACCCTCAGCCGCAACGGCCGGATCTTCCTCGCCGATGTGATGCACGGGAACGAGAAGCTCGCCGACGCCGTCAACCATCTGCTGGTCGTCGGCTTCTACCTGGTCAACCTGGGCTTCGTCGCCCTGTATCTGCGGGTCGCCGAGAACATCGGGGACACCCGGGGGCTGTTCGACGCGCTCTCGGTGAAGCTCGGTGTCGTCCTGCTCGTCCTCGGTGTGCTGCACCTGGGCAATGTCTATGTCCTCAACAAGATCCGCCGCCGGGGTGTGATGGAGCGCGAGACGACCCCGCCGGTGGAGCCGCGCGGCTGGCTGCCGCCCGCGGACAAGACCCCGTGGACCCCGCCCGCCGGCGGCCCGGCCGGAGCCTGAGCGCCATGGCCACCGACGGGCACGACCGGGGTCGGCTCCAGCGGCTGACCGTCCTCTACGACGCGGGCTGCCCTCTCTGCGTCCATCTGCGGCACTGGCTCAAGCGGCAGCGCCAGCTCGTCCCGCTGGATCTGGTGCCCGCCGGCTCGGACCTGGCACGGCGGCTCTTCCCCGGCCTCGACCACCGGAGCACCCTGCGCGAGATCACCGTGATCGGCGACGGGGGCCAGATCTACAGCGGCTCGGCCGCCTGGGTCGTCTGTCTGTGGGCGCTGGCCGAGCACCGGGCCAGGGCCCACTGGCTCGCCACCCCCGCCGGAGCCCCCTTCGTCCGCGTCACCATGCTCGCGGCGGCCAAGTACCGCGAGCTGTCCGGCGTACGGCCGGGGCCGGCCGGCGGGCCCCCGGGGCCGGCCGGAGCGCCGGCCTCCGGCGGTCCGCCCTGCGACGACCGGTGCGAGATCCCCCGTTAGGCTCGGACACCGTGACGGACGCGCAGGCCCCCAAGAGTGCCCCCAAGAGCGAGCAGACCCGCACGCTCATCCTCGAAACAGCCCTGAGGCTGTTCCAGGAGAACGGTTACGACAAGACGACCATGCGGGCCATCGCCAAAGAGGCCGGTGTCTCGGTGGGCAACGCGTACTACTACTTCGCCTCCAAGGAACACCTCGTCCAGGGCTTCTACGACCGGATCGCCGCCGAGCACCGCGCGGCGGTCCGGCCCGTGCTGGACAACGAGACCCAGCTGGAGGCGCGGCTGGCCGGGGTGCTGCTCGCCTGGCTGGAGATCGCGGAGCCGTACCACGAGTTCGCGGCCCAGTTCTTCAAGAACGCGGCCGACCCGGAGAGTCCCCTCAGCCCCTTCTCCAAGGAGTCGGAGCCCGCCCGCGAGGAGGCCATCGCGGTGCACCGCGAGGCGCTGGCCGGGGCGAGGACCAAGGTGCCCGCCGAACTGGCCGACGCGCTTCCGGAACTGCTGTGGCTCTCCCAGATGGGGCTGGTCCTGTACTGGGTCTTCGACCGCTCGGAGGGCCACGAGCGCAGCCGCCGGCTCGCGGAGCAGGGCGCGCGGCTCACCGCCCGGGGCATCGTCCTCGCCCGTTTCCGGGTGCTGCGCCCGCTCGTCCACGATGTGCACGAGCTGCTGACGGATCTGCTGCCCGGGATGGCGCAGTCGGCCGTGGGCCGCAGACAGGGCGCGACGGCCGCGAAGAAGGCCGCGGGGGCGCGGAAGCGGGCCACGGCGACCTTGATCCGCAAGAGGACGGCGACGGCGGTACGGAAGGGTGCGGCCACGCCGCCGCCCCCGGCGGAGTGAGGCCGGGCGGAGTGCGCCCGGCCTCGGTGAGGCTCAGGCCTTGGGCGAGGCGAGCTGGACGACGGTGATGTCGGAGGAGGCCCCGACCCGGACCGGCGGGCCCCAGGCTCCCGCGCCCCGGGTGACGTAGAGCTGGGTGTCGCCGTACCGCTCCAGGCCCGCGACGGTGGGATTGGCGAGTTCGGCGAGGTAGTTGCCGGGCCAGAGCTGTCCGCCGTGGGTGTGGCCGGAGAGCTGGAGGTCCACGCCGTGCTTGACGGCGTCGTGGATGACGACGGGCTGGTGGGCGAGGAGCACGGAGGCCCGGCCGGTGTCCCGGTCGCCGAGCGCCCGGGCGAAGTCGGGTCCGTGGCCGGTGGCCTCGCCCTCCAGGTCGTTGACCCCGGCGAGGTCGAAGCCGCCCGCGATCTCGACGCGTTCGTTCTCCAGCGGTCGCAGCCCCAGCTCACGGACGTGGTCGACCCATTCGTCGGCCCCGGAGTAGTACTCGTGGTTCCCGGTCACGAAGAAGGAGCCGTGCCGGGCCCTGAGCTGGGTGAGGGGTTCGGCGGCGGCCCCGAGGTCGGCGACGGTGCCGTCGACCATGTCGCCGACGACGGCGACGAGGTCGGGCTGGGCCGCGTTGATGGCGTCGACGATCCGCTGGGTGTGGCCCCGGCCGAGGATGGGCCCGAGGTGGATGTCGCTGACGACGGCGATCCGGAAGCCGTGCGCGGAGCGCGGCAGCTTGGCGAGCGGTACGGTGACCCGCTTGATCCTGGGGCCGCGCAGCACTCCGTACGCGCCGTGGCCCACGGTCCCCAGCGCGGCGGCGGCGGCCGTGCCGCCGACCACCCGGGAGACGAACAGCCGCCGGGAGACCGGCCGGGGCGCGGGAGCGCCGGGCGCGGCCTTGACCTCGTGGGCGGCGGCGGGGCCGGCGGGCGCGGTCAGGACGGCGGACGGGGAGCCGGGGGCCGGGGCCTGCTCCGGGGCGGCGGAGGCCGCCGCCGGGGGCTCCGCGCCGGTCCGCCCGGACGACCCGGGGCTCTCGGCGTCCGCGGTGGTGCGATCCGGTGCGCCGACGGCCCCGGCGGCGGGCGTCCGCTCGGCGCGGCGCAGCCACAGGGCGCGTACGGCCTCGCCGACGAGCAGCCACAGGACCAGATAGAGCAGGACCGGCAGCCAGAGATACCCGGGCCAGGCCAGCACCTGCTCCAGCCGGAACGGCACCCCCACCCGGCTCGACGTCAGGGCCGCGACCGACAGCAGGGGCAGCGTCCACACCGCCACCGTGCCGATCCGCCGCGCCGTCCCGCCGGCGCGCGTGGTGTCACGGACGAGTCTGCGCCAGACATACCAGTGCGCCCCCGCGAAGACGGCGATCACCGCGACCATGACCAGCAGGACGACCACAATCACAGACTGCTCCCCTATTCTTCGCGTTCTTCGCGCCGCGAGGCGCGAACCGCACGCAACCCGATGACTCCGACGGCCGTCCCCAGCATCAGGGACGTGATGGCGAGCACCAGGTGGACCCAGAAGTACCCCGTCGGGTCGCCCGCGCCGTCGAACGCGAGCCCGCTGCCGTCCTGCCAGAGGTTTTTGACGAAAGTGACCCAGATGAACCAGCTCCACACCCCGAAGGCGAGCAGGAACCAGGACGCGGGGCGGCTGAGCTTCATACACCCAGTATCGGGGGCGTCCGCGGGGCCGGCCGCGCCGGGTGGGCTGTCCCGGCGGTCTTCACGGCGCGCCATGAACCCGATAAGCATATTTTCTGTTTTCCCCTGTACTTTCACATCCGTGTCCGCCCTGAAGAAGACCGTGAAGAAGTCGGTGCTGACGGTCGCCGCCGCCTCGCTTCTCCCCCTCCTCCTCGTCGCTCCCGCCGCCGCGGACTCCCACGACGACAAGCCGAAGGGCAAGTCCAAGAGCACCTCGAAGAAGCAGCCGAGCCCCCCGGCGGCGATGTCCACCATCGGGGGCTCACTGCTCGGCAGGGCGGGCACCCAGGTCACTCTCGGCAAGGGCGCGCCGGTGCTCCCCAAGGAGCTGAGCGGACGGTCCTGGATCGTCGCGGACGCGGAGAACGGCGATGTCCTCGCCGCGCACAACGCGCACTGGCGGCTCCCCCCGGCGTCCACGCTCAAGATGCTCTTCGCCGACACCCTGCTGCCGAAGCTGCCCAAGGCGACCACCCACAAGGTCTCCGCCGAGGAGCTGGAGGACGTCGGCCCCGGCAGCAGCCTGGTCGGGGTCAAGGAGGACCTCAGCTACTCGGTCCACGATCTCTGGCTCGGCGTCTTCCTGCGCTCCGGCAATGACGCGGTCCATGTGCTGTCGGCGATGAACGGCGGCTTCGACAAGACCGTCCAGGACATGCAGGCGCACGCCGAGGAGTTGCAGGCGCTCGACACCCAGGTGGTGTCGCCCGACGGCTACGACGCGGCGGGGCAGGTCTCCTCCGCGTACGACCTGACGCTGATCGCCCGCAGCGGGATGCAGAAGAAGGACTTCCGCGAGTACGCATCCACCGTCAGCGCCGACTTCCCCGGCGAGATGGACGGCAAGAAGCGGGAGACCTTCGAGATCCAGAACACCAACCGGCTGCTGACCGGCGACTACGGGATCGCCCCGTACAAGGGGGTCGCCGGGGTGAAGAACGGCAATACGACGCATGCCGGGGCGACCTTCACCGGAGTGGCCGAGCGGAACGGCAAGGTGCTTCTCGTCACCGTCATGAACCCGGACTCGGGCGAGAGCAACGCCGTGTACAAGGAGACGGCGGAGCTGTTCGACTGGGGCTTCGCGGCCTCGGGGAAGGTCACCCCGGTGGGTGAGCTGGTGGCTCCCCGGTCCGTCCCCGTCAAGGACGTCGGCAAGGCCGGTCCGGCCAAGAACGAGCACGGCGGGGACACGGCCGGGGCCGGGAGCGGCAGCGGGAACGGGACCGCGGCGGATCAGGTCGCCTCGGCGGGGGCGAAGGAGACCTCCGGGGGGATGGGGACGGCGCTGGCGATCGCGGGCGGGGCGCTGATCGCGCTGGCGGCGGCCGTGTTCGTGGTCAACCGCCGCTGGCCCTCCCGGCGCGGCTGAGATCAGGGGGTGCGGGGGGCCTGCTCGGTGGCTTCGCCGCTCTCACCGCTGTCACCGTTCTCGCCGCTCGCCTTCGCCGTGTCCGTCGCCGTCGCCGTCGCCGTCCAGGCCGCGCAGTACAGCAGCAGCTTCGCGGTCAGATTGATCCACAGCAGCAGGGCGACCGGCACGCCGAACGCCCCGTACAGACTCTTCGAAGCGACCCCCTGCATATAGCCGCTGAGCAGCAGCTTCAGCAGCTCGAATCCGACCGCGCCGAGCAGGGCGGCCACCAGCAGCCGGCGGCGCGGCGGATGGGTCCCGGGGAGCAGGGTCAGCAGATAGAGCAGGATCAGGAAACCGGCGGCGACGGCGACGGAGATGGCGGCGGCCGACAGCAGCACTCCCTCGGCCCCGCCCGGCTCGATACCGAGCCGCTCCGCTCCCCAGCCGACCGCCGAGGAGCCGAGCGCGGAGGCGGCGAGGGAGGCGAGCGCCGTCGCGCCGAGCCCCAGGAGCACGCCCGCGTCCTTGAGCCTGCGCAGAACCGGATTGCCCTCGTCCTCGTCGTCCAGACCCCACACGGCCCGCAGGCAGTCCCGCATCGAGCCGACCCAGCCGATCCCGGTCAGCAGCAGCAGCGCGCCCGCGACCAGCCCGACCGTACCCGCGTTGGCGACCAGCGAGCCGATGTCGAGCTGCTCGGAGATCCCCGGCACCTGGTCGGCGAGCCGGTCCTGGAGCCTGGTCAGCCCCTCCTCGCCCAGCAGCGCGGCCCAGACCGCCGCCGCGACGGTGATCAGCGGGAAGAGCGCGAGAAAGCTGAGGAAGGTGATGGCGGCGGCGAGCCGGGTCCAGTGCGCCCGCTCCAGGGTCTCGTAGGAGCGCCAGGCGTGCGTACGCGCCAGCCGGGCCGCCCAGGGGCCGATGAGCGGGAGCCGTGTCAACCAGTCCATGCCGTACGCCTACCCCCTGGGCCGCCGCTCACAGGCCCGCGACCGCCAAACCGTACATCGCGGCCCACACCAGACCGATGACGGCGAGCGCCCGGTCGCGCAGCACCACGTCCTCGGGCTCGCCCGCGGTGCCCCGGTCGGCGAAGACGGCGTACCGCAGCACCGCGAGGATGAAGGCGATCATCGACAGCTGCCGCCAGGGCAGCAGCGCCCCGGCGTCGGCGGCGTCGTTCTCCAGCGCCCACAGACAGTAGGCGAGCACGGCGACCCCGGCCGCGAGCTGCCAGACGAACCGCAGATAGCCGGTGGTGTACTCGTTCAGCAGGGCCCTGGTCGCGCCGCCGCCGCCCGCCATCTGAACGGCTTCGGAGTAGCGCTTGGCGGCGACCATGAAGAGCGCGCCGAAGCCGGTGGTGATCAGGAACCAGCGGGAGAGCGGGATGTCGAGCGCGACTCCGCCGATCATCGCCCGCATCAGAAAACCGGTGGTGACGACGGCCAGATCGACCACGAGGACATGTTTGAGCCAGACGCAGTACGCGATCTGCGTCGAGAGGTACGCGGTGAGCAGCGCCCCGGTCAGCGGGTTGCAGAGGGCCGCGGCCCCGGCCACCGCCGCCGCCGCGAGCAGCGCGGACGCCGCGTAGGCGAGGGGTACGGGGACCTCCCCGGCGGCGACCGGGCGGCGGCACTTCACCGGGTGGGCGCGGTCGGCCTCGGCGTCGCGGGCGTCGTTGAGGAGGTAGACGGCGGCGGCGGCCGTGGTGAAGAGCAGGAAGACGACGGCGAGCCGGGCGGCGTTGTGGAGGGAGTCCAGCTCCCCGGCGGCGGCGGGCGCGGCGAGGACCAGGGCGTTCTTGACCCACTGCCGGGGCCGGGCGGACCGGAGCAGCCCGCCGGGCAGGGCACGGATGCCGGGGGGCGCGGGTCTGGGCACGCGCCCCCCGCCGGGGTGCGGGGGGCGGCCCAGCAGGGCGGTGCCGCGGCCGGTCACTCCGCCCGCCCTCCGCACGGGCCCCGGCCCCCGGTCCACCGCGAGCCGAGCCGGGCGGCGAGCCCGCCGAGGGCGGCGCCCGCCGCGACATCGCTCGGATAGTGGACGCCGACGACGAGCCGTGACACACACATCGCGGCGGCGAGCACGGCCACCGCCGGTTCCGCCGCCGGGAGAAGCGCGCCGAAGACGACGGCCGCCGCCGCGGCCGAGGTCGCGTGCGAGCTGGGGAAGGAGTACGGCCCCGCCGTCCGCACCAACGGCCCGAGCGCCGCGGCGGACCCGGCCGCGTCCGCCCGTACCGTCTGGGGAACCCCAGGGGACGCGGTGCCGGAGGCGGGAACCCGGCGGTCCGGCGCGGACACCGGCACCGGGCCCGGGCGGGCGCGGCGGACGGTCCATTTGAGGCAGAGGCTGGCCAGGTGGGCCGTGCCGATGAGGGCTGTGGCGCGGAGCCAGCGGCTCCGGCGGCGGTGGTCGACGGCGGCGCCGGCGAGGCCGGCGGCGAGCCAGAGCGCGCCGTGCTCGCCGGCGTGGGAGAGCGCCCGGGCCGCCCCGGCGACCCCCGGCCGGCCGCCGCAGTCGCGCATCGCCGCGAGCAGCCCACGGTCGGCCGCCGCGCAGTCGGCGTATCTCATTCGCCACCCCTTCTTCTGAGCCCGGCCCCCGCTCTCGGGGCGACTCTTCTGGGCGACCGGCCGACATTTCACGCCATTCTTTGATGACACTCGTTTAATCACCCATTTCGGCGAGTCAGCCAGACACTCCAAAAATGTGGGCATACACGGCTATACGGTCACATCCATGCCTGCCGAGAACCCCCTCCCCCCCGTCGACCCCTTCGTCCCCGTCAGCGGCTGGGGCCGCACCGCCACCACCACCGCCGCCGTGCTGCGCCCCCGCTCCCACGACGAGGCCGCGGCGGCGGTACGCGACTGGGGTGTCCGGGGCGGAATCGCCCGGGGGCTCGGCCGGGCCTACGGCGACGCGGCGCAGAACGCGGGCGGCACGGTCCTCGACATGACGGCGCTGCGGCGGATCCACGCCGTCGACACCGAGGCGGGCACGGTCGTCTGCGACGCCGGGGTGAGCCTGCACCGGCTGATGGAAGTGCTGCTGCCGCTCGGCTGGTTCGTGCCGGTGACGCCGGGGACCCGGCACGTCACCGTGGGCGGCGCGGTCGGCGCGGACATCCACGGGAAGAACCACCACGTCAGCGGGGCCTTCTCACGCCATGTGGAATCCGTCGAACTGCTCACCGCCGACGGCTCGGTGCACACCGCGCTCCCCGGCACCGACCTCTTCGACGCCACCACCGGCGGCATGGGACTGACCGGGGTGATCCTCTCCGCGAAGATCCGCCTCCACCGGGTGGAGACCTCGCTGATGTCCGTCGACACCGAACGCGCCACCGATCTCGACGACCTGATGGCCAGACTCGCCGCCACCGACCACCGCTACCGCTACTCGGTCGCCTGGATCGATCTGCTCGCGCGCGGCAGGGCGCTCGGCCGCTCGGTCCTCACCCGGGGGGAGCACGCCCCGCTGGACGCGCTGCCCGCGCGCGCCCGGCGCGATCCGCTCGCCTTCCGCCCCGGCAGACTGCCCGCGCCGCCCGCCTTCGTCCCGGCGGGACTCCTCACCCGCACCACGGTCGGCCTGTTCAACGAGTTCTGGTACCGCAGGGCCCCCCGGTCCCGGACCGGCGCGCTCCAGCGGATCCCGTCCTTCTTCCACCCGCTGGACGCCGTGCCGCACTGGAACCGGATCTACGGCCGCGACGGCTTCGTCCAGTACCAGTTCGTCGTCGGCCACGGCCGGGAGGAGACCCTGCGCCGGATCGTCCGGCGGATCGCCCGCCGCCGCTGCCCGTCCTTCCTCGCGGTCCTCAAACGGTTCGGCGAGGCCGACCCGGGCTGGCTCTCCTTCCCGGTGCCCGGCTGGACCCTGGCGCTGGACATCCCCGCCGGGCTGAGCGGCCTCGGCGGCTTCCTGGACGAGCTGGACGAGGAGGTCGCGGGCGCGGGCGGCCGGGTCTACCTCGCCAAGGACTCCCGGCTGCGCCCGGAACTCCTCGCCGGGATGTACCCCCGGCTCGCGGACTTCCGCACCCTGCGGGCCCGGCTGGACCCGCGCGGAGTCTTCGCCTCCGACCTCTCCCGACGGCTCGGCCTGTGAGCCCCGCCCCCTCCCACGCACGTACAGGAGCAGTCATGAAGGACGCCTTCGGCACCCCGCAGTCCCTGCTCGTCCTCGGCGGCACATCGGAGATCGGCCTCGCCGTCGCCCGCCGGCTGATCGCCCGCCGCGCCCGCACCGTCTGGCTGGCCGGACGCCCCTGCCCCGAACTCGAAGCCGCCGCCGAGGGGCTGCGCGCGCTCGGCGCGGACGTCCGTACGGTCGCCTTCGACGCGCTGGAGACCGGCGCGCACGAGGAGAGTCTCGGCAAGGTCTTCACCGAGGGCGACATCGACATGGTGCTGCTCGCCTTCGGCGTCCTGGGCGACCAGGCGAACGACGAGGGCGACCCGCCCGCGGCGGTGCGGGTCGCGCAGACCAACTACACGGGCGCGGTGTCGGCCGGGCTGATCTGCGCGGCGGCGCTCCAGAACCAGGGGCACGGCTCCCTGGTGGTGCTCTCCTCCGTCGCGGGCGAGCGGGCCCGGCGCGCCAACTTCATCTACGGGTCGAGCAAGGCCGGACTCGACGCCTTCGCCCAGGGGCTGGGGGACGCGCTGTACGGGACGGGGGTCCATGTGATGGTCGTACGCCCGGGATTCGTCCGTACCCGGATGACGGCGGGGCGGCCCGCCGCGCCGCTGGCCACCACCCCCGAGGCGGTCGCCGCCGCCGTGGAGCTGGGGCTGCGCCGCCGCTCGGAGACGGTGTGGGTGCCGGGGACGCTGCGGATCGCGATGACGGCCCTGCGGCATGTGCCGCGACCGCTGTTCCGCCGGCTTCCCGTCTGAAGTCAGGAGGAGAAGGGCGCGGGCTCGCCGGCCGGCGAGCCCTGCGGGGGCACCGCGGCGGGCCCGCCGTCGCCGAAGGCGTACGAGTTCAGCTTCCGCCAGACGCTGTCCGCGCCCTGCTCGTACAGCGAGAAGGAGGCGCAGGTCCAGGCCGCCTCGAAGTCGGCGAGTTCCTCGTACGCCCGGTCCATGGCCTCCTCGGCGATGCCGTGGGCGACGGTGACATGGGGGTGGTACGAGAACTGGAGCTCGCGCACCAGCGGGCCCGAGGCGTCCCGGACCCGCTTCTGGAGCCAGGAGCAGGCCGCCGCGCCCTCGGCGATCCGCACGAAGACGACCGGGGAGAGCGGCCGGAAGGTCCCCGTACCGCTGAGCCGCATGGGGAACGGCCGCACCGCCCGCGCGACCTCGGTGAGATGCGCCTCGACGGCCGGGAGCAGCGCGGGGTCGGCCTCGGTGGGCGGCAGCAGGGTCACATGGGTGGGGATGCCGTGGGCGGCGGGGTCCCCGAAGCCCGCGCGCGCCTCCTGGAGGAAGCTGCCGTAGGGCTCCGGGACCGCGATCGAGACGCCGAGCGTGACGGTCCCCACGTCGTTCTCCTTCACACTTCGGTCGGGCGGTGCACCCGTCGGGCGGGACCCCCGCCGGAGCGGGAGTCGTACAGCCGCCAGTGTGGCGGCTGTACGGCGTGTGTGGCCAGAGGCGTTGGACACAGCGCCGGGGGGCCGGCAGGCCCCATACTGAAAGGCTCGGTCAGTGCTTGGCCGGCACCAGGCCCACCCTGTCGTACGCCGTGGCCAGGGTCTCGGCGGCCACCGCGCGGGCCTTCTCGGCCCCCTTGGCGAGCACCGCGTCGAGCGTCTCGGGGTCGTCCAGATACTCCTGCGTACGGGCGCGGAACGGCGTGACGAACTCCACCATCACCTCGGCGAGGTCGGTCTTGAGCGCGCCGTACATCTTGCCCTCGTACTCCCGCTCCAGCTCGGCGACGGACGTGCCGGTGAGGGTGGAGTAGATGGTCAGGAGGTTGCTGACGCCGGGCTTCCCGACCGGGTCGAAGCGGATGACGGCCTCGGCGTCGGTGACCGCGCTCTTGACCTTCTTCGCGGTCGTCTTCGGGTCGTCCAGAAGGTTGATCAGGCCCTTGGGCGTGGAGGCCGACTTGCTCATCTTGATCGCCGGGTCCTGGAGGTCGTAGATCTTCGCGACCTCCTTGACGATGTGCGCCGCCGGGACGTTGAAGGTGTCGCCGAAGCGGGTGTTGAAGCGCTCGGCGAGATCGCGGGTCAGCTCGATGTGCTGGCGCTGGTCCTCGCCGACCGGCACGGAGTCCGCCTGGTAGAGCAGGATGTCCGCGACCTGGAGGATCGGGTACGTGAAGAGCCCGACGGTGGCCCGGTCGGCCCCCTGCTTGGCGGACTTGTCCTTGAACTGGGTCATCCGGGAGGCCTCGCCGAAGCCGGCGATGCAGTTCATCACCCAGCCGAGCTGGGCGTGCTCGGGCACATGGCTCTGGATGAAGAGGGTGCAGCGGTCGGGGTCGAGCCCGGCGGCGAGCAGCTGGGCGGCGGCGAGGCGGGTGTTGGCCCGCAGCTGGGCCGGCTCCTGCGGCACGGTCATCGCGTGCAGGTCCACGACCATGTAGAACGCGTCGTGGGTCTCCTGGAGCGCCACGTACTGGCGGATCGCTCCGAGGTAGTTCCCGAGGTGGAACGAGCCTGCGGTGGGCTGGATGCCGGACAGCGCCCGGGGGCGGGGGTGCTGGGCGGAGCCATGCTGACGGTCTTGGGCCATGCCGGTCATTCTCTCAGGTGCCCGGCCGGGCCCGGACACCCTGCCGGGCCCGGGCCGGGCGGCGGATCAGCCGGGCAGCCCGGGAGCAGGGTATGCGGCCATCAGTTCGGCGACCTCCCGGCGGATCGCGGCCAGCGCGTCCTCGTCGCCCGCGCCCGCCGCGCGCACGCCCCGGTCGATCCAGTCGGCGACGGCGGGCATGTGCTCCGTGCCGAGGCCGCGCGAGGTCAGGGCGGGGGTGCCGATGCGGATGCCGGAGGGGTCGAAGGGCTTTCTGGCGTCGTAGGGGACGGTGTTGTAATTCACGACGACGCCCGCCCGGTCCAGGCCCTTGGCGGCGATCTTGCCGGGGACCTCCTTGGGGGTGAGGTCCATGAGGATCAGATGGTTGTCGGTGCCGCCGGAGACCAGGTCGAAGCCCCGCTCCAGCAGGGCCTCGGCCAGCGCCCGGGCGTTGGCGACGACCGCGTGGGCGTAGCTCCGGAAGGAGGGCTGGGCGGCCTCGTGGAGGGCGACCGCGATGGCGGCGGTGGTCTGGTTGTGCGGGCCTCCCTGGAGTCCGGGGAAGACGGCCTTGTCGAGGGCCTTGGCGTGCGTCTCGCGGGACATCAGCATCGCGCCGCGCGGGCCGCGCAGGGTCTTGTGGGTGGTCGTGGAGATCACATCGGCGTGCGGCACGGGCGAGGGGTGCGCGCCGCCCGCGATCAGTCCGGCGATGTGGGCGACGTCGGCGACCAGGATCGCGCCGGCCTCCCGGGCGATCTCCGCGAAGGCCGCGAAGTCGATGGTCCGGGGCACGGCGGTGCCGCCACAGAAGATGATCTTCGGGCGTTCCTTGAGGGCCAGCTCGCGGACCTCGTCGAAGTCGACCAGGCCGGTGTCCCGGCGTACCCCGTAGCGCACCCCCCGGAACCAGGTGCCGGTGGCGGAGACGCCCCAGCCGTGGGTGAGGTGGCCGCCCATGGGCAGCGACATGCCCATCACGGTGTCGCCGGGCTCGGCGAAGGCGAGATAGACGGCGAGGTTGGCCGGGGAGCCGGAGTACGGCTGCACATTGGCGTGCTCGACGCCGAAGAGGTCCTTGGCGCGGGCGACGGCGAGCCGCTCGACCTGGTCGATGTTCTGCTGGCCCTCGTAGTAGCGGCGGCCGGGGTAGCCCTCGCTGTACTTGTTCTGGAGCACGGTCCCGGCGGCCTCCAGCACGGCGCGGGAGACATAGTTCTCGCTGGCGATCAGCCGGAGCGTCTCGGCCTGGAGCCGCTCCTCGGCTCCGACGAGCGCGGCGAGTTCCGGGTCGGCGGCGGCGAGGGCGGGGTGGGGAAGGGTGCTCATGGCGTGTCCTCCGGGTCGTGGTGACGACCGGTTCCCCGGGGCGGCTGGACGGACGGTCCTCCGGCGGCCCCGGGGGTGACCGGGTTGCCGGGACACCCAGGCGGGCGGTGTCTCGTCTGCTCCTGAGGGCACGGCTCCACCGCGGTCATTCCGCGTACGCCAGTCGCCGTGCTCACCACCCACCCTAATGCCGGGGCCCGACGGCAAGGTTTCCGTGTCCGTATGGCGAGCGACGATAGAAACAGGGGTGCGTGCTGACAAGATCGGCCCGCCCCACGCCGGATGCCCTTGTATCTACCTGATCGGAGATCCCGTGTCCGCATCTGACAGCGCCATCGCCGCGGCCGAGGCCCACACCGCGCACAACTACCACCCGCTCCCCGTGGTCGTCGCCACGGCGGAGGGCTCGTGGGTGACCGATGTCGAGGGGCGGCGCTTCCTCGATCTGCTCGCGGGCTACTCGGCCCTCAACTTCGGCCACCGCAACCCCCGGCTGATCGAAGCGGCCAGGGCGCAGCTGGACCGGGTCACCCTCACCTCGCGCGCCTTCCACCACGACCGGTTCGCCGATTTCTGTACGGAGCTGGCGGAGCTGTGCGGCATGGAGTCGGTGCTGCCGATGAACACCGGCGCGGAGGCGGTGGAGACGGCGGTGAAGACCGCCCGCAAGTGGGGGTACCGGGTCAAGGGGGTCCCCGAGGGCATGGCCAAGATCGTCGTCGCGGCGAACAACTTCCACGGCCGGACGACGACGGTGATCAGCTTCTCGACCGACCCGGAGGCGCGGGCGGACTTCGGCCCGTACACACCGGGGTTCCAGATCGTGCCGTACGGGGATCTCACCGCGATGAGCGCGGCGATGACGGCGGAGAACACCGTGGCCGTGCTGCTGGAGCCGATCCAGGGTGAGGCGGGGGTGCTGGTGCCGCCGGAGGGATATCTGGCGGGCGTGCGCCGGCTCGCCAGTGAGCGGAACGTGCTGTTCATCGCCGATGAGATCCAGTCGGGCCTGGGCCGTACCGGCCGGACCTTCGCCTGTGAGCACGAGGGCGTGGTGCCGGACGTGTATCTGCTGGGCAAGGCGCTGGGCGGCGGGGTCGTGCCGGTGTCGGCGGTGGTCTCCTCGCAGGAGGTGCTCGGGGTGTTCAGGCCCGGGGAGCACGGCTCGACCTTCGGGGGGAATCCGCTGGCCTGCGCGGTGGCGCTGGAGGTGATCGCGATGCTGAGGACCGGCGAGCACCAGCAGCGCGCGGCCGAGCTGGGCGAGCACCTTCACCATGAGCTGAGTCTGCTCACGGGCGCGGGCGCGGTGCGGGCGGTGCGCGGACGGGGGCTGTGGGCGGGGGTGGACGTGGATCCGGCCCGGGGCACCGGCCGGGAGATCTCCGAGAAGCTGATGGACCGGGGGGTGCTGGCCAAGGACACCCACGGCTCGACGATCCGGATCGCGCCGCCGCTGGTGATCTCCAAGGAGGATCTCGACTGGGGGCTCGATCAGCTGCGCGCGGTGCTGGCGGGCTGAGCGGCGCGTCCATGAGGATCCGGTACGGCCGGGCCGTACCGGATCCTCAGAGGATGACGTGCGGCAGGAAGCGGGCGTACTCGTCGGTGATCAGACTGGAGGACTCGCGGATGCCGAGGCCCGCCGCCTCGTCCTCGACCACCCATGCCCCGAGCACCACCCGGTTGCCGTCGAAGTCCGGCAGCGGGGCCAGCTCCTGGTAGCAGCAGGGCTCGTCGCGCAAAACCGGGGCGTGGCCGGGCTCGTGGACGGTGACGCCCGCGCCCTCGCGGCCGAGGAGCGGCTTGGCGACATAGCCGCGCCCGGCGGCGAGTTCGCGGGGGCCGTCGAGATAGGCCGGGAGCAGGTTGGGGTGGCCCGGGTACAGCTCCCAGAGGATGGCGAGCAGCGCCTTGTTGGAGAGGAGCATCTTCCAGGCGGGCTCTATCCAGCAGGTGGTGCCGGTGCCGCCGCCGTTGTCCAGGGTGTCCAGGACGTGCGGGCCGAAGCGGTCGGTGGTCAGCCACTCCCAGGGGTAGAGCTTGAAGCAGGAGCGGATGAACCGGAGTTTCTCGTCGACGAACCGCCCGGAGAGCCGGTCCCAGCCGATCCGCTCCACCGACAGCGCCTCGGTGTCGATCCCGGCCTGCTGGGCGGTCTCGCGCAGATAGGCGACGGTCATCAGGTCCTCGCCGAGTTCGTCGCCGTCGGAGTGGACGAAGTGCAGGGGGCCCGGCGGGAGCAGCGGGGCCTGCCGCTGCCAGGCGGCGACGAGCCGCTCGTGGAGCGAGTTCCACTGGTCCGCGCCGGGGAATCGTTCCTCCATCCAGAACCACTGGGGGCTGGCGGCCTCCACCAGCGAGGTGGGGGTGTCGGCGTTGTACTCCAGCATCTTGGCCGGGCCGGTGCCGTCGTACCGCAGGTCGAACCGGCCGTAGACGGAGGGCAGCTCGGCGCGCCGCCGCCAGGACTCGGCGATCAGCCGGGCGAGTCTCGGGTCGGTGATGCCGAGGTCGGCGAAGCGGTCCCGCGCCACGATGTGCGCGGCGGCGGCCAGGCACATGGCGTGGAGTTCGTCGACGACCTCCTCCAGCGCCTCGACCTCGGGCAGTGAGAACTCGTAGTAGGCGCTCTCGTCCCAGTACGGGCGGAGCGAGCCGTCCGGGTGGCGGGTGAGGGGGTAGACGCAGCCCTGTTCCTCCACGGTCCGCTGCCAGTCGGGCCGGGGCTCGATGGTGTGACGTCGCATCGGTGCTCGTTTCGGTGCTTGTTCCGGTGCTCGTTCCGGTGCTTGTTCCGGGTCAGCCGCCGCCGGAGCCGGAGCAGCCGAAGCCGTCCCGCTCGACCGCGCTCTTGTCGAAGCTGCCGCCCCAGACGGTGCCGCCCTCGATCTTGCCGCCGTAGTAGTGGTCGCCCTTGCCGTCGTAGGTGTCGCACTCGTAGCTCGGCAGATGGTCGAGGTTCGCCCGGTCCGCGCACCGCTTGTCCGGTTCCGACCCGCAGGAGGTGATCGTCAGCGCCAGTAGGCCCATCCCGCCGAGCACCACCGTGCTCGACCTCAGTCTGCGTCGCGCCATCAGCCGGCCGCCCCCGTTCGAAAATCACATGTCGTGGAAAGGTGCTGAAACGCCGACAGACTAGTGGTCACGCCGTCGGTCCCGCCCCCTGGCCCCCTTCACACCCTTCGAACACTCCACGCTCACAGGTGTTCCGGCGGTTCCGGCGCGCCGGGGAAGACGGGCGGGAGGGGAAGCGGACGTGAGGCGAGAGGTGCCGGAGGCGGGGCAACCCTTCGGGAACCTCGTGGGTCAAGCTGGTGCGTGTCCCGCCCCCGGGCGGGCCGCGCACCAGCCCCCCCCCGCCCGTCACGACGCTCACCTATGAGGCCCGCTCATGAACTCACGCCGTGTGTCCCGTGGTCTGAAACTGGTCGCGCTCGCGGCCGCAGGCTCCCTGGCCGCCCCGGTGGCGTTCGCCGTCTCCGGCACGGCCCCCGCCGAGCAGGCCGCGACCGTGGCCGCCGCGGGGCGGCCGACGGGCCCGACGGAGGACTTCAACGGCGACGGCTATCAGGATCTCGCGGTCGCCGCGCCCCTGGGGACCGTAGACGGCAAGAAACGGGCGGGCTATGTCTCGGTGCTCTACGGCTCGAAGTCGGGCCTGCGGATCGAGAGCAAACAGATCATCCATCAGGACACCCCCGGGATACCGGGGAGCACCGGGGCGGGCGACTCCTACGGCACGGCGCTCGCCGCGGCCGATCTGAACGGGGACCCGTACGCGGATCTCGTGGTCGGCTCCCCCCACGAGGACGCCAACGCGGACGGCACCCTCTCGGTGATCTGGGGCGGCCCCGACGGGCTCGCGGGCGGGGCGATCCTGCTGGACGGCTCGGAGCGGCGCTCCGGCAGCCACATCGTGACCGGCGACTTCGACGGCGACGGCGGCCCGGACGTGGTCACCACCGGACACGGGGACGAACTCTGGCTGCTCTCCGGACCCTTCGCCCGGGACGGCTCGCCCAGCCGCACCTCGCGGGTCCCCAGCCGGCGGGACGAGGAGATGGTGGAGCTGGCGGCGGGCGATGTGAACCGCGACGGGATCACCGACATCGCCGGGCTCCAGGGGTACGGCGAGGCGACCACCCCCGACCTCATGTACTGGAAGGGCACGGCCCAGGGCCTCGCCTCCCCCGCGTACGTCAACGGCTTCGGGCGCACCAGTGTGCGCGGCGACAGCCTCGACGTCGGCGATGTGAACGGGGACGGCTTCGAGGACATCGTCGTCGGCCACACCGAGGCGCACGCGTACGAGCCGGCCATCCCCACCGGCGGCAAGATCACCTATGTGCCGGGCTCCGCGGGCGGCCCGGCCGGGACCCGCGCGCGCGACTTCCACCAGGACGGCCCCGGGATGCCGGGCGGCGCGGGGCCCCTGGACCGGTTCGGCACGGCGGTCTCCATCGGTGACGTCGACGGGGACGGCTACGGGGACGTCATGGTCGGCGCGGAGGGCAAGGACTCCCCGGACCAGGAGGGTTCGGGGGCCGTCTTCGCCCTGCGCGGCACCGGGAGCGGGCCGACCGGCAAGGGGGCCAGGACCTTCGTCCAGGGGGACGCGGGGGTGCCCGGCACCGCCGAGGAGGACGACCGGTTCGGCTCCGCCACCAAGCTGATCGACTCCAACGGCGACGGGACGCCGGAGCTGGCCGCCACCGCCCGGGGCGAGAACGGACTCAACGGCGCGGTCTGGGTCTTCACCTCGACGGCCGACGGGGTCAGCCCGGACGGTGCCTTCGTGTACGGCCCCAGGGCGCTGGGCACGGTGGGGACGAACGGCCGGTTCGGCACCGCGTTCACCGACTGAGGCGCCCCGTCGCGCGCTCAGCCCCCGGGCGTCGCGGCGGCGTGCTTCAGCCGGGTGAAGGCGGTGGGCCGGGGCAGCAGCGGCAGGGCCTCGGCGATCCGCCGCGCGCACTCGGCGGGCGTGGCCGCGGCGGTGTCGCACTCGATGTCGTACACCCCGTGCGCGTGCACCTGCGCGAGCTGCCCGGCGGCCAGGCCCTCGGGCCGGTCCCCCCGCGCGCGTTCGCGCCGCTCCAGCTCCGCCGGCGGGCAGTGGACGCCGACCAGGACGACATCCTCGGGGACGAAGAGCTCCAGGCAGTCGGCCAGCCGCCACGGCTGGCTCAGCACATGGTCCACCACGATGTTGTTGCCCGCCGCCGCCATCCCCGCGACCGCCCGGTGAAAACCCGCCCAGGTGCGCCTGAGCAGCTGCTCCACCTGCTCGGGCGGGTACTCCCGCCGGGTGCGCATCGCGTGGAACGCGTCCACCGGCAGATGGAAGTACGGCTCGTCCAGGATCATCAGCAGCTCCTGGGCGATGCTCGACTTGCCGGAACTGGACGTCCCGTTCAGAAAGATGATCCGTCCGCTCACTCCGGACACCCCCGCCTCCCCAACACACCCCGTGTACAGGGAAATCAACCTATCGGAGCCGGGCGGGGCGTCTCGGCCGGGAGGGCGTGAACGCACTCCGCCCCCGGACGCCGGAGCGGCCGGGGGCGGGAGAGCTGCGGGGCGTACGAGCCGGGTCAGGCTCGGGTCAGGCCCGGATCAGGCTCGGATCAGAGGAGACCGAGGGCGCGCACCGCGTCGCGCTCCTCCGCCAGCTCGCGCACCGAGGCGTCGATGCGGGCGCGCGAGAACTCGTTGATGTCCAGGCCCTGGACGATCTCGTACCGGCCGTCCTTCGCGGTCACCGGGAAGGAGGAGATCAGACCCTCCGGGACGCCGTAGGAGCCGTCCGAGGGGATGCCCATGGAGGTCCAGTCGCCCTCGGCGGTGCCGTTGACCCAGGTGTGGACGTGGTCGATCGCCGCGTTCGCCGCCGAGGCGGCCGAGGACGCGCCGCGGGCCTCGATGATGGCCGCGCCGCGCTTGGCGACGGTCGGGATGAAGGTGTCCGCCAGCCAGGCCTCGTCGTCGACCAGCTCGGCCGCGTTCTTGCCCGCGATCTCCGCGTGGAAGATGTCGGGGTACTGGGTCGCCGAGTGGTTGCCCCAGATCGTCAGGCGCTTGATGTCGGAGACGGTGGTGCCCGTCTTCGCGGCGAGCTGCGACAGGGCGCGGTTGTGGTCCAGGCGGGTCATCGCGGTGAAGCGCTCGGCCGGCACGTCCGGGGCGGCGGCCTGGGCGATCAGGGCGTTGGTGTTGGCCGGGTTGCCGACGACGAGCACCTTGACGTCGTCCGCCGCGTGGTCGTTGATGGCCTTGCCCTGCGGCTTGAAGATGCCGCCGTTGGCCTCCAGCAGATCGCCGCGCTCCATGCCCTTGGTGCGGGGGCGCGCGCCGACGAGGAGGGCCACGTTGGCACCGTCGAAGGCGACATTGGGGTCGTCGGTGATGTCGATGCCGCGCAGCAGCGGGAAGGCGCAGTCGTCGAGCTCCATGGCGGTGCCCTGGGCCGCGCCCAGCGCCGGGGTGATCTCAAGAAGGCGCAGCTTGACCGGTACGTCCGGGCCGAGCAGGTGGCCCGAGGCGATGCGGAAGAGCAGCGCGTAACCGATCTGGCCGGCCGCGCCGGTCACGGTGACGTTGACGGGAGTGCGGGTCATGGCGATCTCCGTAAGACAGCTGGCGGTGGGGGTCCCTGCCCCGGGTCCGGGACGCCCCTTCCACCCTTCACGAATGCCCGGGATTCCGGATCACGGATTCCCGGGACGACTCTCAAGACGAATCTTGATGTGAAGAGACATCCAGCGGTCAGGCTATCCGACCTTGCCGACCGGTGACCGACGGCCCCTTGTGGCACGGCTCACGCCGCCGCCGCGCGGCGGCCGGGGCCGATCCGGCGGCGCGGGCCGCTCACTCGTCGGTGCAGCCCTTGACGCCGGTGGCCTTCAGCGTGCCGCAGGCCGTCGCCTTCGCCCCGTCGGCGACCGCCGTCATGGGGGTGAAGGCGTCGTTGTCGGCGTTCACCAGCCCGTCCTGACGGCCCTTGCCGCCGACGCTGATCTCCACCGTGTCGCCGGGGGCGGCCTCGGTGATGCGCGCCCAGGAGGCCTTGCAGACCTCGCTGTGCCGGACCTCGATCTTCGCCCCGCCCACGGTCGCGGTGGCGACGGTCTTCGCGAACTCGCCTCCGCAGCCCATCGCCTGCGGGTCCTGGCCCGCGCACTTCTCCCCGACGCACTTCACCCCGTCGGGCAGCGCCGAGGCGCTGGCGGACGCGATGGGCGACGGCTTGGCGACCGTTTTGGTCTTCTCCGGCTCGCCGCCGAGGTCGGCCAGCAGGACCGCCGCGGCGACCACGGCCAGCGCGACCACCGCTCCGGCCACGAAGACGACCGTCTTCCGCCTGCCGCCCGCGGGGCCCGAACGGCCGCCGCCGGGCCCGGAGCGACGGCCGCCCCCGGCCCCGGGAGCGCGGTGCCTGCTCTGCCCGGCGGAACGGCCGTACCCCCCGGCCGGGCCCACGACCTGCTCCAGCTGGTCCTTGTACGGGGGCCAGGCGGCCGTCGGGGCTGCCGCGTCGGGGGCTGCCGTACGGCTCTTCCCCCGGCCGCCGCCCGGTCCGTCCCCGGTGCCGGGCGCGGCCGATTCGTACTCTCCCAGGGCCGCTCGGGCCTGGGATATCCGTATCTGCTCCATGGTCCGGTCGTGGCGCGCCTCGGCGCGGCTCCAGGCCCGCTCCGCCAGCTCCCACATGGTGGTGAGGTGGACCGGGCTGGTGCCCGTCACCTCGGCCAGCGCGATGATCGCGCCCTTGGGGGCGAGGATCCGCCCGTTGAGGTAGCGCTCCCAGGACGTCTTGCTGTAGCCGGTGTGATCCGACACCGCCGCGATGCTGAGCCCGCTCCGGTCGACGAGCCGACGCAACTGCTCGGCGAACTCACGGACTTCCGGATCCAACTCCTCCGGAAGCGCCTTCCAACGAGCCATGGTCTAACCCCCTTGTCCCCCGAACGTAGGTACTGTGACCCGCGCTCAGCCGCCCTCGCACCACCCTCATGCCGATAAGTCGGACAACCAGAGGAGATGTATGGGGTCAGGATGTCAGTTTCTGACACCGGCGTGCACGGGAGCTTCCAAGATGGTGTCCGCGCCCCTCAGTGCGCCCCATCACGGCTGCCGCCACAGTGTCCCATCCACGACGCGGCGATCACACCGCGCCAAAGTGGCCACTTCCGCACCACTGGCCACACCCGTCCCCATGGGCCGGGGCGGGTTCCCGACGATTCTCGATCACACGGGCGACGCCCGTGCTTCCTCCGGAGGAAGCACGGGCGTCGCCGGGATGACATGCGGATGAACGCGCTACTCCCGGAAGGTGAAGCGGACCAGGTCCTCCAGGAACGGCAGGTCCAGCCAGGGATCCGGCTGGGCGAGCATCGCCAGCAGGGTGATGACCACGCCCAGCAGACCGTAGGTGAGCAGGTCGGTGAAGCGGGAGCGCACGGCGAGCATGCCCACGGAGGGCAGGACCCTGCGCAGCGCCGCGCCCGTGAGCAGGCCCGCGCCGACCAGCAGGGTGCCGATCCGGAACGCCTCGTCGAACGGGTTCAGACCGACGATCAGCAGACCGGCCCCGACCAGGGCCAGCACCGTCAGCAGCGGCCACTGCCTGGCGGGGGCGGGCGCGTCCCCCGGGGCGGCACGGCCGCCGCCCTCGGGGCGCGCGGTGTGCGTGGTGAGGGTCGGCGGGCGGCGGCCGGCGCCGGCCGCCGGAGCGCTCTCGCCCGCGTCGCGGTCACCACCGTCACCGCCGTCACCGCTGTCGTCGCTCTCGCCATCGCCGGGCCCGGCCTCGGCCTCGGGCTCCGGCTTCGTGTCCGGGGCCGCGTCCGTGCCGGGCTCCGTCCCCGCGTCCCGGCGGGCGGCCGGTGCGGGGTCCTGGGCGGGGCCCGCCGGGCCGCCGCCCCCGACCTCGCGGTCGTCGTTCATCCGTACGCCCATGGGGGCAGCCTCTCTCCCCGCTCAGCCCGCCGCGCCGACGCCCGCCGCGCGCTCCGCCGCCTCGACCACATTGACCAGCAGCTGCGCACGGGTCATCGGACCGACGCCGCCCGGGTTCGGGGCCACCCAGCCCGCCACCTCGGCGACTCCGGGGTGCACATCCCCCACGATCTTGCCGTTCTCGTCCCGGCTGACGCCCACGTCGAGCACCACCACGCCCGGCTTCAGATCCTCGGGCTTGATCAGATGCGGCACGCCCGCCGCCGCGATGACGATGTCCGCCTGCTTCAGATGCGCGGCGAGGTCCCGCGTACCCGTGTGGCACTGCGTCACGGTGGCGTTCTCGGACTTACGGGTCAGCACCAGCGGCATCGGCCGCCCGATGGTGATGCCGCGACCGACGACGACCACATTCGCGCCGTTGATCTCGACCCCGTGGTGACGGAGCAGCTGGACGATTCCGTACGGGGTGCAGGGCAGCGGGCCCTCGATCCCGAGGACCAGCCGGCCGAGGCTCACCGGGTGCAGGCCGTCCGCGTCCTTCGCCGGGTCCATCAGCTCCAGCACCCGGTTGGCGTCGATGCCCTTGGGCAGCGGCAACTGGACGATGTAGCCGGTGCACTCGGGGTTCTCGTTGAGCTCCCGGACGACCGCCTCGATCTCCTCCTGGGTGGCGGTCTCGGGCAGTTCGCGCTGGATCGACGCCAGGCCGACCTGCGCGCAGTCACGGTGCTTGCCATTGACGTACCAACGGCTGCCCGGGTCGTCCCCGACCAGCAGGGTGCCGAGGCCGGGCGTCACTCCCTTCGCCTTGAGGGCCGCCACACGGGCGGTCAGTTCCGATTTGATCGCGGCTGCGGTGGCCTTGCCATCGAGAATCTGGGCGGTCATGGGCACATCCTCGCGGATGGACCCGTCCCTGTTCCAATCCCGCCCGTTCCAGGGCCTCCCCGGCCCTCCGGCACCGCGTCCGCCCGGCCCCGGGAGGCCGCTCCCGACGGCCCGGCAATGGCCGGAAGAGCAGGTTGCACTTGCACAACACCTTGGGATACCGACTGGACAAAAAGTAAGCGCTAATACCACGATGACCGCTGCAGTGCCGCGGAAAGTCTGGGGGCCAAACCGCTGATCTTGTGACTTCCTCCATTCGGACCGCGCCGTCCCCGCACTTCCCAACGGAGGAATTCGCGCCATGAGCTTCGGCGACCCGAACAACCCCTACGGCCAGCAGCAGCAGGGCGGTCAGCCGGACTACGGCTACCCCCAGCAGGGCCAGCCCCCGGCCCAGCCCGGCTACGGCTACCCGCAGGCCCCGCCGGTCCAGCCCTACGACGGCTTCGGCGGCGCCCCCACCAAGATGCCCGGCAGCGTCAGCGCCGCCCGCGTCATGCTCTACGTGATCGCCGGTTTCCAGGTGATCGGCGCGGTCATCATGTTCCTGAGCGGCGCGGCCATCAGCGCGGCGAAGGACGACCCGGCCCTCAAGGACGACGTCCAGTTCCAGGAGCTGGCCGACCTGTCCAGCGGTGCCGTCTACGGCATCGGCGTCCTCGTGCTGCTGTGGGGCGCGCTCGCCATCTTCCTCGCCGTGAAGTTCGGCAAGGGCGGCAACGGCATACGCATCACCGCCATGGTCTTCGCGATCATCACGGCGATCCTGGGCATCTACCCGTTCATCCTCATCGGTCTGGCCCACACGGTCCTCGCGATCCTCATCGCGGTGTTCGTCGGCAAGTCCGACGGCGGGGCCTGGTTCAACCGCCCGCGTCACTGATCGTCCGGGGTGAAGGCCGCGGCTCACGCTTCCGGGCGAGAGCCGCGGCCTTCCGCGTCTATGGCGATCGATATGCGTTTGTTGTGCGGACGTTTATCGGCGCTTCCTACCGTGGCACCGTGCTCCGAAGAGCGGGAGCCCACGGGAGGAGTGAGCCGTGTACAGCGTCATCGTGGTGCCCCCACCAGCCGGTGGCCGCCGCCGGGCAGCCCCCGGCGCGTCCCCCACCCCGTCCGCCCTGACCGCCCTGTCTGCCCCGTACCCCCTGTCTTCCTCGTACCCCCTGTTCGCCCCGTCCGCCTCGCGGGCGAATCCCCCGGCGAATCCCCACGCTTTCCCCCGCGCTTTCCCCGAACTGTTTCGCGACGCTTTCCCCACCGCGTTCGCCTGGGCGTTCATCCGCGTGTTCACCTGTGTGTCCACCCGTGTGCTCCCCCGTCCGGGCAACGACTCCATGCACCTCTCGCCGCACGCACAGCCGGAAACCGAGCCTGGAGTGGAGCGGGTCCGATGAATTTGCATTTCGACTCACTGGCCCTACCGGTGCCGCCCGGATACCGGGTCGGTCCCTGGGAGGTCCGCGAGCCGCTGGCCTCCGGCGCGTTCGCCACCGTCTACGCCGGCCGCCGTGCCGCGGCCGGCCCGGGCGCGCACGGCACACACGGCACGCCAGGCCTGCCCGGCCTGCCCGCCGAAGTGACGCTCAAGTTCCTGCCCGCCGGGACCCGCACCCCCCGACAGCTCGACCATCTCCGGGAGGTCTCCGCGCGGGAGCCGGAGGTGCTGCGCCGCATCCGGCGGCCCCGGCTGATCCGGATGCACCAGATCCTCACCGTGGACGACCCCGCCGAACCCCTCCTCGACGGCGCGACCGTGGTCGTGCTGGAGCGCGCCGAAAGCTCCCTGGAGAGCCTGCTGCGCCGCTGCCCGCGTCCGGCGGCCGGGCCCGCGCTGCTCGCCCAGATCTGCGAGGGCCTCCATCAGCTGCACCACTCGGGATGGGCGCACGGAGCCCTCAAGCCGGGCAATGTCCTGCTGATGCCCGATCAGAGCGTCCGGCTGGGAGACTTCCACCAGGCGAGCGAGCCGCACGGCGCGCACGGCTACGCGCCCGCCTTCCAGACCACCGACTGGAGCGCCCCGGAACTCCTGTGGGACCGGGCGGGCGAGCGCGACGGGCATCTGCGGGCCGCCGCCGACATCTGGGCGTTCGGCGTCCTCGCCCATCTCGTGCTCACCGGATCGCTGCCGCTGCCCGGGGCCACCCCGGGGGCCCGCAGGGACGCCGCCGTACGGTACGCGCGGGGCGAGGAGGAGCTGCGGCTCTCGGCGGAACTGCCCGGGGAGTGGCGGGAGATCGTCACCCTCTGCCTGGCCCCGGGTCAGGAGGAGCGGGCCGCTCTCGACACCGGGGAGCTGCTGCGGCGGGTCGAGACCGCCGCCGGTGTGCCGGCCTCGCCCCGGCTCCCCCGCCGGTTCGCGGGGCGGCGTCCGGTCGGCCGCCGCCCCGCGCGAAGACGCCGCCGGCGGTCCGACGCCGGACTCCGCTCACCGGTGGGCTGGAGCTCCACGGTCGCGGCCGTCGTGGCGTGCACCCTCATGCTGATCGTGCTCCGGGACACACCGACGGCGGAGGCCGCGGGGTACGACCGGTGCGCCGTCGGCCATGTCTGCTTCTTCAGCGAGGAGGACGGCGAGGGGAAGATGTGCGCCTGGTACGACGACGAACGGGACTGGCACTCCGAGTTCTCCGTCTGCGACTGGGGCCGGGACTCGCCGCCGCGATCCGTGCTGAACAACGGATATGTCGACGATCTGCCCGGGGCCCACTACTTCGAGAAGAAGGACTTCGAAGAACCGGTGGGCTGTCTCCAGCCCCTGGAACGGCGGAACCTCAAGGGTGAGGTGCTGATCCGCTCGGTGAAGTGGCTGCCCAGCTGCTGAGCCGTCGGGTCACGGAGACCGGGGCGGGCGGCGATGTCCTCCCACTCGCCGCCCGCCCCACCACCCGGTGAACTCGGTGAACCTCGGTGAACCTCGGCGAACCTCAGTGGAAGAAGTGGCGCGTGCCCGTGAAGTACATGGTCACGCCCGCCTTCTTCGCCGCCTCGACGACCTGCTCGTCACGGACCGAGCCGCCCGGCTGGACCACGGCCTTGACGCCCGCGGCCGTCAGGATCTCCAGCCCGTCGGGGAACGGGAAGAACGCGTCGGACGCGGCGTACGAGCCGCGCGCCCGCTCCTCGCCCGCGCGCTCCACCGCGAGCTTCGCGGAGTCGACGCGGTTGACCTGCCCCATGCCGACGCCGACCGAGCCGCCGTCCTTGGCGAGCAGGATCGCGTTGGACTTGACCGCGCGGCACGCCCGCCAGGCGAAGGCGAGCTCGGCCAGCTCATCGGCGTTCAGCGCGTCGCCGGTGGCCAGCGTCCAGTTCGCCGGGTCGTCGCCCGGGGCCTGGAGCCGGTCGGTGATCTGCACCAGCGCGCCGCCGTCGATCGGCTTGGCCTCGGCCGTGGAGGAGGGCGCGTCGGGGCTGCGCAGCACCCGGATGTTCTTCTTGCGGGCGAGCACCTCGACCGCGCCGTCCTCGTACGCCGGGGCCACGATCACCTCGGTGAAGATCTCCGCGACCTGCTCGGCCAGCTCGACCGAGACCGGACGGTTGACGGCGATCACGCCGCCGAACGCGGACAGCGGGTCGCAGGCGTGCGCCTTGCGGTGCGCCTCGGCGACATCCGCGCCGACCGCGATGCCGCAGGGGTTGGCGTGCTTGATGATCGCCACGCACGGCTCGGCGTGGTCGTACGCGGCACGGCGCGCGGCGTCCGTGTCCGTGTAGTTGTTGTACGACATCTCCTTGCCGTGGAGCTGCTCGGCGGCGGCGAGACCGGCGTTGCTCCCGCTCACGTACAGCGCCGCGCCCTGGTGCGGGTTCTCGCCGTAGCGCAGCACATTGGAGCGCTCGTAGGTGACGCCCACGAAGTCGGGGAAGCCGGACTCGTCGGCGGGGGCGTAGGCGGAGGCG
This sequence comes from Streptomyces amakusaensis, assembly GCF_039532665.1. Lineage (NCBI taxonomy): Bacteria > Bacillati > Actinomycetota > Actinomycetes > Kitasatosporales > Streptomycetaceae > Streptomyces > Streptomyces amakusaensis. The sequence continues at coordinate 161,367 of NZ_BAAASB010000011.1, read as the reverse complement.
AACCACCCGGCGACGGCCACGTCGTACGCGGCGGTGTGCTGAAACGCTTCGGCGGCGAGACGCTTGCGGGCGGCCAGGTCGAAGCCGCCGTCCCGGACGGCCGCGAGGACGTCCGCGTACCGCCCGGGGCTGGTGACGACCGCGACCGAGGGGTGGTTCTTGGCGGCGGCGCGGACCATCGAGGGGCCGCCGATGTCGATCTGCTCGACGCACTCGTCCGGGGACGCGCCGGAGGCGACGGTCTCACGGAAGGGGTAGAGGTTGACGATCACCAGGCCGAAGGGCTCGACGCCCAGTTCCGCCAGCTGCTCACGGTGCGAGTCGAGCCGGAGATCGGCGAGGATCCCGGCGTGGACGCGCGGGTGCAGCGTCTTGACCCGGCCGTCCAGGCACTCGGGGAAGCCGGTCAGCTCCTCGACCTTGGTGACCGGCACCCCGGCGGCGGCGATCCGCCCGGCGGTCGAGCCGGTGGAGACCAGTTCCACGCCCGCCTCGTGCAGACCCCGGGCGAGATCCTCCAGACCCGTCTTGTCATACACGCTGACCAGCGCTCGCCGGATGGGCCGCTTCCCGGCCTCGGCGGCCACGGCGGCCTCAGTAGCGTCAACAGTCACGGGAAAACTACCTTTCGTCCCTCAATGCGATAGCCGTTACGGGCCAGACGCCCCACGACCTCGACGAGCAGCGCTCGCTCGACATCCTTGATGCGCTCATGGAGAGCGGCTTCATCGTCCGCGTCCCGGATCCCGATCGCGCGCTGGGCGATGATCGGGCCGGTGTCGACACCGTCGTCGACGAAGTGGACGGTGCACCCGGTGACCTTGGCTCCGTACGCGAGCGCGTCACGCACTCCGTGGGCACCGGGAAAACTGGGCAGCAGGGCGGGGTGCGTATTGACCACCCGTCCGCCGAAACGGGCGAGGAACTCCTTGCCCACGATCTTCATGAAGCCGGCCGAGACCACCAGATCCGGTGCGTACGCGGCGGTCGCGTCGGCCAGCGCGCGGTCCCAGTCGTCACGCGAGGCGTGGTCCTTCACCCGGCAGACAAACGTCGGCAGCCCGGCGCGCTCGGCGCGCTCCAGACCGGCGATGCCGCTCCGGTCCGCCCCGACGGCGACGACACGGGCCCCGAAGCCCTCGGGGTCGGCGGCGACGGCGTCCAGGATGGCCTGGAGATTGGTGCCGGAGCCGGAGACCAGGACGACCAGGCGTGCGGGACCGGTGGAGGAGGGCGGGGAGGCCACGGCGGGTCTCTTTCTCGCGTGCGGAAGGCGGGTGTTTCGGGTGTCTCTCGCGATGTTCCGTGCGTGGGTTCCGCCGCGATCGCGGAAGCCGGCGCATTTGTATGGTCGTACGAATAGCTCGTGTTCCCCGATACGGGGAACTCTACGAAGAGGCCGACCGTCAGCAACGATACCGGCACACGGGACGGCCCCCACGGGACGGGGGCGTGGCCGGGAGGTAGCGTCAGGGGACAACGGCCCGTCTCCCGACGGGATCCACGACACAAGACCCACCGCGCACCACGGGTCTGAGGGGAAGACGTTCACCAGATGCCGGACCGACGCCGCCGTACGGACCTCCTGTTGCCGCGGGAGCGCCAGTCCACCGACGACAACAACCCCTTCGCACCGCCGCCCGAGGGGAAGCCGGACCAGCCGTGGCAGCCCCGGCAGCCCTCCGGCGGCTCCTCCGACCAGTCGGGCTCCGGTTCGGGGTCCGGTTCCGGTTCCGGTTCGGGGTCCGGCCCCGGGTCTTCCGACGGTTCCCCGGACTCCTCGGGCGACCGGGGCGGGCGGGGCGGCTGGGGCAGTCAGTGGAGCAGCCGCCAGCCGGGCCGCTCATCGGGCGGCTTCGGCGGCCGCCCCGGGCAGAACGGATCCAACGGCGGCCAGCAGGGCCCCAACGGCTCGCCCTCGGGGCTGCGCTGGGACCCGACCGACCCGGCCCAGCGCCGCGCGCGGTACGCGCTGCTCTCGGGCATGTGGGCGTTCTTCTTCGCGATCTTCGACTTCACCGAGATCGCGCTGCTGCTGGGCGCGCTGGCGCTGTACTGGTCGATCAGCTCCCTGCGGGCGAAGGGCGAGCGGCCCGCGGGCGGCGACGCCAAGGCCGCTCCCGCGCCGTCGGCCGGGCCGGCCGCCGCCGGCGGCTCCGCGGGCTCCTCCGGCAACGGCGGCGGCCGGCTCTCGAACCGCTCCCAGCGGACGGCGGCCATCACCGGTCTGGTGATGGGTGCCATCGCGCTGGGGATCGTGGCCGCCGCCTTCACCGCGCAGCTGGTCTACCGCGACTTCTACACCTGCGAGCGGGACGCCCTGACGAAGGACGCCCAGCTCTCCTGCAACGAGAAGCTGCCCGAGCCGCTGCGGGACGTCATCGGCGTCACCGAGTAGCCGTCCCGTCCCCGGGAGCGCCCGGCCACGGGCTCGCCGGGGCGGCCCACGGCCGGTCGGCACCGGCTGCGGCGGCCTCCGGTCCGGGTTCCGTTGGGGATTCCGGATCGGAATCCGGATCGGAATCCGGCTCGGCTTCAGATCCGTCTTTCGGTTCGGCTCCCGCCGGGCTCTGGGCGAGTGCCCGCCCGGGATCCGCCGGAGCCTCGCCGGACCGGCCGGGGCCGACGGGGCCGGTTCCGGTGACCGGAATGGGCTGCTGCGCCGATTCCGCTTCCGCCGTTTTCCCGGCCGGGTCCGACGGGGCGGCGGAAGGTTCCGCGTACGGATGCGGGCGCGGGCACCGGTCCTCGGCGGGGTCGTCCGAGGCCCGCGCGTGCTCCACCGCCACCACCGGGTCCGGGTCCACCGCCACCTCCGGGTCCGGGTGGGCGATCCGGTCCGGGGCCAGGATCAGGTCCAGCCCCAGATCGCCGTCCCGCTCCGGGGCGGGACCCCGGTCCGAGGGCGAGGGGCGCTCCGGCAGAAAGTCGTACTCCTCGAAGGGCTCCTTCGCCCCGGCCCCACCCGAGCGCGCCCGCCCGCGCCGGGGCACCCCCGGCAGCCGCCCCTCGCGCCGCAGCCGCAGCCGGCCGCGCCGCACCCCGGCCCCCGCGCCGTACCCGGTGACCACGCGCCAGATCCGCACCCCCACCGCCACCGGGACGGCGATCAGCGCCGACCAGCAGAGCGCCGCCGCGCCCGTCAGCCACCACACCGGACCGAACGCCGCCAGCCGTTCCGTGCCCATCGGGCCGCCCGCGACCGCCGCGAGCGCCGCCATCAGCACCGCGCAGCCGACCGCGCCCAGCAGCGCGGCGCGCGCGGTCTCCCGATTGCTCCAGGCGCTCTCGCGTTCGCCGTACCGGGGCGCGGCGCGATCCGCCGTGAACCAGGCGATCACCAGCGCCGCCAGCACGGGGACGGCGACGGAAGCCCAGTTCAGCGGTGTTCCCGGGCCCTCCGCCGGAATCGCGGCGACCAGCGGGAAGCCGGGCAGCGCGGGATCGCCGGTCAGCGCCAGCGGGGTCGCCGTGGAACCCGTACCGAGCGCGAAGCCGGGCCCGAGCCCGTACGCCGCACCCCACACCGCCGCGTTGGGCACCAGCGCGATCCCCAGCAGCAGCACCGCGAACCGCCCCGACCAGGTCCCCGAGAGATGCAGAAACGAATCCTGGGCAGCGTCCGCGTGCCAGACCAGCGCCGAGGCGACGAGCAGCGCGCCGCCGCCGAGCAGCACCAGCGCACCGGCGGCGGCCGAGCGCAGCGCGACGGTCACCCGGGTGCGGGCCAGCCGTACCCGGGCCGGGCCCGGCAGCCACGGGGGCAGCGGGCCGCCCGGACTGTGACTCGCCGTCCACACCCCCGCCACCGCGCAGCCCACGGTCACCAGCGGCAGCCGCAGCAGCGCGCTCAGCGGATCGGCCGCCGGTGAGCCGCCGGTCGCGTAGAGCGTGACCACCGCGCCGACCAGCAGATATCCCGCGCTCACCGCACACACCGCGCCCCAGGGCGCGGGCCGTGGCCGCCGTCCGTCCGCGTCCGGCACCAGTCCGTCGCGCGCGGCCCGGACGATCAGCCACCCCGGGAGCACCACCAGCAGCAGCGGCACCAGACCGACCGGGGCCGGCTGCCCGGAGAGGGTTCCCTCCCGCACCAGCTCGGTGCCGTGGGCCAGCAGCCAGAACGCTGCCGCGACGTGCAACGCCCCGTCAGGACCGTTGTCCGGGTACGGCGAACTGATCCACACCCCCATCACCAGCACGGCGAACGCGCCGAGCCCGAGTCCCGCCGCGGTCGCCCCCCGTACAAGGCAGGCGACCAGAGCGGCTCGGCGACCGCCCTGCACAAGGACCGGAGTCTGCGAGTACGGGGGGCCGTGATCGGTCGTCTGGGTCACGCGGCCATGCTGCCAACGACACGCGCTCTATCCATGTAACGGGCGAATAGCCGTTGTGTCGCTCAAGATACGTTTATGTACTTTTACGCCGAGTGCAGCGCTTCGGGGAGTCCTTCATGACCCAGAGCACCACCCACTCCGCTTCCAGCCCTCCACTGCCCTCCCCCAAGGAACGGCGCAGGCTGCGCGAGGCGAAGTCCATGAGCGAACAGGAAGTCGCGGCGGCGGTGGGCGTCACCAAAGCGACCGTCCGCGCCTGGGAGACGGGCCGCAGCGAGCCCAGAGGCCGCCGTCGCGAGGCGTACGCGAAGCTGCTGGGGATCGCCTCCGGCGGCCGAGCCGCGGAGGAGACGGGTGCCGCCGCCGACGCCGAGGGCCACCCCTTGGCCGGGACCGGGACCGGGACCGGGACCGGGACCGGGCTTCCGGCCGAGGCCGGGGGCGTGCCCCTGCCGGAGACCGCCACCGGGACCGGGATCAGGACCGGGGCCACGGCCGTCTCCCGGGTCAGGGCCGTGGCCGAACCCGAGGCCGAACCCGGTGCCGGTGCCGGTGCCGGGGTCGGGCTTCCGACCGGGGCGGAGCCCGGCACCAAGGCCAGTACGCCGGTCAGGGCGGTGTCCGAGGCCGGGCTTCGGGCCCAGCCCCCTCCCGGGGCAGCGCCTGAGGCCGGGGCCGAAGTGAAGCCCGTCGCCGGGGCCCCGGTCAGCGCGTCGACCAGGGCGATGCCGGGGACCGGGCCGCAGGCCCAGCCTCCCGCCGAGGCCGTGCCCGGGGCCGGAACCGGAGCTGCTGCCGCCGAGACCGGGGCCGAGCGGGCGCACGCCGGAGACCGGGTGGCCCGGCCGACACCACCCGAACGGGGGAAGCGGCCGACGTGGGCCGAGCGGGAGCCGGAGCGGCCCCGGGCGCCCGGGGAGCCGACGCCGTCCGAGGCGTTCGACGCGTTGTACGCGCATGCCGCCCCCGCCCTCGTACGCCAGGCCTTTCTGCTCTCCGGGCGGCGCGGGCTCTCGCACGAGGCCGTCGAACGCGCCTTCCACATCGCCTGGCAGAACTGGCCGGAGGTCGCCCGCGACCGGGATCCGGTGGGGTGGGTGCGGGCCGCCGCGTACGAGTTCGCGATGTCGCCCTGGCAGCGGCTGCGGCGCGTCCACCGGCACCCGGACTCCCCGCCGCTGGAGCGTGAGCAGCGCGCGCTGCTCGACGCGCTGCTGGAGCTGCCGCCCCCGTACCGCCGGACGCTGGTGCTCTACGACGGGCTGGGCCTGGATCTGCCCGAGACGGCGGCGGAGACCGAGGCGAGCACTCCGGCGGCGGCCAACCGGGTGCTGCACGCGCGCGACGCCATCGCGCGGCGGCTGCCGGAGGTGAACTCGCCCGAGGAACTGCACCGGCGGCTGGCCGCTCTCGCCGACGCCTGCCCGCCCCCGCAGCCGGTGCCCGCCCGTTCGGTGCGGGAGGGCAGTGAGCGGCTGGTGTGGTTCTGGACGCGGACCGCGCTCACCGTCACCGCGCTGATCATCGGGGCGACCGGCTTCACGCTGGCCACCGCGCCGAGCCAGTACGAACCGGAGGTCGCTCCGGGGCAGCGGGTCGAGGGCATCCCGGCGCACGCCGGGCCACAGCCGCTGACCGACCGGGGCAGAGAGCTGCGGGAGCGGCTGCTGTCCGAGCCGGCGCACGGCCCGGGGCGGCTGGTGCCGCGGATTCCGTGACAGACGCGTCCGGGCCCGCACCCCCGGTGAGGGGGCGCGGGCCCGGACGCGTTTTACCGCTCTGTCTCGCCTGTACTACTGACGGCGGTGTCAGCCGTTGAGCAGCTCACGCGCCAGCTTGGCCGTCTCGGTCGGAGTCTTGCCGACCTTGACGCCCGCGGCCTCAAGGGCCTCCTTCTTGGCCTGCGCGGTACCGGAGGAGCCCGACACGATGGCGCCGGCGTGGCCCATGGTCTTGCCCTCGGGGGCGGTGAAGCCCGCGACGTAACCGACGACCGGCTTGGTGACGTTCGCCTTGATGAAGTCGGCGGCACGCTCCTCGGCGTCGCCGCCGATCTCGCCGATCATCACGATCAGCTCGGTGTCCGGGTCGGCCTCGAAGGCGGCCAGGGCGTCGATGTGGGTGGTGCCCACGACCGGGTCGCCACCGATGCCGACGGCCGAGGAGAAGCCGATGTCACGCAGCTCGTACATCATCTGGTAGGTCAGCGTGCCGGACTTGGAGACCAGTCCGATACGGCCGGGCTTGGTGATGTCGCCCGGGATGATGCCGGCGTTGGACTGACCGGGGGTGATCAGACCGGGGCAGTTCGGACCGATGATCCGGGTCTTGTTGCCCTTGCTGATGGCGTACGCCCAGAAGGCGGCCGAGTCGTGGACCGCGATGCCCTCGGTGATGACGACGGCGAGCGGGATCTCGGCGTCGATCGCCTCGATGACGGCGGCCTTGGAGAAGGCCGGCGGCACGAAGAGGACGGAGACGTCGGCCCCGGTCTTCTCCATCGCCTCGGCGACCGTGCCGAATACCGGTACCTCGGTGCCGTCGAAGTCGACCGTCGTACCGGCCTTGCGCGGGTTCACACCGCCGACGATGTTGGTGCCGTCACCCAGCATGAGCTTGGTGTGCTTCATGCCCGTGGCACCGGTCATGCCCTGGACAATGACCTTGCTGTCCTTGGTCAGGAAGATAGCCATGGTGGTCTGATCCCTTACTTCGCCGCGAGCTCGGCGGCCTTGTCGGCCGCGCCGTCCATGGTGTCCACGCGCTGCACGAGCGGGTGGTTGGCGTCGGAAAGGATCTTGCGACCCAGCTCCGCGTTGTTGCCGTCGAGGCGCACGACGAGGGGCTTGGTGACGTCCTCGCCCTTCGCCTTCAGCAGCTCCAGAGCCTGGACGATGCCCTTGGCGACCTCGTCGCAGGCGGTGATGCCGCCGAAGACGTTGACGAAGACGGACTTGACGTCCGGGTCGCCGAGGATGATCTCCAGGCCGTTCGCCATGACCTCGGCGGAAGCGCCGCCGCCGATGTCGAGGAAGTTGGCGGGCTTGACGCCGCCGTGGTTCTCACCGGCGTAGGCGACGACGTCGAGGGTCGACATGACCAGACCCGCGCCGTTGCCGATGATGCCGACCTCGCCGTCGAGCTTGACGTAGTTGAGGTTCTTGGCCTTGGCGGCGGCCTCGAGCGGGTTCGCCGCGGCCTTGTCCTCGAGCGCCTCGTGCTCCGGCTGGCGGAAGTCGGCGTTCTCGTCGAGGGAGACCTTGCCGTCGAGCGCGATGACGCGGCCGTCGGCAACCTTGGCCAGCGGGTTGACCTCGATGAGGAGGGCGTCCTCGGCGATGAAGGTCTTCCAGAGGGTCACCAGGATGTCGGCGACCTGGTCGGCGACCTCCGCCGGGAACTTCGCGGCTGCGACGATCTCGCGCGCCTTCTCCAGGCCGACGCCCTCATTGGCGTTGACCGGGATCTTCGCGAGGGCCTCGGGCTTGTTGGCCGCGACCTCCTCGATGTCCATGCCGCCCTCTACGGAGGCCATGGCCAGGAAGGTGCGGTTGGTGCGGTCGAGGAGGTACGAGACGTAGTACTCCTCGGCGATGTCGGGCGCGGTCTCCGCCAGCATGACCTTGTGGACCGTGTGGCCCTTGATGTCCATGCCGAGGATCTGACCGGCCTTCTCGACCGCGTCATCCGGGCTGGAGGCCAGCTTCACGCCGCCGGCCTTGCCGCGGCCGCCGACCTTCACCTGCGCCTTGACGACCGAACGGCCGCCGAGACGCTCGGTCACCGCGCGCGCCGCCTCAGGCGTGTCGATGACTTCACCGGCCAGCACCGGTACACCGTGCTTGGCGAAGAGATCCCTCGCCTGGTACTCGAACAGGTCCACGCGCGTCCGTCCCTTTTCTGATGATCGCGGTTCGTTTTCTGCGTGGGCGTGCCGCGAAGGGCAACGTGACTGCGATGTCACAAGGGAGGCGCGCACGGTGTCCGGGCACGCGGCATGTCCGCCTCGCAGAGTATCCCCGTGGCCCGTACCTCCCTAAATCCCAGCTCACACATCAGTGGTGAGAACGGTCACAGATGCGAAAGGGGCCTCGGGCCTGCGATCCGAATATTCACGCCCCGGGAGGACCGCGGAGACCACGATCAGGGATCGGGCACGGGCAGCGGGCGCTTCTCGATCGCGGCGGCCATGACCTCGGGGAAGAGATCCGGTGTACAGGCGAACGCGGGAACGCCCAGGGCGGCGAGGGCTGCCGCGTGCTCCTTGTCGTAGGCGGGCGTGCCTTCGTCGGAGAGCGCCAGCAGCGTGACGAACCGCACTCCGGACGCCTTCATCGCCGCCACCCGCTTGAGCATCTCGTCCCGTATCCCGCCCTCGTACAGATCGCTGATCAGCACGAGGACGGTCTCGGCGGGCCTGGTGATCCGCGACTGGCAGTGGGCGAGGGCGCGGTTGATGTCGGTGCCGCCGCCGAGCCGGGTGCCGAAGAGCACGTCGACCGGGTCGTCCAGCCGGTCGGTGAGGTCCACGACCGAGGTGTCGAAGACGACGAGCCGGGTGTGGAGGGAGGGCATGGAGGCGAGGACCGCGCCGAAGACGGCGGCGTGGACGACGGAGGCGGCCATGGAGCCCGACTGGTCCACACAGAGCACCACGTCCTTGCGCACGGACCGGGACGCCCGCCCGTGGCCGATGAGCCGCTCGGGCACGACGGTGCGGAACTCGGGCACATAGTTCTTGAGGTTGGCCCGGACGGTGCGGTCCCAGTCGATGTCCCGGTGGCGGGGCCGGCTGGTCCTGGCGGACCGGTCGAGGGCCCCGGTGAGGGCGGAGCGGGTGCGGGTGGCGAGTCGCTTCTCCAGCTCGGCGACGACTTTGCGCACCACGGCGCGGGCGGTCTCCCTGGTGGTCTCGGGCATGGCCCTGTTGAGCGAGAGCAGGGTGCCGACGAGCTGGACGTCGGGCTCGACGGCGTCCAGCATCTCGGGCTCCAGGAGCAGGCGGGAGAGGCCGAGCCGGTCGATGGCGTCGCGCTGCATGACCTGGACGACGGAGCCGGGGAAGTAGCGGCGGATGTCGCCGAGCCAGCGGGCGACGGAGGGCGCGGACGCCCCGAGCCCGCCGGCGCGGCCCCGGCCGCCGGTGCTCCCGGGCGCTTCCTGACCGCCGTAGAGGGCGGTCAGGGCTCCGTCGACGGCCAGGTCCGTCCCGGTGAGCGGGCGGCCGGTGCCGTCGGCCGGGCCCCCTCCGAGTACCAGCCGCCACCTTCGCACCCGCTCGTCCGGGTCCGTCCGCTCCGCCGTCCGGCTCATGCTCTCGCCTCCGTCTGTTCGCCGTGCGCGCCGCAGTGGCTGATGTCATGGGTAACGCCGATACCGGTGCCGGTGCCGGCGCTGGTGCTGGTGCCGGCGCCGAGGAGAAGCCGGAGCACCGGCAGTACGGCGTCGGCCCGCTCCTCGTGGAGACCCGGGCCGAAACCGGGGGCCGCCGCGGCGACGGGCCGGACCGGACCGCCGGCGGGGTCGGCCGCGCCGCGCCGGACCAGCTCGCCCAGGGTGTGCCGGACGGCGGGCTCATAGGCGGAGAAGGTGCGGCGCAGCAGCGGCAGGATGTCGGTGAACGCCTCGGCGGAGATTCCGGTGAGCCAGTCGTCGACCAGGGAGCGCAGCCGTTCGTCGTGGATCAGGAGCATCCCGCCGCCGGAGGTTCCCCCGACGAAGCCCTCCGTCCAGGCGGCGGCGTCGGCGGGCGGGGTGCCGGCCGAGAGCGCGAGGCTCATGTGTCCGGCGGCCTCCTCCTCGTCGAGCCGGCCGTCGTCGAGGAGGATCCGGGCGGCTCTGCCGCGTATGACCCCGGGCACCGTGTCCCGCGCGGCGAGCCGGTGGAGTGCGGAGCCCCAGCGCTCGGTGATCTTCGAGGAATCGGGGAGCAGGCCCATCGCGGCGTGGACGGCGTCGAGATGGCCCCGCATCCGGTCCGCGCCGTCCGCGTCGAGGCCGGTGCAGGCGGGTGGCAGGCCGACGCAGATCCGTTCGGCGAGGCCGGCCGCGACCTCCGCGAGGGCGGTGGTGTCGGTGGCGCGGACGTCCCCGTACCGCAGTGAGCGGGCCAGGGCGGGGAGGGCCAGGGCCAGCTGTCCCACGTCGGTGCCGAGCGCGGCGCGGTCGGCGAGCGCGCGCATGACGACGGGCAGGGCGTCGGTGAGTCCGGCGAGCAGGCACTGCTCGGCGAGGGTGGTGAGATCGGCGAGGTCGGTCGTGCCGAGGGCCCGGTGCTCCGCCCTGGCCGTGGCGGCGGAGCGCACCGTGGTGCCCCACGATCCGGCTTCGGCGACCCTGATGTGCAGTTCGGGGTCCCAGCGCAGCCGCCAGCTCTCCCGGAAGGTGCCGGTGCTCCCCCGGCCCGCGAAGGGTTCGCCCCAGCCGACGGAGAGCAGCCGGAGCCGGTGCAGCAGCCGGCTCCTGGCGGCGTCGGTCTCCTTGCGGAGGTCCAGTTCCAGTTCGCGCGCCAGCGCCTCGGGTCTGAGCCGCAGCGAGCGCTGCGAGCGGCTGAGGTCCCGCTGGAGGGGGACGGCGGGCGCATCGGGCGGGACTTCGCCGAGGGCGTCCCCGACGATCAGCCGGTCGCGGACGAGGTCGAGCGGGACGTCGGAGCCGTCGCACATGACCGCCCGGACGGCGTCGGTGGTCTCGGTGAGACCGGGGACGGGACGGCCGCGCAGGGCGGCGAGGGTCTCGGCGAGCCGGACGGCCTCGATGACATGGGCGGAGGAGACTGTCAGGTCCTCGTCGCGCAGCAGCCCGGCGATCTTGGTCATCCAGCGTTCGACGGGGCGGTCGGGGGCCAGGAAGAGGTGCTCGTACCACCCGGGGGAGTCGATTCCCGCGCCGTAACCGCTGTGGCGGGCGAGTCTGCGATGGGTCCAGGGGACCCAGGTGATCTCGGTCTTGACCTTGGGGAGCCCTGTGAGGAGGGCTCTGTCGGCGGCGACGGTGGTCCGCCGGCGGAGCGCGGGCACGTGCCAGGCTCCGCAGACGACGGCCACCCGGTCCCCGAACTCCTTGTGGGCGGAGCGGAGCCGAAGCCTCATATGGGCTTCCCGGACGAGGTCCCGGTGGTGGCCTCCGTGGCCGTGGGCCGCTCGCAGCTCGTGCATGGCTTCGGCGAGGGCGGCGAAGGGCGCGAGGGGGTCGCCTCCGCCGAGTCCCCCCCGGTGCTCGACGACGTCCTCCCACCACCGCTCGGGGTCGTCGTGTCCGGCGGTCTCGGCGAGCACCGTGAGCGGGTCGGTCCGGACGCCGTCGGCCGCCCGCCCCTCCCCGATCCCCCGGGGCACCGCGTCCCACCCCGGGTCGGGGACGGCGTCCCCTTCGGGGTCCCCCGCCGGCCGGCGGGCCGGGCGCGCCGCTCGCGGGAGAGTGGCGCGGGGTGCCTCCGGGCGGTTCCCGTCCCCGGCCTGCGGCGTCGCGAGCGAGTTCGCCGCCGGGAGGTCGATGAAGCGCACCGGGACCCCCCGCCCCAGCGCCCAGCGGATCGCGGCCCACTCCGGGGAGAACGCGGCCAGCGGCCAGAACGCGGCCCTGCTCGGCTCGTCCACCGCGTGGGCCAGCAGCGCGACCGGAGGCCGCATTCGCTCGTCCGCCGCCAGAGCGATCAGCGCGTCGCCCTCCGGCGGGCCCTCGATCAGCACCGCCTCGGGTGCTGCCGCCTCCAGCGCGGCCCGCACCGCACGCGCCGAGCCCGGTCCGTGGTGCCGCACTCCGAGCAGCAGGGGGCCGTTCACCCGCTCACCTCCCGGCACGCGCGGTAGAAGTCCTGCCAGCCGTCCCGCTCGCGGACCACCGTCTCCAGATACTCCTGCCAGACGACGCGGTCGGCCGCCGGGTCGCGCACCACCGCGCCGAGGATCCCGGCCGCGACGTCCGCCGGCCTCAGCACCCCGTCGCCGAAGTGCGCGGCGAGCGCCAGCCCTCCGGTGACGACGGAGATCGCCTCGGCCGTGGAGAGGGTGCCGGAGGGCGTCTTGATCCTGGTGCGGCCGTCGGCCGAGACACCGCCCCGGAGTTCCCTGAAGACGGTGACGACGCGTCTGATCTCCTCGAGCCCTTCGGGGGCCGGGGGCAGATCGAGCGAGCGGCCGATCTGGCCGACGCGCCGGGAGACGATGTCGACCTCCGCCTCGGGCGTCGCGGGCAGCGGCAGCACGACGGTGTTGAAGCGGCGGCGGAGCGCTCCGGAGAGGTCGTTGACCCCCCGGTCCCGGTCGTTGGCCGTGGCGATGAGGTTGAATCCGCGCACCGCCTGGACCTCCTGCCCCAGTTCGGGCACCGGGAGGGTCTTCTCGGACAGGATCGTGATCAGGCTGTCCTGCACATCCGCGGGGATCCGGGTCAGCTCCTCGACCCGCGCGGTCATGCCCTCGGACATGGCGCGCATCACGGGACTGGGCACCAGCGCCTCGCGGCCGGGGCCGTGGGCGAGCAGCCGCGCGTAGTTCCAGCCGTAGCGGATCGCCTCTTCGGGCGTGCCCGCCGTGCCCTGGACCAGCAGGGTCGAGTCGCCGCTGACGGCGGCGGCGAGGTGCTCGGAGACCCAGGTCTTGGCGGTGCCGGGCACCCCGAGGAGAAGCAGCGCCCGGTCCGTGGCGAGCGTGGTGACGGCGACCTCCACGATCCGGCGCGGTCCCACGTACTTGGGTGTGATCACGGTGCCGTCCGGCAGCACGCCGCCCAGCAGATAGGTGGAGACGGCCCACGGAGAGAGCAGCCACCCGGCCGGCCGGGGACGGTCGTCGGCCTGGGCGAGTGCTCGCAGTTCGTCCGCGAAGGCGTCTTCCGCATGGGGCCTCAGGGCCTCGGCTCCGGTGCCCACAGAGGTTTTGGACGCAGTCATGCCTCCCCCTTCAGATCGCTCGATCCGATGTGCTTCCACACTGCACCACGCCACTGACAATCGACCGTCCGCGCAGGTCAGGGCCGATTGTCAGTGGTGGCACCTAACGTCGTGGGCATGTTGCGATCGAGCGGGGGACAGCCCCCGGACCCTGCCGCCCCCGGGGCTCGCGGGTCCTCGGAGCCGTTGCCGCCGACGGCTTCTGACCCGGCGTCACGCGATGCCGGGCCGGGCGCGGGGCGGTCCGGGAGGTCCGCCGATCCCGAGGCGGCCGCGCGCAGGGCGCAGCGGCGGGCCGAGCGGATCACCGCCGGGGCGACGGAGCTGGAGCGGCGGCTGGCGGATCTGCTGCGCGGTGGCCTGGCGGAGGCCGAGCGGTCGGGTCGAGGGCTGTGGGAGGAGACGGCGGCCCGCATGGTCGACGCCCAGGCCCCGGGGCTGGCCGCGCGGGTGCGGGAGCTGGGCTCGCTCCCCGGCTCCGGTCCCGGCTGGCCGGTGCGGCTGCTGGAGGAGTGCGCGCTGACCCATCTGCTGGACTCCGCCTGGCTGGGCGTCGACCGGCTGCCGGAGCCGCTGGCCGCGACGGTGCGCGCGAGGGTCGGCCTCACCGCGCCCGCCGCCGGCCGGCCGGTCCACGACCATTGGCTGGTCCTCGCTCAGTGCGACTCGTCCGACGGAAAGATCGTCACCCGCCGTATCTGGGTGTACGGGCGGGAGTCGGGGCGCGTCGCGCTGCTGCTGTCCTTCGGCGCGGGGGGCGGCTCTCCCCGGCTGGCGCTGCCGGTGGGCATGGCCGTCGAGGCCTGGCTCACCCCCCATCTGGGGGGCGGCGGGCTCCGGGCGGAGCTGGGCGAGCCGGTGGGGCCGCCCGTCCCGGTCGACGCGCCGCCGCGCGGCGGCCCGGTGTCGGCGGCGCTGGACGCGTATGGGCACGCGCTGCGGGCGGATCCCTGGCTGGACGCCTGGCCGGTGACCCTGGCGGAGGTGATACCCGTCCCGCACGGCGGTGGCTGGCAGTTGGCGGACGCGGCCGGCGGGGACGCGCTGCCCGTCGCGCCCGCCGCGCTCTCCCGCCCCGGGCTGTGGAGGCTCGCGGCGCTCTCCGGCGGCGGCCCGGTGACGGTGTTCGGCGAGTGCGGTCACCGGGGTGTGACCCCGCTGACCGCGTGGTCGGGGGACGGCCCGGAGGCGGTGCCCCTCGTCTGACCCGCCCCGGCCCACGGCCCGATTCCCGCCGCCCCGCCACCCTGTACGGAGGACGCCTTGACCGGAAGCACCAGCGTCTCGCTGTGGGAAGAACTCGTCACCTCGGCCCTGCTCGGCACCGACCGCCGTACACCGCCCCGGGCGGTCATGGCCGGGGGCGGCGAAGCGCCCGTCGCCCTGCTCGACGCGGCGGCGCTGCACACCGTGCGCCGGAGGGCGGGGCTGTCGCCCGCGCAGGCCGCCGCCCGGCCGGAGCCGGCGGCGTGCGACGACCGCCCGCTCCTCCCGGAGGCGGCGCGCGACCGGCTCGCACAGCTGCTGGCCGGCCGTTCGGCCTCGTCGGCGGGCGGCCGGCGGAGCGCGGCTCCCGATCTGACGGAGCTGCTGCCCCAGTGGCTGGCCACGGCCAACGAACAGGGCTACCGGCCCCCGCCGCCACTCCTTCCGGCGCTGTTGGACGCCGCCAGGGCACGGACGGATCTGCGGCCTCGGGTGCTCGCCTTCGCCGGGGCCCGGGGGCTGTGGCTGGCCCGGTTCAACCCGGAGTGGCGGTTCGCGCTGCGCAGCGCGTCGGGCGGAGGTGTGCCGCTTCCCGAGACGACCGATACCGAGGCGGTCCGGCGGCTGTGGGCGGAGGGGCTCTTCGCCGAGCGGGTCGCGCTGCTGACGGCGGTGCGGGAGCGGGACGCGGGCGGCGGGCTGGCCCTGCTGTCGGGAAGCTGGGCGACGGAGCGGGCCGAGGACCGGCTGATGTTCCTGGACTCCCTGCGGACGGGACTGTCCGACGCCGACGAGCCCTTCCTGGAACGGGCGCTGGCCGACCGCAGCCGCAATGTGCGGGCGGCGGCGGCCGAGCTGCTCTCGGCGCTGCCGGACTCGGCACTGGCCGGCCGGATGGCCGCGCGCGCCTCGTCCTGCCTCGGCATGGACCACAGCGGCGAGAGACCCGCCATCGCCGTGGAGGCCCCGCACGAGTGCGACACGGCCATGCAGCGCGACGGGGTGCCGCCGACCCCTCCGACGGGCCGGGGCAACCGGTCCTGGTGGCTGGGGCAGTTGGTGGCGGCGGCCCCCCTGTCCACCTGGCCGGGGAGGTTCGGCGGGCGGACGGTGCGCGAGATCGTGGCGCTCCCGGTCATGGACGGCTGGCGCGAGGAGCTTCATGCGGCCTGGTGCCGTGCGGCGGTGCGGCAGCGTAACGCGGAGTGGTCCCGGGCCCTGCTGGGAGCGCCCGGCATTCCCTCGGAGGCCGGACCGGGCACCTCCTCACTCGCCGAGCGGGCGAAGCTGCTGGCGACGGTCCCGGAGCGGGAGCGGGCCGACTGGGTCGCGGAGTTCATCGCGGCGCACGGGCTGTCGGAAGCCTTCCAGCTGCTGGGCGTCTGCGCGGTGCCCTGGTCCGGCCCGCTGGGCGGCGCGGTGGTCGACGCGCTCGGCACCGCCCGGGACACGGGCGGCTACCCCTGGAGTTTCAGCGGGGTGATGGGTCTGGCGGAGCGGTGCCTGGACCCCTCGGAGGCCGGGCGGCTCACCCTGCTGACAGGGGCCGCGGACGAGACGGGGAGTTCGCCGTCCGGGGCCGGGGGCTACTGGTCGGAGGCCTTCCAGCGGCTGGCCTCCACCCTCCGGCTGCGCGCCGCCATGCACCGCGAACTGACCTCTCCCCCGGCGGAGAGGGCCGCGGACGCCGGAGTCCGCGGCCCCTGAGGGCGGCCCTCGCGCCATCGGCCCGGGCGGCCGGCCCGGACCTCAAGCACCGTTCACATCTCAAGCACCCGCCGGCTGGCGAACGTTCGCGTTCACCCACTCCACGATCGATCCGGTCGTCGCCCCCGGCGTGAAGATCTCCGCCACGCCCAGCTCCTTCAGCGGAGCGATGTCCGCCTCCGGGATGATCCCCCCGCCGAAGACCTTGATGTCTTCCGCCTCGCGCTCCTTCAGCAGCTCGATCACCTTGGCGAACAAGGTGTTGTGCGCCCCCGAGAGAATCGACAGGCCGATCGCGTCCGCGTCCTCCTGGATCGCCGTGTCCACGATCTGCTCCGGCGTCTGATGGAGCCCCGTGTAGATGACCTCCATACCCGCGTCGCGCAGCGCCCGCGCGATCACCTTCGCCCCGCGGTCGTGGCCGTCGAGCCCCGGCTTGGCCACCACAACGCGGATCGGACCAGTCACACCCATCACTGCCTCCACACACCCGGCTCCACCGCAAGTGAACGAACGTTATCTCCAGCATCTCGTACCCGGCCGTTTCACGGAGGACCCCGAGGGGGAAATCACACAGTGGGACATGTTCGCCATGCGTCGTATCCGCGCCGGCCGTGCGGATGCGCCGCGAGGGAGCCGCTTCAGGGCCGCGTTCCCCGTGCCGTGAGCCGCACGGCACGCCGGCACGGCACCGCAGCCGTGTGGACAGAAGCCGACACGGAGACAGCGCCGACGGGACCCGTACCCGGGCAGCGCCGAAGGGGCCCCGCGAGGGCATGCGGAGGACGACGGAGTCCCCGTGCGCCGTACGGAGGTCGGCCCATGAAGGTCCTGCCCCTGAGCGCCTTCCGGCTGAGAAGCCTGACACCGGGCCCGCTCGGCCTGAGCGCCCTCGGTCTGAGTGCTCTGAGCCTGAACCCGCTGAACCCACGCGCCATCCGCCGGCTGGGCGGCGTCCACGATCTGCGCGCACCCGCCGTTCTCCTCCGGGCCACCGCTCTTGAGCTGGCGATACTCGCCGGGCATGTGCTGCTCTACCCCACCGGCCTCACCGCCGAGCACCCCGGCTGCCGGCCCACCCCCCTCCCGGGCGGCGCCGAAGCGGACGATCCGGCCTCCGCCGACCCGCCCGGCGGCGCGGACCAGCCGCCCGTGGTGATGCTGCACGGCTTCGCGGACAACCGCTCGGTCTTCGTGCTTCTCCGCCGCTCCCTCTCCCGGCACGGCTGGCGTCATCTCGAATGTCTGAATTACTCCCCCCTCACCTACGACATCAGGGCCGCCGCCGGACTGCTCGGCCGCCACCTGGAGGAAATCGGCGAGCGCACCGGGAGCCGCGAGGTCGACATCGTGGGGCACAGCCTCGGCGGGCTCATCGCCCGCTATTACATTCAGTGCCTCGGCGGCGATCTGCGGGTGCGCACCCTGGTCACCCTGGGCACCCCACACTCCGGCACCACCGTCGCACCGCTGGCCAGCGCGCATCCGGTCGTGCGTCAGATGCGACCCGACTCCGCGGTCATCGAGGAACTTCGCGGACCGGCCCCCGGCTGCCGCACCCGCTTCGTGAGCTTCTGGAGCGACCTCGATCAGATGATGATCCCGATCGAGACGGCACGTATCGAACACCCCGACCTCATCACGGAGAACGTGCAGGTCAGCGGCATCGGCCACCTCGCGATGCCGGTACACCCGGCCGTCGTGGCAGGCATCAGGCAAGCCCTTGGAACACCCCGTCCGGCGGACTCGGAGCACCCGGCGACGGAAGTCGCCACAGTGGCCCAATCGACCACGAAACCATCGAACTAATTTCGAACATAGGGCCAAAGCTCTGCCTGCTGCCCCCCGAAAGACGGTCGAATGCCCGTTTCCTGAATCCCCAAAACCTCAGGAAGATTGTCGCCGTCGCATACCGCCGGGTACAGTCGCGGCCACTGGCTCCCCTCTGGGACCCGATGAGTTCCACTGGCCCCAGAACCCAGGTCCTGCTGCCGAGGCGAGAGAGAAGTTGGTGAACGACCAGCACGCCCACGCCGGGCACGTCGGCCACGGCAACTACCCCACTGGCAGCTACGGCATCGATCCGCTCTTCGGTGCGCTGCCGGACGGTCAGGACGGCTACGAGGCCGGTCACAGCGGTCAGTACGACGTCTCCCAGTGGGACACCGGCGCGCACCAGACCCTCGGCGGGTACGAGGCCTACGCCGCGCCCGAGCAGGACCAGCAGTTCCCGGCGCACGACACCACCGGCTCCTACGACACCTCGGGCCAGTGGGACGCCGGCGCGTGGAACCAGGCCCCCCAGCAGAGCCCGTTCGAGCCCGCCGCGTTCGCGTACGACACCGCCGACCAGTGGACGGCCCCGACCTTCGAGAGCGGCTCCTACGACGCCACCGCGTGGAACAGCGGCATCGGCGCGGACACCGGCTCGATCCCGAGCGTGGAAGGCGTCGTACCGCAGCCGTTCGCGCCCGAGCAGGAGTTCATCCCGGAGTACGGCGCGGAGGTCACCCCCGAGCCGGTGTCAGAACCGTCCCATGAATTCGCCGCCGAGGCCACCGGATATGCGGCGGCGGGGTACGAACCCGGTTACGAGAGCGGCTTCGAGGCCGATCTCCACACCGAGGTCATCGACCTCGGCCCCGAATCCGGTCACGGTGAGGCCGAGAGCGAAGCTCCCCCGGCCCCCCGGCCCGGCGACACGGCCAGCCTGCCGGTCATCTCCGAGGCGGACGCGGACCACGGCCACGACTCCGAGCGGGAACGGGAACTCGACCCCATCACCGCGGGCGCGCCCGTCGCCCCGCGCTCCGTCCGCCGCTCCGGCTCGGCCGGTGGGGGCCGCAGTCGCCGCCGTACCCCCGCCAAGCGTTCCGCGCTCTTCACGATCGCCGTCCCGTCCGCCTGTGTCATGGGCGTCGCGGGCATCGCCGCCGCCTCCGTCGGAAGTCTCGACGGGGCCGGCGACGTCAAGAAGAACGACACCAAGGTGACCGCGGCCGATGTCGCCGACACCGCAGCCAAGACGGCAGCCGCCAACAACAAGATGGACACCCAGCTCGCGGCCCTGAACGCCGAGGCCCGCGACTTCGGCGACCGCGCCTCCCGCACCCAGGAGCGCATCGATCTGAAGGCGCGCCAGGAGGCCGACCGGAAGAAGCGCGTGGAGGCGGCCGAGCGGCGTGAGGCGCTGCGTCCCAAGTTCGCCGTGCCGGTCAAGAGCCAGGGCCTGAGCACCTACTACGGCGAGTCCGGCGTCAACTGGATGGCCCTGCACACGGGTATCGACTTCCCCGTGCCGTACGGCACCAATGTGTTCGCCGCGAGCGACGGCACCGTCCGTACGCAGTACAACGGCGCCTACGGAAACATGATCATCCTGACCGCCCCCGACGGGACCGAGACCTGGTACTGCCATCTGAGCAGCGCCAAGATCCGTTCCGGCACGGTCAAGGCCGGGGATGTCATCGGATACGCCGGAAACTCCGGCAACTCCACCGGCCCGCACCTCCACTTCGAGGTCCGGCCGGGCGGCGGCTCCACGATCGACCCGCTCCAGTGGCTCCGCAGCAAGGGCCTGGACCCGACGTAGCCGAGCCCCTGACGAAGTGGCTCGTCAGCAACACCGCGCGAAAGCCCCGGGGCAGCGGCCCCGGGGCTTTTCCGCGTGTCAGAGCTTCTCGACCGGCGCGTACCTCAGCAGCAGCCGCTTCGGCTTGGTGTCCCCGAAGTCGATCGTGGCCTGGGCGTCCGAGCCCGATCCCTTGACCTCGACCACGGTCCCCAGACCGAACTGGTCATGGGTGACCCGGTCCCCGACCGTCAGCGAGATCACCGGCTTCTCGGAGGCTCCGCCGCGCCGGGTGGCGAACCCCGAGGACGAGGCCCGGGCGGTGGTGGACGAGGACAGCCGCGAGCCCAGCCCGGACGTGGGTCCGGCGGGCGCGGCCATCGGACCCGTCCGCTTCCACTCCAGATGCTGGGCCGGGATCTCCTCCAGGAACCTGGACGGAGGGTTGTACGAGGGCTGGCCCCATGCGCTCCGCATGGACGACCGGGTCAGATACAGCCGCTCACGGGCGCGGGTGATCCCCACGTACGCGAGCCTGCGCTCCTCCTCCAGCTCCTTCGTCTGCCCGAGGGCGCGCATATGGGGAAAGACGCCGTCCTCCATGCCGGTCAGAAAGACCACGGGGAACTCAAGGCCCTTGGCGGTGTGCAGCGTCATCAGGGTGATGACTCCGGAGCCGTCCTCGTCCTCGTCGGGGATCTGGTCCGAGTCGGCGACCAGCGCGACCTTCTCCAGGAACTCCGCGAGTGTGCCCGCGCCCTCGTCCTCGGCGCGGCCCTGCTCGAACTCCAGGGCCACGGCGGCCAGCTCCTGGAGGTTCTCGACGCGGGTCTCGTCCTGCGGGTCGGTCGAGGCCTGGAGTTCGGCGAGATAGCCGGTCTGCTCCAGCACGGCTTCGAGGACGACCGCCGGGCCCGCGCCGGAGTCCACGATCGTCCGCAACTGCTCCATCAGCACATTGAAGCGCTTGACCGCGTTCGTCGAGCGGGCGGCCATGCCGTAGGCCTCGTCCACCCTGCGCAGCGCCTGCGGGAAGGTGATCTTCTCGCGCAGCGCGAGCGCGTCGACCATCGCCTCCGCGCGCTCGCCGATGCCCCGCTTGGGGACATTGAGGATCCTGCGCAACGGAACATTGTCTTCCGGGTTGGCCAGCACCCGCAGATACGCGAGGACGTCCCGGACTTCCTTGCGCTCGTAGAAGCGGACCCCGCCGACGACCTTGTAGGGCAGGCCGACCCGGATGAAGATCTCCTCGAAGACCCGGGACTGGGCGTTCGTCCGGTAGAAGACGGCGACGTCGCCGGCCTTCGCGTCGCCGGCGTCCGTCAGCCGGTCGATCTCGTCGGCGATGAACTGCGCCTCGTCGTGCTCGGTGTCGGCGACATAGCCGGTGATCCGCGCGCCCGAACCCGCGTTGGTCCAGAGATTCTTGGGGCGGCGGCTCTCATTGCGCTCGATGACCGCGTTGGCGGCGGAGAGGATCGTCTGGGTGGAGCGGTAGTTCTGCTCCAGGAGGATCGTCGTCGCGTCCTGGTAGTCCTCCTCGAACTGGAGGATGTTGCGGATCGTCGCGCCGCGGAAGGCGTAGATCGACTGGTCGGCGTCGCCGACGACGCACAGCTCGGCGGGCGGCAGATCCTCGTATCCCGTGCCCACCAGCTCGCGCACCAGGGTGTACTGCGCGTGGTTGGTGTCCTGGTACTCGTCGACCATGACGTGGCGGAACCGCCGCCGGTAGTGCTCGGCGACGTCGGGGAACGCCTGGAGCAGATGGACGGTGGTCATGATGATGTCGTCGAAGTCCAGCGCGTTGGCCTCGCGCAGCCGCGACTGGTACATCCGGTAGGCCTCGGCGAGCGTCTTCTCGAAGCCGTCGGCGGCCTGGTCCGCGAACGTCTCCTCGTCGATCAGCTCGTTCTTGAGGTTGGAGACCTTGGCGGTGAACGCCTTCGGCGGGAACTTCTTCGGGTCGAGGTCCAGATCGCGGCAGACCAGCGCCATCAGACGCTTGGAGTCGGCGGCGTCGTAGATCGAGAACGACGAGGTGAAGCCGAGCCTCTTGGACTCACGGCGGAGGATCCGGACGCAGGCGCTGTGGAAGGTGGAGACCCACATGGCGTTGGCGCGGGGGCCGACCAGCTGCTCCACCCGCTCCTTCATCTCGCCGGCGGCCTTGTTGGTGAAGGTGATCGCCAGGATCTGTCCGGGGTGGACGCCGCGGACCGCCAGCAGATGGGCGATCCGGTGCGTCAGCACCCGGGTCTTGCCGGAGCCCGCGCCGGCGACGATGAGCAGCGGCGACCCCAGGTGCACGACGGCGGCGCGCTGCTGGTCGTTGAGCCCTTCGAGCAGGGCGGCGGGGTCCACGACGGTCCTCGGCGCGCCGTCGCGGTGATAGGCGTCACGGGCCGGGGGCACGTCGAAGGCGCCCTGGAAGAGATCGTCGGGGATCTCCTCCCGGGTCCGGCCCTCGTGGTCCTCGTGGTCCTCGGGCGGCGGCGGGGGCTCCTCCGGGGTGGACTGGAGGCTCGCCAGGAACTGGTCGTCAAAGAGGCTGCTCATCGCTCTCCGAGTCTAGGCCGCCGCACTGACAACTCGCCGCCGCATCGGCGCACCTCGTCCCGTCCCGGCCGCCCCGGCTCCTCCCGGCTCCTCCCGGCCCGTAGCCGGACGGATCCGTTCCGTCACCCGGCGGGCCGGTGCGAGCGGGTCCGGGCGGGTTCGCGGTGGGCTCAGGTCCAGAGCGTCGCGATGAAGATGTTGGCGATCGTCAGTCCGCCCACCGCGCCGAACAGCGCCTTCTCCACCGTCTCCTCGTCCCGCTTGACGTACACCAGGCCCAGGACGACCACCAGGACCGCCATCTTGATGCCGATCTTGATGTTGTTGACCGTCTGGCCGTCGGCCTGGTTCAGCCCCACCAGTGCGACGCCCGTCACCAGCATGGTCACCGCGCCGTGCAGCATCGCCGGGGTGAAGCGGGCCGTGCCGGCGCCTATCGCCTTCATCTGGGTGAGGAATCCGCCCAGCAGGGACGCGATGCCGATGATGTGCAGGGCGACGAAGACATTGATGAGTACGTCCATGGGGCGGAGCCTAACCGTCCCCATATCACCCGCCGAGGGAAGGTAAGCCTCATTCGCCACATCGGTCACAGTGACACGGAGAAGGTGATCACAGTGGCCATCCTTTTCACAGAAAGAGCGGCAGGTCATACACCTTCGATCAGAATCAGTCCTTACGCCCCATACCCGTGACCTCCCGGTCTAGCGTCCTCGCGGAACCCGAGCCAGACGCCGGCGGCACGCCGCCGGCCGCTTGAAAGGACGTGGACGCCCCCGTGGCCGCACACCGGAAGCACCGGAAACCCAGGCCGTATCCGTTCCGCGGGCCCGCCGCCCGGACCGCCGGATCCCTCGCGCTCGCCGGGGCGGCGACCGCCGGCGCGCTCAACGGCACCGGCCACGCCGAGCCCACGCTCACCCCCGCCCAGATCAAGGCCCAGGTGGACCGGCTCTACCAGGAGGCGGAGGAGGCCACCGAGAAGTACAACGAGGCCACGGAACGGACCGCCAGGACCCGTGAGTCGCTGGAGCGGCTGCGCGACGAGGCGGCCCGCAGGACGGACCGTCTGAACAGCGCCAGGATCGCGCTCGGTTCGATCGCCACCGCCCAGTACCGCGAGGGGGGCATGGATCCCTCCCTGCGGCTCGCGCTCAGCTCCGACCCGGACCGCTATCTGGAGCGGGCCTCGATCGCCGAGCGGGTCGGCGACCGGCAGGCCGCCGCCGTCTCCAAGGTCCGCCGGGAGCTGGCCGAGATCGAGCGGGTCAGGACGGAGGCCGGCGAGCGGACGGCCGACCTCACGGCCCGCCGGGCCGAGCTGGTCCGGAACAAGGCCGCCGTGCAGCGCAAGCTCGCCTCGGCCGAACGGCTGCTGGGGAGGCTGACCGCCGGGCAGCGCGCCTCGTACGCCTCCGGCCCCGGGGCGGGGACGGGCCGCACCACCGCACCCCGCCCGCCCGCTCCCAACGCCCGCGCCGCGCAGGCCGTCGCCTACGCCCACGGAGCGATCGGAAAGCCCTATGTCTGGGGTGCCACGGGCCCGGGCTCCTACGACTGCTCCGGACTGACCCAGGCCGCCTGGAGGGCCGCGGGCGTCTCCCTGCCCCGGACCAGCTACACCCAGATCGGCGCCGGGCAGCGCGTCTCACGGTCCGCCCTCGCCCCCGGGGACCTGGTCTTCTTCTACTCCGGCATCAGCCATGTCGGCCTCTACATCGGCGACGGCAGGATGATCCACGCGCCCAGGCCCGGTGCGTCGATCCGGATCGCGCCGATCGACGAGATGCCGTTCGCCGGCGCGACGCGCCCCGCGTGAGGGCCGCGGGGCGGAGCGGCTCAGCCCGCCTGTGCCGCCTGCTCGGCCGCGTACGCGACGAAGGCGGTCCAGGCCCCGGGAGCCACCCCGAAGACCGGTCCGCCGATGTTCTTGGAATCACGGACATGGACGGCGCGGGGACGGGCCGCGACCTCCACGCACTGCCCCGCGCCGCTGACGCTGTGGCTGGACTTTCGCCAGGCGTACCCGGCTGTGCCGCCCGTGCCGTTCCCGGGGACGCTGTAGCTGGATATGAACCCCACCGACGTGCCGCTCACGGTTCCTCCGCCAACTCGTGATGAACTTGGCCGACTGCTCAGGGCGATACTGCCATGGCTGTGGGTCACCACGCAGGGTGCTGTCCAGGAATTGATCCAGCTTCAACCACTCACGCGGGGGCGGGCGGAAGGTGGTATTCCCTGTCGACGGCCGGTGTCACCTGCGACAACTGAGGGACGGATTCCGGTGGGCGTGCGCCGCCCTCCCGCCATAACTCATATCCGCACTTGGCCACTTCGAGCAGTCCGGGCGGCGGCACCCGGTCAGACCAGCCGACGGGCCGTCGCCCACCGGGTCAGCTCATGCCGGTTGGAGAGCTGGAGCTTGCGCAGCACGGCGGAGACATGGGACTCCACCGTCTTCACGGAGATGAAGAGCTGCTTGGCGATCTCCTTGTACGCGTACCCCCTGGCGATCAGCCTCAGCACCTCGCGCTCGCGCTGGGTGAGCCGGTCCAGATCCTCGTCCACCGGGGGCGCGTCGGTGGAGGCGAAGGCGTCGAGGACGAAGCCGGCCAGCCTCGGTGAGAAGACCGCGTCGCCCTCCTGGACCTGGAAGATCGATTCCACCAGATCGGCACCGGTGATCGTCTTGGTGACATAGCCGCGCGCACCGCCGCGGATCACCCCGATCACATCTTCCGCGGCGTCCGAGACGGACAGCGCCAG
Source organism: Streptomyces amakusaensis (assembly GCF_039532665.1). NCBI lineage: Bacteria > Bacillati > Actinomycetota > Actinomycetes > Kitasatosporales > Streptomycetaceae > Streptomyces > Streptomyces amakusaensis. Next base: position 136,325 of record NZ_BAAASB010000011.1, on the reverse strand, counting down.
GAACCGTACGGGATCCTCCGCGGCGGCCATCAGAGGGGCGCAGCGGCGCAGCACCTCCACACCGCCGCCGCCGGGCAGATGGACGTCGAGCAGGACGACCTCGGGGCGGGTCGCCGTGATCACGGTGATGGCCTGGTCGACGTCGGCGGCCTCGCCGACCACTTCCACTCCGGTGCGCTCGGTCTGTCCGATCTCCGCCTGCACTCCGGTACGGAACATCCGGTGGTCGTCGACGAGCACCACGCGCACCCGCCGCTCGACGCCCCCGCTCGCTGCCTCGGTCGTCATTCGTCCGCCGCCCTCTCCATTTCCAGCTCCACTTCGGTGCCCCCACCGGGGGCCGGGCGGAGTCGGGCCGTCCCGCCGTTGCGCTGCATCCGGCCGATGATCGATTCTCTGACGCCCATTCTGTCGTCCGGAACGGAATCCAGGTCAAAACCGGGCCCCCTGTCCCGTACTGATACATAGACAGTACGACCGTCGACCTCGGCGAAGACCTGGACCGCCCCGCCCTGGCCACCGTACTTCGCGGCGTTGACCATGGCTTCGCGCGCGGCCTGCATCTGGGCGGCGAGCCCCTCGTCCAGCGGGCAGTCGCCGACGACGACGACCTCCAGCGGGACGCCGTGCTTGTCCTCGACCTCGGCGGCCGCCTTCTTGACCGCTTCGGCGAGGGTGTCGGGCTCCTCGCTCTCGTCCTTGCCGGTGCCTTCCGGCTTGTAGAGCCAGTTCCGCAGTTCGCGCTCCTGGGCACGGGCGAGGCGGCGCACCTCGCCCGCGTCCGCGGCGTTGCGCTGGATCAGGGTCAGGGTGTGCAGGACGGAGTCGTGGACATGGGCGGCGACCTCGGCGCGCTCCTGGGCCCGGATGCGCATGGTGCGCTCCTCGGAGAGATCCTGGGTCATCCGCACCAGCCAGGGGCCGGCGAGGAGGCCGATGCCGGCGATGACGGCTATCGCGGCGGTGAGCACATTGCCGAGCTGGGCGGCGGAGCCCCGGACCACCATGAACACGGCCAGGCCCATGCCGACGAGGGCGACCCCGGCGAGCCCCCGGCCGAGCTGGAACAGCCTGCGGCGGCGGCTGTTGGCCTCGGTCCAGCGGGCGCGGCGGGCGTTGTCCGCCTGCCGCCACACGAGCACCACTCCCGCGCCGATCAGCAGCGTGGGCCAGACATAGCGGTTGGCGCTGCTCCTGGTCTCCAGGTCGCCGATGAAGATCGCGGCACCGAAGAGCAGCGCGACCATCGCGAAGAGCTGTCCCTTGTCGGGCTTGCGCAGTTTGCGTCTGCCGTCGTCGGTGACCTCGAAGACGGAGCGCGGCTCGGCCGTGCGGCCGCCGACGCCGAGCGGGACGACGATCCAGAACACCGCGTAGAGCAGCGCGCCGAGGCCGTCGGCCATGAAGAGGCCGAGGAAGACCAGCCGCACCCAGATGACGGGGAGGCCGAGGTGCCCGGCGAGGCCGCGCGCCACTCCGCCGAGGAGGCGGCCGTCGGCGCTGCGGTAGAGCTTGCGCGGCGGTGCGTCCTCGGGGACCGGGGCGCGCGAGGCTGCGGCGGATCGGGGCGTGGCGGCGGGCATGACTCGATCGTCACACGGCGGGCCCGGGGGCGGTATCAGGGGCGGCCCCTGAACCGACCCTGATCGGGGGCCGGGGATCCGCGTCCGGATATCAGGGACGGGCCAGGGTCGGTCCTGGTGCCATCGGCGGCGGACGGCAGTCACCATGGAGTCATGAATGAGCCGACCACTGGGGACCGAGCGGTGCCCGACGGGCACGGGGACCTCTCGTCCGAGGTCCGGCCGCTGCGCCGCACTCCCCGGCAGAAAGTGCTGGGCGGGGTCTGCGGCGGGCTCGGGCGGTATTTCGACATAGATCCGGTGATCTTCCGGATCGTGGTCGGCGCGCTCTCGGTGGCCGGCGGTGTCGGGCTGATCTTCTACGGCTTCGCCTGGCTGCTCATCCCGGTGGAGGACGACGAGGAGAACGAGGCCCGGCGGCTGCTCTCGGGGCAGGTCGAGGGGGCGGCGCTGACGGCGGTGTTCCTCGCGCTCATAGGGTGCGGTCTGTTTCTGACCCTGCTGAGCAGCAGCGGGACGCTGGCTTTCGCCGCGCTGCTGGTGCTGGCGATGTCGGGGGCGGCCGTGTGGTCGCGCCGCCGCCGCACGGTGACGCCGGAGAGCGGTCCGCTCGATCCGGCGACCGCGCACGCGGTGTCGGACGCCCCGCCCGAGACCAAGGCCCCGCCCGCGCCGGAGAGTCCGTCGTGGTGGCGGGACCCGATCGTGAAGGACGGCGCCACGGGCCCGGCGTCCTCCTCGGGGTATCTGTGGGGCCCGGAGAGCGCGCTGCCCGCCCCCGGCGCACCGGCCGGGGAGCGTCCGGCCGAGGCGCGGACCCGGGGCCGGCGCGGCATGGACGGCGCGGTTCTGACGCTGGCGCTGCTCGCGGGCTTTCTCGGCACCCGGCTGAGCTGGGACGGCAGCCCTCTGGGCACCAGTCTCCAGATCGGGCTGGCCTGCGCGCTGGGGGTGTTCGGGCTCGGTCTGGCGGTCAGCTCGCTGCTGGGCCGTACGGGAGTGGGCACCATGCTGATGACGATGGTCACGGCGGTGCTGCTGGCGGGCGCGGCGGTACTGCCGAAGGACATCAGCACCCAGTGGATACGGACGGAGTGGAGGCCGGCGTCGGTGGCCGCGCTGGAGCCGGGTTATGAGCTGGGCACGGGCGTCGCGACGCTCGATCTGTCCCGCCTCGCCGTCCCGGCCGGGCGGACGGTGTCGACCACGGCGGAGGTCGGGGCCGGCCGGCTCAAGATCCTCATACCCGAGGGGGTCCCGGTGGTGCTGCGGGCCGAGGCGGGGCTGGGTGACATCCGGCTGCCGGGCGAGAAGAAGGACGACATCGACATCTCCCCCGACCAGGAGAAAAGGGTTACGCTGCCCGCGGCCGAGGGGGCCGAGCCCGCCGGCACCCTTGAGCTGCATCTCGAAGTGGGCGTCGGACAGGTGGAGGTGGCCCGTGTCGTCTCCTGAGCGGCCGAGGGCCGGAAGAGCGCGTCGGGGGATCGTGCACGGCTTTCTGCCCGGGCGGCTGATCGCCGGGGTGTCCGCGCTGACCGCCGCGCTGCTCTACGCGGGGGACGCGGACGGCGCCTGGCACACCCCGTGGTTCGTGGCCCTCCCGCTCGTCCTCGGCGGGATGCTGCTGGCCGGGGTGGCGGGTTTCGCGCACTACGCCCGCCGGCGTCGCCGTTCCGCGATACGGGCGTCGACCGAGAGCACGGAGGCTCCGGCGAGCGCCAGCGGCAGCCAGGCCATCAGATAGATGAGGTCGTTGCCGTAGTAGTAGGGCTGGATCTGCCAGCTGACGGTGAGCCACAGACTCAGTGAGATCAGTGCGCCGCCGAGTGCGGCGACGCGGGCGAACAGGCCGACGAGGGTGGCGAGGCCGACGGCCACCTCGCCGAGGGCGAGCGCGTAGCCGAAGCTCTCGGGGCTGTTGAGCGCCAGGTCGACCAGGCCGGGCACGGCGGAGCTGTCGCGCACTCCGTACATCTGGTCGCCGATCGAGCCCATGCCCTCGGCGGCGAGGAACTGGCTGTCGGTGAGCTTGTCGAGCCCCGCGTAGAGAAAGGTGATGCCGAGGAAGATCCGGAGCGGGAGGAGTGCGAGTCTGCCCGCCCGGTCCCGCAGGCCGAGATCTCTCGGACCGTCGGCGTCCGTGCTGTTCCCGGTCGCCGTCCCATGGGTCCGCGCCATCGTTCTCCCCGCTCTCCGTCGAGCCTCATCCGATGCCCGCCTCAACTGAACATATGTATCCGGGCGCGGTGAGCCTCACTCGCCGGGGGCGGCGGGCGGCTTCCCACGACGAAGCCGCCGCCCGGACGGATGGGCGACGGCATCGTCAAGCGACCCTGGCGGGCCCGGAGGGGACTACTCCCACTCGATGGTGCCCGGGGGCTTGCTGGTGACGTCCAGGACGACGCGGTTGACGTCGGGGACCTCGTTGGTGATGCGGGTCGAGATCTTGGCCAGCACCTCGTACGGCATCCGGGTCCAGTCCGCCGTCATGGCGTCCTCGGAGGAGACGGGGCGGAGCACGATGGGGTGGCCGTAGGTCCGGCCGTCGCCCTGGACGCCGACGCTGCGGACGTCGGCGAGGAGGACCACCGGGCACTGCCAGATCTCACGGTCGAGACCGGCCGCCGTCAGCTCCTCGCGGGCGATGGCGTCGGCCTCGCGCAGCAGGTCGAGCCGCTCGCGGGTGACGTCGCCGACGATGCGGATGCCGAGGCCGGGGCCCGGGAAGGGCTGGCGCTGGACGATCTCCTCCGGCAGGCCGAGCTCCTGGCCGACCATCCGGACCTCGTCCTTGAACAGCTGGCGCAGCGGCTCCACCAGCTGGAACTCCAGGTCCTCGGGGAGGCCGCCGACATTGTGGTGGGACTTGATGTTGGCGGTGCCGGTGCCGCCGCCGGACTCGACGACGTCCGGGTAGAGCGTGCCCTGCACGAGGAAGGCGACTTCCTCGCCGTCGGCCGCGCCCTCGGCGACGATGTCGGCCTGGGCCTGCTCGAAGACGCGGATGAACTCGCGCCCGATGATCTTCCGCTTCTCCTCCGGGTCGGAGACACCGGCCAGCGCGGTCAGGAAGCGCTCCTCGGCGTCGACGACCTTGAGCTGAACGCCCGTGGCGGCGACGAAGTCCTTCTCGACCTGCTCGGTCTCGCCCTTGCGCATCAGGCCGTGGTCGACGTAGACGCAGGTGAGCTGGGAGCCGATGGCCTTCTGGACCAGGGCGGCCGCGACGGCGGAGTCGACGCCGCCGGAGAGCCCGCAGATGGCGCGCTTGGTGCCGACCTGCTCGCGGATGGCCGCGACCTGCTCCTCGATGACATTGCCGGTGGTCCAGGTGGGCTCGATGCCCGCGCCCCGGTAGAGGAAGTGCTCCAGGACCTGCTGGCCGTGGGTGGAGTGCAGCACCTCGGGGTGGTACTGCACGCCGTACAGCTTCTTCTCGTCGTTCTCGAAGGCGGCGACCGGCACGACGTCCGTGGACGCGGTGACGGTGAAGCCCTCGGGCGCGGCGGAGCAGGCGTCGCCGTGGGACATCCACACCGGCTGCTCGGCCGGGGTGCCCTCGAAGAGGGTGGAGCCGGTCTTGCTGACGTGCAGGGGGGTACGGCCGTACTCCCGCGCGCCCGAGTTGTCGACGGTGCCGCCGAGCGTCGTGGCCATCAGCTGGAAGCCGTAGCACATGCCGAAGACGGGGACGCCCGCCTCGAACAGCTCACGGTCCAGCCGCGGGGCGCCCTCGGCGTAGACGGAGGAGGGGCCGCCGGAGAGGATGATCGCCCGGGGGTTCTTGGCCAGCATCTCGGACACCGGCATCGAGGACGGGACGATCTCGCTGTAGACCCGGGCCTCACGGACGCGACGGGCGATGAGCTGGGCGTACTGCGCGCCGAAGTCGACAACGAGTACGACATCGGGCGCGGCAGCGGGAGACGCTGAGGACACTGGCGGCCTTCCGGCGGGGGGTTTCGGTTCTCCCGATTCTACCGGGGTGCGGGGGTCTTTCCCGTCTCACCATCCGGGCCGGGCTTTGGCCCCCGGTCGGCGCACGGTCCATACTGTGCCCATGCGCACGCAGCAGACCTTCGTCTTTACCTATGGCACCGGGCCCGTCCGGCTGCCATGGTCGTGCTGCTTGAGCCACTGAAAAGCAGACTTCCCAGAGCGCCCCGGGCCGACAGGCCCGGGGCGCTCTGGCGTTCTCCGGGTCCGCCGCCCGGGCACCGAGACCGACCGAGATCACCGGAGCCCGGAGAGATGACCATGACGAGCACGAGCACCCCCCGGCAGACGACCGCCCCGACGACGGTCACCGCCACCGCCACGGCGGCGGAGAGGACCGGAGCCCGCACCGAGAGCGCCGCCGAGCTGATCGGCGGCGCCCGCGACCGGATCGACGCGCTGGACGACCGGATCATCGGCCTCGTACAGGAGCGGATGGCCGTGTCGGCGGTGATCCAGGAGGCACGGATCGGCTCCGGCGGGCGGCGGGTGAACCTCTCCCGCGAGATGGAGGTCCTCGGCCACTTCCGCGACGCGCTCGGAAAGCCGGGGACGGCTCTGGCGATGACGCTGCTGGAGCTGTGCCGGGGCCGTATCTGAGTTCGGGTCCGCTCTCACCCGTACGGAGCGTGACCGTGGGCGAAGAGGGTTCGTTGGTCCCGGTGTCCGTGCCAGCCAGGGGCGGCTTCGCAGGAAACCACGCGTGGGCTCCGCTGGAGCGTGTGACGTGCCCAGGCACGTCGTGGGACCTCGCGCCAGCGCGTGTGACCGGACGGCAGGGGACAGCAGCCCGGTCACCCCGAGCGGTCGGTTCCGGGGACGCCCGGGACCGGCCGCACAACGGTCCGCGACGGACCCGCCTCCGGCTCCGGCCCCGGCCTCCGAAGAACCCGGTCCGCACCCGCCCCTCCCCCGGTGCGACCGGAGAGTTCGGCCCTCCCCCTCTGCGGCCCGAGCGCCTGCCCTCACACGGCAGAAAAGTGATGCAGATCACATGATCTCTTGATTGAGGCAGGGCAACCCTTCGGCCCGGGTGCGGGTCAACCATGCGTAACAAAGGCCTCACCGTGCGCTCCCACCCCGGGAGGCCGCGCACTCCGCACGGTGTCACGGGCCACAGAACACAGCGGGGCCGCTGCACTCGGAGGGGGGCGCAGCGGCCCCGCTGCGCGCACGACAGGGCGGGCGGGGCGGAACGCGGGCGGAGCCCCGACGGGCGCGCCGGAATCCGGAATAACGAATTCATGATCCGTGTCATGCACAACCTTCTAGGCGGTACAACCGTCAACCATGTGTTTCCAAGGCCTCACCCGTGCTCCCCACCTCGGGAGGCCCTTCAGATTCGGTGCCGTGCGCGCCCGCGCGGCACTCCGGACCACGCCGAGGTCATGTCTTCATGAAGCTCCGCCGCACTCTCACGGTCGCCGCCGCCGCGGCCGTCCTCGCCCCCGCCACCTTCCTGGCCGCTCCGGCCGCCTTCGCGACGGGCCCCTCCTCACCCGCTCCCTCCGCCACCATCACCGGGAGCACGCCCGCCCCCGACCGGTCGGCCCCCGCTCCGGACGTCACGTCGAGCGCTCCCGCCACACCGGAGAGCGACCCGGCCGGCGCCGTCGTACCCTCCGGCCCCACGGCGGGTCCGGACGCACCGACCGCGCCCGGCTCCTCGGACGCGCTGGGCAGAACACCGGGCAAAACGCCGAGTGCGCCGTCCCCCGATGCCTCCATGACCGCCAACCCGCCGAAGGAGGAAGAGGGGGAGGTGTGCGACACCTTCGTCGAATCGAGCAAGGCGATCGACACCGAGCTGCGCGGACTCCCCACCAAGGTCGTGGCCGGTTCCGGCTGGATCGATCTCTCCTACCGGCTGACGAACAGGTCCGAGCAGACCAGGACCGGCATCTCGGCGTACGCGGAGATCTACACCACCGACACGCAGTACGAGTCCAGCTCCCGGTACGTCACCCTCCAGTGGCAGGTGGGCGGCAAGTGGCAGACGATCGACATGGAGTTCGGGTACTTCGGCACGGCCGGAACGCTCAAGCCCGGTGAGTACTCCGAGGTCAAGATGCGGCTGAAGGTCGACGCCAAGGCGGAGCCCGGGGCCGGCACCGCCTTCAGCGGCGGCTGGTACACCGAGACGACGGAGTCCGGGCTCAGCTGTGAGTCCGGTGGGCACAAGCGCTACAACTTCGAGGTGCTCGCCCCGGGCAGCAAGCCCGGCGAGGTCGACGAGTCGGAGGGCGAGAAGCCCGGCGAGAACGGCGGGACCGGCGGAACCGGGGAGAGCGACGGAGAGGGAGGGAAGGGCGGAACGGGCGATGAGCCGGTCGACAGGCCGGTCGGCAAGCCGGCTCCGCAGGGCGGTCTGGCGGAGCTCCCGGTGACCGGCCGCCTCGCGACGACCGGTGCCGACTCCGCGCTCCCCACCATCGGCGCCGTCGGCGGCATCGCCGTACTCGCCGGAGCCGGAGTGCTGTTCACACTCAAGCGCCGCCGCGACAACACCACCGCGTGACGGACTGACACCGCGAGGCCCGGTGGTTCCGCTCAGCTCCGGGGCGGAACCACCGGGATGTCCAGGAACGGCAGCCTCAACTCCCCGAACGCGCCCCGCGGCACCGCCGGGGACCTCGGCGGCACCGGCGCGAGACGCCGATAGGCCGCGCCCTGCGCCGGGCGCGGATCCCGGTCGCCCTTGTTCGGCCAGAGGGACATCGCCCGCTCCGCCTGCGCCGTGATTGTCAGCGAGGGGTTCACCCCCGGGTTCGCGCTCACCGCCGCGCCGTCCACCACCGAGATGCCCGGGTGCCCGAAGAGACGGTGGTACGGATCGATCACCCCCGTGTCCGCCGTCGCCCCGATCGGGCAGCCGCCCAGGAAGTGGGCGGTGAGCGGGGTGCCCATCAGCTCCCCGATGTTGGAACCCGCGAATCCGTTGATCTCCGCCGCGAGGAGGGAGGCGGCCCGGGTGGCCGCCTCGATCTGGGTCGGATTGGGCGCGCCGTGCCCCTGACGGGCGGTGAGCAGGCCCTTCCCCGGCCCGGTCGGCCTGCGGTAGGTCGTCAGGGAGTTGTCCAGGGACTGCATCACCAGCCCGATGATGGTCCGTTCCGACCAGCGACGGGTGGACAGCGAGCGGACGGCGAGCACCGGGTGGCGCGCCATGTTCCCGAGCCAGCCCGCGACCCGGGCCCTGGTCCGGTAGGGCACCTGGAGGATGGTCAGAGCGCCCATCGCGTTGGATCCCCTGCCGTACCGCACCGGCTCGACATGGGTGTTCTCGTCCGGATGGATCGACGAGGTGATCGCGACGCCCCGGGTGAAGTCCACCCGGGCCACGCCGTGCCGCGCGCGGTAGCGGCGGCGGTCGGTCTGCGCGCCCACCAGCGCCTCGGAGTTGGTACGGGTCAGCTCCCCCAGTCCGGCCGGGATCCGGGGCAGCAGCCCGGTGTCCCGCATCCGGTGCAGCAGGGTCTGCGTCCCGTACGTGCCGGCCGCGACGACCACCCGGGCGGCCGTGAGCGTACGTCCCCTCCCCCTGCGGCGGTCGTCGCTGGGCAGGGTGCCGACCGCGAAGCCGCCCCGGGAGTCCTCGGTGAGGGTGACCGCCGTCGTCATGGGGTGGATCTTCGCGCCGGCCCGCTCGGCGAGATGGAGATAGTTCTCGTCGAGGGTGTTCTTCGCGCCGTGACGGCAGCCCGTCATGCACTCGCCGCACTCGGTGCACGCTCTGCGGGAGGGGCCCGCGCCGCCGAAGTAGGGGTCGGCGGCCTCCTGTCCCGGGGCGGCCCGGGAGTGGCCGTCGGCGTCCTGCCCGTCGCCGAAGAAGACGCCCACCGGCGCCTGGTGGAAGGTGTCCCCGACGCCCATGGCCCGGGCGGTCGCCCGCAGATGGACGTCGGAGGGGGTCATCGTCGGATTGATCCGGACGCCGAGCATCCGCCGCGCCTGGTCGTAGTGGGGAGCCAGCTCCTCCCGCCAGTCGGTGATGTCCTTCCACTGCGGGTCCCGGAAGAACGGCGCGGGCGGTACGTAGAGGGTGTTGGCGTAGTTCAGCGAGCCGCCGCCCACCCCCGCGCCCGCCAGCACCATGACCTTGCCCAGCAGATGAACGCGCTGGATGCCGAAGAGCCCGAGCGCGGGGGCCCACAGAAAGTTCCGCAGGTCCCAGGAGTTCTTCGGCAGCGTCTCCCGGGTGAAGCGGCGGCCGGCCTCCAGCACGCCCACCCGGTAGCCCTTCTCGGTGAGCCGCAGCGCGGAGACCGCGCCGCCGAAGCCCGACCCGATGACGATCACGTCGTAGTCGTAGTCGTAGTCGTGCTCGTTCATCGCTCCCCATCTCTTCTGTCGGACCCGGCGGAGAAAACGGGACGGGAACGGATCAGCGCAGGCCCAGGGCCTTCATCGCCTTCAGGGAGCGGGTCATGAGCACCGCGTACCCCTTGTCGTCCATCCCGAACGCGGGCGCGAGCGGCATCAGCCGCTGCTGGGCGACGGTCTGCGCCTCGGTGTACTTGAGGATGCCCTCCGAGCCATGGCGGCGGCCCAGCCCGGAGTTCTTCATTCCGCCCATCGGGGAGGCCGCGCTGCCGTAGGCCGCCGCGTACGCCTCGTTGATGTTGACCGTGCCCGCGCGCAGCCGGGCGGCGAGGGCATGGGCCCGGCGGCCGTCGCGCGACCAGACGCTCGCGTTGAGGCCGTACTCGGTGGCGTTGGCCCGCTCGACGGCCTCGTCCTCGTCGGTGAACCGGTAGAGCGAGACGACCGGCCCGAAGGTCTCCTCGGCGCAGACGGCCATCGGCGGCTCGACCCCGTCGAGGATGGTCGGCTCGTAGAAGAGCGGACCGATGTCGGGGCGCGCCACTCCGCCCGCGACGACGGTCGCGCCCTTGGCGACGGCCTCGTCCACATGGCGTACGACGGTCTCCAGCTGGCGCTCCCCGGCGAGCGAGCCCATGTCGGCCCCGTAGGCGAGGGAGTTGCCGAGGCGCATCGCCCTCGTCCGGGCGGCGAAGCGTTCGGTGAACAGGTCGGCGATCGACTCGTGGACGTAGATCCGCTCGATGGAGACGCACAGCTGTCCGGCCGAGGAGAAGCAGGCGCGGACGGCTCCGGCCGCCGCCTGTTCGACGTCGGCGTCGGCCAGGACGAGCATGGGGTTCTTGCCGCCGAGTTCGAGGGAGACTCCGACCAGACGGTCGGCGGCTCCCCGGGCGACCTCGCGGCCGGTGCGGGTGGAGCCGGTGAAGGAGACGTAGTCGGCGTGCCGAACGACCTCGGGGCCGACGACCGGGCCCTCGCCCAGGACCACTTGGCAGACCTCGGGCGGCAGCCCCGCCTCGACCAGCAGATCGATGGCCCACAGGGCGGTGAGCGCGGTCTCGGTGTCGGGCTTCATCACCACGGCGTTGCCCGCGGCGAAGGCGGGCAGCGCGTCGCCGATGGAGAGTTCCAGCGGGTAGTTCCAGGGGGCGATCTGGCCGACGACACCGCGCGGATGGCGCAGCTCGGTGGTTTTGGTGAGCACCGGGACGACGCCGGGGTGGCGGCGGGGGCGCAGATAGGAGGCGGCGCGGCGGCCGTAGTGGCGGGCGGCCACCGCGACGGCCTGCACCTCCTCGTGGGCGTGGAGGCGGGCCTTGCCGGTCTCCAGCTGGATCAGGTCGAGGATCTCGGCCTGCCGGTCGAGAAGGAGGTCGTGGAAGCGCAGCAGCACGGCGGCGCGGGCACGGACCGGGATCGCGGCCCAGGCGCTCTGGGCGGCGCGGGCGCGTTCGAAGGCCTCGGCGACGTCCTGCGGGGTCGACTCGGGGAGTTCCGCCAGTGTCTCGCCGGTGAAGGGGGTGTGGCCGGCGGTGCGGCCGGATCCGACGACGCCCCGGGTCAGCCGGGCGACCACCTCGGGTGTGACCACGTCGGCGGCGGTGCGCGCGCCGGCCGGCGCGAGGGCCGCGGGGTTGACGCCGAGGGCGGTGGCGGGGGTCTTCGAGACGGTCATGGGCCCGAGCGTAAGCCGTCGGCCGACGCTTTGGATACCCACCGGTAACAGCTTGTGGCCGCCCCTGCCCGCTCCCGGGCCCGGCCTTCGCCATCACGCCAGTGTTCACTGGCGCATAAGCCCTGATCAGCGGCTTGTCCCTGCGGGGGTGCGGGGCGGGGGCGGTCAGCGGGTGGTGCGGTAGGCGTCGGCGGCGGCCCGGTAGGCCTCCGTCACCCTGTCCCGCTGCTCGTCCGGGCCGATCACCTGGACGATGTGGTAGCTGCCGTCGAGGATCATCACCAGATTGCGGACGTAGACCTGGCGGCCCGCCGCGTCCTGCCAGCTGTACTGGCCTTCGGCCATGACCCGCCGGCCGACCTGTATGCGCCGCAGACCGGTCGCCTCGGCCCAGGACGACTCGCGGTACGGCTGGAGTTCGCGCTGCTTGTCGCTCTGGTAGGTGAGCGGGTCGTCGCCGCTCGTGCGGACGGTGTCCCGGCCGGGGACGACGATCAGGGTGAAGTCGCCGTCGCTGTAGCGGATCTGGCCGATGTCGTTGATGGGCCGGCGCTGCCAGGTCTTGTCGACGGCGGTACGGAAGCCCTCGGGGTCCTCGCGCAGGACGTACCCGGCGGGCACATCGGCGGCGGGCGCGGTGGTCTGGGGCTGCCGGGAGCCCTCGGCGGCGGTCCGGGACGAAGACGGCGAGGACGAGGGCGGGGACCCGGCGGTGGTACGGGCCGGGCCGGGGCTCTCGGAGGCGGTGGGGCGGGTGGTGGCCCCGCCCTGGGGGCCGGTGGCGTCCTGGCTGTCGGCCGCGGGCATGAACTTCACGGCGTAGGCGATCGCCCCGGCCATGAGCAGCAGGATCAGCAGCAGCAGAAGGCGGCCCAGCGACCGGGGGCGGCGGCGCTCCGGGCGGGGCTTCTTGTGGCGGTGTCTGCCGTGGACCACCTCGGCGGAGCCGGTGCGGCGCTTGCGCACCAGCTCGCCCCTGCGGCGTACGACGGGGAGCCTGCTGCCCTCGGGCGCGCTCGGCGGCGGCAGCTGCACCACGCCGGTCCCGGCCTCCGGCTCGGGGGCGGAGCGCACCAGCGAGCGCAGCCAGCCGCGCAGCTCCTCGACGTCCGGGCGTTCGGTGGGGTCCTGGCGCAGCAGGGACTCGACCACCGGGCGCAGGGGGCCGCACTCCTCGGCGTAGGCGGGCGGCTCGGAGCAGACGAGCTGGACCAGCTCGGCGGCGCTCTCCTCGGGGTAGGGGGCGTGGCCCTGCACGGCGCGGTAGAGCAGCGCGCCCAGCGCCCAGAGGTCGGTGGCGGGGCCGACGGGCGCGGCGAGCTGCCAGTTCTCATGGACGGGGCCGGCCTGTTCGGGGGCCCAGCGCTCGGTGACCGCGCCGACGACGGCGATCCTCGCCTGCCGGGCCCGTTCGGCGGCGAGCGGGGTGGCGGGCCCCTGGTAGCGGGGGGTGTCGCCGGGCGTCGCGATCTCGTCCCAGCGGCCGGGCGCGGGCGGCGGCTCGGCGGCGGGCAGCGGCCTGCGCCGCGCGTCGGCGCGCAGCGCCTCACGGCCGGCGCCGCCCCGGTCCCAGCCGCCGGAGGCGGCGGACGCGGGGAGGGCTGCCGGGCGCTCGTCCGGCGAGGGCGGCTGCCGGTGTACGCCGTAGGGATCGGTCTCCCGGTACGGCGCGAGCGCCCGGTCGGCCGGGTCCGTCCGGTCCGTAGGGGGCTCGGGCTCGGGCTCGGGGCGCTCGGCCTCCGGCAGCGGCCGGGGGGTACGGGGCGCGGGCAGCGCCCGGGGCTCGGCGGGCAGGAAGCCGCCGCCGGCCGGGAGCGGCGGCGGGCCGTCCTGACCGGGGAAGGGGCTGTCGTGCCAGGTCCCGGCGAGCCGGGCGTAGCCGCCGCGATCGGGGTCCCGGCCGTCGTCGTCGAGATCGTCGTCGGGGTCGTCGTCCTGGTGGAGGACGGGCCGGGCGGGCTCTCCCGGCTTGCGCGCCCACCAGTCGGGGTCCTGGCCGCCGGGCGCGGGAGGCGTGCCGGTGGGCGGCTCCCCGCCGGTACGGGCCGTGGCCGCGCCGACGCCCGCCCGGTAGGCCGCGATGGCCCCCGGTCTCGCGGCCCGGACGTCCGCCGCGGGGCTCCCCGGGTGCTCCGGCCGTCCCTCGCCCTGCCCCTGCCCCTGCCCCTCGTCGTCACCGTCGACGTCACCGTCGTAGCGGAGGCCCGGTATCAGCTCACCGGCCTCGTCGCCGTCGGCCTCGTACTCCTCCGGGTACTCCGTGCCGTCATCGCCGCCCGTACCGCCCGTGTGGTCGGCGTGGTCCGCGTAGCCGTTGTCGTCGGAGTCGTCGTACGGCGGGAGCATCTCGGCGTACGCGTCCGGGACCTCCTGGGGCACCGGGGCGTACCCGCAGAGCGCCTCCTCGGCGGCGCCGGCCGCGAGGCCGGTCAGGACGACCCGTCCGTCGTCGCAGACCAGGACGGTACGGGTGGTGATGTTCCGGTGGGTCCAGCCGTGGGCGTGCAGGATGAGCAGGGCGGTCAGGACGTCGGAGGCGACCTCGGCGGCCCGGTAGGGCGTGAGTGGCCGCTCGGCGAGCAGGGCCGCGAGCGGACGGGCGGCGACGCGCTCGCTGACTATCCACAGCGAACCGGCCTCCGCGAAGACGTCGAAGACCTGGTCGAGCCGGGGGTGGTCGGGGATCTGGGCGGCGGCCTGGGCGGCCTCGACGGCGCGGAGCACCGCCGGGTCGGCGGGCCCCCGGGCCGTTCTCGGCCGGTCGCCGCGGGCCGCGGTGCCGTCGGCCTCGACAACCTCGGCCTCCACGACCTCCGGCAGCGGCACCTGCCGGACCAGGACTTCCTGTCCGCTGTAGGTGTCGAAGGCCCGGGTCACGGCCAGTTCGTACGCGTCGGCCGGGGGCAGGGGCAGGCGGTAGCGGTCGGCCAGCACCCGTCCCGCGTAGTCGTCCATGTCGCCTCCCCTCAAGCGAGCTGCCCGCTCACCGGCCGGATCACACCGCCGGGGCGGAGATCCGGAACATCGGTGCGGCTCTCCGTGCGTCAATTCCGGTCGTCCTGCGGCCCGTTGCCGGGGTCCGGCGGCCACGCGCTCTCACGATACGTGGCCCCGCTCAGCCTTTGGGCTTGAATGTGGCGAACGCGGTGTCCCGGAGCGTCTTGCACTCCGCCTTGTCCCAGTCGCCCGCCGGACAGCTGACCATGATCGAGTAGCCGTGCTCCGCGTCGACCTTGAAGCCCCTGTTCAGGACGCGTATTCGCTCGCCCTTCTGGTTGCGCTCGAAGGACCAGTCCGCGACGGTCGGATAGCCCTTGTACTCGACCGTCCTGACGCCGCCGTGCCGGTAGCCGTCGCTCTGGGCGCGGGTGCCGGGGACCGCGGCGTTCCACGCGGCGGCCGCGTCGTCCTTGGGGCTGTCGTTGAAGTCGACCTGAACCCGGGGGAATCCTCCGCTCTCGCTGAAGATGCCGCCGGAGTTCTGGCCCGCGACGCCGGTCATCCGGAAGCCCTCGGGCATCGCCATGGAGAAGCGGAACCGGCCGTTGGAGACGTTTCCGTACCCCTTGGGCAGCTTGTCGTCGGGGGCCTTGGCCGAGGCGGAGCCGGAGTCGGAGGGGGAGGAGCTGTCGCTGTCGGCGGAGTCCTCCGGGCGGGGGTCGGAGTCGGTGCCGGAGTCCGGGTCGGTGCCGGAGTCGGCGGACCGGCCCGGCTCGCCGTCGGGCGACTTGTCGCCCGGGGTCTCCTCGCCGCCCGGGGTCTTCGCGCCGGCCGACACGGCCGCGTCGCCCTTGCCCTCGTTCTGGGAGTCGTCGGTCTTGCGCAGGGTCAGGAAGACCCCGGTGGCCACGACGGCCAGCGCGACCACGACCGCGATGATCACCAGGGTGCGGCGGGGCACCACATCGGTGAGCGAGGCACGGACCGGCGTGGCCCGCTGGACGGGCGGCCGGGGCGGGACCGGGGCCGCGCGCGGAGCGATCCCGGGGCCGCCCAGGGCTCCGCCGGCCGCCGCCGGCGGGCCGCTCCGGGGCGCGGGGCCCTTGGTCTTCGTCCGGGGCGCGGGCGGCGGCATCGGCGGGATCGCCATCGCGCGGGTGGCGTCGACCGGCGGCTCGGGGCTCGCGGGCGCGTCGGGAGCGAGCAGCACCTTGGTGAGCAGCGCCCGCGCGCCCCGGTCGTCGAGCCGCTGTTCGGGGTCCTTGGCGAGCAGGCCGTAGATGACCTCCTCCAGCGGGCCCGCGTTCTTCGGCGGGTCCAGAGGCTCGGTCATCACCGCGGTCAGGGTCGCGATCGCGGAGCCCTTGTCGTAGGGCGGGCAGCCCTCCACGCTCGCGTAGAGCAGTCCGCCGAGCGACCAGAGGTCGGCGGCGGGCCCGGGGCGGTGGCCGCGCGCCCGCTCCGGCGATATGTACGACGGCGCGCCGACCAGCATCCCGGTGGAGGTGATCGACGGGTCGCCCTCGACCTGGGCGATGCCGAAGTCGGTGAGGACCACCCGTCCGTCGTCGGCGATCAGCACATTGGACGGCTTCACATCGCGGTGCAGGATGCCCTCGCGGTGCGCGGAGCGCAGTACGTCGAGGATGGCGAGCCCGACCTCGGCGGCCCGGCGCGGTGTCAGGGTGCCGTCCTCGCGGATGACTTCGGCGAGGGACTTGCCCTCGACCAGCTCCATCACGATCCATGGGCGGTCGTCCTCGTCGACCACGTCGTAGACCGTCACCGCGCTGTTGTTGCGGATCCGGGCGATCGCCTTGGCCTCGCGCAGGGTGCGGGTGATGAGGCGGCGCTTCTCCTCGTCGTCGATGCTGTTGGGGAAGCGCAGCTCCTTCACGGCGACGGTTCGGCCGAGGGTCTCGTCCTCCGCGCGCCAGACCGTGCCCATGCCGCCCCGGCCGAGCACGCCGCCGAGCCGGTAACGGCCGGAGAGCAGCCGCCCCTCGGGGTCCCGGCCGGAGGCCGCCCCCCGGCCGGAGCCGCGGGCCGGGGCCGCGCCGCTCCGCGCGGGCGCGCTCTCCGTCGTTCTGCGCGCCGGGGGTACGACGGCGGGCAGCGCGCCGGTCGCGGCACCGCCGGACTCAACCTCCGCCCCGGGCGGTGCGTCTGTACCGGCGTCAGCCTCCCGTCCGCCGGACCGGGAACCGGTCCGCGCCGCCGGGACCGCCGCCGCTCCCCTGCCCGGTGCGTCGGGGCCCTCGCCGGGCGCGGGCTCCCCGGACGCCTCGCCGGAATCACCCGGCTCCGGTGCCGTGGAGTCGGTGGACCTGTCCTGCTGGGGCTCCCGCGACTGCTCCGCCTCCGACATGCGTCCCCTCTGCGATCCGTGGTCTTCGCCCGCGCCTGCCGCTCCCGCGCGATGCGGTAACACGCTTTGGCAGAGCCTTCATTGTCCCTCACTCCGGGACGGGCGTTTCTCCCGGGTCCGCCGACCACCGGTGCGGGTCCGGAAGGTTGAAACCTCCACCATTCCTTCTCCGGTGTGAGGCTCGTCGCCCACGCGCTCGGGGCGCGCCCGAAGAACAGACGGTACGTCACGGATCGTCCCCTCGGCGGACGGGGCGTCACGCACCGCCCCGGCGAGAGCGCGTGAGCACGGGCGCGGGGCGGAACGGGAGGTGTCAGAGCGGCACGATGTCCGGCGCTCCCAGCCGGGCCGCGTCCGCCGTCAGGTCGTCGGGCTGCCGCTGGGACTCCCGCTCCGCCTGCACCCGCTTCTCGTAGTGCTCGACCTCCTTGTCGATCTGGGCCGCTCCCCAGCCCAGGACGGGTGCCATCAGCTCCGCGCACTCGCGTGCGCTGCGGGTCCCCCGGTCGAAGGTCTCGATCGAGATCCGGGTGCGCCGCGTCAGCACGTCGTCCAGATGCCGTGCCCCTTCGTGTGACGCGGCGTAGACGACCTCGGCGCGCAGATAATCGTCGGCCCCGCCGAGCGGCTCGCCGAGACCGGGGTCCTCGGCGATGAGGTCGAGCACCTCCTCGGCCAACGAGCCGTACCGGTTCAGCAGATGCTCGACCCGCACCACATGGAGGCCGGTGCGCGCGGCGATCCTCGCCCGGGCGTTCCACAGCGCCGTGTACCCCTCGGCCCCGACCAGGGGCACATTCTCGGTGACACAGTCGGCGACCCGCTGGTCCAGCCCGTGCACCGCCTCGTCCACCGCGTCCTTCGCCATCACCCGGTAGGTGGTGTACTTGCCGCCCGCCACGACCACGAGCCCGGGGACCGGGTGGGCCACCGTGTGCTCGCGGGAGAGCTTGCTGGTGGCGTCCGACTCCCCGGCGAGCAGCGGTCGCAGCCCCGCGTAGACGCCCTGGACGTCGTCGCGGGTCAGCGGCACGGCCAGCACCGAGTTGACGTGTTCCAGCAGATAGTCGATGTCGGCGCTGGAGGCCGCCGGGTGCGCCTTGTCGAGGTCCCAGTCGGTGTCGGTGGTGCCGACGATCCAGTGCCGGCCCCAGGGGATGACGAACAGCACCGACTTCTCGGTGCGCAGGATCAGCCCGGTCGTGGAGTGGATCCGGTCCTTGGGCACCACCAGATGGATGCCCTTCGAGGCGCGCACATGGAACTGGCCGCGCTCGGCGATCAGCGCCTGGGTGTCGTCCGTCCACACCCCCGTCGCGTTCACCACCTGGCGGGCGCGGATCTCGTACTCCCCGCCGCCCTCGACGTCCTGGACGCGCGCGCCCACGACCCGCTCGCCCTCGCGCAGAAAGCCGACGACCCGGGCCCGGCTGGCGACCTGGGCCCCGTAGCTCGCGGCGGTGCGGACCAGCATCGCCACATACCGGGCGTCATCCATCTGGGCGTCGTAGTACTGCAACGCGCCGACCAGGGAGTCCTTCTTCAGACAGGGGGCCACGCGCAGGGCCTGCCGGCGGGAGAGATGGCGGTGCACGGGCAGGCCGCGGCCGTGGCCCGAGGAGACCGACATCGCGTCGTAGAGCGCGACGCCCGATCCGGCGTAGATCCGCTCCCATCCCTTGTGCTCCAGGGGATAGAGGAAGGGCACCGGCTTCACCAGATGCGGGGCCAGCCGCTCCAGCAGCAGCCCGCGCTCCTTGAGCGCCTCTCTGACGAGCGCGAAGTCCAGCATCTCCAGATAGCGCAGCCCGCCGTGAATGAGCTTGCTGGAGCGGCTCGATGTGCCCGATGCCCAGTCCCTGGCCTCCACGAGCCCGGTGGAGAGCCCTCGTGTCACCGCGTCGAGCGCGGTGCCCGCGCCGACCACGCCCGCGCCGACGACCAGTACGTCCAGCTCCCGATCGGCCATGCCGGCGAGTGCCTGGGCGCGCTCTTCGGGTCCCAGTGTCGCTGTCTTCACTGTGCTTGCCTCCCGTCGCCCCCGTGTACCTCTGCCCGGACACCGCGCCCCGCATTCCCGGCCCGGCCCGGCCGGCGAGCACGCCCGCCCGACGGACCCCGGCCGGCCCGCACCGGCCCGCGGCCGGCCGCACCGACCGACCGGCCGGTCCCTCACCATCGATTCTGTCCGCAGTCACCGACTTCAGCCACCGCCTGTGGATAACACTCGGACCGCCACAGCCCCGCAATACCGCATATCGGTCATATTTACGCCTAGTCTGACATTGCGCACCCGCCCGTTCCGCCCACAGGGCTTGCGCCCACGCTCCCCTCCGGCTATGGGAAGGACGGCCACACGCATGCCCGCAGACCTCGCCGTCATCGGACTCGGTCACCACGGCCTGCCCCTCGCCCAGGCCGCCGTGGCCGCCGGCATCGAGACGATCGGCTACGACCCCGACCCCCGGCACCTCACCGAACCCGCCGCGGGCCGCACCCCCGCCGACATCCGGCGCATGCTCTCCGGAGGCTTCAGAACCGTCACGGACCCGGCCGAACTCGGCCGCGTCCGCACCGCCGCGATCTGCGCCCCCACCCCCCTCGGCCCGGACGGCAACCTCGACCTCACCGCCCTCACCGAGGCCGCCCGCGCCCTCGCCGCCCGGCTCCGCCCGCACACCACCGTGCTGCTCGAATCCGCCGTACAGCCCGGCACCACCGACTCCCTGCTGCGCCCGATCCTGGAGGACGGCTCGGGGCTGCGGGCCGGCCGCGACTTTCATCTGGCCTACTCCCCCGGGCGGGTGGATCCCGGCAGCCGCACCCACGACTACGCCAACACCCCCAAGGTCATCGGCGGCCTCACCCCCGCCTGCACCGAGTCCGCCGCCGCCTTCTACGGCCGGCTCACCGACAAGGTCGTCCGCGCCCGGGGACTGCGCGAGGCCGAGACCGTGAAGGTCCTGGAGACCAACTTCCGCCATGTGAACATCGCGCTGGTCAATGAGATGGCCGTGCTCTGCCACGACCTCGGGGTCGACCTCTGGGACGTGATCCGCTGCGCCGAGACCAAGCCGTACGGCTTCCAGGCCTTCCGCCCCGGCCCGGGCGTCGGCGGCCACGGCGTGCCGCTGGACCCCGGGGTCCTCCCGTACAGCGGGCGCACCCCCGGTCATCCGCTGCGGATGGTCGGCCTCGCCCAGGAGATCAACACCCGGATGCCGCAATACGTCATCCAGCGTTGCGCCACCCTGCTGAACGAGCACGGAAAATCCGCCCGGGGCGCACGGGTGCTGCTGCTGGGAATCACCTACAAGCCGGACCTCGCGGATCTGGCCGGCTCCCCCGCCCAGGAGATCAGCCGCCGGCTGATGGACCTGGGCGCGGCCGTCAGCTACCACGATCCGTACGTCCCCGACTGGCGGGTGCGCGACCAGCCCGTCCCCCGCGCGGACTCGCTCTACGAGGCAGCCGCCGCGGCGGATCTGACCGTACTGCTCCAGCACCACCGCACCTACGACCTCCAGGGCCTCGCCGTGAAGGCGCAGCTGCTCCTGGACACCAGGGGAGCCACCCCGGCGGGCGCCGCCCACCGGCTGTGACGGCCCGGGGCGTACCCCGGGGTGACCCTGGGCGCACGAAGAGGGGCCCGACGCCTTCCTCAAAGGCGTCGGGCCCCTCTCGTACGCTACGCGCGGGTCAGCGGCTGTGCTGCGAGTCCGCGACGGTGACCTCGACCCGCTGGAACTCCTTCAGCTCGCTGTAGCCCGTCGTCGCCATCGCGCGACGCAGCGCCCCGAAGAAGTTCATCGAACCGTCGGGGGTGTGCGAGGGGCCCGAGAGGACCTCCTCGGTGGTGCCCACGATGCCCAGGTCGACGAGCTTGCCGCGCGGCACGTCCTCGTGGACCGCCTCCATGCCCCAGTGACGGCCGCGGCCGGGCGCGTCCGTCGCACGGGCCAGCGGGGAGCCGATCATCACGGCGTCCGCACCGCAGGCGATCGCCTTCGGGAGGTCTCCGGACCAGCCCACGCCGCCGTCGGCGATGACGTGGACGTAACGGCCGCCGGACTCGTCCATGTAGTCGCGGCGGGCGGCCGCGACATCGGCGACCGCGGTCGCCATCGGGACCTGGATGCCCAGCACATTGCGGGTGGTGTGGGCCGCGCCGCCGCCGAAGCCGACGAGGACGCCGGCCGCGCCGGTGCGCATCAGGTGGAGCGCGGCGGTGTAGGTGGCACAGCCGCCGACGATCACCGGAACGTCCAGCTCGTAGATGAACTGCTTCAGATTGAGCGGCTCGGCCGCGCCCGAGACGTGCTCGGCGGAGACCGTGGTGCCGCGGATGACGAAGATGTCCACACCGGCGTCGACCACGGCCTTGGAGAACTGGGCGGTGCGCTGCGGGGAGAGCGCGGCGGCCGTCACCACGCCCGAGTCCCGCACCTCCTTGATGCGCTGCCCGATCAGCTCTTCCTTGATCGGGGCCGCGTAGATCTCCTGGAGGCGACGGGTCGCGGTCTCCGGAGCCATCTCCGCGATCTCGTCCAGCAGCGGCTGGGGGTCCTCGTACCTCGTCCACAGTCCTTCGAGGTTGAGGACGCCGAGGCCGCCCTGCTCGCCGATGCGGATCGCGGTCTGCGGAGAGACCACCGAGTCCATCGGAGCCGCCAGGAAGGGCAGGTCAAAGCGGTAGGCGTCGATCTGCCAGGCGATCGAGACCTCCTTCGGGTCCCGTGTGCGCCGGCTCGGTACGACGGCGATGTCATCGAACGCGTACGCCCTGCGACCGCGCTTGCCGCGCCCGATCTCGATCTCAGTCACCTTGTGTGGCCTTTCCCTCTACGTCTGCGCCTACCAGTATCACCGACGCATACGACAGGGGCGGATCCGGAGAACCGGAACCGCCCCTGACAGGCGAGGGCTACTGCTTCGCGCTGTTACTTCCTGCTGTAATTCGGTGCTTCGACCGTCATCTGGATGTCGTGCGGGTGGCTCTCCTTGAGCCCCGCCGAGGTGATCCGGACGAATCGGCCGTTGGACTGGAGCTCGGGGACCGTGCGACCGCCGACGTAGAACATCGACTGGCGCAGACCGCCCACCAGCTGGTGGACGACGGCCGAGAGCGGACCCCGGTAGGGGACCTGGCCCTCGATGCCCTCGGGAACCAGCTTCTCGTCGGAGGCGACGCCCTCCTGGAAGTAGCGGTCCTTGGAGAAGGAGCGCTGCTCGCCGCGGGACTGCATCGCGCCCAGCGAGCCCATGCCGCGGTACGACTTGAACTGCTTGCCGTTGATGAAGAGCAGCTCGCCCGGCGACTCCTCGCAGCCCGCGAGCAGCGAGCCGAGCATCACCGTGTCGGCGCCCGCGACCAGGGCCTTGGCGATGTCGCCCGAGTACTGGAGGCCGCCGTCGCCGATGACCGGGACACCGGCCGCCTTGGCGGCGAGGGAGGCCTCGTAGATCGCGGTGACCTGGGGCACGCCGATGCCGGCGACCACGCGGGTGGTGCAGATGGAGCCGGGGCCGACGCCCACCTTGATGCCGTCGACGCCGGAGTCGATCAACGCCTGCGCGCCGTCGCGGGTGGCGATGTTGCCGCCGATGACATCGACGCCGGAGGCATTCGACTTGATCTTGGCGACCATGTCGCCGACCAGCCGGGAGTGACCGTGCGCGGTGTCCACGACGATGAAGTCGACGCCCGCCTCGACCAGGGCCTGGGCGCGCTCGAAGGCGTCACCGGCCACACCGACGGCCGCGCCGACGAGCAGCCGGCCGTCCTTGTCCTTGGCGGCATTGGGGTACTTCTCGGCCTTGACGAAGTCCTTGACCGTGATCAGGCCCTTGAGGACGCCCGCGTCGTCGACCAGCGGAAGCTTCTCGATCTTGTGGCGGCGCAGCAGCTCCATGGCGTCCACGCCGGAGATGCCGACCTTGCCGGTGACCAGCGGCATCGGGGTCATGACCTCGCGCACCTGGCGGCTGCGGTCCGACTCGAAGGCCATGTCACGGTTGGTGACGATGCCGAGCAGCTTGCCCGCGCGGTCGGTGACCGGGACGCCGCTGATGCGGAACTTCGCGCACAGCTCGTCGGCCTCACCGAGCGTGGCGTCGGGGTGCACCGTGATCGGGTCGGTGACCATGCCGGACTCGGAGCGCTTGACCAGGTCGACCTGGTTGGCCTGGTCGGCGATGGAGAGATTGCGGTGCAGCACGCCCACGCCGCCCTGGCGGGCCATCGCGATGGCCATCCGGGACTCGGTGACCTTGTCCATCGCCGCGGAGAGCAGCGGGATGTTCACCCGGACGTTCTTCGAGATGTACGAGGAGGTGTCGATCTGGTCGGGAGCCATGTCGGAGGAGCCCGGCAGCAGCAGCACATCGTCGTAGGTCAGCCCGAGTGTCGCGAATTTCTCGGGCACTCCGTCGATGTTGGTCATGACACCTTCCCCAAATGGCCTTGATCGGTGCGGATGTCCATGCTAACGGCCCGGGACGCCCTCTCATTCCACGATCAAGAATGCTCGGCGGCTTTGTGGGTTGACACACACCCGCGAGAAGCGCGGGAAACGCCGGAAACGACGGGAAAACGGCGGCTACTGCTCGGCGAGCGCGCGGAGCCGGCTGAGCGCCCGGTGCTGGGCGACCCTGACCGCGCCGGGGGACATCCCCAGCATCTGGCCCGTCTCCTCGGCGGTGAGGCCGACCGCGACCCGCAGCACCAGCAGCTCGCGCTGGTTCTCCGGGAGGTTGGCCAGCAGCCTCTTGGCCCACTCCGCGTCATCGCTGAGCAGGGCGCGCTCCTCGGGACCCAGGGAGTCGTCGGGGCGCTCGGGCATCTCGTCGGAGGGCACGGCCGTCGATCCCGGGTGGCGCATGGCGGCGCGCTGGAGATCGGCGACCTTGTGGGTGGCGATGGCGAAGACGAACGCCTCGAAGGGTCTGCCGGTGTCCCGGTAGCGGGGCAGCGCCATCAGCACGGCGACGCAGACCTCCTGGGCGAGGTCCTCCACGAAGTGGCGCGCGTCACCGGGCAGCCGGTTGAGCCGGGTGCGGCAGTAGCGCAGCGCGAGTGGATGGACATGCGCGAGGAGGTCGTGCGTGGCTTGCTCGTCCCCTTCGACGGCACGGTGGACGAGCGCACCGATGACCGTGGTGTTGTCGTCACGCATCGGTCCATGGTGCATCGGTGGCCGCTGATCCGTGGCACCGTGTCCCATGTTGTGCACCGAAGCGTTATGAGCAGGTGCGCCGGAACTCATTGCCTGCGCCCTCCCCTTCCGCTCGCCGGACTCGTTCCCGAGGAACTCCACACCTCAAGGATGCGGCATCGCGAGGGAAACGGATGCCCGCGGCCGCCCGTCGCCCCGCCCACCGTACGGCGAGCGGGGTCGGTCGCACCTCTCGGGCACCCCGCGAACAGTCCTAACGGACCAGGCCCCAGCGGAATCCGAGCGCGACCGCGTGCGCACGGTCCGAGGCTCCCAGTTTTTTGAAGAGGCGGCGCGCGTGGGTCTTCACCGTGTCCTCGGAGAGGAACAGCTCGCGGCCGATCTCGGCGTTGGAACGGCCGTGGCTCATTCCTTCGAGCACCTGGATCTCGCGCGCGGTGAGCGTGGGCGCGGCCCCCATCTCGGCCGAGCGCAGCCTGCGCGGGGCGAGCCGCCAGGTCGGGTCGGCGAGCGCCTGGGTCACCGTCGCGCGCAGCTCGGCGCGGGAGGCGTCCTTGTGCAGATAGCCGCGGGCCCCCGCGGCGACCGCGAGCGCCACTCCGTCGAGATCTTCGGCGACGGTGAGCATGATGATCCGGGCGCCGGGGTCGGCCGAGAGCAGCCGGCGGACCGTCTCGACACCGCCCAGGCCGGGCATGCGTACATCCATCAGAATCAGATCCGAGCGGTCGGCGCCCCAGCGGCGGAGGACTTCCTCGCCGTTGGCCGCGGTCGTCACGCGCTCGACGCCGGGCACGGTCGCGACCGCGCGGCGGAGCGCCTCTCGGGCAAGCGGGGAGTCGTCGCAGACGAGGACGGATGTCATGGCCGCCCTCCGCAGCTGATGCGCGTCACCTTGAGCCTCCAGGCTGGGTACGTTTCTTCACCTGTGCGGTTGAGCGCACTCGGACGTGTGCCCGAGCACTTGTTGCTTCAACCGCCTCCGCACTACCAACGATGGTCACTCGAAAGAGTTACGGCCCGGAGCGGACTCTTCAGCACTTCACGCGAGAGGGCGTGCTCGGCGGTGCGGGCCTCCATACGGCCGAGGGGGAATGGTTCTTCTTTCATCCCTTATGCACCATTTAGCTGATTTTCTTCACTTTGGGTGGTGTCTGTGGCTAGATTCGTAATGAGTCATATTTACATCTACTAACACAGTAGATGTACGGTCGTGAGGCAGTGTGCGGGCGCCGGGTGCGGCTCGTGGCCCCTCCGCTCGCGCGACGCGACCTGACCGGATCCGCTCAGCACGGTTTCAAGGGGCAAGCGCTATGGCAGATTTCTCCCGCCTTCCCGGACCCAACGCCGACCTGTGGGACTGGCAGCTCCTCGCGGCCTGCCGGGGTGTGGACAGCTCGCTCTTCTTCCATCCCGAGGGGGAGCGGGGGGCCGCGCGCAGCGCGCGCGAGAACTCGGCGAAAGAGGTGTGCATGAGGTGTCCGGTCCGCGCCGAGTGCGCCGCGCACGCACTGGCGGTGCGAGAGCCCTACGGGGTGTGGGGCGGACTGACGGAGGACGAGCGCGAGGAGCTGATGGGCCGCGCGCGGCACCGGCTGGTCCCGGCGGCCAGCACGACGGGCACGGGGCAGGACTGACGCCCAGCCCTTCGCAGAAACGTTCCTGCACGGTTGCAGGTACGGGTACGGGTACGGGTACGGACACGAGCGCCGGTACGGGCGCGGAGGCCCGCCGGTGTCAGCGGGACGCCGCCAGGGCGAGCTGGTCGAGGGTGGCCGCGACCGCCGGGACCTGGGAGAGGTCCGGCAGGGTGAGGGCGACGATCTCCCGCACCACCGGCGGGTCGACCGTGATGGCGCGCGCGCCCTTGGGGCGTACCGACTCCAGCGCCAGCTCCGGCAGCACCGCGACCCCCAGACCGGCTCCGACCAGGCCGATCACGGCCGGGTAGTCGTCGGTGGCGAAGTCGATGCGCGGGGTGAAGCCGGCCTCCTCGCAGACCTCGACCAGCTGACGGCGGCAGCGCGGGCAGCCCGCGATCCAGGGGTCGCCGGCGAGATCGCCGATGGCGACCGCGCCCGCCCCGGCGAGCCGGTGCCCCTCGGGGACCAGCCCGACGAGCCGGTCGGAGAGCAGCGGCCGGACGATCAGGTCGTCCCACTCGCCCTCCCGCTCGGCGGCCCCGCCGTAGCGGAAGGCGAGCGCGATGTCGCAGTCGCCCTCGCGCAGCATCTCCACCGAGCGCGGCGGCTCGGCGTCGACGAGCGAGACCTGGGTGCCGGGGTGGGCGGCCCGGAGCGCGGCGAGGGCGGTGGGCACCAGGGTGGAGCTGCCGCTGGGGAAGGAGACCAGCCGGACCCGGCCCGCCCGCAGCCCGGCGATGGCCGCGATCTCCTCCTCCGCCGCGGTCAGCCCGGCGAGGATGCCGGAGGCGTGGCGCACCAGCACCTCTCCGGCCTGGGTCAGCCGCATCTCCCGGCCGGCGCGGATCAGCAGCGGGGTGCCCGCGGAGGTCTCCAGGGCCTTCATCTGCTGGCTGACGGCGGGCTGGGTGCAGCCCAGGGCGCGGGCGGCGGCGGAGAAGGAACCGGTGGTGGCCACCGCGCGCAGGACTCGGAGATGACGGGCCTCGATCACCTTTTCACTATAAGCACCCCTTGGGGATATAGGCAATTATTCGACAGATAGTTTGATGTTGGGGGATTGTTGAGGGATTAACGTGACGTTCATGAAGCTTCTGACCGTGAACACCGGCCTCACCCGCACCGTGGAATACAGCGATTTCCCCACCGCGATCGACAAACGGCCGGTCGAGGAAGCCGTGTGGGTGAGCGACCCCGGGCCCAAGGGCTCGGGCGGCAGCGGGCTCGCCGGCGACGCGATCGGGGACCGGCGTCACCACGGCGGGAGCGATCAGGCGGTGTACGCCTTCGCCCGCGAGGACCTGGACTTCTGGGAGGGCGAGCTGGGCCGCCCGCTGCCCAACGGCGTCTTCGGCGAGAACCTCACCACCCAGGGGCTCGATGTGAACAACGCCCTGATCGGCGAGTGCTGGCGGATCGGCGACCGGCTGGTGCTGGAGGTGACGTCCGGCCGTGTCCCCTGCCGCACCTTCGCCGAGTGGCTGGGCGAGAAGGGCTGGGTGCGGCGCTTCACCCGGCACGCCGGGACCGGGGCGTATCTGCGGGTCGTCGAGCCCGGCGCGATCCGCGCGGGCGACCCGATCGAGACGGTGCACCGGCCCGGCCACCGGGTGACGGTGAGCATGGCCTTCCGGGCCGGGACCATCGAGCGCGCGCTGCTGCCGGAGGTCCTCGCGGCGGGCGAGGCCCTCCATCCGGAGCTGCTGGCCAAAGCGCGGGAGTACGTCGCGAAGCACGGCGGCGCGTGAGCGTCGCCGGGGAAGCCGCCCCGGTGCCGGTGCCGGGTCCGCGGTGACCGGGTGCGGACGGTCACCGGCGGGGCACTAACGTGCCGCCTATGACGACTGCACTGATCACGGGAGCGACCGCGGGCATCGGGGCCGCGTTCGCGCGGCGGCTCGCCTCCGAGGGACACAACCTGG
Source organism: Streptomyces amakusaensis (assembly GCF_039532665.1). Classification (NCBI taxonomy): domain Bacteria; kingdom Bacillati; phylum Actinomycetota; class Actinomycetes; order Kitasatosporales; family Streptomycetaceae; genus Streptomyces; species Streptomyces amakusaensis. The sequence goes on along the minus strand of NZ_BAAASB010000011.1, from coordinate 108,694 downwards.
TGCTGGTGGCCCGCGACACCGCGAGACTCCGGGAACAGGCCACCGAGCTGCACGACCGGCACGGCGTCGAGGCCGAGGTACTGACCGCCGATCTGTCGTCGGAGGAGGGCATCTCGGCGGTCGAGAAGCGGCTCTCCGACCCCCGCGAACCGGTGGATCTGCTGGTCAACAACGCGGGCTTCGGCAATAAGGGGCGCTTCCTGGAAGTCTCCATGGAAGACGAGCTGACCATGCTGAAGGTGCACTGCGAGGCGGTCCTCCGGCTCACCGCGGCGGCGGCGCGGAGCATGCGGGAGCGGCGCAGGGGCGCTGTCGTCAATGTGGCCTCGGTGGCGGCCTTCGTCCCCCGGGGCACCTATGGCGCGTCCAAGTCGTGGGTCGTGCAGTTCACCCAGGGCGCGGCCCGGGACCTGGCCGGATCGGGAGTGCGGCTGATGGCGCTCTGCCCCGGTTTCGTCCGTACCGAATTCCATCAGCGCGCCGGGATGGGGACCGAGAACATCCCCGGCTGGATGTGGCTGGACGCCGACCGGCTGGTGTCGGCGGCGCTGACGGATCTGGCGCGCGGAAAGGCGGTCTCGATCCCGGACCCCCGGTACAAGGCGCTGATGGGACTGGTGAAGCTGGCCCCCCGGGGCGTACTGGGCGGCATCAGCTCCAAGACCGGCCGCAAGTACGGCCCGCAGTAAGCGGGAAGACCGGGGGCGGGGGCGGTTGCGTCATGGCGTGCGTACCTCGGGGGTACAGCTCCCGCCATGGGGAACTCCGCCGAACCGCCGCACCACGCCGCCCCCGGCCGCCGACCCGAAGTGCTGCTCGCCATGGGCCCGGGCGTCGCCGAGCGCCTGCTCACCGCCCGCCACCGCGAGCGGCTCACCGCACTCGCCCGCACCGACCCCGGGCTGATCGCCCACGACCTGACCGACCCCGGCCCCGCCGTACGAACCGCCCTCTCCACCGCCGAGACCCTGCTGACCTGCTGGGGCGCTCCCCCGCTCACCGCGAGCGCCCTCGCCGCCGCACCCCGGCTGCGCGCGGTCGTGCACGCCGCCGGATCCGTGAAACAGCACATCACCGAGGCCTGCTGGGAGCGCGGACTCGCCGTCTCGTCCGCGGCCGAGGCCAACGCGCTGCCGGTCGCCGAGTACACGCTCGCCGCGATCCTCTTCGCGGGCAAGGGGGTGCTGCGCTCGGCGCGGCGGTACGCCGAGCTGCGCGCGGGCCATGACTGGGGCCGGGAGCTGAGCGGGGCCGGGAATTACCGCCGTACGGTCGGGATCGTCGGCGCGTCCCGCGTCGGGCGGCGGGTGATCGAGCTGCTGCGCCCCTTCGACCTGCGGGTTCTGTTGTACGACCCCTATGTGGACGAGGCCGGGGCCCGGGCTCTGGGGGCGGTGTGGAGCGGGCTGGACGCGCTCTGCGCGGGCAGTGACATCGTCTCGGTGCACGCTCCGGAGCTGGCGTCGACCCGCCGGCTGATCGACGGCCGCCGGCTGGCGCTGCTGCCGGACGGGGCGACCCTGATCAACACCTCGCGCGGGTCGCTGGTCGACGGGACGGCGCTGCTGCCGGAGCTGGTCTCGGGCCGGCTGCACGCGGTGCTCGATGTGACCGATCCCGAGGTGCCGGACGCCGCCTCGCCGCTGTACGGGCTGCCCAATGTGCTGCTCACCCCGCATGTCGCCGGTTCGCTCGGCAATGAGCTGCACCGGCTGGCGGACCGGGCCCTGGACGAGCTGGAGCGGTACGCCCGGGGGCTGCCGTTCGCCCGGCCGGTGTCGGCGGCGGGGCTGGAGCGGGAGGCCTGAGAAAGCCGCCGGGCCCGGCACCCCCGTGAGAGGGTGCCGGGCCCGGCGGACTTCAGTGCCGACTGTGCGTCAGCGCCGTGCGTCAGTGGGAGTGACCGTGGCCGTGACCGGCGTCGGCCTCTTCCTCGGCCGGCTTCTCGACGACCAGGGTCTCGGTCGTGAGCAGCAGGGACGCGATGGAGGCGGCGTTCTCCAGGGCGGAGCGGGTGACCTTGACCGGGTCGATGACGCCGGCCTTCACCAGGTCGCCGTAGTCGCCGGTGGCCGCGTTGTAGCCCTGGCCCTTGTCCAGCTCGGCGACCTTGGAGACGATGACGTAGCCCTCCAGGCCGGCGTTCTCCGCGATCCAGCGCAGCGGCTCGACGGCGGCGCGGCGGACGACGGCGACACCGGTGGCCTCGTCGCCCTCCTTGCCGAGGTTGCCCTCGAGGACCTTGACGGCGTGGACCAGAGCGGAGCCACCACCGGAGACGATGCCCTCCTCGACCGCGGCGCGGGTCGCGGAGATGGCGTCCTCCAGACGGTGCTTCTTCTCCTTCAGCTCCACCTCGGTGGCGGCGCCGACACGGATCACGCAGACACCGCCGGCCAGCTTCGCCAGGCGCTCCTGGAGCTTCTCGCGGTCCCAGTCGGAGTCCGTGGACTCGATCTCGGCCTTGATCTGCGCCACGCGGCCGGTGATGTCCGCGGAGTTGCCGCCACCGTCGACGATGGTGGTGTCGTCCTTGGAGATGGTCACGCGGCGGGCGGAGCCCAGCACGTCCAGACCGGCCTGGTCGAGCTTGAGGCCGACCTCTTCGGCGATGACGGTGGCGCCGGTGAGGACGGCCATGTCCTGGAGCATCGCCTTGCGGCGGTCGCCGAAGCCGGGGGCCTTGACGGCCACGGCGTTGAACGTGCCGCGGATCTTGTTGACCACGAGGGTGGAGAGCGCCTCGCCCTCGACATCCTCGGCGATGATCAGCAGCGGCTTGGAGCCACCCGCCTGGATGACCTTCTCCAGCAGCGGGAGCAGGTCCTGGATGGAGGAGATCTTGCCCTGGTTGATCAGGATGTACGGGTCGTCGAGGACGGCCTCCATACGCTCCTGGTCGGTGACCATGTACGGCGAGAGGTAGCCCTTGTCGAAGGCCATGCCCTCGGTGAAGTCGAGCTCCAGGCCGAAGGTGTTGGACTCCTCGACGGTGATGACACCGTCCTTGCCGACCTTGTCCATGGCCTCGCCGACCAGCTCGCCGACCTGCTGGTCCTGCGCGGAGAGCGCGGCGACGGCGGCGATGTCGGCCTTGTCCTCGATGGGACGGGCGGTCGCGAGGAGCTCCTCGGACACGGCCTTGACCGCGGCGTCGATGCCCTTCTTCAGGGAAGAGGGGGAGGCGCCGGCGGCGACGTTGCGGAGGCCCTCGCGGACCAGCGCCTGCGCGAGCACGGTGGCGGTGGTGGTGCCGTCACCAGCGATGTCGTTGGTCTTGGTGGCCACCTCCTTCACCAGCTGCGCGCCGAGGTTCTCGTACGGGTCGTCGAGCTCGACCTCACGGGCGATCGTGACACCGTCGTTGGTGATGGTGGGAGCGCCGAACTTCTTGTCGATGACGACATTGCGGCCCTTGGGGCCGATGGTCACCTTCACGGTGTCGGCAAGCTTGTTGACGCCGCGCTCGAGGGCGCGACGGGCGTCCTCGTCGAACTTCAGGATCTTCGCCATGGAGCGTTTCAGTCCTCTTCGTGATACGAACAGCGCCCCCAGCGCCCGGATATGAAGGTCAGCGGGGGCCAGGGGCGCGGTTCAAAAAACAAACGGGGTACGGAGACTCCGGGGCGAGCCCCGGTAATCCGACCTACTTCTCGATGATCGCGAGAACGTCGCGCGCCGAGAGGACGAGGTACTCCTCGCCGTTGTACTTCACCTCGGTGCCGCCGTACTTGCTGTACAGAACGACGTCGCCGGTCTTGACGTCGAGCGGCAGGCGCTCGCCGTTCTCGAAGCGACCCGGGCCGACCGCGAGGACGACGCCCTCCTGGGGCTTCTCCTTCGCGGTGTCCGGGATGACCAGGCCAGAGGCAGTGGTCTGCTCGGCGTCGAGCGGCTGGACCACAATGCGGTCCTCGAGCGGCTTGATGGCAACCTTGGAGCTGGTGGTCGTCACGGTCCGGCCTCCCCCTTCGGAGATCTCGGGGTTTAACTGTCTGGGGTGGCGACCAGGTCGATCCGTCGTCGCGGGTGCCGGACCTGCCCTGTCGCGCATTGGCACTCTCCGGTGGGGAGTGCCAGACCCGAGACTATGACCGCGATTAGCACTCGGTCAAGCGGAGTGCCAATACAGCGCCCTGATGGCGCGATCACGAGGGGGCGCGCGACGGCCTCCGAGGGCGCGGACCGGACCCCCGCGCGCCGGACGGGAACGGCCGGACGGGACCCGAGCGACCCCGCCGGACCCACCGGACCGGACCCGCCGGACCCGCCGGACCCGGCCTAGACGTAGTCCTCCAGCCGGGCCACCGCGTACCCCTTCTCCGTCACCGTCCGCATGACCTGCCGGATCATGTCGGGCATCGTGCCCTCCCAGTCCTCCGTGCCCCGGAAGTGGGTGAGGATGATGTCGCCCGGGTGCAGATCCCGGTCCCACTCGCGCCACTCCATGTGGTCGGGGAAGGCCTCGGCCGCCCAGAGCGGCACCGCCTTGACCCCGCAGGCACTGGCCGCGCGCAGGGTGTCCTGGTTGTAGTTGCCGTACGGCGGGCGGAAGAGCGGCGGGCGCTTGCCGTAGAGCCTGGCGAGGTTGGACTGCTGGCCGCAGATCTCCCGCTTCTGCGCGCTGTACGACAGTCCGGGCATGTAGCGGTGGTTCAGGGTGTGGTTGTGGAGCGCGACGCCCCGGTCGCGCATCTCGCGGAAGTAGCCGTAGTTGTCGTTGATCACGTAGTCGCTCAGAAAGGCGCTGTACGGGATCTGGAGCTCCGACATCATCCGCAGCAGCTCGGGGTCCTTCTCCGTGCCGTCGTCGATGGTCAGGAAGACGACCCGCTCGGTGACCGGCACCGTGGTGAAGACCGGCGGCAGATACTCGCCGCCCTCCACTTCGAAGCCCTTGCGGGTGGTGATCACGGGCTTGACCGCGGGCGGCGGGGGCGCGGCCAGCGGGGTGCGGTCCAGGCCCCATTTGCGGGCGGCGACGGCCCGCAGGGCCTGGGACTTCCTGACGCTCTCCGCGCGGTCCGCCGGGGAGCCGCCCGGTCCCCCCGGTCCCCCCGCGCCGCCCGGACCTCCCGGGCCCGCCGCCCCGCGCTCCTTGACCGTCCGGGCGGTGTCGCGCTGCGCGCCTTCGCGTTCGCCGGTCGTCTCGGCCGCGCACGCCGAGCCGAGCAGGGCGACCAGCAGGGCGGCCGCGAGCCCACAGCGCCGGGGCGATGAGAGGGATTTTTCCATCATGTTTCCGGTTTGTCTGGTTAGCTGCATGGCGCTGGATCCTGTCAGCACGGGCCCCGTCGCACCGGCCGACACCTCCGGCCGGGCCGGACGGTCCCCCCGGCTGGCCCACACGCCCCCCGACACTTGGCCCACAATGTCCAGGTGAACGACCTCTCCCCGCTCCTCACCGACGAGGGCCAGTCCCTGCTCGCCGCGCTCCGCGACTTCAACCCCGCCCAGGAGCTGGCGATCGCCACCCGACTGCGCCGCGACCACCCGGCCGAGCTGGTCTCGGCCGCCATCGGACAGGCCCGGCTGCGCCAGCGCGCGGTGGCGAAGTTCGGCGCGGAGGACGCGTACCGGATGTACTTCACCCCGAACGGCGTCGAACAGGCGACCCGCAAGTCCGTCGCCGAGTACCGGGCGGCCCGCTTCGCCGCGCTCGGCGTGGGCTCGGTCGCGGATCTGTGCAGCGGCATCGGCGGCGACGCCATCGCGCTCGCGCGGGCCGGCATCCGGGTCCTGGCCGTGGACCGCGACCCGCTGACCGCCTCGGCGGTACGGGCCAACGCGGCGGCCCTCGGGCTCGCGGAGCTGATCGAGGTCCGCGAGGCCGATGTGACGGAGATCGACACCTCGGGGTACGACGCGGTCTTCGTCGACCCCGCGCGCCGGGGCGGCCGGGGCCGGGTCTTCGACCCGGAGGCCTACTCCCCACCGCTGTCCTGGGCGATCGAGGCGGCCAGGGCCCGCCCGCACGCCGCGCTCAAGATCGCGCCGGGGGTCCCGCACGAGCTGGTGCCGGAGGATTTCGACGCGGAGTGGATCTCGGACGAGGGCGATGTGAAGGAGGCGGTGCTCTGGCGCGGGGCACGCCCGGACGCCGGGAGCACCGGACCGGGGAACACCGGGAGCACCGGCCCCGGGATCGCCGCGACCCTGCTGCCCGGCCCGCGCACCCTCACCGGCCGGGGGCTGCCCGACCCGCGGGTCCGCCCGGTCGGCCGCTATCTGTACGAGCCGGACGGCGCGGTGATCCGCGCGCATCTGGTCGCCGAGGCCGCCGAGGCGCTGAACGGCGGACTGATCGACGAGACCATCGCGTACATCACCTCGGACGAACCGCACCCCGGCACGCCCTTCGCGACCGGGTACGAGATCACCGATGTCCTCCCGTTCCATCTGAAGCGGCTCAAGGCGCTGCTCCGGGAGCGCGGGGTGGGGTCGCTGACGGTGAAGAAGCGCGGCTCGGCGGTGGAGCCGGAGGAGCTGCGCCGCAAGGTGAAGCCGCAGGGGCCGCACTCGGCGACGGTCTTCCTGACCCGGGTCGCGGGCGCTCCCGCCATGCTGATCGGCCACCCCGCCGAGTAGGCGGGCTCAGCCCTCCTCGGCGCGCTCCAGCAGCAGTTCGCGCTCCCGCTCATTGCGGGTGAGCCCGGCCGCGCGGCGGAATTCCTCGCGGGCCTCGGCCGTCCGCCCGAGCCGGGCCAGCAGATCGCCCCGGACGCTGGGCAGCAGGTGGTAGTCCTTCAGCGCGGGCTCCGCCGCGAGGGCGTCGACCAGCTCCAGGCCAGCGCCGGGCCCTTCGGCCATGGAGATCGCCACCGCCCGGTTCAGCTCCACCACCGGCGAGGGGACCGCCGCGACCAGCTGTCCGTACAGCGCGGCGATGGTCGCCCAGTCGGTGTCCTCGTAGCGGATCGCCCGTGCGTGGCAGGCGGCGATCGCCGCCTGGAGGACGTACGGGCCCGGGGTACCGCCCCTCTCGGTCGCGCGGCCGAGCGCGGCGAAGCCCCGGCGGACGAAGAGCTGGTTCCAGCGGGTGCGGTTCTGGTCGGCGAGCAGCACCGGGCGGCCGTCCGGGCCGGTCCTGGCGGGGATCCGCGAGGTCTGGAGCTCCAGCAGCGCGACCAGTCCGTGCGCCTCGGGCTCCCCGGGCATCAGGGCGGCGAGCACCCGCCCCAGCCGGAGGGCGTCCTCGCACAGGGCGGGGCGGAGCCAGTCGTCGCCCGCGGTCGCCGAGTACCCCTCGTTGAAGACGAGGTAGATCACTTCCAGTACGGAGTCCAGCCGGGCCGCCCGGTCGGGTCCGTACGGCACCTCGAAGGGGACGCCGGCCCTGGCGAGGGAGCGCTTGGCGCGGACGACGCGCTGGGCGATCGTCGGCTCCGCGGCGAGGAAGGCCCGGGCGATCTCCTCGGTGGTGAGGCCGCCGAGCAGCCGCAGGGTGAGCGCGATCCGGGCGTCCGTGGAGAGCACCGGATGGCAGGCGGTGAAGATGAGCCGGAGCATGTCGTCGTCGATGTCGTCGACGCCCGGCGGCTCCGGCGGGGGGATGTCCTCCAGGCTCCGCCCGACCTCCGCGAGCTTGCGCGCGTAGGTCTCCTTGCGCCGCACCAGGTCGATCGCCCGGTGCTTGGCGGTGGCCATGAGCCAGGCGGCCGGCTTCTCCGGCACGCCCGACTCCGGCCACTGTTCCAACGCGGCGACCAGAGCGTCCTGCGCGATCTCCTCGGCGATGCCCACGTCTCTCACGATGCGGGTGACACCGGCGATGATCCGCGCCGACTCGATCCTGAATACGGTCTCCACCGCGCTCGCTGTCGTCACCGGGCCATCAGAGCAGCCGGGCGGCGCGGGGGCAAACAACGGCCCGGTGCTCAGCCCTCGGCGATCTCACGGATCTCGGAGGTGATCGTCCAGTACTCCTCGTGGACCTGGAGGAAGCGCTTGGTCCACTCCAGCGCCTCGGCCCGGTCCTTGGCCTGGATGAGGGCGAAGCCGCCGATGACCTCCTTGGTCTCGGTGAAGGGGCCGTCGGTGTAGCTGATCCTCCCGTTGGACCAGGTGACCCTGGTCGCCTCGGAGGTGGGGGTCAGACCGCCGGTCTCCAGCAGGACTCCGGCCTTGGTCATCTCCTCGATCAGCTCGCCCATCCGCCGCATCAGCCCTTCGCTGACACCGCCGGCGGGGACGTCGTTCTCGTCGACGCGGACCATCGTCAGAAAGCGCGGCATGGTGACTCCTCGGTGGTTCTGTACGGCCGGCGGGGCCGTTTCCCCGCCGCTCACCCCTATGTCGAACGGGAGACCGCCGGATCGACATCCCCTCCGGAATTATTTTCGGAACTCTCCCGGGGGGCCACCGGGGAGGTGCGGGCGCGGCCCGGCAGCAGGGCCAGCGCCACCGGGGCGGCCACCACGAGCAGCCCGGCGCACACCCAGTAGGCCGCCCGGTAGCCCTCCGCGAGCGCCGCCGGGCCGGTGCCGGACCCGGTGACGTTGCCGGCGGCCGTGACCAGGACGGCGAGGCCGAGCGAGCCGCCGATCTGGCGGGAGCTGTTGAGCAGTCCGGCGGCCATGCCGACCTCGGCGGGCGGCACCTCGGTGGTCGCGGCCGTGCCCAGGGGCACGAAGCTGAGGCCGATGCCGAGGCTGGCGAGGAGCGAGGGCCAGAGTATGGAGTACGCGAAGCTCCCGTCGGGGGTCGCGGTGAGGGCGAATCCGGCGAGTCCGGCCGCGCCGAGCAGCCCGCCGAGCGCCAGCAGGCCCCGGGCCCCGACGGCGGCGAGCGTCTTGGCGGCGATCAGCGAACCGGCGACCACTCCGGCGCAGAAGGGCAGGAAGGCGACGCCCGTCGCGGTGGCCCCGTAGCCGAGCACCTGCTGCATGTGGAGCGAGCAGAAGTAGAACGCGGCGAACTGGCCGGAGCTGAGAAGCAGCGAGAAGACGTTCGCGCCGAGCACGGGACGTATCCCGAGGAGTCCGATCCGCAGCAGCGGACGGCTGGTACGCGTCTCCACGGCGGCGAACGCGGCGAGCAGCACGGCGGACGCGCCGAGCGTCAGCAGCGTGGGGGCCGAGCCCCAGGGCTGGGACTCGGTGCGTACGACGCCGAGCACCAGCAGCGACATACCGGCGGTGACCAGCAGCGCTCCGCCGATGTCGAGGCGCGGCGCGGTGGCCGGGTCGCGGGTGGCGGGGAGTCCGGCGCGGGCGGTGGCGAAGAGGGCGAAGAGCACGATGGGGACGTTGACCAGCATCACGGCCCGCCAGCCGGTCGCGTCGGTGAGCATTCCGCCCGCGAGCAGTCCGACGGCCCCGCCGGTGGCCCCGGCCGTGCCCCATCTGCCGAGCGCCCTGGACCGGGCGGGTCCGGCGGCGTAGGTGACGGTGATCAGGGTGAAGGCGACGGGGGCGAGGGCCGCCGCGCCGATGCCCTGGGCGGCGCGGGCGGCGATCAGCGCGCCCGGCGACTGGACGAGGCCGCCGATCAGGCTCGCCAGGCCGAATATCGCGAGTCCGGCGGTGAGGACGCGGCGGCTGCCGAGGATGTCGGTGAGCCGGCCGCCGAGCATCAGCAGCCCGCCGAAGGTGAGCGCGTACGCGCCGACGACCCATTGCAGGGCGTCGGGGGTGAAGCCGAGGTCGTCGCGCATGTCGGGCAGCGCCACATTGACCACGGACATGTCGAGTGCCACCAGGAACTGCGCGGTGAGCACGGCGGTCAGGACCCAACGGGCCTCTCTCGCTTGGCTGTTCATCATGTCTTCTTCTTCGGCAGATCCTTTCGGCCCCTTGACGCGGCACGTTGCCGTACGCGCGCGGAAACAGGGCGTGGGGCTCGCGGGGAAGAGGACGGGAGTGGCCGAGCCGAGCCGGTCAGCCGGTCAGCCGGTGCCGAGGGACTCGAACCGCCAGCGGTGCACCGCCCTGGTGATCAGGTCCGCCGAGGGCTCGGGCAGCTCCGGCAGCGCCGCCCCCTCCTCCGCCGGGGCCTCCCACCAGGTCATCACCAGCACCCGGTCCTGCCCGGCGCGGAAGGTCTCCCGGCGCAGCGGCTCCCGCGCCGTCCGCTGGGCGCGGGCCCACTCCAGCAGCTCCGCGCCCCGGCCCCGGGCGGCCCGGGCCTCCCACATCAGCGTGATGACGCGCGGCGCGGTCATGAGTAGAGGTTGTCCTTGCTGATCTCGTGCACATGGTCGTGGTCATGGCTGTGGCCGTGGCCGTGCGAGTGGCCGTGGGCCCCGGGCACATGGGGGTCCGTCACCGGGAGCGAGGAGTCCGCCGACAGCTCCAGGTCCGACGGGGGCCGGTTGCGCGCCACCATCTCCGCGCCGAGCGCCGCGACCATCGCGCCGTTGTCCGTGCAGAGTCCGGGCCGGGGCACCCGCAGCCGGATGCCGGCCCGCTCGCAGCGCTCCTGGGCGAGCGCCCGCAGCCGGGAGTTGGCGGCGACGCCGCCGCCGATCATCAGATGGTCGACCCCCTCGTCCACACAGGCCCGTACCGCCTTGCGGGTCAGCACATCGACCACGGCCTCCTGGAAGGACGCCGCCACGTCCCGTACCGGCACCTCCTCGCCGGAGGCGCGCTTGGCCTCGATCCAGCGGGCGACCGAGGTCTTCAGCCCGGAGAAGGAGAAGTCGTACGCGGGGTCCCGCGAGCCGCTCAGTCCGCGCGGGAAGGCGATCGCCTTCGGGTCGCCCTCGCGCGCCAGCCGGTCGATCACCGGGCCGCCGGGGAAGCCGAGGTCGAGGACTCGGGCGATCTTGTCGAAGGCCTCGCCCGCCGCGTCGTCGATGGTCGAGCCCAGCGGCCGTACATCGCTGGTGATGTCGGGGGCGAGCAGCAGCGAGGAGTGCCCGCCGGAGACCAGCAGCGCCATCGTGGGCTCGGGGAGCTTGCCGTGCTCCAGCTGGTCGACGCAGATGTGCGAGGCCAGGTGGTTCACCCCGTAGAGCGGTTTGCCGAGGGCGTACGCGTACGCCTTGGCCGCCGACACACCCACCAGCAGCGCCCCGGCGAGGCCGGGCCCGGCGGTGACCGCGATGCCGTCGAGGTCGCGGGCGGAGATCCCGGCCTCCTTCAGGGCCCGCTCGATCGTCGGGACCATCGCCTCCAGATGCGCCCGGGAGGCGATCTCGGGGACCACTCCGCCGAAGCGGGCGTGGGTGTCCACGCTGGAGGCGACGGCGTCGGCGAGCAGGGTCGTGCCGCGCACGATGCCGACACCGGTCTCGTCGCAGGAGGTCTCGATACCGAGTACCAGCGGTTCGTCAGCCATCAGTAAACATTCCCTTGCACATGGAGCCGCATGACGAGCGCGTCGACATTGCCGGGCTGGTAGTAGCCGCGGCGGAATCCAATGGGCTCAAAACCGAAGCGCTCGTACAGCTTCTGGGCCCTGATGTTGTCCACCCGCACTTCGAGGAGGACCTCGTCGCACTCGAAGGCGGTGGCGTGGCGCAGCAGATCGGTGAGGAGCCGGGCGCCGAGGCCGGTGCCCCACTGCTCGCGGGCGACGGCGATCGTCTGGACGTCGCCGAGGCCGCCGGCCGCCGCGAGGCCGCCGTATCCGACGATCTTCCCGTCGGACTCGGCGACGGCGTAGCGGCGGGTGGCGCGCGGGCCGCGGGCGTGGGCCAGTTCGGACCAGAACATCCCGGCCGACCAGGCGTCCTCCGGGAAGAGGGTGTGTTCGAGGTCGAGTACGGGCTCAAGGTCCCACCAGCGCATCTCGCGCAGCACGGGCTCCGAGGCGGTGCTCACTTCGGGGTGACCACCTTGTAGTTCTTCGGCACCTGGGCGTCCGGCCTGCGCAGATAGAGCGGCAGCGGGGGGAGGAACTCCTCGCCCCGGGCGAGCTTCCCGGCGGCCAGCGAGGCGAGCGCGCCGGCGGAGACGTACTCGGGGTCGCGGGCGTCGGGGAAGGCGTCGGGGTAGAGCAGGGCCCCCGCGCCGACGGCGGGCAGTCCGGCGAGGGACTCGGCGATGTCGGCGGGGCGGTCCACGGCGGGCTCGCCGACGCGCTCGCGCGCGTTGGCGTACCTGGCCCAGTAGACCTCCTTGCGGCGGGCGTCCGTGGCGACGACGAAGGGCTCGTCGAGGCCGGAGGCGTACGCGAGGCCGTCCAGGGTGCACAGCCCGTACACCGGCACGCCCAGCGCGGAGCCGAAACTGGCGGCGGTGACGAGGCCGACCCTCAGCCCGGTGTACGGGCCGGGGCCGACGCCGGTGACGACGGCGGTGACGGAGTCGAGTTTCACCCCGGCCTCGGCGAGGACCCGGTCGACGGCGGGCAGCAGCAGCTCGCCGTGCCGGCGCGCGTCCACCCGACTGGACTCGGCGATGACGGAGACGCCGTCGTGAAGGGCGGCGGTGACGGCGGGGGTGGCGGTATCCACGGCGAGCAAGAGCACGCAAACAGCCTACGGCTCCCGCGCGGGCGGTTGCGGCGCCCCGGTGCGACGGGCGGCTGCTGCTACGGTCGCCCGAAGACATAAACATTCAAAAGACCGCGAAAGGTGGGACACCGTGGCACGGAGGAGTTCGGGACTGGTGGCCGGGCTCACGGCGGTCGCGCTGGCCGCCGTCGGTTTCCTCGCCTACCAGGCCTCGGCGAGCGTCCCCGACACCTTCGGCGCGGCCGGCCGGCCGAACGCGGCCCCCTCGGCGAAGGCACCCGAGCAGAAGCCGAGGGACCCGCTCGCGCTGCCCCCGGACTCCGGCTCCGGCACCCGGGTCGTCTACGCCGTGACCGACCGTCGGGTATGGCTGGTGACGGGGAAGCGGAAGGTGAGCCGCACTTTCCAGATCATGCCGTCGACGGTGCACCCGCCGCCCGGTTCGTACGCGGTGACCTCCCGCTCCGGGCAGGTCTCGGGGTCGGACGGGGTCGCGATCGAGCATGTGGTGCGGTTCGCGAGCGTGGGCGATGTGGTGGTCGGCTTCAGCGCGGCGGTCAACGGCTCGCTGGCGGAGCCGGACCCGGACAAGCGGACGGGCGGTGTCCGGATGATGCGGGCGGACGGGGACTCGATGTGGCGGTTCGCCACGATCGGCACCAAGGTGGTCGTGGTCCCGTAGGCGGTTTCGCGGGCCGGGAGACCCGCCGCGAATACGCTCGTACGCGTGACCCTGCGGGCGGGCGCCGACTGGACGGCCGGCCCGCGCCCGGAGCGGGGTCAGGCGGCGTCGCGGCCCACGGCCCGGGGCCTGGAGACCTCGGCCCTGGCCAGACTGGGGCGGACCGGCGCGGCCGGAGCCGGCGGCGGGGTGGAGACCGCGCGGGCCGCCGCGCAGGAGGCCAGCAGATCGCGCATCGAGGGCGGGGCGGGCGCGGCGGACAGGGCGGACGCGGTCAGAACGGGCGGCCGTGACGGCTCGGCGGACCGCCGGGGCCCATGGGCCGTACGGGGCTGGGACTCGCGCTCGGACGCCGACATGGTTGCCTCCCGGATCACGGGGCCAGGCCTGGTTAGGTAAACCTAACCCGCTCTCCGTACCATGTGAACACGCCCGGCCGGGCCCGCGCAACATTTTCCCGACATGTTGTCGGAATATCCAGAGCCCCGGCCGTCCCGCGTGTCCCCCGGCCCCTCCGGCCGGGCTTCGGCCCGGACTCCGGTCAGACCCCGGCCAGCTCCACGCCCGCCCAGCGCGCGCCGTACCCCGTCAGGGCGACCTGGCGGCGGTCGTCGTCCGTGTCGCCGACGACGCGGTGGATCACCACATGGAGCCGGCCGTCGGAGAGGTCCTCGACCTTGCCGTCGCCCCACTCCACGACCACCACCGACTCCGGGAGCGACACGTCGAGATCGAGATCCTCCATCTCGTCCAGACCGCCGCCGAGCCGGTAGGCGTCCACATGGACCAGGGCCGGGCCGCCCGTCAGGGAGGGGTGGACCCGGGCGATGACGAAGGTGGGCGAGGTGACCGCGCCGCGCACGCCGAGGCCTTCGCCGAGGCCCCGGGTGAGGGTGGTCTTGCCCGCGCCCAGCTCACCGGTGAGCATCACCAGATCGCCGGGGCGCAGCAGTTTCGCGAGCCGTCGTCCCAGTTCCCGCATCTGTTCGGCGGAGTCGACGGCGAGGTGGGCGGCGGACGTCTCAGCCGCCGGGCTGTGCGGTGCTTCCATACGGGCCAACGTTAGCGGCTGACGGCACGGCCCCGACCCGGGCGAGCAGATCGGCGAGCCGGTCGGTGACCGCCTCGGGGTGCTCCAGCATCACCAGATGCCCGGCGTCCGGGACGATGACCAGCTCCGCGTCGGGCAGCAGATCGGCGATCGCCTCGCTGTGCGTGCTGGGGGTGACCAGGTCCCGGTCCCCGGCGAGCACCAGCACCGGCACGGCGCGGAAGGCGGCCAGGTCGGCGGCCTTGTCGTGCTCGTCGAAGGCGGGGTAGAACTCGGCGACCACATCGATGGGGGTGCTCTCGATCATCCGCTCCGCGAACCGGGCCACCGCCGGGTCCACCTCCTTGGAGGAGAAGGAGTAGCGCTTGATCAGGCCCGCGAAGAGATCGGCGGTGGCCCGCCGGCCGCGCTCCACCAGCTCGGTCTGCGAGCCGAGGGCGCGCAGCACCCCGGGGAGCACCCGGCGCACCGCGTTGACCCCGGCGACCGGGAGCCCGTAGTCGACCTCGCCGAGCCTTCCGCTGGAGGTGCCGACCAGGGCGACGCCGACGACCCGGTCCCGGATCAGCTCGGGGAACTGGTGGGCGAGCGCCATCATCGTCATGCCGCCCATGGAGTGGCCCACCAGCACCAGCGGGCCCTCGGGGGCCGCCGCGTCGATGACGGCCTTGAGGTCGCGGCCCAGCCGGTCGATGGAGACGGGCACCCGGTCGGGGCCGGACTGGGAGGCTCCGCGCGCGGAGCGGCCGTGGCTGCGCTGGTCCCAGTGGACGGTGCGCACCAGTCCGCGCAGGGCGGCGCGCTGGAAGTGCCAGGAGTCCTGGTTCAGGCAGTAGCCGTGGCTGAAGACGACGGTGACGGGGGCGGGCCTCTTGCGGCCGAAGAGCCTGCGCCGGCGGGTCGCGGCGGTCCCCGGGCCGGGCTCGCCGGGCGGAGCCGGGTCACCGATCTCGTCCGTCTCGTAGTAGAGCTGGGTGCCGTCGTCGGCGGTCGCCCTGCCGGGGGTGCCGCGCAGCGCGCCGTACGGCCCGGTGACGTCGAGGGCGAGCTGTGCCTTGCGCCGCAGCGAGCGGCCCACGGTGAGCCGCTCGACGGCGACCCCGGCCGCCGCGCCCGCCGCGATCACGCCCAGCGCCGCGCCCGCGATGCCCGCGCGCCGCCAGTTGCCCGTGCTGGTGTCGCTCACCGTGCCGCTCTCCTCGCCGTCGTGCCTCGCCGGTGCCGGTCCGGCCGGTCCGGTTCCCGCTCAGTCGCGCCGTCGCGCCGATACGCCGTCGCGTCCTCGGCCCGTCAGGCCTGCGTCGGGTGCAGATGGATCCGGGGGACCCGGGACCCGATGCGGGTGACGATCTCGTACGCGATGGTGTCGGCGGCCTCCGCCCAGTCCTGCGCGGTGGGCTCGCCCCGGGTGCCGGGGCCGAAGAGGATCGCCTCCGCGCCCTCCTGGATCTTGCGTCCGCCGAGGTCGACGACGAACTGGTCCATCGCGATCCGTCCGGCGGCCCGGTGCCACTCGCCGCCGATCATGACCGGGGCGCGGCCGGAGGCGTGGCGGGGGATGCCGTCCCCGTATCCGGCGGGGACGAGTCCGAGGGTGGTCTCCTCGGCGGTGATGTAGTGGTGGCCGTAGCTGACGCCGTGGCCGGCCGGGACCCGCTTCACCAGGGCGACGGAGGCGGCGAGCGTCATGACGGGCCGCAGGCCCAGCTCCTGGGCGGTGCCCAGCTCGGGGGCCGGGGAGACGCCGTACATCGCGATGCCGGTGCGCACGAGGTCGAAGTGGGACTCGGGGAGGGTGAGCGTGGCCGGGGAGTTCGCCAGATGGCGGACCTCGGGGTCGACGCCCTCCCCCTCGGCGTACGCGACCATCTCGCGGAAGAGGGCGAGCTGGCGGTCGACGGAGGGGTGGCCCGGCTCGTCGGCGCAGGCGAAGTGGGACCAGAGGCCGGTGACGGTGACGGCGCCCTCGGCCTGGGCCGCGAGCGCGGCGGCGACCAGCTCGGGCCAGTCGGCGCTCTGACAGCCGTTGCGGCCGAGGCCGGTGTCGGCCTTGAGCTGGATCCGGGCGGGCCGGCCCGCCTCGCGGGCGGCGGCGGTGACCTCGGCGAGCGCCCACATCCCGCTGACGGACATGTCGAGGTCCGCCTCGATCCCCTCCCGCCAGGGGTCGCCCGGGGCCCACAGCCAGCACATGATCCGCCCGGGGATCCCGGCCGCGCGCAGCGCCAGGGCCTCCTGCGGGGTGGCGGTCCCCACCCAGGTCGCCCCGGCCTCGATCGCCGCGCGTGCGCACGGGACCGCGCCGTGTCCGTACGCGTCCGACTTCACGACCGCCATCAGGGCGGCGCGGGGCGCGCGGGCCCGCAGCGAGCGCACATTGGCGCGCAGGGCGGCGAGATCGATCTCGGCACGGATTCGGCCGGGCGGCGGCGGTGGTGTCTGGGTCATCGCGGCAATTCTCTCAGAGCCCCGCGCCACGCCCTCACTCGACAGGGCCCGCTCCCGGCGGGCCCGGCGCGTCAGTCGACGGCGCGGACGTCGTGCCAGGCGGCCGGGAGGGCCCGCGCGACCTCGGAGGAGGTGAGGGGGACGCCCCGGGCGGCGGCGATCCGGGCGGCGAGGCCGTGGAGGTAGGCGGCGGCGGTGCCGGCGTCGTACGGGGAGAGCCCGGCGGCGAGCAGGGAGCCCGCGAGGCCGGAGAGGACGTCGCCGCTGCCGGCGGTCGCGAGCCAGGGGGTGCCCATCGGGTCGACCCGTACGGGGATCCGCCCGCCGGGCTCCGCGATCAGCGTGGTCGAGCCCTTGAGCAGCGTCGTCGCCCCGTAGCGCGCGGCGAGTTCGCGCACGGCCGCCAGCCGCGCCGACTCCACCTCCTCCCGGGCGACCCCGAGCAGCGCCGCGGCCTCCCCCGCGTGCGGGGTGAGCAGGGTCGGGGCGGTGCGCCGCCGTACGTCCCCGGGGTCGAGCAGCCGCAGTCCGTCCGCGTCGACCAGCACCGGCACTCCGGAGGCGAGCACCTCGCGCACCGCGTCCCGGTCCTCCCCCAGCCCCGGGCCGACCACCCACGCCTGGACGCGGCCCGCCCTCGCGGGCGGTCCGGCGTGCACCAGGGTCTCCGGGAAGCGGGCGACGACCGCTTCGGCCGCGTGTCCGACGTACCGCACCGCGCCCGCCCCGCCGCGCAGCGCGCCCGCGACGGCGAGGAGCGCAGCGCCGGGGTAGCGGGCGGACCCGGCGACGACGCCGACGACGCCGCGCCGGTACTTGTCGCTCTCGCCGGACGGTTCGGGCAACAGCGCGGCCACGTCGTGGTGTTGCGGGGACTCCAGTTCCGGCACCGACGGCAGCACCGGTTCGAGGCCGATGTCCACGAGCCGGACGGTCCCGGCGAGGGCGCGGGCGGGGTCGATCAGCAGCGCCGGCTTGTGGACGCCGAAGGTAACGGTGACGTCCGCGCGCAGCGCCTCGCCGAGCACCTCGCCGCTGTCCGCCTCGACCCCGCTGGGGAGGTCGACGGCGACGACGACGGCATTGGAGCCGCGCGCGGCGCGGGCGACGGGGATCGCGTCGGGGCGGAGCCCGCCCCGGCCGCCGATGCCGGTGATCCCGTCGACGACCAGATCGGCGGAGGCCAGCACCGCGAAGGGGTCCTCGGCGACCCGGCCGCCCGCGCGGGTGAGGGCGGCGAGCCCGGCGGGGTGGGCCCGGCCGGGGGCGAGCGGCACGACGTGCACCCCCGCCCCCCGGCGGGCGAGCGCCGCGCCCGCGTAGAGGGCGTCCCCGCCGTTGGCCCCCGCGCCGACCAGCAGGACGACCCTGGATCCGTACACCCGGCCGAGCAGTTCGGCGCAGACGGCGGCGAGCCCGGCGGCGGCCCTCCTCATCAGCGCGTCCTCGGGCAGCCGTGCGATCAGCTCTGCCTCGGCGCTTCTGACGGTCTCCACGCGGTAAGCGGTACGCATGATCCCGAGTCTGCCGCAGCGGCGGCCTCCGCGCCGGGCGAACGGCCGGGCGGCGGGGCGCGGTTCCGGCGGGCCGGGCGGGCGGAACAGTCCGTGACGAAGGGTTGACGAACCCTCAAGTGGAACTTAGGTTTGCCTTACCTAAGCGGCACTGGCTCTGTGTCCGCACTTCGAAAGGTGTCCCCTCCATGCGTTCTGCCGTCCGCACCGCCTCGCGCGCCACCCTCGCCGCAGCCGGAGCCGCCGCCCTCACCCTGGGCCTGGCCTCCTCCGCCTCGGCGGCCACCGTGGACCGCACGATCAACGACGGCGGAACGCCGTACACCCTCTCGGTGACCGCGCCCTCCACGGCCCCGGCCTCCGGCGCCAACGTCAATGTCACGGGCAGCGGCTACAACCAGTCCCAGGGCATCTACGTCGGCCTCTGCGCCGTCCCTGCGGGCGTCGACGTCAACGACAAGACCACCTGGAACAGCAAGCCCACCCCGTGCCTGGGCGGCCAGGACGAGGCCGGCTCCACCGGCGCCTCGCACTGGATCAACAACACCTGGTACTGGATGTCCCCGAACAACTCCTCGCCCTACACCGACGGTGCGAACGGCACGGGCACCTTCCATGTGAACATCCACGTCAAGGCGAAGATCAGCGCCTCCGTCACCTGCGGCCAGGGTGGAGTCACCTGCGCCATCGTCACCCGCGCCGACCACTTCGACAGCAACGACCGCAAGTACGATGTCTACGTTCCGGTGACCTTCTCCTAATCATGCCCTCACGCACCAAAAGACCCCTACGGGGAAGCCGGGTCCTGGCCACCGCGCTGCTGCTCGCGGCGGGCCTGACCGCCGCGGGCCCGGCGCGGGCGGCCGACCCCGGCGAGGGCACCGGCCCCACCGGCCAGAAGCTGACCGTCTCCGCGGCCAAGGACCTGGACCCGGCCGGCCAGCGCGTCACCGTGACCGGTTCGGGCTACGACCCCCTCCAGGGCATCTATCTGGCCCTCTGCGTGCTTCCGAAGAAGCCCGGCGAGGCCCCGAGCCCCTGTCTGGGCGGCATGGATCTGACCGGCGGGTCGGGCTCCTCCCTCTGGATCTCCAACAACCCGCCGTCGCACGGCGTGGGCCTCACCCGGCCCTTCACCGTGAAGGACGGCAAAGGCGGTTTCACCTTCGATCTGAACATCAAGATCAAGGACAGCAACGCCGACTGCGGCCAACAGGCCTGCGGCATCATCACCCGCGCCGACCACACGGACATCGGCGACCGGGACCAGGACGTCATCGTCCCCGTCACCTTCGGCAAGGCCACACCGCCCGCCCCCGAGGTTCCCCCCGGCACGGTGCGCCACGCCGAGGTGCGCCAGTACGTGCCGCAGAACGGCGTGGTGGACGCCGAGGTGGACGCGGCCAACGGGCGGCTCTACGTCAGCAGCGTCGGCAGGACCGTCGGCGAGGTCGTCAAGGGGCGGCTCTCGGTCTACGAGACCGGGTCCGGCGCCCTGGTCGGGGAACCCGTCGAACTGCCGGGCGTCGCCCAGTCGATGGCGCTCGACGGCGACTCCGGCGAGCTGCACCTCGGACTCGACCGCCGGGTGGCCACGTACATCCCCCAGTCGGGCCTGCTCTTCGACGAGCGGACCCCCGTGGCGGACATGAGCGTCGGACTGCTGGCGATGGACCCGGCCGCGGACCGGCTCTATGTCACCAACAAGAGCTACGCCGCGCCCACGGTGACGGTCTACGACACCAGGAACGAGAAGTGGAAGGCGGTCGGCGAGCCCGTCAAGCTCGCCGCCATGGCGCACGATCTCTCCGTGGACACCGAACGGCACCGCGGCTACGCCGTCGCCATGGGCCCGGTCGCCGGGCAGCCGCACTTCATCAACCATCTCGACTCGATCGACGGAGCCACCGGCAAGCGCGTCGACACACTCAGCCTCGGCACCGGCAGGCTGGGCAGCCAGGGCGTGACCATCGACTCCGAGGGGGGCACCGGTTACGTCGCCAACATCGCGGACAACTCGATCCACACCGTGGACCTGGAGGCCAACAAGGTCACCGGCTCGGTCGTGGTCAGCGGCAACCCGAAACACCTCGCGTACGACTCCGGCACCAAAACGCTCTACGCCGCCCAGACCACGGGCGGCACGGTCGCCGTCGTGGACGTGGCGCGGCACAAGGTCGTCCAGACGCTGGAGACCGGCAAGCGGCCCACCGGCCTGGCCCTGGACGCCGAGAACCACACGCTGTTCACGGTCTCGAACGGAACGGGCGCGGTCGTCCAGACCCAGCGTCAGGTCTCGCCGTCGGTGACCGCCGAACCGAAGGCGGTCTCGGTGCGGGCGGGCAAGCAGGCGGTCCTCAAGGCCACCGCCGCGGCGACCCCCGAGCCGAAGGTCTCCTGGGAGGTCAGCGCCGACGACGGCGGCAGCTGGCAGCCGATCTCCCACGCCTACGGCACAGAGTTCTCCTTCAGGGCGACCGTGGAGCACGACGGCAACCGCTACCGCGCCGTGTTCTCCAACCCGGTCGGCAGCACCCGCTCGGCGGGGGCCGAGGTGACCGTCACCGCGGCACCCGACCCCGACCCGGATCCCGACCCGGATCCGTCGCCGAGCGAGGAGGAACCGGATCCCGACCCCGATCCGGACCCGGACCCGGAACCCGACCCCGGTGACTCCGGCGGGTCCCAAGGCTCCGCCGGAGGCTCGGGCGGCACCGGCTCCACCGGCGGCTCGGACTCGGGAGGCCTGAGCACCTCCGGCGGCACCGGAAGCTCAGCCTCCGGCGGCACAGCGGGCGGCTCCACCAGCGGCTCCACCGGCGGGGCGTCCGCCCACGGCGGGGACGGCAGGCTCGCCTCCACCGGCTCCGCCATGATCCCGATCGCCATCGGCGCGGCGATCCTGACCGCCGCCGGCGCGGCGGCCGTGATGCTCCGCCGCCGCATCCCGGCATAAGCCGGGACCAGACCGGCTCGGCCCCCTCCCGCTCATCGGCCGGGAGGGGGCCGAGCCATGCCCGGCGGCCCGCGTGGCTCACCCCTCGGCGATCACCACCGCCGACGCCACCCCCGCGTCATGGCTCAGCGAGATGTGCCAGGACCGCACCCCCAGCTCCTCGGCCCGCGCCGCGACCGTCCCGTACACCCGAAGGCGCGGCCGGCCGTTCTCCTCGACGTACACCTCGGCATCGGTCCAGTGCAGCCCGGCGGGCGCGCCGAGCGCCTTGGCCAGCGCCTCCTTCGCGGCGAACCGCGCCGCCAGCGAGGCGGGCCCGCGCCGCTCCCCGCTGGGCAGCAGCAGCTCGCTCTCCAGGAAGAGCCGCGCCGCCATGCCCGGCGTACGCCTCAGCGACGCCGCGAACCGGTCGATCTCCGCGACATCGATCCCCACCCCAATGATCATCCGCTCACTCCACCGTCACCGTTCCGCCGGACTCCCGGCCGTCCGCCATCATGGCAAACCACGGCCGACGGCCGACGTAACCCACGATTGCCGCACATGTCGGGGTCCCGCGACGACCGCGCGTGACCGAGCACACCACCCGTAAGCCCCGCGCACCCCCGACAATGTGAGGGTGATCTCTTCGCCGCCACAGAGCACACGGGCCGCCTCGCCGGGCTCGCCCTCCGCCGCCCACCGCCGGGCCGAGCACGGGCCGACCCCGTACGTCGACCTCACCCGCGCCGAGTGGAGCGCCCTGCGGGACAAGACGCCGCTGCCGCTGACCGCCGAGGAGGTCGAGCGGCTGCGCGGCCTGGGCGACGTCATCGACCTGGACGAGGTACGGGACGTCTATCTGCCGCTCTCCCGGCTGCTCAACCTCTATGTCCAGGCCACCGGTGAGCTGCGCGGCGCGCTGAACACCTTCCTCGGGGACGCGGGACACGGCCAGGGCGAGCAGCGCGGCACCCCCTTCGTCATAGGGGTCGCCGGCTCGGTCGCCGTCGGCAAGTCCACCGTCGCCAGGACCCTTCAGGCCCTGCTCGCCCGCTGGCCCGAGCACCCGCGCGTCGAGCTGGTGACCACGGACGGCTTCCTCTACCCGATGAAGGAGCTCCAGTCGCGCGGGCTGATGTCGCGGAAAGGTTTCCCCGAGTCCTACGACCGGCGGGCCCTGACCCGCTTCGTCGCCGACATCAAGGCGGGCAAGGACGAGGTCAGCGCGCCGGTCTACTCCCACCTGATCTACGACATCGTCCCCGACGAGCGCCTGGTCGTCCGCCGGCCGGACATCCTGATCGTGGAGGGCCTCAACGTCCTCCAGCCCGCCCTGCCGGGCAGCGACGGCCGCACCCGGATGGGCCTCGCGGACTACTTCGACTTCTCGGTGTACGTGGACGCCCGCGCCGACGACATCGAGCGCTGGTATCTGAGCCGCTTCCGCCAGCTGCGCGAGACCGCCTTCCAGAACCCGTTCTCGTACTTCCGGAAGTACACCCAGGTCTCCGAGGAGGAGGCCCTGAACTACGCCCGCACCATGTGGCGCACGATCAACAAGCCCAACCTCCTGGAGAACGTGGCTCCCACCCGCGGCCGTGCCACGCTGGTGCTGCGCAAGGGCCCGGACCACAAGGTCCAGCGGCTGTCGCTGCGCAAACTCTGAGGAGCCCCGTGTGCTGCATCTGCGCCTGATCACCCCGGCCGACCGCACCACCGAGGTGGTGCGGCTGGTGGAGCGGACCGTTGGCACCACGCATCTGGCCGTGGTGCCGGGCGCGGCGCTCCATCCGGCGGGCGATCTGGTGATGTGCGACGTGGCGCGGGAGGCGGGGGACGAGCTGATCGACGCGCTGCGGGGGCTCGGGATCGACGAGTGCGGCTCGATCGCCGTCGAGAACATCGACCTCTCGCTCTCCCAGCGCGCCGACGAGGCGGAGCGGGAGGCCCCCGGCGAGGGGGCCGACGCGGTGATCTGGGAGCAGCTGGCGGACGCGTCCCACGAGGAGTCGACACTCTCCGTGACCTACATCGCCTTCCTGTCGCTGGCGACGATGATCGCGGCCTGCGGGGTGGTGCTGGACAACGCGATCCTGATCGTGGGCGCGATGGCGGTGGGTCCTGAGTTCGGCCCGCTGGCGGGGGTCTGCACCGGGCTGGTGCAGCGGGCTCCGAAGCTGCTGTGGCGCTCACTGGTGGCGCTGGTGATGGGGTTCACGGCGGCCATGGCGATCACCGTGGGGTTCAGCTTCCTGATGGCCTGGCTCGGCCAGTTCGATGTGGCGCAGTTGGAGGCGGCCCGGCCCAATACGAGCTTCATCTACCAGCCGGACACCTTCTCGCTGGTGGTGGCGGTGCTGGCGGGCATCGCCGGGATGCTGTCGCTGACGTCGTCGAAGTCGGGGGCGCTGGTGGGGGTGGCGATCTCGGTGACGACGGTCCCGGCGGCGGCGAACGCCGCGGTGGCGTTCTCCTTCCAGGAGTACCGGCAGGCCTGGGGCTCCGCCGAGCAGCTGCTGCTCAATCTGCTGGGCATCGCCCTCGCGGGGACGCTGACCCTCGTCGTCCAGAAGATCTTGTGGTCCCGCCGGCACAGGGTGCCCCGCACCGGCTGACCCACAGGGCCTTCAGCCCGTCCGGGGCTCCCCCCGGGCAAAGCCGTGGGGAGATCGAGGGCGGGCCCTGCACGACAAGGGCCCGCACCCGATCATCTGTCCAGGAGGTCAATTCCAGCCCGTCCGGGGTCCCCCGGGCGAAGCCCAGGGCGAAACTGAACCACCCGGCCACATCCAGCCCGTCCGGGGTCCCCGGGCGAAGCCCAGGGGGAGTTTGAGGACAAACCCCGCACCACAAGGCCCCGCACCCGACAACCCGGCCAACCTCACCCCAGCGCCAGCTTCACCACATCGGCGAGGCGCTCCGCGACCGAGCGCGCCTGCTCGATGTCCGCCGCCTCCACCATCACCCGCACCAGGGGCTCCGTCCCGGACGGCCGCAGCAGCACCCGCCCGGTCGCACCCAGCTCGCGCTCGGCCTCGGCGACCGCGTTCGCCAGCTCGGCGGAGGTCTGGACCCGCGACTTGTCGACGTCGGGGACGTTGATCAGCACCTGCGGCAGCCGCTCCATCACCCCGGCCAGCTCCGCGAGCGACCGCCCGGTCGCCGCGACCCTGGCGGCGAGCAGCAGCCCGGTGAGGGTGCCGTCGCCCGTGGTGGCGTGGTCGAGGATGATCACGTGCCCGGACTGCTCGCCGCCGAGCGCGTACCCGTCCCGCTTCATCGATTCGAGGACATAGCGGTCGCCGACCGCCGTCTGCACCAGCTCCACCCCCTCGCGCTCCATCGCGATCTTGAAGCCGAGGTTGGACATGACGGTGCCGACCACGGTGTTCCCGCGCAGCGTCCCCGCCTCGCGCATGGCCAGCGCCAGCACCGCGAGGATCTGGTCGCCGTCGACCTCCGCGCCGGATCCGTCGACCGCGAGGCAGCGGTCGGCGTCGCCGTCGTGCGCGATGCCGAAGTCCGCGCCGTGCTCGACCACGGCCGCCCTGAGCTGCCCCAGATGGGTCGATCCGCAGCCGTCGTTGATGTTGAGCCCGTCGGGCGCCGCGCCGATGGTGACGACCTGCGCGCCGGCCCGGGTGAAGGCCTCGGGCGACACCTTCGCCGCCGCTCCGTGCGCCTCGTCCAGGACGATCTTGAGCCCGTCGAGCCGGTTGGGCACGGAGGCGACGAGATGGGCGACGTACCGCTCGAAGCCCTGGTCGTAGTCGGTGACCCGGCCGACGCCCGCCCCGGTCGGCCGGTCCCACGGAGCACCGGTGCGGTGCTGCTCGTAGATCGCCTCGATCCGCTCCTCCAGCTCGTCGGCGAGCTTGTGGCCGCCGCGCGCGAGAAGCTTGATCCCGTTGTCGGGCATGGCGTTGTGGCTGGCGGAGAGCATCACGCCGAAGTCGGCGTCGAGCGCGCCGGTCAGATACGCCACCGCCGGAGTGGGCAGCACGCCGACCCGCAGGACGTCCACCCCGGCGCTCGCGAGGCCCGCCACGACGGCGGCCTCCAGAAACTCCCCCGACGCCCGTGGATCGCGTCCGACCACAGCGGTCGGCCGGTGCCCCGCGGAGATTCCCGCCTCGGCGAGCACATGCGCTGCGGCCACCGAGAGGCCCAGCGCCAGCTCCGCCGTCAGATCCGCGTTGGCGACACCGCGCACACCGTCCGTGCCGAAGAGTCGTCCCACAGCTGTCCTCCGAAATTGGTCCGTGATGCTCCGAAACAGCAAGCCTATGAACGCGTTATGCCCGTTCTACGCCCGAGGTGCTGGTGAATGCGCGCTCCGGGCCGTGGTGAATGGGCGCGTTCACGGCCCGGCCGTGGGAAAGACGTACGCCCCGGCAGCACTGAGTGCTGCCGGGGCGTACGGAAATACAGGCCGAGCAGGCGATTAACGCTTGCTGTACTGCGGGGCCTTACGGGCCTTCTTCAGACCGGCCTTCTTGCGCTCGACCGCACGGTCGTCGCGGCTCAGGAAGCCGGCCTTCTTCAGCGTGGCGCGGTTGTTGTCCACGTCCGCCTCGTTCAGCGCACGGGCCACACCCAGGCGCAGCGCGCCGGCCTGACCGGAGACACCGCCGCCCGAGATGCGGGCGATGACGTCGTAGCGGTCGTCGAGCTCGAGCACCTTGAAGGGCTCGTTGACTTCCTGCTGGTGCACCTTGTTGGGGAAGTAGTCCTCAAGGGTGCGACCGTTGATCTTCCACTTGCCGGTGCCCGGGACGATCCGGACGCGGGCGATGGCGTTCTTGCGACGGCCCAGGCCGGCGGCCGGCTGGGGGTCACCGAAACGGGACGCGAGGGACTCGGAGGTGTACTCGCCCTCGACGGGCGCCTCCGACTCGAAGGTGGTGACCTCGGCGTAGGTCTCGGTCTCTTCGACCTCGACGACGGGGGCTTCGGCGGTGGTCTCGGCCACGATTTTCCTCAGATTCTTTTCGTCTTAGGGGATGGCCGGAACTACTGCGCGACCTGGGTGATCTCGAACGGTACCGGCTGCTGAGCAGCGTGCGGGTGGTTCTCGCCCGCGTAGACCTTCAGCTTCGAGAGCATCTGACGGCCCAGGGTGTTCTTGGGGATCATGCCCTTGATGGCCTTCTCCACAGCCTTCTCGGGGCTCTTGGAAAGCAGCTCGTCGTAACGGACGGAGCGCAGACCGCCCGGGAAGCCGGAGTGGCGGTACGCCATCTTCTGGGTCTTCTTGTTGCCGGAGAGGTGAACCTTCTCGGCGTTGATGATGATGACGAAGTCGCCCATGTCCATGTGGGGGGCGTAGGTCGGCTTGTGCTTGCCCCGGAGGAGGTTCGCTGCCGTAGTCGCCAGACGGCCCAGGACGATGTCCTGCGCGTCGATGATGTGCCACTGGCGCGTGACATCGCCGGGCTTGGGGCTGTACGTACGCACGGTCGTAGCCTTCGCTTCTTCAGTGAGTGGGTCTCCCTGTGCCCGAGGGCACCAGGAGTGGGTCCTGACAAGGCCAGCCGGACGACGACGACAGCTGTGGCAGCACTACGGGGACGCAACCCGAGCGCTTGCCGCTGGTCATCAGCCGGTGGACCGGCGTAAGGGCCCCTCACGTGAGATAGAGCAAGCCAATACGCATAACGAAGCAGAAGCTTACCCGCGCACCGCCGGACGGGTCAAAACGCCGGGGAGACGACCCGCCCCGACGGCCTCACCAGGCACTGGGCCACACCCCCGGAAATCCACCCAGAGCGCCCGGCGGACCCTCGGGCCGGAAAGGCCGCCCCGAGGGGCGGAAACCGGCCAGAAGGGGCCTCAGCGAGCCCGCTCGACCCGTCGCTCGTCCCACACCGGCCCATCGGTCTCCCGGACCACCCCGTCCGAGCCGAAAACCAGATAGCGATCGAACGAACGAGCGAACCACCGGTCGTGGGTCACCGCCAGCACCGTCCCCTCGTACGACTCCAGACCGTCCTGGAGCGCCTCGGCGGACTCCAGGTCCAGGTTGTCCGTCGGCTCGTCCAGCAGCAGCGCCGTGGTGCCCGCCAGCTCCAGCAGCAGGATCTGGAAGCGCGCCTGCTGCCCGCCCGAGAGCTTGTCGAAGCCCTGGTCGCCCTGGCGCTCCAGCTCGTACCGCCGCAGCACCGACATCGCGCCGCCCCGGTCCTTGGCGTGCTCGGTCCACAGGATGTCCACCAGCGTGCGGCCCATCAGCTCGGGATGGGCGTGCGTCTGCGCGAAGTGACCGGGCACCACCCGGGCGCCCAGCTTCCAGGAACCGGTGTGCGCCACCGTCCCCTCCCCCGCCAGCAGCCGCAGGAAGTGCGACTTCCCCGAGCCGTTCGACCCCAGCACCGCGACCCGCTCGCCGTAGAAGACCTCCAGGTCGAACGGTTTCATCAGACCGGTCAGCTCCAGCCCCTGACAGGTCAGCGCCCGCACCCCGGTGCGCCCGCCGCGCAGCCGCATCCGGATGTCCTGCTCGCGCGGCGGCTCCGGCGGCGGACCGACGTCCTCGAACTTCTTGAACCGGGTCTGCATCGCCCGGTAGCGCGAGGCCATGTCCGGGCTGATCGCCGCCTGCTGCCGGAGCCGGAAGACCAGCGCCTTCAACCGGGCGTGCTCCTCGTCCCACCGCCGCTTCAGCTCCTCGAAGCGCGCGAACCGCTCCTTGCGGGCCTCGTGGTACGTGTCAAAACCGGCGCCGTGCACCCAGATGTCCGAGCCCGCCGGGCCCGGCTCCACACTGACGATCTTCTGCGCCGTACGGACCAGCAGCTCACGGTCGTGGGAGACGAAGAGGACCGTCTTACGGGTCTCCTTCAGCCGCTCCTCCAGCCAGCGCTTGCCCGGAACGTCCAGATAGTTGTCCGGCTCGTCCAGCAGCAGCACCTCGTCGGGGCCCCGCAGCAGCGCCTCCAGCGCCAGCCGCTTCTGCTCGCCGCCGCTCAGCGTCCGCAGCTCGCGCCACTGCGCCTTCTCGTACGGAACGCCCAGCGCCGCCATGGTGCACATGTCCCAGAGCGTCTCGGCCTCATAGCCGCGCGCCTCCGCCCAGTCGCTCAGCGCCTGCGCGTACTTCATCTGCGCGGCCTCGTCGTCGACGGTCAGGATCAGCTCCTCGGCCTCGTCGACCGCCCGCGCCGCGTCCCGCACCCGGGGCTGGGCCAGCGACACCAGCAGATCCCGTACTGTCCGCTCGTCCCGCACCGAGCCGATGAACTGGCTCATCACACCCAGCCCGCCGGTGACCGACACCGAGCCGCCGTGCGGCTGAAGCTCCCCCGAGATCAGCCGCAGCAGCGTCGTCTTGCCCGCGCCGTTCGCGCCGACCAGCGCGACCACCGCCCCTTCGCCCACCCGGAACGAGGCGTCGCCGAGCAGCACCCGCCCGTCGGGAAGGTAGTACTCCAGATGTGCCGCCTCAAGATGTCCCATAACGCGATTCTCGCCCCCGCCGCCCGTTGGGCCCAACCGTTTTAAGGGCAGGCCCTAAGATTCGCCGCATGAGCTTTGGCCAGGGGGGACCTCCGTGGGGGTCCGGCGGACAGCATCAGGATCCTTACCACTCCCAGCAGGGGGCACCCGGTCCCTTCGATCCGCAGGGGACGGGACCGTCCGGCGGAACTCCCGACTGGGCCGCGCTCGCCGACCGGTCGGCGGCCCGCTCCCGCCGCAAGCGCTGGCTGCTGATCGGCGGCGGAGTGCTCGCCACCGCCGCGATCGCCGGCCTGGTGGCGACCGCGATCGTCTCCCGGGACGGCCGCGGCGACGCCGCGTCGCCCCAGGGCACCGCGAGCGCGCTGCCCGGCCCGCAGGAGCTGCCCAGCGAGTCCGCCCAGCCGGATCCCGCCTTCTCCTCCGTCGCACCGCCCGCCGCGCCCGACCCCAAGGACTTCGTCTCCAGCGAGCTGAAGGACACCGCCCCACTGACCGCCGACAGCCTCTTCCCCGGCCGCAAGCTCACCATGGGCGGCCGGGCGTACGCCAAGGGCGCGGTCGCCCGTACCGTCCAGTGCGCCCCCGCCACCCAGGGCGGCCTCGGCGCGATCCTCCGGGACAACGGCTGCGACCAGGTCTTCCGCGCCACATACAGCCGCGACGGCATCGCGGTCACCGTCGGGATAGCGGTCTTCGGCCGGGAGAGCGAGGCCAGGAGGGCCGTCTCGCAGACCACCAAGGGCAAGACCATCGCCCCGCTGATGAGCCCCGGCGTGCCCACCTTCTGCAAGGGCGGCCCGGTCTGCCGCTACACCGCGAACTCCTACGGCCGCTACGCCTACTTCACCGCCACCGGCTACACCACGCCCAAATCGGTGACCCCCGGCGACCGCCCGGCCTTCCAGGCAGGCGACGACCTGGCGGAGTTCACCTTCCGCCAGATCGTCCGCCGGGGCAACGCCCAGGCCTCAGCAGCAGTTGTCGACCCCGCCGGCTGACCCGGGCAGCGACCGCTTGTTGCGGGCCTCCCGGTTCCGGGCGGCCAGCAGCTCGTCGGCGGGATAGCCGACCTCCTCCAGGGTCAGCCCGTGCGGTCGTACGACATGCACGGCCGAGTCCCGTACGCCCGCCGCCAGCACCTCGGCGGGCCACTGGACCGGCCGGTGCCCGTCGCCCACGAACAGCAGCGCGCCCACCAGCGAGCGCACCATGTTGTGGCAGAAGGCGTCGGCCCGCACGGTCGCGGTGACGATCCCCGACTCGTCCCGCTCCCAGGAGAGCCGCTGAAGGGTGCGGATGGTCGTCGCGCCCTCGCGCTTCTTGCAGTACGCGGCGAAGTCGTGCTCGCCCACCAGACCGGCCGCCGCCTCGTTCATGGCGTCGACGTCCAGCGGCCAGTCGTGCCAGAGCACATGTCCGCGGAGCAGCGGGTCCACCCCGCCCGGCTCGTCGGTCACCCGGTAGGCGTACCGCCGCCAGACCGCCGAGAAGCGCGCGTTGAACCCCGCCGGGGCCTCCGCCACCCGCCAGATCCGCACATCGCGCGAGAGCCGCCCGGCGAGCCGCTTCAGCAGCTTCTCCCGGTGCTCCTCCCAGACCTCGACGGGCAGATCGACATGCGCCACCTGGCCGCGCGCGTGCACCCCTGCGTCGGTACGGCCCGCCACGGTCAGCTCATACGTACGGGCGGACCGGGTCACGGTCCGCAGCGCGTCCTCGATGTCCCCCTGGACGGTGCGCCGCCCGCCGGCCTGCTTGGCCCACCCGGAGAAGTCTTTTCCGTCGTACGACAGATCCAGCCGCACCCGGACCGACCCGGGCTCCACGTCATCACTCACTCGACACATCCTCTCAGAGTCCCCGGACAGCGGAACGGGCCCGCTCCCCGGAGGGAGCGGACCCGTTCACAGGTCACCGGAGCGCTGTGGCTCAGGCGTCCTTGGACTCCTCGGCGGCCTCGGCCGGCTTGGCGTCCTCGACGGCCTCGGCGGACGCGTCGTCCTTCTTGAGGGCGTCTTCCTTGACCGCGCGCTTGGCGGCGGCCTCGGCCTCGGCGACGGTGGCCTTCTTGGCGATCTCGCCCTCGACCAGCTCGATCATGGCCATACGAGCGTTGTCACCGCGGCGGTTGCCGACCTTGGTGATACGGGTGTAGCCACCCGGGCGCTCGGCGTACCGCGGGGCGATCTCGGTGAAGAGCGCGTGCACGATGCCCTTGTCCGTGATCGTCTGCAGCACCAGGCGACGGTTGTGGATGTCGCCCTTCTTCGCCTTGGTGATCAGGCGCTCGGCGACCGGACGCAGGCGGCGGGCCTTGGCCTCGGTCGTGGTGATGCGGCCGTGCTCGAACAGCTGCTTCGCGAGGTTCGCGAGAAGCAGACGCTCGTGCGCGGCGCTGCCGCCCAGACGGGCACCCTTGGCAGGCTTCGGCATGGTGTTTCTCCTTGTGTGCTGCACCGGCCGTATCAGGTACCGGTGTCAGTTCCCCCGAGGCGGCTGCCACGGGAAAGTCTTTCGAGGCCGGGGCCTCGGGCCCGGGCCGGGCCTGCGGAATCAATCCCGCGAACCCCGCCGGAGGCGAATCAGTACTGCTCGGTCTCCACGAAACCGGCGTCCGCGTCGTCGTCCGCGCCGAAGGCGTCGGCCGCGGCGGTCGGGTCGAATCCGGGGGGGCTGTCCTTGAGCGCCAGGCCCATGCCCGCCAGCTTCGCCTTGACCTCGTCGATCGACTTCGCGCCGAAGTTGCGGATGTCGAGCAGGTCCGCCTCGGAGCGGGCGACGAGCTCGCCCACCGAGTGGATGCCCTCACGCTTGAGGCAGTTGTACGAGCGGACCGTGAGCTCGAGCTCCTCGATCGGCAGCGCCAGGTCGGCGGCGAGGGCGGCGTCCGTGGGGGACGGGCCCATGTCGATGCCCTCGGCGTCGATGTTCAGCTCGCGGGCGAGACCGAACAGCTCGACCAGGGTCTTGCCGGCGGAGGCCATGGCGTCGCGCGGGCGCATCGCCTGCTTGGTCTCGACGTCGACGATCAGCTTGTCGAAGTCGGTGCGCTGCTCGACACGGGTCGCCTCGACCTTGTACGTGACCTTGAGCACCGGGGAGTAGATGGAGTCGACCGGGATCCGGCCGATCTCCTGGCCCACCTGCTTGTTCTGGACGGCGGAGACATAGCCGCGACCGCGCTCGACGGTCAGCTCCATCTCCAGCTTGCCCTTGCCGTTCAGCGTGGCGAGAACCAGGTCGGGGTTGTGCACCTCGACACCGGCCGGGGGCGCGATGTCGGCGGCGGTGACCAGACCCGGGCCCTGCTTGCGCAGGTACATCACGACCGGCTCGTCGTGCTCCGAGGAGACGACCAGCTGCTTGATGTTGAGGATCAGGTCGGTGACGTCCTCCTTGACGCCCGGCACGGTGGTGAACTCGTGCAGGACACCGTCGATGCGGATGGACGTGACCGCCGCACCCGGGATCGAGGAGAGGAGCGTACGGCGCAGGGAGTTGCCGAGGGTGTAACCGAAGCCCGGCTCCAGCGGCTCGATCACGAACCGGGAGCGGTACTCGTCGACGACCTCTTCGGTCAGCGAGGGACGCTGAGCGATCAACATGTGAATCGGTCCTTCAGTCGGGGGCGCCCACTATTTGACGCCCGACATATGCGAGACAAGGGTACGGGCGGCACGGCCCGAAAAGGGGTCGTACCGCCCGGACACCCAGCTGAAGCGAGCGTCAGACGCGACGGCGCTTCGGCGGACGGCAGCCGTTGTGCGGCGTGGGGGTGACGTCCTGGATCGAGCCGACCTCAAGGCCGGTGGCCTGGAGGGAGCGGATCGCGGTCTCGCGGCCGGAGCCGGGACCCTTGACGAAGACGTCAACCTTGCGCATGCCGTGCTCCTGCGCGCGGCGGGCGGCCGACTCGGCGGCCATCTGCGCGGCGAAGGGGGTGGACTTGCGCGAGCCCTTGAAGCCGACGTGGCCGGCGGAGGCCCAGGAGATCACGTTGCCGGACGGGTCCGTGATCGAGACGATCGTGTTGTTGAACGTGCTCTTGATGTGCGCGTGGCCGTGAGCGACGTTCTTCTTTTCCTTGCGGCGCACCTTCTTGGCAGCGCCCTGACGACCCTTGGGGGGCATCTATATCTCCTACGGGAGGTGGTCGGTCCTACAGCGAAGACCGCTTGGCTGTGCGGGGCTCGGAGGTCGCCCTCCGGCGTTCCGCAGCGTCCGCTGAGGACTACTTCTTGCCCGGCTTCTTCTTGCCGGCGATGGCGCGACGCGGGCCCTTGCGGGTACGAGCGTTCGTGCTGGTGCGCTGGCCGTGGACCGGCAGGCCGCGACGGTGGCGCAGACCCTGGTAGCAGCCGATCTCGACCTTGCGGCGGATGTCGGCCTGGATCTCGCGGCGGAGGTCACCCTCGGTGCGGAGGTTGGCGTCCACGTACTCGCGGATCTTGACCAGGTCCTCTTCGGCCAGGTCACGAACGCGGGTGTTCGGGTTCACGCCGGTCGTGGCGAGGATCTCCTTGGACCGGGTGCGCCCGATACCGAAGACGTAGGTGAGTGCGATCTCCACGCGCTTTTCGCGCGGGATGTCGACACCGGAAACGCGTGCCATTCAACGGCTCCTGTGTTTTCGGGGGTCTTCCACAGAACCGGATCCCGACCGCCGACCCCACTGCTGTGAAGTGGTACGTCCGGGTCCCCGGCCCCCGCCGGAGGTGTCGCCGGCCCGCTGTGCGGGCTGGGCGGGTTCTGCGTATGTACGAATTGCTCGCGTCGCGCGAAGAACTGCGGTAGTGCAGATCGGTTGCGTCAGCCCTGGCGCTGCTTGTGGCGCAGGTTGTCGCAGATGACCATGACCCGACCGTGACGGCGGATCACCTTGCACTTGTCGCAGATCTTCTTGACGCTCGGCTTGACCTTCATGGGATGTCAGGTTCTCCGGGTCAGTGCCGACACCCGTCCCGAAACCGGGAAAGGCGCGACAAGATCTACTTGTACCGGTAGACGATCCGGCCACGCGTCAGGTCGTACGGAGACAGCTCCACCACGACCCTGTCGTCCGGGAGGATACGGATGTAGTGCATCCGCATCTTGCCGGAGATGTGCGCGAGGACCTTGTGACCGTTCTGAAGCTCCACCTTGAACATCGCGTTCGGGAGGGACTCGATCACGGTGCCCTCGATCTCGATGGCACCTTGCTTCTTGGCCACGCTTCGCCCTTCGAATCGGCTACCTTGATCGACTCCCGCCGCCGTATGCAGACACACGGGTACACGAGAGCCGACGCATCAGTCTACGTCAGCCCATTCGAAATGACTAATCCTGCATGAATGCCCAGCCTGGAAGATCCTTACGCCCCGGCACCGGGCCCGGAATGACGGGCCCGGCGGGCGGACGGCGGGCGGACGCGGCCGGACGGCGGTGGGACCGGCTCAGCCCAGCGGGTCCGGCGCGGCGGTGATCCCCAGCTCGGCGAGCTTGGCCCGGCCGCAGTCGGGCGAGGTGAGCACCAGCGGGCCCTCCTCGGTGACGGCCACGGAGTGCTCCCAGTGCGAGGACCAGGTGCCGTCCGTGGTGATCACGGTCCAGTCGTCGGAGAGCACCTCGGTCTGCGGGGTGCCGAGCGACACCATCGGCTCGATGGCCAGGCAGAAGCCGGGGACCAGCTTGGGGCCCTTGCCGCGCTTGCGGGCGACGTAGTTCAGCAGATGCGGGTCCATGTGCATCTCGGTGCCGATGCCGTGCCCGCCGTAGTCCTCGATGATCCCGTACCGGCCGCCGCCGGGCTTCGGCTGGCGGCGGATGTAGGTCTCGATGGCCCGGGAGACGTCCACCAGCCGGTTGCCCGGCTTCATGGCGGCGATCCCCGCCCACATGGACCCCTCGGTGACCCGGGACAGCTCGATCAGCTCCGGGGCGTGACCGCCGCCCACGAAGACGGTGAACGCCGCGTCCCCGTGCCAGCCGTCGATGATCGCGCCGGCGTCGACGGAGAGGATGTCGCCGTCCTTGAGGACGGTCTTGTCGTCCGGGATGCCGTGGACGACGACCTCGTTCACCGAGGTGCAGATCGTGGCGGGGAATCCGCCGTATCCGAGGAAGTTCGACTTGGCCCCGTGGTCGGCGATCACCTTCCGGGCGACCTCGTCCAGGTCCTTGGTGGTGGCGCCCGGCACGGCGGCCTCGCGGGTCGCGGCGTGGATCGCGGCGACGACCAGCCCGGCCTCGCGCATCTTCGCGATCTGCTCCGGGGTCTTGATCTGCACCATGGCCTTTTGCCTGCCCCTCTGTGCGGCGGGCCCGCCGCCGCTTTCGCGGAGGCGATCGCGCTCCGCTGTGGTCTCTTCATTATTGGCCGGTGTCCGTGAGGCCGCTCAGCGGTCCGGACGGACACCGCTCAACAGTACGGCCGCGATGCCCTGGGGACATCGCGGCCGTACCGTTCAGTAACGCTTACCGCTTTACCGCTACGCCTTCTCGGGCTTCTTCAGCGCGTCCATCGCCCGCCCGGTCACATCGGTGACCTTGCCGAGTGCCGAGATCGTCACCACGAGGCCCTGGCCCCGGTAGTAGTCGATGATCGGCTCGGTCTGGGTGTGGTAGACCTCGAGACGCTTCCGGACGGTGTCCTCGGAGTCGTCGTCGCGCTGGTACAGCTCGCCGCCGCAGGTGTCGCAGACACCCTCGTGCTCCGGCGGGGAGTACGTCACGTGGAAGACATGGCTGGAGTCGTTGCGGCAGATCCGGCGACCCGCGATCCGCTTCACGACCTCGTCCTCGGGGACCTCCAGGTCGAGCACCGCGTCCAGCGTCATGCCCTCGGACTTCAGCATCGCGTCCAGCGCCTCGGCCTGCGAGACATTGCGCGGGAAGCCGTCGAGCAGGAAGCCGTTCTCGGCGTCCGGCTTTTCCATCCGGTCCTTGGCCATGCCGATGGTGACCTCATCGGGCACCAGCTCTCCCTCGTCCATGAAGGACTTGGCCTTCAGCCCGAGCGCGGTGCCCTGGCTGATATTGGCGCGGAAGAGGTCGCCCGTTGAGATGTGCGGGATCGAGAGGTTCTTGGCAAGGTACGCGGCCTGCGTTCCCTTGCCGGCACCAGGAGGCCCGACGAGGACGATTCGCATCAGCGGAGGAACCCTTCGTAATTGCGCTGCTGGAGCTGGCTCTCGATCTGCTTCACGGTCTCCAGACCCACACCCACGATGATGAGGATGCTCGTCCCGCCGAACGGGAAGTTCTGGTTCGCGCCTCCGAAGCCTGCCAACGCCATCGTCGGGACAAGAGCAATCAGACCCAGGTACAGCGAGCCCGGCCAAGTAATCCTGTTGAGCACGTAGCTCAGATACTCGGCAGTAGGTCGACCAGCCCGGATTCCCGGGATGAAGCCACCATACTTCTTCATGTTGTCGGCGACTTCCTCGGGGTTGAACGAGATAGCCACGTAGAAGAACGCGAAGAACACGATCAGGAAGAAGTACGCGGTGATGTAGTAGGGGTGGTCACCCTTGACGAAGTACGACTCGATGAACGTCTTCCACCCGGACGTACCGCTGGAGAACTGAGCCACCAGCGCCGGGATGTACAGCAGCGACGAGGCGAAGATGACCGGGATGACACCGGCCTGGTTCACCTTGAGCGGGATGTACGTGGAAGTGCCGCCGTAGGAACGCCGGCCGATCATGCGCTTGGCGTACTGCACGGGGATTCGGCGCTGGGCCTGTTCCACGAAGACGACCAGGCCCACCATCACGAAACCGATCAGGATGACGGTGCCGAACTCGATCCAGCCCTGGGCGAGCTTGCCGCTCTCCTTGATGGCCCACAGGGCGCCGGGGAAGCCGGCCGCGATCGAGATGAACATCAGGATCGACATGCCGTTGCCGATACCGCGATCGGTGATCAGCTCACCGAGCCACATGGTGGCGGCGGTGCCGGCGGTCATGGTGACCACCATGACGATCGTGGTGTAGATGGATCTGTCCGGCACGATCTGATTGGCGACCTGACAGCCACTGAACAACGCGCCGCTGCGAGCCGTGGCGACCAGACCCGTGCCCTGGAGTACCGCGAGGGCGACCGTCAGATAACGGGTGTACTGGGTAATCTTCGCGGTTCCGGACTGGCCCTCCTTCTTGAGGGCCTCCAGTCGCGGAATGACCACGGTCAGCAGCTGCAGGA
This sequence comes from Streptomyces amakusaensis, assembly GCF_039532665.1. NCBI lineage: Bacteria > Bacillati > Actinomycetota > Actinomycetes > Kitasatosporales > Streptomycetaceae > Streptomyces > Streptomyces amakusaensis. The sequence continues at coordinate 72,019 of NZ_BAAASB010000011.1, read as the reverse complement.
TGATGCTCGCCGTGATGTACGGCATGATGCCCAGCGCGAAGATGGTGATCTGCAGCAGCGCTCCGCCACTGAACATATTCACCAGGCCGAACAGGCTGTTGTTACTCTCCGAAGCCTGTTTGACACAGAACTGTACGTTCTGATAATCGATGCCCGGAACCGGGATGTGCGACCCGATTCTGTACAGCACGATGATGCCGAGCGTGAAGAGCAGTTTCTTGCGCAGGTCGGGCGTCTTGAACGCCCGGGCGAACGCGGTCAGCACGGTGCCTCCTGCGACCCCCGCGCTACTGCGTCAGAGGTGACGGTCTTGAGGATCGACGAATACGAATCAGACAATCCCTCACAGCCCCTGAGCAAGCGGACCATGCGGGCACGAGGACAGAGCCCCCGCATCTTTACAGCAACAGTGCACGCCACCTTACCGGCGACAGTGCCCCCCTTGGAACGACCAACCGGGGATGCCCCATTTGAGAGGGCATCCCCGGTCGGATGTTTCAGCCTTTAGCCACTGAACTGGTCTCAGACGAGCTCGGTGACGCTACCGCCGGCAGCGGTGATCTTCTCCTTGGCGGAGCCGGAGACGGAGTCAACCGTCACCGTCAGCGCCACGGAGATCTCGCCCTGGCCCAGGACCTTGACGAGGCTGTTCTTGCGAACCGCGCCCTTGGCGACCAGACCGGCCACCGTGACTTCGCCACCCTCGGGGTAGAGCGAAGCGAGCTTCTCCAGGTTGACAACCTGGTACTCGGTGCGGAACGGGTTCTTGAAGCCCTTGAGCTTCGGGAGACGCATGTGGAGGGGCATCTGCCCACCCTCGAAGCGCTCCGGAACCTGGTAACGGGCCTTGGTGCCCTTGGTTCCACGACCAGCGGTCTTACCCTTGGACGCCTCGCCTCGACCCACACGGGTCTTGGCGGTCTTGGCACCCGGGGCGGGACGGAGGTTGTGGAGCTTCAGCGGGTTGTTCTCCGCCATGTCAGTCGACCTCCTCAACCGTCACGAGGTGGCGGACGGTGTGAACCATTCCGCGGAACTCGGGGCGGTCCTCCTTGACAACCACGTCGTTGAGCCGCTTGAGGCCCAGCGAACGCAGCGTGTCGCGGTGGTTCTGCTTGCTGCCGATGTACGACTTCGTCTGCGTGATCTTGAGGCGGGCCATTACGCACCCGCTCCCGCACGCGCACGAAGCAGAGCCGCGGGGGCGACGTCCTCGAGGGGCAGACCACGGCGAGCCGCGATCTCCTCGGGACGCTGCAGGCCCTTGAGGGCCGCCACGGTCGCGTGCACGACGTTGATCGCGTTGTCGGAGCCGAGCGACTTCGACAGGATGTCGTGAACGCCGGCGCACTCCAGAACGGCGCGCACCGGGCCACCGGCGATAACACCGGTACCGGGGGAAGCAGGCTTGAGCAGAACGACGCCTGCGGCCTTCTCGCCCTGGATGGGGTGCGGGATGGTGCCCTGGATACGGGGAACCTTGAAGAATGCCTTCTTGGCCTCTTCAACACCCTTGGCGATCGCGGCCGGCACCTCCTTGGCCTTGCCGTAACCGACACCGACGGTGCCGTCACCATCGCCCACCACGACCAGCGCGGTGAAGCTGAAGCGACGACCACCCTTCACAACCTTGGCGACGCGGTTGATCGCGACAACGCGCTCAACGTACGCGGTCTTCTCGGCGGCAGCTGCGCCGCCGTCACGGCCCTTCCGGTCCCGCCGCTCGCCGCCACCGGCACCGCTTCCGCGGCGCTGGGGTCCAGCCATTGGATTACCTCTCTCTGTTACGTCCGTTAGTCCCGGAACCGGGGCTTAGAACTTCAGCCCGGCTTCGCGGGCGGCGTCAGCCAGAGCGGCAATGCGCCCGGCGTACCTGTTGCCACCACGGTCGAAGACGACAGCCTCGACGCCGGCGGCCTTGGCGCGCTCAGCGACCAGGGCACCGACCTGCTTGGCCTGGGCGCTCTTGTCACCCTCGCCACCGCGGATCGAGACGTCCAGGGTCGACGCCGACGCGAGCGTGTGGCCCGCGATGTCGTCGATGACCTGAGCCACGATGTTGCGGTTGGAACGCGTCACGACCAGGCGCGGACGCTCCGGCGTACCGGAGACGTGCTTGCGGACGCGGATGTGGCGTCGCTTGATGGCAGCGCGCTTGTACGCGTCGCCCTTAGCAATCTTGACACCGTATGCCATGGCTTACTTACCCGCCTTTCCGACCTTGCGGCGGATGACCTCGCCCGCGTACTTGACGCCCTTGGCCTTGTACGGGTCAGGCTTCCGCAGCTTGCGGATGTTCGCGGCGACTTCGCCGACCTTCTGCTTGTCGATGCCCTCGACCGAGAACTTGGTCGGCGACTCGACCTTGAAGGAGATGCCCTCGGGCGCCTCCACCGTGATCGAGTGGCTGTAACCGAGCTGGAACTCCAGGTTGGAGCCCTTCGCGGCGACGCGGTAACCGACACCGCTGATCTCGAGCGCCTTGGTGTATCCCTGGGTCACACCGGTGATCATGTTCGCCACCAGCGTGCGGGACAGGCCGTGAAGGGCCTTGTTCTGACGCTCGTCGTTCGGGCGAACGACGTTGAGCACGCCGTCCTCACCCTTAACGATCTCGATCGGCGCGGCGACGGTGTGGATCAGGGCGCCCTTGGGGCCCTTCACCGCTACCGTGCGGCCATCGATGGTGACGTCCACACCGGCGGGAACCTGGATGGGGAGCTTGCCGATACGCGACATTGCTTTTCCTCCGTTCCCGACTACCAGACGTAGGCGAGGACTTCCCCACCCACGCCCTTCTTCTGAGCCTGCTGGCCGGTCAGGAGACCGTGCGACGTGGAGATGATCGCCACGCCGAGGCCACCGAGAACCCTGGGCAGGTTGGTGGACTTCGCGTACACGCGGAGGCCCGGCTTCGAAATCCGCTTAATGCCCGCGATGGAGCGCTCACGGTTCGGACCGAACTTGAGCTCGAGGACGAGGTTCTTGCCGACCTCGGCGTCCTCGACCTTCCAGCCCGTGATGAAGCCCTCCTGCTGGAGGATCTCCGCGATGTGCGACTTGATCTTGCTGTGCGGCATCACGACGGAGTCGTGGTATGCCGAGTTCGCGTTACGCAGACGCGTCAGCATGTCTGCGATGGGATCAGTCATGGTCATGAATTGGCCTTCGGCCTCTCTCGCCGGGGTTTCCTGTATGCGCCATCCCTCTCCCCACACAGGGGCGGGACGGGTGCGGCGCGGGGACCTACGGCGTAGTAAGTCGTACGGGCGGCGGACGCCCAACCCTCCCAGCCTAAGCCATGGAGAGAGGGGCCTCCGCCAGCCCTCTGCTTACCGAGAGACTCCAGTGATCCGATTCAACGCTGCCGTCCTGAGCCGCTCCCCTCAAGGAGCGGTGTCCGGACGACGAGTTGAAAGGACTACCAGGAGCTCTTGGTCACGCCCGGCAGCTCGCCGCGGTGAGCCATCTCACGAAGGCACACACGGCAGAGGCCGAACTTGCGGTACACGGAGTGGGGACGACCGCAACGCTGGCAGCGCGTGTAGGCACGCACGCCGAACTTGGGCTTGCGGGCGGCCTTGGCAATGAGAGCCTTCTTCGCCACGGCTCACGCCTCCTTGAACGGGAAGCCGAGGTGACGGAGGAGCGCGCGGCCCTCAGCGTCGTTGGTCGCCGTGGTGACCACGGTGATGTCCATACCCCGGACGCGGTCGATCTTGTCCTGGTCGATCTCGTGGAACATGACCTGCTCCGTGAGACCGAAGGTGTAGTTGCCACGGCCGTCGAACTGCTTGGGGGACAGACCACGGAAGTCGCGGATGCGCGGAAGCGCGAGCGACAGGGTGCGGTCCAGGAACTCCCACATGCGGTCGCCACGAAGCGTGACGTGGGCACCGATCGGCTGGCCCTCACGCAGCTTGAACTGCGCGATGGACTTACGGGCCTTGGTGACGGCCGGCTTCTGACCGGTGATCGTGGTGAGGTCCTTGATGGCACCGTCGATCAGCTTGGAGTCGCGGGCGGCGTCGCCCACACCCATGTTGACCACGATCTTGACGAGGCCGGGAACCTGCATGACGTTCTCGAACGAGAACTCCTCAAGCAGCTTGCCCTTGATTTCCTCGCGGTACTTCGTCTTGAGACGCGGAGTGGTGGTGGTAGCCATCAGATGTCCTCACCCGTCCGCTTGGCAACGCGGATCTTGTTGCCCTCGTCGTCGAAGCGGTAACCGACGCGGGTCACAACCTTGTTGCCGTCCTTCTCCACAACGAGCTGAACATTGCTCACGTGGACGGGGGCCTCGGTGGTGATGATCCCACCGGTCTGCGAACCGCGAGCGGTCTGACCGGCCTTGGTGTGCTTCTTGACCCGGTTGACACCCTCGACCAGGACGCGGTCCTCGCGGGGGAAGGCCTGAATGACCTTGCCCTGCTTGCCCTTGTCCTTACCGGTGATGACCTGAACCAGGTCGCCCTTCTTGATCTTCATGCTTACAGCACCTCCGGCGCGAGCGAGATGATCTTCATGAACTTCTTCTCGCGCAGCTCACGGCCCACCGGGCCGAAGATACGGGTGCCACGAGGGTCGCCGTCGTTCTTGAGAATGACAGCGGCGTTCTCGTCGAAGCGAATGTACGAGCCGTCCTGGCGGCGGCGCTCCTTGACGGTGCGAACGATGACCGCCTTGACGACGTCACCCTTCTTCACGTTGCCACCGGGGATCGCGTCCTTGACGGTGGCGACAATGACGTCACCGATGCCCGCGTAGCGGCGACCCGAGCCACCGAGAACACGGATGCAAAGGATCTCCTTGGCACCAGTGTTGTCGGCGACACGCAGTCGCGACTCCTGCTGGATCACGTCTATCTCCTGATTTGTCTGCCGGTTCCCGGCGAGGGGTCCGTCTCCGGAACCCCTCGCCGAGCCTGGCGGAACTGACCCGAGGGGCCCCCGTCGATCACTCGACGGGGCCTCGGGTATGGATTACTTGGCCTTCTCGAGGATCTCGACGACACGCCAGCGCTTGGTGGCGGACAGCGGCCGGGTCTCCATGATGAGGACACGGTCGCCGATGCCGGCGGCGTTCTGCTCGTCGTGCGCCTTGAGCTTGTTCGTACGGCGGATGACCTTGCCGTACAGCGCGTGCTTCACACGGTCCTCGACGGCGACGACGACGGTCTTGTCCATCTTGTCGCTGACGACCAGACCCTCACGGGTCTTACGGAAACCGCGTGCGGCGGTGTTCTCTTCAGTCACGTTGCTCTCGCTCATCAGGCGCTCTCCACCGTCTCGATGCCGAGCTCGCGCTCACGCATCAGGGTGTAGATCCGGGCGATGTCCTTGCGGACGGCCTTCAGCCGGCCGTGGTTCTCGAGCTGCCCGGTCGCCGCCTGGAAGCGGAGGTTGAACAGCTCTTCCTTGGCCTCGCGGAGCTTGTCAACAAGCTCCTCGCTGCCCAGCTCGCGCAGCTCGGACGCCTTGGTTCCGGCCGACATCACGCCTCACCTGCCTCGCGCCGAACGATGCGGCACTTCATCGGAAGCTTGTGAGCAGCGCGGGTGAGCGCCTCACGAGCAATCTTCTCGTTCGGGTAGGAGAGCTCGAACATCACCCGACCGGGCTTGACGTTCGCGATCCACCACTCGGGGGAACCCTTACCGGAACCCATGCGGGTCTCGGCGGGCTTCTTGGTCAGCGGGCGGTCCGGGTAGATGTTGATCCAGACCTTGCCGCCACGCTTGATGTGGCGGGTCATCGCGATACGCGCCGCCTCGATCTGGCGGTTGGTCACGTACGCCGGAGTGAGGGCCTGAATGCCGTACTCGCCGAACGCAACCTGCGTACCACCCTTGGACATACCACTGCGCTTGGGGTGGTGCTGCTTGCGGTGCTTGACCCTACGGGGGATCAGCATGTCGGTCAGGCCTCCGTTCCGGTGCTCTCAGCCGGAGCAGCGGCAGCGGCGTCGGCCTTGGGGGCCTCGGCTGCGGCGTTCTGCTGCGGCTTACGACCGCGACCGCCACGCTCGCCACCGCGGCCACCACGGCCGGCGGGGCGGTCGTTGCCGCCACCACGGGCCGGACGGTTGCCGGCGCGGGCAGCGGCGTTCTCGGCGCGGACCTCGGCGATGTTCTTGACGTCGCCCTTGTAGATCCAGACCTTCACGCCGATACGGCCGAAGGTCGTCTTGGCCTCGAAGAAGCCGTACTCGACGTTCGCGCGGAGCGTGTGCAGCGGCACACGGCCCTCGCGGTAGAACTCCGAGCGGGACATCTCGGCGCCGCCGAGACGGCCACCACACTGGATCTTGATGCCCTTGGCGCCCGCCTTCATCGCCGACTGCATGCTCTTACGCATGGCGCGACGGAAGGAGACACGGGAGGACAGCTGCTCGGCGACGGCCTGGGCCACCAGCTGAGCGTCCACCTCGGGGTTCTTGACCTCGAGGATGTTCAGCTGGACCTGCTTGCCGGTCAGCTTCTCCAGCTTGCCGCGGATCTTGTCGGCCTCGGCGCCACGGCGACCGATGACAATGCCCGGACGAGCGGTGTGGATGTCCACGCGGACGCGGTCACGGGTGCGCTCGATCTCAACCTTCGAGATGCCGGCGCGCTCCATGCCGGACGTCAGCATCCTGCGGATGGCGACGTCTTCCTTGACGTAGTCCTTGTACAGCTTGTCGGCGTACCAGCGGGACTTGAAGTCCGTGGTGATACCGAGCCGGAACCCATGCGGGTTAACCTTCTGGCCCATTACCGGGTTCCTTCCTTGCTGCTGACGACCACGGTGATGTGGCTGGTCCGCTTACGGATCCGGTAGGCGCGACCCTGGGCGCGCGGCCGGAACCGCTTCAGGGTCGGACCCTCATCCACGTACGCCTCGCTGATGATCAGCGTGGAGGCGTCACTGTGGTCGTAGTTGTGCGCGGCGTTGGCAATGGCGCTGTCCAGCACCTTGCCCACCGGCACGCTCGCGGCCTGCGGGGCGAAACGCAGGACCGCCTGAGCCTCCGTGGCATCCATGCCACGGATGAGGTCCACCACGCGGCGGGCCTTCATGGGCGTGACGCGGATGTACCGCGCCTGGGCCCTGGCTTCCATGGTTGTCCCTTCAGTGTCTGTCATGATCGGTCACACCCCGCCTTAGCGGCGCTTCGACTTCCGGTCGTCCTTGACGTGGCCGCGGAAGGTGCGCGTCGGCGAGAACTCGCCGAGCTTGTGGCCGACCATCGACTCGGTGACGAACACCGGGACGTGGATCTTGCCGTTGTGCACCGCGATGGTGTGGCCCAGCATTGCCGGGACGATCATCGAGCGACGGGACCAGGTCTTGATGACGTTCTTGGTGCCTGCTTCGTTCTGTACGTCCACCTTCTTGATCAGGTGGTCGTCGACGAAGGGCCCCTTCTTGAGACTGCGCGGCATCTAAACCCGCTCCTAGCGCTTCTTGTTCGTCTTGCGGCGGCGGACGATGTACTTGCTGCTCGCCTTCTTGGGAGAACGAGTACGACCCTCCTTCTGACCCCACGGGCTGACCGGGTGACGACCACCGGAGGTCTTGCCCTCACCACCACCGTGCGGGTGGTCAACCGGGTTCATCGCGACACCGCGGACGGTCGGGCGAACGCCCTTCCAGCGCAGTCGGCCGGCCTTGCCCCAGTTGATGTTCGACTGCTCGGCGTTGCCGACCTCGCCGATGGTGGCGCGGCAGCGGGCGTCGACCAGGCGAATCTCACCGGACGGCATACGAAGGTGGGCCATCGTGCCCTCCTTCGCCAGCAGCTGCACGGAGGTGCCCGCGGAACGGGCGAACTTCGCGCCGCCGCCGGGCCGCAGCTCGATGGCGTGGATGGTCGTACCGACCGGGATGTTGCGCAGCGCCAGGTTGTTGCCGGGCTTGATGTCAGCACCCGGACCGTTCTCTACGCGGTCACCCTGCGACAGGCCACGCGGGGCGATGATGTAACGCTTCTCGCCGTCCGCGTAGTGCAGCAGCGCGATACGCGCGGTGCGGTTGGGGTCGTACTCGATGTGAGCGACCTTCGCCGGCACGCCGTCCTTGTCGTGACGACGGAAGTCGATCACACGGTAGGCGCGCTTGTGGCCACCGCCCTGGTGGCGGACGGTCACACGACCGGTGTTGTTACGGCCACCCTTGCTGTGCAGAGGGCGGACCAGCGACTTCTCCGGCGTGGACCGCGTGATCTCGACGAAGTCGGCGACGCTGGAGCCACGACGGCCCGGAGTCGTCGGCTTGTACTTGCGGATACCCATTTCTCAGTCCTCGTCCGATATTCGGACCAGGGCGCTCCGTTAGGAGGCCTGGCCGAAGATGTCGATACGGTTGCCCTCGGCAAGGGTCACGATGGCGCGCTTGGTGTTGGCGCGCTTGCCGAAACCGGTGCGGGTGCGCTTGCGCTTGCCCTGCCGGTTGATCGTGTTGACCCCGGTGACCTTGACCGAGAAGACCGCTTCCACGGCCTGCTTGATCTGGGTCTTGTTGGCACGCGGGTCGACGATGAACGTGTACTTGTTCTCGTCGAGCAGCGCGTAGCTCTTCTCGGAAACAACCGGCTTGACGAGGATGTCGTGCGGGTCCGTGAAGGTCTTGGTGGTGACGGTCGCCTCAGCCATCAGGCGTCGCTCCCTTCGGTCTCGTTGGCCTCGGGGCCAGACACGAAGGTCTCGAAGGCGGCCTGAGTGAAGACCACGTCCTCGGAGCGGATCACGTCGTACGTGTTCAGCTGGCCCGGCTCCAGGATGTGCACCTGGGGCAGGTTGCGGGCGGACAGCCACGCGGCCTCGTCGGAACGCTCGACGATCAGGAGCGTGTTCTTGCGCTCCGAGATCTTGCCGATCAGCGTACGGACGGACTTGGTGGAGACGCCGCCCTCGACCACGCCGGTGACGACGTGGATGCGGGAGTTGCGTGCCCGGTCGGTGAGGGCACCGCGCAGGGCGGCGGCCTTCATCTTCTTCGGGGTCCGCTGCGAGTAGTCGCGCGGCGTGGGGCCGTGCACGACGCCACCGCCGGCGAACTGCGGGGCGCGGGTCGAACCCTGACGGGCGCGGCCGGTGCCCTTCTGGCGGTAAGGCTTCTTGCCACCACCGCGGACCTCGCCACGACGCTTGACCTTGTGCGTGCCCTGACGGGCAGCGGCCAGCTGCGCGACGACGACCTGGTGGATCAGCGGGATGCTGACCTTGGCGTCGAAGATCTCGGCCGGGAGCTCAACGGTCCCGGTCTTGTCGCCCGCGGGCGACAGAATGTCAATGGTGCTCATAGTCCTCAGGCCCCCTTGGCCGCAGTGCGGACCAGGACCAGTCCGCCGTTGGGACCAGGAACCGCGCCCTTGATGAGGAGCAGGCCCTTCTCCGCGTCAACGGCGTGGATGGTCAGGTTCTGGGTGGTGACCCGCTCGTTGCCCATGCGGCCCGCCATGCGCATGCCCTTGAACACACGACCCGGGGTGGCGCAGCCACCGATGGAGCCGGGCGAACGGTGCTTGCGCTGGGTGCCGTGACCGGCGCCGAGGCCCTTGAAGTTGTGACGCTTCATGACACCGGCGAAGCCCTTGCCCTTGCTCTTGCCCGTGACGTCAACCTTGACGCCGGACTCGAACACGGCCGCGGTGATCTCCTGGCCGAGCGTGTACTCGCTGGCGTCGGAGGTGCGGAGCTCCACCAGGTGGCGGCGGGGGGTCACGTCGGCCTTGGCGAAGTGACCCTTGAGGGGCTTGTTCACCTTGCGAGGGTCGATCTCGCCGAAGGCGATCTGGACCGACTCGTAGCCGTCGGAGTCATTCGTACGGACCTGGGTAACGACGCAGGGCCCAGCCTTGACGACAGTGACCGGGACGACACGGTTGTTCTCGTCCCAGACCTGGGTCATGCCGAGCTTCTCGCCCAGGACGCCCTTGATCTGCTTTGCCATCTCTTCCGTGCCTCTCAGAGCTTGATCTCGATGTCAACGCCGGCCGGAAGGTCCAGGCGCATCAGCGAGTCAACGGTCTTGGGCGTCGGGTCGAGGATGTCGATCAGGCGCTTGTGCGTGCGCATCTCGAAGTGCTCGCGCGAGTCCTTGTACTTGTGCGGAGACTTGATGACGCAGTACACGTTCTTCTCAGTGGGAAGCGGCACCGGGCCTGCGACCGACGCACCAGTGCGAGTCACCGTCTCGACGATCTTCTTCGCCGAAGAGTCGATGACCTCGTGGTCGTAGGCCTTGAGCCGGATGCGGATCTTCTGTCCCGCCATGGCTACTTCGTAGTCCTGTCTGTTTGTGGAAACGCTCTGGTCACTTGGCGAGTACCGCACTCTTGTCCGACCCACGCGGTCGGGCGTGTCGCACTCCCTCTACGCAGAAATCCCGAAGGATTTCCCAACCAAGGGGGTGCGGGCCCAGCCCGCGCATCGAGGGAAGAGCTCCCGCCGAGTGCCTGGCCGGCACCCCACTGACACTTCCCGGAAGATTCCCGTACGTCCGCCCCAGCGCTGCCCGGGGGCAGATGGCGCGACGAGTACTGTGGGACTCGCTTCCGGTCCTCCCGGCGGGAGGCGTGCAGCATTGGCACTCAACCGAGCAACCCCGACAGTCTGCCATACCGGGCACCGACCTGGCCAATCGAGCCGTAGAGAGTACCCCAGCTCACCGAGCGCTACGCCCCTGGGACACCCCGAAGGCGATCAGGGACGCAGCCTGGGCGGTGAGGCCTCAGAAGTGCTCGACCCGCTGCCCGTCCGGAACCTGGTAGCAGCCGGAGACGACGGTCACAGAGAGGTTCTGCGGGGTGCCCTTCGCCTTGTGGACGATGTTCACGCTGAACTTCCGCTCGTCGTTGTCAGCGGTCAGGTTCAGATTCTTGTTCTGACTGGAGTCCGGGCCGTACTCGACGATCTTCCAGCCGCGCCCGGGAAGCTCGGCCTTGAGTCGCTCCATGACCTCCGCGAGCTGATCGCCCGAGGCCGGAACGAAGCTCCAGGGGTGATACATCGTGAAGTATTTTTCCCGGTCCTTCCCATCCCCGCACTCGCTGACCCCGGGGCCGGGCTCGGACGACTCCCCCTTGATCCCGATGAGGTCAAGAAGTTCGCTGGAGATCTGCTTCGTGGCGCTGGTGGCCTCCTGAACGCTCTTCGTGCCCGCCGAAGGGACGGAATTACCTGAATCACCCATACCGCACCCCGTGATCAAGGCGAGCGCCAGCCCGAGGGGCAGAGCCGCGGCCAATTGCTTAATCTTCAATTTTCACATCCCCGTATTGCCCCACCACTACCGATGCTTGGTTCTGCAAGCTGGTGGTATTGGGTTCCCAGTAGTCGCTGTGCCCCGAGGTGCCCGTGACCATCTGGTTCGCGCCGAACGCCGCATCACTCGGAATGATCATCACGCCGCCGCCCATGCTCCACTCATTACCGCTGTGCGCAGCACGGCCGAAGTCCGGAACCACGTCCCAGGCCGCCTCCTGGTTCCAGACGTGTCCCTGGGGCACGTCCATTCGCCCGGCGGAACCGACCTGGACACCCGGGCTGCCCGCGAAGATCACATCATCCGCGTTCAGATCGCCCTGCCGGGCGGCGGAGCCAATGAGCGTCGAGCCGTACGAGTGGCCGATGGCAGTGGTGTGGCTCGGCGTGTCGACGGCCCGGGAGGCGTCCAGCCCGTCGAGGAACCGGTTGTACGCCGGTGCCCCCTCGTCGGCATAGTGACTGAACGCCGCGTCCTTGGCGATGCTCTGAGGCGCGTCGTAGCCGAGCCAGGTGATCGTGGAGACCGAACCGGCCCCGACGGCCCTGTCAGCGTCCCGCCAGAGGTTGGTCATGCGGTTGATGTCTCCGCCGATACTCCCGAGATTGGTGGTCGTACCAGGAACGTAGACCGCCGTGTGATCGGCCGTATCGGGATTGCCGTTGGCAATGATCGCCCGGCCGGTTCCCTCGGCGCTGAACCCGAGCAGATACGCCTCCGGCAGCCCTTCAGCCCCTGTTTTGGCGAACCGCTCCTCAATGCTCTGCATGCCCTTGAGCGAATGAGTGAGACGTTCGTAGTCCTCGCCGTATTTCTGCAGCCACTCCTTGTACTCGACCGTGGGCACTCTGTGGCCGGCCTTACCGTGCGCGAGCGTGACGTACTTGTTCGTCGGTGGCGGCGGCAGCAGGTCGAGCGCCGCCTGGTACTGCCCCTGCTTCTGCGCGAGGACCGTACGGTTCGCCTCGTCCCGCACCCCGGCAGGGAGGCCGTCGAGGGCTCCGACGCTCGCCGGGTTCATGGTGATGTGGGCGTCGCGCTCCTCGTCGGAGAGGCTCTTCCACCACTGGGCGTTCTCGGCGGGCGACGCGTCCTTCGGCGGCCCGGCGATCGTGTCGAGGTACCGGTCGGCGGCTCCCCGCGCCCCGCTCGCGTCGGAGCCGGTGTCCGCCCAGTCACGGGCGGAGACGGTGAGGTCGTCGTCCGCCCTCAGGGAGCGCAGCTGCGGCGCCCATTTCTCGTCGGCGGCCGTGGCCTCCGCCAGCGCGGTGGAGATCCGGTCGGCGATGCCCTGGGCGCGGGCCGCGTACGGGTTCGGGCTCAGATTCGCGGCCTGACGGCCGACTGCCTGGGCCTGTGGGGTGCTGTAGCCCCCGGTGGAGCCTCCGTCGGGGATCGCGCCGTCGACCTTGTCCGGACCGGCCGGGTAGGTCACCGTCCCGTCCGGGTTCACGGTCATCCGATCCGCCTGGGCGTCGGCGATGGCGGCCTCCAGCTTCCGCTTGGCGGCGGCCATGTCGAAGGCGAAGCCGTTCAGGGCCGTACTGATCACACCGCACTCGGTGTGGGTGTACTGAAAATTCGCGCCCAGCTCCTGAAGCTCGACATGGGCCGCGTCCGCCGCCGCGCCTTCGACGGAGTTCCGCATCCCTGCGGCGACGCTGGTCTCCAGCCGGTCCTTGGCCGTCCGGGCCATGTCCGCGAGGGCCCGGTATCCGTCGGCCGCGCTCTCGTACTCGGCCGGCTTCAGTTCCTTGAGGGTTTTGAGGTCCACTCCCCCGTCACCGGCCCTGCGGTGCGCCGCCGCCGACGGCCGCCGTGTCCGCGTACGCCGACTTCACCCTGTCGAACTCGCCCTTCACGGCCTCATCGGTCCTGAGCTGGTCGTGCCCCACCTGCTCCATGATCTTCTGGAGGCTCCCGCACCGCTTGCCGACGTCCTCCGCGTACCGCTTCCACGAGACGTACAGCTCCTTCTGCGCCGCAGCGCTGAGGCACCCCTCGCCCTCACCGAGCCCCGCCTGCCCGTCCGCCAGCTTCCCGAGCGCGGTGCCGAGGGGCCCGCGCAGCGACCCCACTCCCTCGCCGGCGGATAACCACGCCTTCTTGCTGGATTTCAGCCCGCCCGTCCCCGCTCCGGCGGACGACCCCGTCTCGGCGGACAGCTGATTCAACTGTGTTCCGCCAGACTGCCGTTCGGCCACTCCGGCCTTGATCTGCTCCCACTCGTCCCACGCCATGAACCGCGTACTCCCCCTCATCCCCGTTCAAACCACTTCGGACCCTATCCGCGACGGCGGAGCAGTCGACCGAAGGGCGGTAACCATGGCCTATGCACGGGGTATTGGCGGCCGAATCACAGCCGTGCCGGTTCCGGCGGCACGTGACCTTCTCCACCTCGCCGCCCGGCCTCACTCGCACGGGTGAATATGGCCAACTTGACTGGTAATAGGAGGGGTTGGGTGCCCTACGCTCGCGGCACGACCTGATCGCAGACATGCGACGGCCCCCGCCGGGACGGCAATCCCACCGCGAGGGCCTGACCACCGGGAAGTAGGAGCTTCCTCGCTGGACAGCCGTCAGCCTAGCGCCCCCACGCACCCTCCGTCCGGCTTCACGGACCCGGTGCCTCGCCCTACCCGCGACACGCGGCGCTGACACCACTCGTACGGCGTCACTCACGCCGACTCGTCCGCATCACGCGCTCACGGTCGCCGGCGTCCGCCGGCCCACTGCTCCCGCTACCCAGGAATCTCATGGTCAGCTCACCGCACGAGGCGATGCACCGCATCTTCCAGGAGTACCCGGAACTGTTCACCGGGGTCTCCCAGGTGCTCGGCCTCAACTTTCCCCCGCCCGTCTCGGCGACCGTTCTGCCGACCGACCTCACCGAGTCCCGGCCCGTCGAACGGCGTGTCGACACCCTGCTGAGGTTCGACACGGAAGACGGCCGCGCATTTCTTCTCGCCGTGGAGGCCCAAGGCAAGAAGGACCCCGACAAGCCGGGCAGCTGGGCCTACTACCTCTCGTACCTGTACACGAAGTACCAGGTCCCGCCCCTGCTCCTGGTCGTCTGCCAGGACCGCGCCACCGCCGAATGGGCCGCCCGCCCGGTCACCATTGGCCCGGCCGAGTGGCCCGCGCTCACCCTGCGCCCTCTGGTGGTGGGCCCGCACAACATGCCCTTGATCACCAATGCGGCCGAGGCCCGCAAGGACCTGGCACTCGCCACTCTGGCGGCGATTACACACGCCGCCGAACCGGAGGCCGGTGCCATACTCAAAGCGATGTCCACCGCTCTGCGGGACGTGCCGGAAACCATCGCCAACCCCATCGTCGAACTCATCGCTCAAGGCCTGGGCAAGCGCCCGGTCGCACAACAGTGGAGGAATCTGGTGGCCGTGGACCTTTCGTTCTACACATCTCCCATGTCTGAAGAACTCCGAGCCGAAGGTGAGGTCCGGGGTGAAGCCCGGGGTGAAGCCCGGGGTGAAGCCCGGGGCCGGGCAGAGGACATCCTGCTCCTGCTGAAACTGCGCGACCTCGCCGTGTCCGACGAGGTCCGCGAGCGCATCACGGAGTGCACCGACCCTGAACTCCTGCGCGCCTGGCTCGCTCGCATCCTGACCGCGACGACCGCCGAAGAGATCTTCGAAGAGGCGTAGCCCACCGCTGCCCGAGGGGCATCCCCGCACTGTCTGCGGGGATGCCCCTCGGGCTGCCTGCGTTCCGGTCCACACCCGGCCCACCGACCGAAGCACGGCCGTGCGGGTTCCGGTGGTACGAGCGGTCTCCTCCAGGAAAGAAACGGGAGGAAAGAACCTCGCCAAACCCCACCTTTACCGCCCCACCGCTCCGGCCTCACCCGCACGGGTGAACATGCTCAACTGGGCTGGTAATGAGCGGGGTTGAGTGCCCTAGGCTCACGGCACAACCCGATCGCAGACATGCGTCGGCCCCCGCCGGGAGGGCAATCCCAGTGCGAGGGCCTGACCATCGAGGAAGTAAGGCTCTTCCCGTTGGATACCGAGCAGCTTAGCGCCCCCACGCGTCCCCCGTCCGGCGATACCCGTGACACGCGACGCCCACACCACTCGTACGGCGTCACTCACGCCAACTCCCGCCACACCACCCGCTTCACGGTCATCGGCAACCACCTCGCCCAGCACCCCGAGCTGTCCCTGCTGGCGATCGGTCTGGCCGTGCATATCCAGTCCCTGCCGACCGGGGCCCGGGTCGACATCAAGACCCTCGCCGCCCGCTTCACCGAGGGCGCGAGCCGTATATCCGCCGCCCTGCGCGAGCTGGAGGCCTTCGGCTATCTGCGGCGCACCCGCGAGCGGATCCCCGACGGTCGGATCGTCACCCGCACCGTCTCCTGCAACCAGCCGGGACGCCCGCCGCGACCGGAAGCCCCCGCCTCCTGCCCGCCGCCGGCCTCCGCGCCGGCCGAGCCCCAGCGCGCGCCCCGCCGGGAGCCCCGCCGCGAGCCGGCCCCTCTCCTCGTACCCCAGCCGGGTTTCCCCTCCCCCGCGCTCCTCCAGCAGGCCACCGACCTCCTCACCGGTCTGCACCGCACCGACCCACGACTGCTGCTCTCCGCCCGGGACGCCGCCCAGCTGACCCCCGGCGTCGCCACCTGGCTGGAGCGCGACACCACCCCCGCCGCCATCCACCACGCCCTCACCGCCAACCTCCCCCCAACCCCCCTCCACCGCCCCTCCGCCCTCCTCGCCCACCGCCTCACCACCCAACTCCCACCCCCGCCGCCCTTCCGCCCCCTCGCCGAGCGGCACCCGCTCCAGAACTGCGACAGCTGCGACCGGGCCTTCCGCGCCTCCGAGCCCGGCGCGTGCGGCGGCTGCCGAGCCACTGTTCTCACGACCTAGGAACCGACCGTGGACCTCTCGCCCCTCATCCCCGAAGAAATCCGCGTCAGGGCCTACGCCCTCGAGTCCCTGGGCACCTGGATCGCCCGGGTCATGACCGCGTCGACCGCTGACGAGGTCACACAAAACCCCCTACACCCAGGGCAAAGCCACATGACAGGCTGACTCAATGATCAGCAACCATCTCCACCTGGCCGCATTCCCCGAGCCGATCCCCGAAGCCGAAGCCCACATCTACTGGCGCATGAAGGATCTGCCCACCCCGATCCTCGACAGAGCGCTGGAGCACGCCACCCACCTGTACATCGGCTCCTGGCAGGACCTCCACTGGCAGGACGGAGCCGAGCCAGGCCTCTGCCCCGCCCTGCGGGTCTTCTCGCGGATGTTCTACCGAGGCACCATCGACGACTGGAAAGTCCCGATCCTCAACGAGCCACTCCGGGATGAGCTGCTCGCCTTCTACCAGCCCCGACCGGGGGACCTCCCCGCAGAAGTCGCCGACACGGAGAAGCTGGCCGCGTTCCTCACAGCCCACCTCGGCTGGAGCCTGCTCTGCGAGGAACCGCCGTCGGCCCAAGCCGATTGACTGGGCCGGCCGACCATGCCAGATACGATTCAGTACGCGGTCAGATAGACACGGGCACGACCATCGGCACGGTCCTCAATATGCATTTCGATACCTTGAATGTGACTACGCCGCTTATCGCCGACGCACGGCGGGCAGACACTCGTCGACCGAACATCCGGGATCTCATGGGGCAGGTCGAGATCAAGATGCGCGAAACCATCGTCACTGAGAGAGGATGAGAAGTTCTTGGCCTCCAGGGGATGCTCCGGTCGAAGGTCGTCAGCCACCGCTTCGGCGGCCTTCTCATCCGTGAGGAACGACAGTAGATAAACCCGCTCCTGCGGCTGCACCCGCACCGCGCCTTTCACCTCCACCGCCCCCTTCGGCACCTGAACCCGCATGAATTTGACAGCCTGCGAAGCTCCCGCACCTTTCTCCCAGTAGGGGAAAGATTCCCTGCGGACTTCCCGCTTCCCGTCAGCGGATGCACAGCCTGCGAGCAGCAATGCCGCGACACTGGCGGCCAATACACGTACCGCGTAACGTCCCCACGAGTGCTGCATGCGCTTCATCGGTTCTTCTCCTCGCCACGGGACACATCCGCCTGGGTGCCCTCGCGTCCCGGCTCCTGCGGCGCGAGGGCAGGAGGCGCAGAGGCATTGAGGTCGTAGGCGTAGAAGGAACTACTGCCACGCATGTCAAACTCCTGAGCAATGCCCGTTTTATGCAAGCGTCCCATATCCTCATCTCGAATGTCGAGACCTCCAGGAAGTTCCGTAGACTTCCCGACATCCCAGTTGTAACGGTCCCAAACATTAACCTGATATTCGAGCGAAACTTTAGGCTTGCCATCCTCGCCAGGACTCACGCAGACCAGGCCGGATACGTTCTGCGAATGAGATCCTACTGCATGAAACCATTCACCTTCCCGAAAAGTTCGATCTAATTTATCGCTCTCGACCGGCATGACCACGGTCTTGTCACCTCCAGCTTTATGGAACTCATCCAAAGCATTTCGATGCCAGGATTCTTGATTGTGTCCCAGATGCAACTCTTCGACTTGCGACCGAAATGTTTCGTCGTCATGCAGAATTCGATCCACGTCGAGGTTCAAAGGATCCCCTGTGCCGTCGAGGTAGTGCAGCATATTCCGCGATGCCCCTACCTGCCCTGCAACATCCCCAGCGGTCGCGATCCCCAATGCCTGCGCATGCAGCCAAACATCCCTCGGTGTCGGCTTCTCCACGCCGAAAGCTCCCGACCCTTCGTCAGGAGACCTCCATTTCAGAGTCGGGTCCATGATTCCCGCAGCCCGCAGCTCATCCCCCCTCTCCTGAAGCAGCACCCCCCGGGTCACCGGGTCAAGACTGCGCCACCACTCCGGAACCTGCTTCCTGTCCTCCGGCATGTTCGCCGCCCTGCCCGCCGCCTCCAAAGAGGGATAAGGGCTGGCCCCGGCTTCCCGGTTGAAGCCGTTCAAGGTGCCGTCGAGACGATCGGAGTCGCGGACGGCGGCTTCGAGCATCACGCGGAGGCCGTCGTCGGCGACGGTGACGGATTGGACCGCTTGGCGGATGTGGGCGGACCATTCGGCCGCGAGGGCGCGGGCGTCCTCCTGGTAGTTCCCGTCGTGGACGTAGGCGGTGCGCTCGGCCTGGCTGAGGCGCTCGGTGTCGAAGGAGACGACGCCCTGGTCGGAGACGCGCATGCCGGCTTTGACGGCGTCGTCCCGGGCGGCCTCGACCCGGCCCCGGAGGTCGACGAGCTGGGTGTGGGCATCACGCAGGATGCCGGCGACCGCTTTCGCCTCCTTCTGCGCGCCCTGGAACTCCTTGAGCGTCACGGTGAACTTCTCGTTCGCGGCCTGGGCGCTCAGCCCCTCCCAGGACCGGTCCAGCGTGATCCCGTGGACCTCCCGCTCGTACATCCCTTCCAGCACCTTGAACCTGCCGGCCATCTCCTCCCACTTGGCAGCCGCGGCGGTGAGCTTGGACAGGTCGGTGGTCATCACTTCGTGGTACGTCGGCACTCATCCCCCATGGAGCCGTTGGGCCAGTTCAACCAGTTCGATCAATCGATCAGAGGCCGTCGATCCGGGACTGCCTGTTCATCTGCACGGCGATCCCCGCATCAGTGCCGCCCAGAGTGACGGCGGTCGCGCTCAGCAGGCTCTGTTCCCTGGCCAGACCGCCGAGCAGCGACTTCACCTGGGCCTCCCAGGTCTCCTGCGCCTTCTTCAGCGCACCGGCCGCGTCCCAGCCGGAACCGTCCCTCGCGCCGAACTCCTTCGCCGCCGCGCCCATGCTCTCCGCCGTACGGCTGCCGTCCCTGCGGACACCGGGCTCCAGCTGCTCCTTGAGCGCCTTCGACGCGGCCTTCTTCTCCGCCGGGCTGGACGCCAGATCCGGGGCCGCACCGCCCGCACCGCCGCCGCCGAGCGGCGCGAGCTGGTTGAGCCGCATCGGCCCGTCGGCACCGTCCTGCCGGGCGCTCACGTCCGCCTTTATCCGCGCCCATTCGTCCCAAGCCATCGGTCCCCCTCCGCAGCGCTGGTCGCTCTCCACGCAACTTACGGAACGGCGGCGACAGCAGCGAATAAAAGAAGACACACGGCCCGAACCACACGCCGCATGGCCGATTCCCTGGCGGCAGAACCCGCCGCTTGTTAGGACTGCCCCATGACACCCGACGCACAGCGGGTCCGGGACCTTCTCGCACCCCACTTGACGGGCCGGCTCGACGACTCCTCGGCCACCCTTGAGGTCACCGGTCTGGAGATCGCCGAGCGGGGACGGACCTTCGACGTGGTGGTCGAGCTGCTGGCCCACGGGGAGCGGTGGCGCGTGCGCCTGCCGAGGGACAACTCGGACAGCGCGCTCTTCGACGGCTCTCCTCCACCGCATCTGGTCCGCCACATCGCGAGCGTGACCCGCGCGCAGCTCTTCGACTGGTGGCACACCAAGGGCCACGAGCGGAAGTCGGCCAAACTCGGCGAACGCCTCGCCTGAGCCCGCTGGAGCACACCCGAAATGCCTTGGCCCACAGCTTCCTTGGGGTGGTGGGATGGGCACATGAACCTCTCCAGCACCAGGACGGCCGAAGTCGCCGTACCGATAGTCGTCCGCGACCTGACCCCCGCCGATCTGCCGGCCTGTACGTGGGCGGGCACGGCCGCGCGCCTGGTGCAGGTGGAGAGGGCGCTGGAGCGCGCGGCGGCGGGAGAGGTGGACTACCTGGCCCTGTGCACTCCGGCCGGGGTGCCGGTGGCGATCGGAGGGGTCGACTACCGGGCCGTCGAGGGCGCGGGCACGCTGTGGCAGCTCGCGGTGCTGCCGGCCCTTCAGTCGTGCGGGCTGGGCACCATCCTCGTCCGGGCCGCTGAGGAACGTATTCGGTCACGCGGTCTGCGCCGCGCCGAGCTGGCGGTGGAGGAGGCCAACCCACGGGCCCGGGCCCTGTACGAGCGGCTGGGGTACGAGGCCTACGGCAGCCGCCCGGACGCCTGGGACGTCACCGCGCCGGACGGCTCGCTGCGCCGGTACGAGACCGTGGGCACGCTAATGCGCCGGGACATGGCGCAGGGGGACGCCTGATGGCGATGGAACTGTGGGCTCCGCTCTTCTCCCTCGCGGGAGTCGCGCTCGGCGGCGGGCTCACCGCGCTCTCCCAGCGCTCCACCCAGCGTTCGGCCGAGCGGCTGGAAGAACGCCGGCAGGCTGTCGCCACCGGCGAGGCCCGCCGGGCGGAGCAGATGCAGGCGATCAAGGACTTCATCGTGTGCGCGCAGGACGCCGAGCGGGCGGCCTACAGCCGTCCCGAGTCCTGGGGCGACGACGACGCCTGGAGCAGTGCCGCCTCGGCTTCGATGACCAGCCTCTGGATCGCGGAGCGGCATCTCGCGCTCCTCTGCGACGAGGCTCTGCACGCCCCCGTGCACGCATACGGCCGGGCACTCAACCAGGCGGTCTGGCGGGAGATCGGCGACGTCGAGGTCAACGAGCACCTTGAGGAACACAAGGCCGCCTTTATGGCCGCCGCCCGCGCAAACCTCGCTTCGAGCCTGCCGTCAACCATCGGCTCCTAGGGAGCCCGTTCGAGTTGTCATGTGCCAATGGCATAGCCATACGGGATCGGGCTTTCTAGCGTCCCTTTCATGGTCACTTCTTCATACGAGCCCACGCGGAAAACCGGCACTCACAAAGAGGCCTTCACCTCGGAACGGGTACGAGTGATCCTGAGGATCCTGGAGAAACGGGGAGTCCCCGTCGGGCCGGCGGCGAGAGAACGGATCGCCGGCTGTACGGATCTCGACACGCTGAGCCGCTGGCTGGAGCGAGCGCTGACCGTGACCGAGGCGGAGGGGCTCTTCCGCGAGGGCCGCGCCTGACGGGCGAGTGCCCCGTTCCCGATGGGGGCGGGGCACTCTGCGTTGCGGGTCAGGTGGCGGAGGCGTACGCGATGAAGCCGGACCAGGCATCGGCCGTGAAGCCGAGCTGGGGGCCCTGGAGGTTCTTGGAGTCGCGGACATGGACGGTGCCGCAGGAGGAGGTGGCCGCGACCTCGACGCAGGAGTCGCCTTCACTGCTGCTGCTGTAGCTGCTCTTGAACCACTCCGGCCCGGAACCGTTCCCAGCAGAGGGCTTGCGGATCATGTCTCTCCCAGCACTTGCTCGATGAAGGCCAGCGACTCCCGTGGGCTGAGAGCCTGGCCCCGGATGATGCCATATCGCAGCTCCAAGATCCGGAGCTGCTTGGGGTCAGAGACCGGGCGGCCGGAGAAGGCCCCATCGGAGCGCCCCACAGCCTTGCCGTCTCCAAACTTCAGCACCTCGATCACGCCGCCCATTCCAGCATGGCCCTCATGCAACGTCGGCATTACCTGGATTTCAACGTTTCGCAACTGGGCCACCTCCAACAGGCGTTCGAGCTGGCGACGCAACACCATTCTGCCCCCGATCGGGCGGCGCAGCGTCACCTCTTCCTGGACGAAACTCAGCTCCGGGGCCGGTGAGCGGTCGAAGATCGAGTGCCTGGCCATCCGGCCCCCCACCATCCGCTCGACCTCATCCGGCGAGTAGGCGGGCCGTCGTGTTTCGATCAGCGCTCGGGCGTACTCCTCCGTCTGCAACAAGCCATGGATGTTGTGGTTGTCGTACATCTCGAACTGGACCGCTTGCGCCTCGATCTTCGCCAGCTTCCGAACCTTCTTCGGGTACCTCGCCTCCGCCATCACCTTCTTCATCGCCGTGATCCTGCCGCTGGCCTTCAGCGTCCTGTCCGCCTTGTCCAGGAACTCCGGGCGCGGAATCCTCGCTCCCCTCTCCACCTTGCGGACGAGGTCCTCGCTGTATCCGATCAACCGCGCAAACTCCGCCACCGACAGCCCTGCGTCCTCCCGCCAAGCCCTGAGCTGCGCTCCTGCCATCTCCACTGCGGGCGCAATCTCGTCCTGTGGATCGACATCCCAGCCGGGCTCGTCAGCCCCATCCGTCACGTCCGTCGTATCGTCCATCTCGCACCTGCTTTCGGCGTGTTGACCGTGTTCAACGGCCGCCGTACCCGGGCGTCACGCGAGACAGAGCGGACAGGACGAGACAACGGCGGGACAGAACGCGGGCGTACCCAGCGCGCCACTTCTCACGGCGCGCACATCTCGCCACGCTGGGTGACGTGAACCACATCACTCAAACCCCCACCCCCACCCGCCAGTTCAGCGTGCGGATCTCCTCCACCCGCCGGGGCGCGCGGCTCGCGCGGCGGCTCGCCGTCCGGCAGATCGAGTCGTGGGGACGTGAGGCGGAGGCGGCGGCGCAGGTCGTCGCGGAGCTGGCGGCGAATGCGGCGACGCATGGGCGGGTGCCGGGGAGGGATTTCCGGATGACGTTGGCGGAGGTCGGGGGGACGCTGCGGATCGAGGTGACGGACACGCGCGGGGAGCGGGCGCCCGGGCGGAGGGACACGGACGAGGAGGACGAGAGCGGGCGGGGGCTGCTGCTCGTGGAGACGTTCGCGGACCGCTGGGGGGTGGTTTCGGGGCCGGCGCCGGGGAAGACGGTGTGGGCGGAGCTGGATCAGGGGCCGCCCACACCCTGAGCCTGGGCTACATCTCCATCTCGCCCGACACCGGCCCGAGGTCCGCCTCCGGGGCGGGGCCCCGGCTGACGGTCAGGGACCAGCGGACGCCGGAGTGGGCGTCGACGGAGACGGTGCCGGCGCGCTCGGACT
The DNA here is from genome assembly GCF_039532665.1 of Streptomyces amakusaensis. Classification (NCBI taxonomy): domain Bacteria; kingdom Bacillati; phylum Actinomycetota; class Actinomycetes; order Kitasatosporales; family Streptomycetaceae; genus Streptomyces; species Streptomyces amakusaensis. Next base: position 49,088 of record NZ_BAAASB010000011.1, on the reverse strand, counting down.
TACTCGTGACGGTGTGGTTCTGGATGGTGGTCACCTCGCCGTCGACGCAGGTCATGGGGAAGCTCGCGCCGACGGGGCGGAGGGTGACCTGAAGGGTTCCCTTGCCCTGGCAGTTCACGGTGACGGCCAGGGAGTCGTCCTTCTTCCCGGGGCCGAAGGCGAGGTCCGCGCCGCCCCGGGTCTCGCCCTGGCGGAGGACGACGGTCCCAGGGAAGTCCTCGTCCAGTACGGGCAGGGCCGCCGTGGCCGCCGCCGCAGGCTTCGAGGACTGCGAGGGCTTCGCCGAGGGCGACGGCCTCTCGGCGGCCCGCTCCTCCGACGACCCGGACGAGCACCCCGTGAGCGACAGCAGCGCGACGGCTGCCGCCAGGGACAGGTGCAACGAGCGCGAGCGGTGCACAGACATGACAGTTCCCCCTGTTTCGGCACCCTGTGACCCATCCGAAGAATCGATTCCTCAGATAGCGAAGAACAAGATCTTCGCAGCGGCCCGTGCGACGCGACAAGAAATCACCCGGAGGTGATTTCCCCCGGCGACCAGGGCCTCCATCAGCAGCGGAACACTTCCGCCGACCCAAAAGCAACCCCCCGATAGGATTATCCGTCTAGTTCAGCGCGAACGGGCCTGACCAACCCGTTCGCACCCAAAGCAAGAAGCACAGCAGCAAGAAGCACAACGCGCGGACGAGAGGGCACAGCCCGGCCGCTGCGGGGGAAGCGGACGGAGCAGCGCACAAGTGAACAACGGACCCGGCGACGCCGCGATGACGGCTGCCCGAATACCGGAGCCCCGGCGCGCGGCCGGAGCCCGCCGCCGGAGCGTGATCGCCGCCCTCGCCGCAGCGACCGCGGCTGCTGCGGCGGGCTGCTCGGTGCCGGAGCCCCGGCGTCGGCCCGTACCGGCGGCGGACCCCGCGCCGGGGATGCCGATCGCGAGCGCCGGGCGGGCGCAGTTGATGCAGATACTCGCGCACCCGGACGACGATCTGTACTTCATGAACCCGGACACCCAGCGGATGCTGGACTCCGGAGTGCCTCTCGTCAGCGTCTACATCACCGCCGGGGAGCACCGGGGCGTCAACCGCGCCCCCGGCGGTCCCGAGGTGGCCGCCGACACCGAGGCGTACACCTCGGCCCGGCACCAGGGCCTGCGGCAGGCGTACGCCTCGCTCCTCGGGCTCGACAAGTTCACGCCGTGGACCAAGGGGACCGCCTCGCTGCGGGGGGACCGGCGGGCCGAGATCAATACGCTCACCAGCGGAAACCGCCGAGTGGAGCTGATCTTCCTCAATCTGCCCGAGCACACCCGCCGCCACTGGACGGCGCTGCCGGACCTGTGGCACGACCGCTCGATGAGCGTGCGGACCGTCGTCGCCGAGGGCTCGCCGCTGCGCGAGGACGTGGAGTACGACCATGACGCGCTGCTGGGGGTGCTGGTCGGGCTGATGCAGCAGTACCGGCCGACCGTCGTGCAGACCCTGGACCCCGACCCGGACATCCAGCTCAGCGACGAGCGGACCCGGCGCAAGGACAGTGAGCAGCCGGGCTACTCCGACCACGCCGACCACACCACGGCCGCGCTCTTCGCCTGGTCCGCGATGATCCGCTGGGTCGCGGAGGCGACGGAGAACGGCGGGCAGGTGCCCGGTTTTGTGGCGAACGCCTTCCGTGGCTACTACAACCGGCACTGGCCGAAGAATCTGCCGCCCGGGACGCTGCGCGAGAAGGCGGACCATCTGGTGCCCTACGGCGGCGACCCCGAGTGGCAGTGCGGCAACACGGCCGGCTGCGGCGACTACGGCGTGGGCGGCGACCGGCCGCTGACCAACAAGAAGGGGTGGGTGCGCTCCACCCACCACCGCCACCCCGGGCCCCGGCCCGCCGTCTTCGCCGAGCGGGACGGGCGGGACGGGCAGGACGGACGGCTCGCCGTGTACGGGGTGCTCGGGCTGCGCGCGGTGCGCTGGCGCGAGACGGAGGCGGGGGGCGGCCGATGGGGCGTCCCGGAGGATCTCGGCGGCGGCCCGCTCGCCCCCGTACTGGGCTCGGCGGCTCTCAAGGACGGGCGGCAGCTGCTGTTCGGGCTGCGGATCGCCGCGCTCGGCGGCCGGGGCGCGGCCAATCGGCGGGAGATCGTGCTGCTGGAGCAGCGGTCGGCGGGCGGGGCGTTTCGCGCCTGGACCGGGCTCGGCAATCCGGAGGAGACGGACGACCGGGGCCGCCGGATCGGTGTCCCGGTGGCGGTGACGGCACCGGACGGCCGGGTCCATCTCTTCGTACGGAACGCGGACCGGCAGGTCAGCACGCGGGTACGGGCTGCGGACGGGCGCTGGGGTCCCTGGCGGGCGCTCGGCGGGGAGGCGGTCCAGGACGGGCTGTCGGCCGTGGTGGACGCGGACGGCCTGGTGCATGTCTTCGGCGCGGGGCAGGACACCGTACGGCACTGGGCCCAGCCCGGACCCGGGGCGGATGTGGCCTTCCGGCCGGCCGGGATCGGGCCGCTGCCCGGCGGGCCCGTCGCCGCGCTGCCCGGCCGCGGGGGCGGCGTACAGCTGTACTACCGGGAGCCGGCGACGGCCGGCGTCACCTCCGTAGCCCCGGGCGGGCGTCCCGCCGAGGCGGTCGGTCTGCGGGGGTACGGGCCGGTTGGCGCCGTCGCCACCCGTCGGGGGGACGCGGTGATGTCGCGGGATTCGCGCGGCCGGCTGCGGCTGCTGAGCGGCGGGGGCCGGGTGATGACGCGGGGCCGGGGGCCGCTCGCGCTGGAGTCCGCCGCGCTGCTGGACAGCCCGTACGGGGCGACGGTCGTGGGGCTCGGCCCGGACGCCCGGCCGTGGATCTGGCGTCCGGAGGCGATGGCGGCGGACGACACGGCGGCGCAGGCGCGCTGAGCCTCAGAACGAAGAAGAGAGGCCCCACACCTTGCGGTATGGGGCCTCTCTCTTGGTGCCCTGTACGGAGCTACCAGGTCAGAACTTCGCCGAATTAGGCGAGGATCTTGGTGACCTGGCCGGCGCCGACGGTCCGGCCACCCTCACGGATGGCGAACTTCAGGCCCTCTTCCATGGCGACGGGCTGGATGAGGTTCACCGTCATGACGGTGTTGTCACCCGGCATGACCATCTCGGTGCCCTCGGGGAGGGTCACAACGCCGGTCACGTCCGTGGTACGGAAGTAGAACTGCGGGCGGTAGTTGTTGAAGAACGGGGTGTGACGGCCACCCTCGTCCTTCGACAGGATGTAGGCCTGGGCCTCGAACTCGGTGTGCGGCGTGACCGAACCGGGCTTGATGATGACCTGGCCGCGCTCGACGTCCTCGCGCTTGATGCCACGGAGGAGCAGACCGACGTTCTCACCGGCCTGGCCCTCGTCGAGCAGCTTGCGGAACATCTCGATGCCGGTGACCGTGGTGGTGGTCTTCTCGGTCTTGATACCGACGATGTCGACGGTCTCGTTGACCTTGAGGACACCACGCTCGATACGACCGGTGACGACGGTGCCACGACCGGTGATCGTGAAGACGTCCTCGATCGGCATCAGGAACGGCTTGTCGACGTCGCGCTCGGGCTGCGGGATCGACTCGTCGACGGCGGCCATCAGGTTCAGGACCGACTGGCCCCACTCCTTGTCGCCCTCGAGCGCCTTGAGCGCCGAGACCTTGACGACCGGCAGGTCGTCGCCCGGGAACTCGTACTCGGAGAGGAGCTCACGGACCTCGAGCTCGACGAGCTCCAGGATCTCCTCGTCGTCCACCATGTCGGCCTTGTTCAGGGCGACGACGATGTACGGAACGCCGACCTGGCGGGCCAGGAGCACGTGCTCCTTGGTCTGCGGCATCGGGCCGTCGGTGGCCGCGACCACGAGGATGGCGCCGTCCATCTGCGCCGCACCCGTGATCATGTTCTTGATGTAGTCCGCGTGACCCGGGCAGTCGACGTGCGCGTAGTGACGCGACTCCGTCTGGTACTCGACGTGCGCGATCGAGATCGTGATACCGCGCTGGCGCTCCTCGGGAGCCTTGTCGATCTGGTCGAAGGCCGAGGCCTCGTTCAGGTCCGGGTACGCGTCGTGCAGCACCTTGGTAATGGCGGCCGTGAGGGTCGTCTTACCGTGGTCAATGTGACCGATGGTGCCGATGTTGACGTGCGGCTTAGTCCGCTCGAACTTCGCCTTCGCCACTGGGTCCTCCTGTGGAGTGGTTCTGTACGCCTTGCTTCATCGGCGCCAGGTGATCTTTGCTGGATTGCCGGAGCCCGGGACACTCCAACCGTCTACGTAGGTATTCGGCTGGAATGTCCGCGGCAGGCTCCGGTGACAAGCCTAAAGCGTGTACTCGGGTGAGTTACTCGCCCTTGGCCTTCGCGATGATCTCCTCGGCGACGTTCCGCGGAACCTCGGCGTAGGAGTCGAACTGCATCGAGTAGCTTGCGCGACCCGAGGTCTTGCTGCGGAGGTCTCCGACGTAGCCGAACATCTCCGAGAGCGGCACCAGGCCCTTGACGACCTTGGCGCCGGCACGGTCCTCCATGGCCTGAATCTGGCCACGGCGGGAGTTGATGTCGCCGATGACATCGCCCATGTAGTCCTCGGGCGTGGTCACCTCGACCGACATCATCGGCTCGAGCAGCACGGGGCTGGCCTTGCGCGCGGCCTCCTTGAACGCCTGCGAACCGGCGATCTTGAAGGCGAGCTCGGAGGAGTCGACCTCGTGGTAGCCACCGTCGAGGAGCGTCAGACGGACGCCCGTCATCTCGTAGCCGGCGAGGATGCCGAACTGCATGGCCTCCTGCGCACCCGCGTCCACCGAAGGGATGTACTCCTTGGGGATGCGGCCACCGGTGACCTTGTTCACGAACTCGTAGCTCGCGTCGCCGCCCTCGATGGGCTCGATCGCGATCTGCACCTTCGCGAACTGACCGGTACCACCGGTCTGCTTCTTGTGCGTGTAGTCGACGCGCTCGACGGCCTTGCGGATCGTCTCGCGGTAGGCGACCTGCGGCTTGCCGACGTTGGCCTCGACGCGGAACTCGCGGCGCATCCGGTCGACCAGCACCTCGAGGTGAAGCTCGCCCATACCACCGATGATGGTCTGGCCGGTCTCCTCGTTGGTGTGCACCTGGAAGGAGGGGTCCTCCTCCGCGAGACGCTGGATGGCTACACCCAGCTTCTCCTGGTCACCCTTGGACTTGGGCTCGATGGCGACCTGAATGACCGGCGCCGGGAAGTCCATGGACTCCAGGATGACCGGGTTCTTCTCGTCGCTCAGCGTCTCACCGGTGGTGGTCTGCTTGAGGCCCATGACGGCGACGATGTCGCCCGCGCCCACCGACTCGATCTCCTCACGCTTGTTCGCGTGCATACGGTAGATCTTGCCGATGCGCTCCTTGCGGCCCTTCACGGAGTTCAGAACCGCGGTGCCCGAGTTCAGGCGACCGGAGTAGATCCGGATGAAGGTCAGCTTGCCCAGGTGCGGGTCGCTCGCGATCTTGAACGCGAGGGCCGACAGGGGCTCGTCGTCCGACGGCTTGCGCTTGACGACCAGCTCCGGGTCCTTGACGTCGTGGCCCTCGATGGCCTCGACGTCCAGGGGGGAGGGAAGGTAGCGCACGACCGCGTCGAGCAGGGGCTGGACGCCCTTGTTCTTGAACGCGGTACCGCAGAAGACGGGGGTGATCGTGACGCCCTCGGACTTGCCGGAGGCGATGGTGATACGACGGATCGCGGCGTACAGCTGCTCCTCGGTGGGCTCAGTGCCCTCCAGGTACAGCTCCATCAGCTCTTCGTCGTTCTCGGCGACCGTCTCCAGAAGCTTGCCGCGGTACTCCTCGGCAGCCTCGGTGTGGGTGGCCGGGATGTCGACGACGTCGTACATCTCGCCCTTGGACGCCTCGGCGGACCAGACGAAGGCCTTCATGGTGACGAGGTCGACGACACCCTTGAAGTCCATCTCGGCACCGATGGGCAGCTGCATCACGATCGGCACGGCGCCGAGGCGGCCGCTGATCATGTCGACGCAACGGTGGAACTCGGCGCCGGTGCGGTCGAGCTTGTTGACGAAGCAGATACGCGGAACGCCGTAGCGGTCCGCCTGACGCCAGACGGTCTCGGACTGCGGCTCAACGCCGGCGACGCCGTCGAACACGGTGACAGCACCGTCGAGGACGCGGAGCGAACGCTCCACCTCGACGGTGAAGTCGACGTGACCCGGAGTGTCGATGATGTTGATCGTGTGATCGACATCCTCGAGCGGCCAGTGACAGGTCGTCGCGGCCGACGTGATCGTGATGCCGCGCTCCTGCTCCTGCTCCATCCAGTCCATCGTGGCAGCGCCGTCGTGGACCTCACCGATCTTGTAGCTCACACCGGTGTAGAACAGGATGCGCTCGGTGGTCGTCGTCTTGCCCGCGTCGATGTGGGCCATGATCCCAATGTTGCGGACCTTGGCCAGGTCAAGCGAAGTGGTGGCCATATGGCTCAGTCTTCTCTCGGTCTCGATGTGGGTAGGGACTACCAGCGGTAGTGCGCGAAGGCCTTGTTGGACTCGGCCATCTTGTGCGTGTCCTCACGCTTCTTGACCGAAGCGCCGAGGCCGTTCGAGGCGTCGAGCAGTTCGTTCATGAGGCGCTCGGTCATGGTCTTCTCACGGCGGGCGCGGGAGTAACCCACGATCCAGCGCAGCGAGAGCGTGGCGGCACGACCGGGCTTGACCTCGATCGGCACCTGGTAGGTGGCGCCACCGACACGGCGGGACTTGACCTCGAGGGAGGGCTTGACGTTCTCCAGCGCGCGCTTCAGCGTGATGACCGGGTCTGCGCCGGTCTTCTCGCGGAGGCCTTCCATGGCGCCGTAGACGATCCGCTCGGCGGTGGAACGCTTGCCGTCAAGCAGAAGCTTGTTGATCAGCGAGGTGACAAGAGGAGAGCTGTAGACCGGGTCGATGATGACCGGGCGCTTCGGGGCGGGGCCCTTACGAGGCATTCTTACTTCTCCTTCTTGGCGCCGTAGCGGCTACGGGCCTGCTTGCGGTTCTTGACGCCCTGGGTGTCAAGGGAGCCGCGGATGATCTTGTAACGAACACCCGGCAGGTCCTTCACACGGCCACCACGCACGAGCACGATCGAGTGCTCCTGCAGGTTGTGTCCCTCACCCGGGATGTAGGCCGTGACCTCGATGCCAGAGGTCAGACGCACACGCGCGACCTTGCGCAGGGCCGAGTTCGGCTTCTTCGGGGTGGTCGTGAACACACGCGTGCAGACGCCGCGGCGCTGGGGCGAACCCTCAAGCGCGGGCGTCTTGTTCTTCTCGACCTTGTCCTGCCGGCCCTTCCGGACCAGCTGCTGGATCGTAGGCACTACTTCTCCGGTTTCTGTGTGCCGTTCGTGAAACTAACCTGAAACGTCGCCGACCCACGCGGTCGGGTGTGTCGAAACTGCGAGACCCTCGCCCTGAGGCGAGAAAAGGCGCAGAATACGGTGGCCGATGATCGGGCTCGCCCTGCGGTTGAGGACACGCACGGGAGCCCAGGCACACCCCAGGCACAAGGTCAGAGCGTACCTACCGCATGGGCTGCGGTCAAAACAAATGGAGTCCACCGCGACGCGCCGGACGTTCCGCCCTCATTCGCCCATGAGGACGCCCGGTTCTGCGGAGAAACCGTTTTCCATGGCCGGATACCGCCGTTCCGGGTCCATCGGACGCCCCCCTTCAGTACCTTTTCGGACGCCGCACGACGATCGGGGGACTGGATGACGGCAGCGTACTCACTCAGTGACGGTGGCCTGGACGACCGGGTTCCGTTTCTTGCCAGGCTGGAGGGCGAGGACCGCTCCGCCCTGCTCGCGCTCGGCAGCGAGATGACCTTCGCGCCCAGGGCGGTGATTCTCCGCCAGCACGAGCCCTCCTCGCACGTACTGATCATCGTGCGCGGCTGGACCAAGGTCACCGCCTCGGCCCCCAACGGCTACGAGGCGCTCCTCGCGCTGCGCGGCCCCGGCGACATCGTCGGAGAGGCCTCGGCGCTGACCGGGCGGGCACGCTCGGCGACGGTGACCGCCCTGGAGGCGGTGGGGACGGTGGCGGTGGAGCGCGAGCGCTTCACCGAGTTCCTCAGCGGCTCCCCCGCCGTCTGTTTCGCCCTGCTGGGGCTCACGTCCGACCGTACGAGGGCGGCGGACCGGCGGCGGCTGGAGTTCGCGTCGATGAGCGTACGGGAGCGGCTGGCCGCGCTGCTGCTCGAACTGGCGCGGACCCACGGCAGGCGCACCGAGGAGGGCATCGAGCTGTCCGTGGGGCTCAGCAAGCAGGAGCTGGCCGGCTCGGTCGGGGCCTCGCGGGAGATGGTCCAGCGGCTGCTCAAGGAGTTGCGGGACCGGGCGGCGGTGTCGACCGGACGGCGGGAGCTGGTGATCATGCGCCCGGACATCCTGCGCCGGATCGCCCGCTCGGAACGGCCGGGGGAGGCCGGGCCGCCCGCTCAGCAAGAAGTGCCCGGGCGGGACGCCCTGCCCGATCTGCCCGAGCAGCTGGGGGCCTGACGGCCGTCGTCCCGGGTGGCCGTCGTCCCGGGGGCTCCGGCACCCGGGACGACGGCCGTGTACGGCCACATACGGCCATTCCGTGGCTCGGAGCGGCTCTGTGCACACGGTCACACTTCGAGTGCGTCATCCGCCCTCACGCTCTGTGCCGCTCCGGCGTGAAGCTTCTTCGTGCGAGCCCACCCCCACCGGAAGGCGGCCATGTCCGATCCCGTGAACCGCATGATCCTGCTGCTGGACATCGAGAAGTACAGCGACCGGGACGACGTCGAGCAGGCCTATCTGCGCCGGATGCTCTACGACATCGCCGATCAGGTCCTGGAGTCCGCGGGCATCGACGAGACGCGCCGGATGCGGGCCGACCGGGGTGACTCCGTCATGGAGCTGATCGACGCCAACGCCTCCCCCGTCGCGCTGCTGAGGGCCGTGCTCGGCGAGATCCCCGTACAGCTGCGGATGATCAACCGGATGGCGTCCAAGTCCGCCCAGATCCGGCTGCGCGCGGTGGTGGCCAGCGGCTATGTCGCCGTGGACAGCTTCAACGGCTGGGTCGGCTCCGACCTCAACCACGCCTGCCGGCTGCTCGACGCCCAGCTGCTGCGGGACGCGCTGCGCGAGCGGGCCGAGGACTTCGCCCTGTGCGTCTCGGAGGGCGTGCACGGCGGGATCGTGCGCCACGACCACCCGGGCATCCCCCGGGAGCAGTTCCACGCCATCACCGTCGACAGCAAGAACGGCCCGCTGAAGGCATGGCTGCACGGACAGCTGCCGGCCGGCGCGCCCGTTCGCCCGCAGGCCCAGGACCACCGCGAAGAGGAAGAGACTCCGGCACCGGGCGGCGTGGGGGAGCGCCCGGTGCCGGACATCCACCCGGCTCCCGTCGGCGGCGTCACCATCACCTTCCAGGGCGGCTCGCCCTCCTTCGGCGGCAGCCTCGTCGCGGGCGACCAGCACGGCGTCTCCGGCGGCACGGTCACCGGGGACGTACACCTCGGCGGCGGACCGGAGACCCGGCGATGAGCGCCACCGACACCGAAACCCCGGGCGTCAGGCCGCCGCCCGGCCCGGCGGGGCCGGGCGCGGGCCCGTCCGAGGGCTCCAAGCCCGCGTCCGACGAGGGCAGGGAAGCGGGCGCGGCGGGCGAGCAGGAGGGCGGCGAGGAGGCCGACCGGCCCGATCAGCCGCAGGACGCCTGGTCGGCGCTGCGGGACCTCAAGGGCCACAGCCCGAGGAACATGCGGGTGGGCGGCTCGGCCCGGTTCGGCGGCAGCCTCGTCGGCGGCGACCAGCACGGCGTCTCCGGCGGGCAGGTCACCGGCGATGTCTTCATGGGCGGCAAGACCGAGATCCACTACCGGATCGGGGGCCTGGCCTCGGCCCAGACCTCGGGCATCGTCCCCCGCTCCACGCTGGACCGGCTGGACGGCTTCTTCACCGCCGACGACGAGCACTTCGCCCAGCTGCTGGCCCGGCTCCGCGAGGAACGCGTCCTGGTGCTGACCGGCCCCGACTTCTCCGGCCGGCGCACCGCCGCCCTGATGCTGCTGCACCGCCTCGGCGTCGCCTCCGTCCGCGCGCTGGCCCGGGACACCGCCCCCGCCGATCTCGCCGGCCTCGGCGGTTGGGGCACCGGCGAGGAGGCCGACGGCGAACAGGAGCAGCAGGCCGGCGGACACCTCCTCTGCGACCTGGTCACCCGCCGTGACCGGCCGCTGCGCGAGACCCATCTGCTGGCCGCCCGCGACCGGCTCGCCGAGAAGAACGCCCATCTGGTGATCACCGTGGGGCCCACCGCCGCCCTGGACGGCGTCACCGCCGTCGAATGGCGTCCGCCCCCCGCCGCCCAGCTGCTCGCCGCGCATCTGCGGGCGCTCACCGACGACGACACCACCGGCCGGATGCTGGCGCTCCCGGCCACCGGCGCCTTCCTCGACCGCAGCCACCAGCCGCGCGAGGTCGCGGCCTTCGCCGAGGTGCTCGCCCGGCACGCCCGGGGCGAGGCCGGGGCCGAGGAGGTGGCGGGGTTCTCGGGGACGGTCCTCAAGGCCCAGATCCAGGAGTGGTTCGAGGAGGACGAGACGGCGATCCCCCTGCGCGACAAGGCGTTCCTGGTCGCCCTCGCCGCCTTCGACGGCGGCCCGTACGCACTGACCGCCGAGCTGAGCGATCTGCTGTACACCTCGCTCCTGAAGACCGCGAACTCCTCCGCGCCGCCCGTCGTGCCCGTCTTCGGCACCCATATCGGCAAGCGGCTCCAACTGGCGCGCGCCAAGCGGTACGAGGAGGACGAGCACACCGAGTGGGGCCCGGTCAGCCAGTCCAAGGCCGCCTTCCACGACGAGCGGGCCGCGCTGATCCTGCTGAGCGAGCTGTGGACGGGACACCCCTCGGCCCGGCCCGCCCTGATCAACTGGCTGCGGCAACTCGCCGACGACGGCCGCCCGCTGGTGCGCACCCGGGCCGCCTCCACCGTGGCGATCCTCGCCCGCACCGATCTGCCCTCCGCCATGGCGCTGATCATCGAGCCGTGGGCGCTCTCCGATCTCTACCGGGAGAAGCTGGTCGCCGCGAACGCGCTGGCCTTCGCCCACACCCTGGGCACGCCCAACGTCCCGCGCATCCTCGACCAGTGGTGCCACGCCAGGGATCTCGGCCTGTGCTGGGTCGCGGTCAGGACCTACGCCCTGATCGGTCCGGAGCGCCCCGCGCAGACGCTGGCCGCCCTGCGCGGCGCGGCCCGCAGTTTCTACGCCAATGTGGCGGAGGGCCGGGACCCCGACCCGCTGATGGCGAGCGAACTGGGCGAATCGATCGCGCTCCTGCTGCTGTCCGAGGCCGACGAGGAGGTCCTCTCCGAGCTGCGGCGGACCATCGACGACGATCCGGCCGTGCACGGCCTCGCCCTCGGCGGCTTCCTCAGCGGCTGCCGCCACACCGAGGACGCCGAGCGGTACGGAATGCCCATGCTCCTCGCCCGGTACGCGCGGGCCGCCGCCGAGGGCTCCCCGGTCGCCGCCGACATCGCCGCGCTCTGGCGGGCCTCCCTCAGCGACCGGCACTACACCCGCACCGCGCTGGAGCGGATGCGCGACTGGGTGCTCACCGCCCAGCGCTCCGAGGCCGCCGAATGGGCCCTGGCCGCGCTGCTGCCCGCGCTGGTCACCGAGACGGCGGAGGCGCAGCGCCTGGCCCATCTGCTGCGCACCATGCCCAGCGAGGACGGCACGGACCCGCCGCCCGTCGCCGCCCGACTGCTCACGGTCCTGCCAAGACTCCGCTGACACCCGCACGTCTGTCTGTCTGTCTGTCCGCCGAACCCATCGGCACCCGTTTCCCGAGGAGAGAACCGAAATGGCCGACTTCCACCGCCCGCCCGAGTGGCGGCAAGCGGCAGACCGGCACACCCCGCTGATAGACCCGGTGCTCACCGTGCGGCAGCTGTCGCGCTTCGAGTTCTCCCGCAAGGGGCTGACACGCATCGACCACGCGCTGGTCTTCACCAGCCCGAAGGGCGCCTACGACGCCTTCCTGCCGCCCCTGCGGCCCTCCCGCTCGGAGGTCGCGGCCAAGCGGTACACCTCGGTGTACGAGGTGGACATGGGCGTGCACCCCTTCCGCACCGCGCTGGCGCTGCCCAGCGACAACGACGCCTTCGAGTTCGAAGCCGCGGTCGACCTCTCCTGGCAGGTGGCCAATCCGGGCCAGTTCGTCAGGAGCGGCCACCGCGATGTGCCGGCCCTGCTGGTGGGCGAACTCCAGCTGGCCGCCCGCCCGGTGACCCGGGGCTTCGCCATCGCGCAGAGCGCCTGGGCGGAGGAGGCGATGCTGCGGGCGATCGCCGCCATGGGGCCGCTGGGCTCCTCGGCCGGGCTCCGGGTGAACTGCACGGTGCGGCTGCGCCGGGACCAGGAGAACATCGAGCACCAGCTGCGGCTCCAGGCCATCGACCACTCGTCGACCGAGGACATCCGGGCGGCGGAGCGGGGCATGGAGGCGGACGTCTCGCTCGACCAGCGGGCCCGCCAGCAGGATCAGCTCCAGCTCGGCCGGGCGGCGGAGTACGGCAGGACGGAACAGGAGCTGGCGCTTCAGCAGCAGCGGTGGGCGCATGAGCGGGCCGTGCTCCGGAGCCATCAGGAGATCGAACTCCAGAAGCTCGAAGCCAAGAAGATCGACTTCTACCAGTGGCATCTCCAGCAGGGCGGAGTGCACCAATGGGCGCTGCATCTGGCCCAGCACCCGGAGGACTCGCTGCTGGTGATGAACAACATGCGCGACGACCAGCTGCGGCTGATCCAGTCCCAGATGGAGCTGGTGAAGCAGCTGCTGGCCGGGGACACCGCGGAGAGCTACGAGCTGGAGGGACCCAAGAAACTGGCGCTGCGGACCATGAGCGACATCCTCAACCAGCGGCTCCCGGGGGTCGGTCAGAACCCGCCGGTGCTTCCGGAAGAGGATCCCTCGGCCACGGCCACCGTCACACAGCAGCCGCAGCCCCAGCTGGAACAGGACCCTGGGTCGGCGACCCCCACGGCCTCGGAGCCCGCGCCCCCGCCCCCGCCGGCAGTCCCCCCGGCGGTCCCGCCGAGGCCCTCGTACGCACCCGGCGATGTGCTGCCGCCCGCGCGCGCCGAGGCGGCGGCGGACACCCCGGCCACGATCCCCGGCTGGCAGCCGCCGCCGGGCTACGGCAGCTCCCCGGCACCCGCCCCCGCTCCCTCCCCCGCGCCGTCGGCGGGCGAGGACGACGGCCCGGAGCGGGAGGGGACACCCTCATGACCACCGCGACCCCGCTCCCCGGACCCGAACCGACCTCGGCGGAACGCCTGCTCAACGAGTTGCGCACCGAGATCGCCCGCGCCGACAGCAAGGCGTCGGTCCTGGTGGCGGCGCTCGGCATGACGGCGGGCGTGTTCAGCGGACTGCTCGCCGGGCGGGACTGGACGCCCCGGGAGCTGTCCACCCCGGCGTCCGCCGTCTGGTGGGCGGGGGCGATCTCCTTCGCCCTCGCCCTGACCGCGCTGCTGCTCGCGGTGCTCCCCCGCTACGGCAAGGAGCGCTGGACACCCGGACAGCCGCTCACCTACTTCGGCGATGTGCGGCAGGCCGCCAGAACCGGAGAGCTGGCCGCCGCGCTCGACGCACAGGACCGGCACCCCGCCGCCGGACTCACGGCGGCGCTCACCGAGACCAGCCGTATCGCGGCGCGCAAGCACCAGTGGATACGCACCGGGCTGATCGCCTTCAGCGTCGGCACCGTGCTGCTCCCGGCCTCCCTGCTCATCGGCTGACGTACCCGCGAAGGACACACGATGACCCATCCACCGGCCGCCCAACCGCCGAGCGAGCCCACCCCCGCCCAGCCGACGGGCCCGAAACCGGCGGGCCCGCGGGATTTCGCGGCCCCCGCCCCGGAACCGGCCTACCCGACGCGGAGCCCCGAGCCCTCCTACCCGACCATGGCCCCGGAACAGCCGACGGCCGCGCCCCCGGCCCCGGCCCCGGCCCCGGAGTACCCCGTCCGGAGCCCTGAGCCCAAGCCCAAGCCCGAGCCCGAGCCGCAGGCGGCCCCGGAGCCCTCGTACCCCGCCCAAAGCCCGGAACCGGCCTACCCGACCGCGGCCCCTGAGCCGGACTACCCCATCGCGCCCCCGGACGAGCCGGCCTACCCGACCGCGCCCCGGGACGAGCCCGCCGCCCCGCCGCCTCCGGCTCCCGCACCGGCTCCCGCACCCGCGGCCCCGCACCGGCCGAAGGAGGCCGTCGAGCACCCGCACCACATCCCCATCGAGCAGCGGCGGGTCCATCTCTCCGCGCACCAGCGCGGCGCGGACGCCACCGCCGTGGGAAGTCTGCTGCTGCATCTGCCCAACTTCATCGGCAGCCTCTTCGTCATCGCGCTGATCTCGCTCTTCTTCCGCGACTTCGGATTCATCTTCGTGCTGGCCTGGCTGCTCAGCGGGGCGCTCATCTTCCACCGGCCCACCGAGAGCGCCATCGCCCGGCGGCTGCTGGGGCTGCGCCACCCGACTCTCCACGAGAGCGCCCGGCTGGAGCCCGTCTGGCGGGAGGTCACCGCGCGCGCGGGCGTCGCGGGTGACAAGTACGAGCTGTGGGTGGAGGACAGCGACGATCTGAACGCCGTGGCGGCGGCCGGCCATATCGTCGGCGTCACCCGGTTCGCCCTGGGGCAGCTCCCCAACGGCGAGCTGGCCGCCGTCCTCGCCCATGAGCTGGGCCACCATGTCGGCGGCCACTCCTGGTCCTCGCTGCTCGGCTACTGGTACGCGCTGCCGGGCCGGATCGCCTGGCGGGTGATGCGGGCCGTGGGCCGGGTCGTCTACAAGGTGTCCCGGGTCTTCTCCTGCCTCGGGATCGGCATGCTCGTGCTGGTCTTCGGGGCCTTCGCCATCGCCACGATCAGCACGCTGTACGGGCTGCCGCTGCTCATCCTCGCGGTGCCGTACGCGCTCGCCGCGGTGAGCAGGCGCGCCGAGCTGCGGGCCGACCAGCACGCGGCGGCGCTCGGTTTCGCGCCGATGCTGGCGTCCGTGCTGGACCGGCTGCACCAGGCCGATCAGCAGCGGGCGCAGGTGGCCATGGCGTACAACGGCGGGGTGCCGCTCCAGGAGCCCAGCGCGCTCAGCAAGCTGCTCTCCTCGCACCCGGACCTCCACACCCGGCTGCACCGTCTCCGGCCCTACCTCGAACCCTCGCGCTGAGCGGCCCCGCCGCTCCCCCGGGCACGCCGAAGGGCGGCCACCCCTGTCGGGGTGACCGCCCTTCGGAACCACTCTTACTGGTTGTACGGACCGTAGTCGTAGTCCTCCAGCGGGACGGCCTGGCCGGAGCCGGTGCCGAACGGCGAGTAGTCGATGTCGTCGTAGCCGACGGCCGAGTACATCGCGGCCTTGGCCTCCTCGGTGGGCTCCACCCGGATGTTGCGGTAGCGGGCGAGGCCCGTACCGGCCGGGATGAGCTTACCGATGATGACGTTCTCCTTGAGGCCGATCAGGGAGTCCGACTTGGCGTTGATCGCCGCGTCGGTCAGAACCCTGGTGGTCTCCTGGAAGGACGCCGCCGACAGCCACGACTCGGTCGCGAGCGAGGCCTTGGTGATACCCATCAGCTGCGGACGGCCGGAGGCGGGGTGACCGCCCTCGGTGACCACACGACGGTTCTCGGTCTCGAACTTCGACCGCTCGACCAGCTCGCCCGGCAGCAGCTCCGCGTCGCCGGACTCGATGATCGTCACACGGCGCAGCATCTGCCGGATGATGATCTCGATGTGCTTGTCGTGGATCGACACACCCTGCGAGTTGTACACCCGCTGGACTTCGCCGACCAGGTGGACCTGGACCGCACGCTGGCCGAGGATGCGCAGCACGTCGTGCGGGTTGGTCGCACCGTAGGTGAGCTTCTGGCCCACCTCCACGTGGTCGCCCTCGTGGACCATGACCTTGGCGCGCTTGGAGATCGGGAACGCCGTCTCCTCGCTGCCGTCGTCGGGGGTGACGACGATCTTCTTGGTCTTCTCGGTCTCCTCGATACGGATGCGGCCGGCCGCCTCCGAGATCGGGGCGACACCCTTGGGCGTACGGGCCTCGAAGAGCTCGACGACACGCGGCAGACCCTGGGTGATGTCGTCACCGGCCACACCACCGGTGTGGAAGGTACGCATCGTCAGCTGGGTGCCGGGCTCACCGATGGACTGGGCGGCGATGATGCCGACCGCCTCACCGATGTCGACCAGCTTGCCGGTGGCCAGCGAGCGGCCGTAGCAGTAGGCACAGGTGCCGACCGCGGACTCACAGGTCAGGACCGAGCGGGTCTTGACCTCTTCGACGCCGGCGGCGACGAGCGCGTCGATGAGGACGTCACCGAGGTCGACGTTGGCAGGCGCGATGACCTTGCCGTCGACCACGACGTCCTCGGCGAGCATCCGTGCGTACACGGAGGTCTCGACGTCGTCCGTCTTGCGCAGAACGCCCTCGGCGCTCTTCTCGGCGATCCGCAGCTTGAGGCCGCGGTCGGTGCCGCAGTCCTCTTCGCGGATGATGACGTCCTGCGAGACGTCCACCAGACGACGGGTGAGGTAACCCGAGTCGGCGGTACGCAGGGCGGTGTCCGCCAGACCCTTACGGGCACCGTGGGTGGAGATGAAGTACTCCAGCACGGACAGACCCTCGCGGAACGACGCCTTGATGGGACGGGGGATCGTCTCGTTCTTGGCGTTGGACACCAGACCACGCATACCGGCGATCTGACGCATCTGCATCATGTTTCCACGAGCACCCGAGTCCACCATCATGAAGATGGGGTTGGTCTTCGGGAAGTTCGCGTTCATCGCCTCGGCAACCTCGTTGGTTGCGCGGGTCCAGTTCTCGATCAGCTCGTTCGTGCGCTCCTGCTTGGTGATCAGGCCGCGCTCGTACTGCTTCTGGATCTTCTCGTCCTTGGCCTCGTACGAGGCGACGATCGCCTTCTTCGCCTCCGGGACGACGATGTCCGAGACGGCGACGGTGACGCCGGAACGAGTGGCCCAGTGGAAGCCCGCCGCCTTCAGGTTGTCGAGCGTCGCCGCCACGATGACCTTGGGGTAGCGCTCGGCGAGGTCGTTGACGATCTCGGAGAGCTGCTTCTTGCCGACCGAGTAGTCGACGAAGGGGTAGTCCTCGGGCAGCAGCTCGTTGAAGAGCGCGCGGCCCAGGGTGGTGCGCAGCCGGAAGCTGTCACCCTGCTGCCACTCCGGCTCGCCCTCTTCACGGACCGGCGGGGTCCAGCCGCGCGGCGGGATGGTGCCCACCGGGAAGCGGATGTCGACCTTGGCCTGAAGAGAGAGCTCACGGGCGTCGAACGCCATGATCGCCTCGGCGGTGGAGCCGAAGGACCGGCCCTCGCCCTTGACCTCGCGCTCCTCTTCGTCCGTGGTGAGGAAGAAGAGGCCGAGCACCATGTCCTGGGTGGGCATGGTGACGGGACGGCCGTCGGCCGGCTTGAGGATGTTGTTCGAGGACAGCATCAGGATGCGGGCCTCGGCCTGCGCCTCCGCGGAGAGCGGCAGGTGGACGGCCATCTGGTCACCGTCGAAGTCCGCGTTGAACGCGGTGCAGACGAGCGGGTGAATCTGGATGGCCTTGCCCTCGACCAGCTGGGGCTCGAAGGCCTGGATGCCGAGTCGGTGCAGGGTGGGCGCACGGTTCAGCAGAACCGGGTGCTCGGCGATGACCTCTTCGAGGACGTCGTAGACGACCGTGCGGCCGCGCTCGACCATCCGCTTGGCGCTCTTGATGTTCTGCGCGTGGTTCAGGTCGACCAGGCGCTTCATCACGAACGGCTTGAAGAGCTCCAGCGCCATGGCCTTGGGCAGACCGCACTGGTGCAGCTTCAGCTGGGGGCCGACGACGATGACGGAACGGGCCGAGTAGTCGACTCGCTTGCCGAGGAGGTTCTGACGGAAACGGCCCTGCTTGCCCTTGAGCATGTCGCTCAGGGACTTCAGCGGGCGGTTGCCGGGGCCCGTGACGGGGCGACCGCGGCGGCCGTTGTCGAACAGCGCGTCGACGGCCTCCTGGAGCATCCGCTTCTCGTTGTTCACGATGATCTCGGGGGCACCGAGGTCAAGGAGACGCTTGAGGCGGTTGTTCCGGTTGATCACGCGGCGGTACAGGTCGTTCAGGTCGGAGGTCGCGAAGCGGCCACCGTCCAGCTGCACCATCGGACGCAGGTCCGGCGGGATGACCGGGACGCAGTCCAGCACCATGCCCTTGGGGCTGTTGCTGGTCTGGAGGAACGCGGAGACGACCTTGAGACGCTTGAGCGCGCGGGTCTTCTTCTGGCCCTTGCCGGTGCGGATGATCTCGCGGAGGCGCTCGGCCTCCTCGTCGAGGTCGAAGGACTCCAGACGCTTCTGGAGCGCCGCGGCGCCCATCGAGCCGTCGAAGTAGGTGCCGAAGCGGTCGCGCAGCTCGCGGTAGAGCAGCTCGTCGCCCTCGAGGTCCTGGACCTTGAGGTTCTTGAAGCGGTTCCACACCTCGTCGAGGCGGTCGATCTCGCGCTGGGCGCGGTCGCGCAGCTGCTTCATCTCGCGCTCGGCGCCTTCGCGCACCTTGCGGCGCACATCGGCCTTGGCGCCCTCGGCCTCGAGCTCGGCCAGGTCGGTCTCGAGCTTCTTGGCACGGGCCTCGAGGTCGGCGTCGCGGCGGTTCTCGACCTGCTGGCGCTCGACGGAGACATGCGCCTCCAGCGAGGGCAGGTCGCGGGTGCGGCGCTCCTCGTCGACGAACGTGATCATGTACGCGGCGAAGTAGATGACCTTCTCGAGGTCCTTCGGCGCGAGGTCCAGCAGGTATCCGAGGCGCGAAGGAACGCCCTTGAAGTACCAGATGTGGGTGACGGGCGCGGCCAGCTCAATGTGGCCCATCCGCTCACGGCGCACCTTGGCGCGGGTGACTTCGACGCCACAGCGCTCACAGATGATGCCCTTGAAGCGGACACGCTTGTACTTACCGCAGTAGCACTCCCAGTCCCGGGTGGGGCCGAAGATCTTCTCGCAGAAGAGTCCGTCCTTCTCGGGCTTGAGCGTGCGGTAGTTGATCGTCTCGGGCTTCTTGACCTCGCCGTGGGACCACTGGCGAATGTCGTCAGCGGTGGCCAGGCCGATCCGAAGCTCGTCGAAGAAGTTGACGTCGAGCACTATGCGTCAATCCCTCTCAGGGTTGTGTCTCAAGGTGGTCTGTACGGGGTCCGGGGCAGCGGCCGGGATCACCTCGCGGTGATCCCGGCCGGACCCGTCAGACCTCTTCGACGCTGCTCGGCTCGCGCCGGGACAGGTCGATGCCGAGCTCTTCCGCAGCGCGGAAGACGTCCTCGTCGGTGTCGCGCATCTCGATGGACATGCCGTCCGAGGACAGCACCTCCACGTTGAGGCACAGGGACTGCATCTCCTTGATGAGCACCTTGAAGGACTCGGGGATGCCGGGCTCGGGGATGTTCTCGCCCTTGACGATGGCCTCGTAGACCTTCACGCGGCCGGTGACGTCGTCGGACTTGATCGTCAGCAGCTCCTGGAGGGCGTACGCGGCGCCGTAAGCCTCCAGCGCCCACACCTCCATCTCACCGAATCGCTGGCCACCGAACTGGGCCTTACCACCCAGCGGCTGCTGGGTGATCATCGAGTACGGTCCGGTCGAACGCGCGTGGAGCTTGTCGTCGACCAGGTGGTGGAGCTTGAGGATGTACATGTAGCCGATGGAGATCGGCTCCGGGAACGGCTCGCCGGAGCGGCCGTCGAACATCCTCGCCTTGCCGGACGGGAGGACCATGCGGTCGCCGTCGCGGTTGGGGATGGTGGACTCGAAGAGACCGGAGATCTCGTCCTCGCGGGCGCCGTCGAAGACCGGGGTCGCGACGTTGGTGCCGGGGGCGACGTCGTCGGCCCCGATCGCCTTGAGGCGCTCCATCCACTCTTCGTTGCCCTCGACCTTCCAGCCCTGGCTGGCGAGCCAGCCGAGGTGGATCTCGAGGACCTGTCCCGGGTTCATTCGGGACGGCACGCCGAGCGGGTTGAGGATGATGTCGACCGGGGTGCCGTCCTCCAGGAACGGCATGTCCTCGATCGGCAGGATCTTCGAGATGACGCCCTTGTTGCCGTGACGGCCGGCGAGCTTGTCACCGTCGGTGATCTTGCGCTTCTGCGCGACGTAGACGCGGACCAGCTGGTTCACGCCGGGCGGCAGCTCGTCGCCCTCCTCGCGGTCGAAGACGCGGACGCCGATGACCTTGCCGATCTCGCCGTGGGGCACCTTCAGCGAGGTGTCACGGACCTCACGGGCCTTCTCGCCGAAGATCGCGCGGAGCAGGCGCTCCTCCGGGGTCAGCTCGGTCTCGCCCTTGGGCGTGACCTTTCCGACCAGGATGTCGCCGGCGACGACCTCGGCACCGATACGGATGATGCCGCGCTCGTCGAGGTCGGCGAGGACCTCCTCGGAGACGTTCGGGATGTCCCGGGTGATCTCCTCGGGGCCCAGCTTGGTGTCACGGGCGTCGACCTCGTGCTCCTCGATGTGGATCGAGGAGAGGACGTCGTCCTGCACGAGGCGCTGCGACAGGATGATCGCGTCCTCGTAGTTGTGACCCTCCCACGGCATGAACGCGACGAGCAGGTTCTTGCCGAGCGCCATTTCGCCCTGCTCGGTGGCGGGGCCGTCGGCGAGGACCTGGGACTCGATGACCCGGTCGCCCTCGGAGACGATGACCTTCTGGTTGACCGAGGTTCCCTGGTTGGAACGGGAGAACTTGGCCACCCGGTAGGTGGTGTAGGTGCCGTCGTCGTTGGCGACGGTGATGTAGTCCGCGGAGACCTCCTGGACCACACCGTCCTTCTCCGCCTTGATGACGTCACCGGCGTCGACCGCGCAGCGGTACTCCATGCCGGTGCCGACCAGCGGCGACTCCGCCGTGATCAGCGGAACGGCCTGACGCATCATGTTCGCGCCCATGAGGGCACGGTTGGCGTCGTCGTGCTCCAGGAAGGGGATCATGGCGGTCGCGACCGACACCATCTGGCGCGGCGAGACGTCCATGTAGTCGACCTCGGCCGGCGGCACGTAGTCGACCTCGCCGCCACGGCGGCGGACCAGCACGCGGGGCTCGGTGAAGCGCATCTCGTCGGAGACGATCGCGTTCGCCTGGGCGATGACGAAGCGGTCCTCCTCGTCGGCGGTCAGGTAGTCGACGTCGTCGGTGACCTGTCCGTCCACGACCTTGCGGTACGGGGTCTCGACGAAGCCGAACGCGTTGACCCGGCCGTAGGAGGCGAGCGAGCCGATCAGACCGATGTTCGGGCCTTCGGGGGTCTCGATCGGGCACATGCGGCCGTAGTGCGAGGGGTGCACGTCACGGACTTCGAAGCCGGCCCGCTCACGCGAGAGACCACCCGGACCGAGCGCCGACAGACGGCGCTTGTGGGTGAGACCCGAGAGCGGGTTGTTCTGGTCCATGAACTGCGACAGCTGGCTGGTGCCGAAGAACTCCTTGATGGAGGCGACGACCGGCCGGATGTTGATCAGGGTCTGCGGCGTGATCGCCTCGACGTCCTGGGTCGTCATGCGCTCGCGCACGACGCGCTCCATACGGGCGAGACCCGTACGGACCTGGTTCTGGATCAGCTCGCCCACATTGCGCAGACGGCGGTTGCCGAAGTGGTCGATGTCGTCGGTCTCGACGACGATCTGCGTGCCGGACTCGCCGACCGTCTCGGTCTCGCCGGCGTGCAGCTTGACCAGGTACTTGATCGTGGCGATGACGTCGTCGGTGGTGAGCACCCCGGCGTCCAGCGGCTCATCCGCGCCGAGCTTCTTGTTCACCTTGTAGCGGCCGACCTTCGCGAGGTCGTAGCGCTTCGGGTTGAAGTAGAGGTTCTCGAGCAGCGTCTGAGCGGCCTCGCGGGTGGGCGGCTCGCCCGGGCGGAGCTTGCGGTAGATGTCGAGCAGCGCGTCGTCCTGGCCCTGGGTGTGGTCCTTCTCCAGGGTGGCGCGCATCGACTCGTACTCGCCGAACTCCTCAAGGATCTGCTCGGTCGTCCAACCGAGGGCCTTGAGCAGCACGGTGACGGACTGCTTGCGCTTGCGGTCGATGCGGACACCGACCATGTCGCGCTTGTCGATCTCCATCTCCAGCCAGGCACCCCGGGACGGGATGATCTTGGCCGTGTAGATGTCCTTGTCGGACGTCTTGTCGATGGAGGAGTCGAAGTAGACACCCGGCGAGCGGACCAGCTGCGACACGACGACACGCTCGGTGCCGTTGATGACGAAGGTGCCCTTGTTGGTCATGAGCGGGAAGTCGCCCATGAAGACCGTCTGGGACTTGATCTCGCCGGTCTCGTTGTTGGTGAACTCGGCCGTGACGAAGAGGGGCGCGGCGAAGGTGAAGTCGCGCTCCTTGCACTCGTCGATCGAGTTCTTGGGAGGCTCGAAGCGGTGGTCCCGGAAGGTCAGGGACATCGACCCGCTGAAGTCCTCGATCGGGGAGATCTCCTCGAAGATCTCCTCCAGACCGGACTTGGTGGGGACGTCCTGTCCACTCTCCAGAGCCGCCTCGACCCGAGCCTTCCACGCGGCATTGCCGAGCAGCCAGTCGAAGCTCTCGGTCTGGAGCGCGAGGAGGTTCGGAACCTCAAGAGGCTCTTTGATCTTTGCAAAGGAGATGCGCAGCGGGGCAGTGCTGGCGCCGTTGTTCGTATTCGCGGTCGAGGCGTTGCGCGAGGCGGCCAAGAGGGGGTCCTTCCGAGGGCTCGGACTCACTACGCGCGTACCGGTCCCAAGCCAGGCACAGGGAGAGAAATCCCAGGTCAGGGATGGATCAATCCACTGTGCTGAATGCGAGGGGATGCCCCTGGTGACGGGCAGGGGGCAGCTAACAGGCAGCGCAAAGGGTCAGTGTAGCCACTTGGCACACTGATGTCCAGTGCGGGTTCTGATGACCCTCGTTGTTCTCAACTCCGCGCTACCCCGCGCCATGAGGCGCACCTCGATACTGCCCGTTCGGCCGTCGATCCATGCCTCGGATCCGGATCGTTGTGACGACGCGTCCTGAGAATTGCGCGCTGCGTGCGGTTCGTCAAGGCCCCCCGCCCCGGACTGGCTGCTGGGATCGTCACTGACCAGGGGCTGACCTGGGCCTGATGCGCACGGCGATGATCACCATACTCCCCGCCCCGGGAAGTGCAACGCAGCCCTCGCTCAACGCCGAAAGGCGACCACCCGGATGGGTGATCGCCTTTCGCTGAGCCCTGGGAGGCCGCGCCGGGGTCCGGGGAGGGGCGGGGTATTCAGCCCTTTCCCGGAGCCTCAGCGGCCCTCTGAGAGGCCCGGAGAGTCACAGGGTGACTCGATGGGTCACTTGACCTCGACGGAGGCGCCGGCGCCCTTGAGGGACTCGGCGGCCTTCTCGGCGGCGTCCTTGGCGACCTTCTCGAGGACGGGCTTCGGGGCGCCGTCCACGAGGTCCTTGGCCTCCTTGAGGCCCAGGGAGGTCAGCTCGCGCACGACCTTGATGACCTGGATCTTCTTGTCACCGGCGGCGGTGAGGATGACGTCGAACTCGTCCTGCTCCTCGACGGCCTCGGCGGCGGCGGCAGCGCCACCGGCGGCGGCGACGGCGACCGGGGCGGCGGCGGTGACGTCGAACTTCTCCTCGAACGCCTTCACGAAGCCGGCGAGGTCAATGAGGGTCATGTCCTCGAACTGGGCAAGCAGCTCGTCCTGGGTGAGCTTCGCCATGATGGGCGATCCTTCCACTAATTCGGCGTGTGCCGGGTGTATGTGTCGGCGGGCGTACGGCCCGCTGCGATCAGCGCCGCCTCAAGCGGCGGCACCGATCAATGCGCGAGCCGAATTACTCGGCACCGCCCTGCTCGGCCTGCTTGGCACGAAGCGCCTCCGCGGTGCGGACGAACTTCGAGGGAAGCGCCTGGAAGAGCGCGGCAGCCTGGGACTGCTTGCCCTTCATGGCGCCCGCCAGCTTGGCGAGCAGAACCTCGCGGGACTCGAGGTCCGCGAGCTTCTTGATCTCATCGGCGGACAGCGCCTTACCGTCAAGGACACCGCCCTTGATGATCAGGTTCGGGTTGTCCTTGGCGAAGTCACGAAGACCCTTCGCCGACTCCACCGGGTCACCGGTGACGAAGGCAACTGCCGTCGGACCGTTGAACAGGTCGTCGAGCGAGTTGATCCCGGCCTCGTTGGCCGCAATCTTGGTCAGCGTGTTCTTCACCACGGCGTACTGGGCGTTCTCACCGAGCGAACGGCGCAGCTCCTTGAGCTGAGCCACGGTGAGACCCCGGTACTCGGTCAGCACGGCGGCGTTCGAGCTGCGGAACTGGTCCGTCAGCTCGGCTACCGCGGCAGCCTTGTCGGGCCTTGCCATGAGCGTCGGCCTCCTTCCGGGTGATGAGGACCGCGCGGACCCGAAGGAGACTCACAAAAAACAAAACGCCCCGGCGCAGGCGCACGGGGCATAGCTCAACCGGAACGAGTCCGGGAACTTTCCACTGTCACCTGCGCGGGTCGTCCGTGGTTAGCGGATCCTTCGGCCGCCGCATCCTCTTGCGAGGGCACGGCAACGACCAGCGGTCTTTGGCTTCTCCCGAAGAGTACGCGAGCGGAATGCGCGGAGGCAAATCCGCCCAACCGGGGCCGCCGGAGACGGCTGAAGCGGCTCCCGGCCCGGATGCCCGGACGGCCAGGAGCCGCTTCAGTGCCCCGGGGGCGTCAGCCGGTGGCGGGTGGAGCCCTGCAGCTCCTTCAGCTCCGCCTCGGCCTTCTTCAGGTCCTTCTCGGCCTGCTCCAGCTCCTTGAGGTCCTTCTGCAGGCTCGCGTCCCCCTCGACATCGACGCCCAGCTCCTCAAGATCCTTGAGCGCCTTCTCCAGCTCGTCGCCGATCGGGGTCTCGTCGGTGCCCTTCGCGGGCTCCTCCTCGGGCGCGGACTCCTCCATGGCCTTCCCGAGGTCCGTGAACATCTCCATCACGTCCACGGTCTGGCCGGCGGGCGGGGCCTCGACCTTGACCTCGACGCCGTAGCCCGAGTAGGTCGAGACCATGTCCATGTCGCCGTCGGACGTCTTCATGGAGACCTCGATCCGCACCGGGAGATCGTCCTCGTTGATCCACAGCTCGGTGTCGTAGGTCTTGATGCCGGACGCCTTCATGCCGTCGAGGAGGCTCTCGCGCTCCTTATCGTCGAGGAGGTCCACGGTCTTGTTGCCCTTGAGCATCTCCTCGACCGTGAGGCTGCCCCGGTAGTGCTGCGCCCGCACTCCGTCGATCTTCTTCTCACCGACGCGCTTGACGTTCGGCGACTCCAGGAGGAAGGCCATCTGCTGGGCCGGGTCCTGGTTCATCGAGTCCAGGCCGCCGGTGAGCTGCTTCTGGAGTTCCTTGTCACCGCTCTCGCCGGACATCTCGGCGATCGCGCCCAGGTCCATCTTCATCCAGCGCTTGCCGTCCATGTCCTTGGCGGCTTCCGCGCCCATGTCCATGTACAGGGCCTTGCCGACCCACTTCATGGCCATCTTCTCCGGGGCCGGGGCCCCGGAGGCGAAGAGCTCGCCGCCGCCGGTCATGGTGAGGTCCATCAGGGTGGGGTCCCAGCCCTGGACGCCGGAGATCTTCGCGGTCCCGTTCTCCCCCTTCGGGCCGCCCTTCATCGTGATCTCGTGCGTGACCTCGGCCGTCCTGGCCTTCTCGGTCTTCTTGTACGAAGCGGTGAGGGCCTGTGTCACCGTGCGCTCCTGCGCGCCCGACTCGGTGCCGCAGCCGGCGGCACCGACGACCATGGCTATCGCCGTCGCCGAGACTCCGGCGCGCTTCCACGCGGTCTTGCTCATGACCCGTCCCTTGATTCTTTTTTCCATCTTTTATGAACAGATGGACGGTATCCCACGCCACTGACAGCCCGACAATGAAAAAAATCCGGCCCCCGACGCCTCGTGAGAGACGCGGGGGCCGGACTCGGTACTGCTTCGCTCCGCCAGGCGGAAGAACCAGCGGCTGCCGTCAGGATCAGACGGCGGCCGGGTCCTCCTCGACCAGCAGGTTGCGGGTGCGGTTGGAGTCCAGCGGGATGCCGGGGCCCACCGTCGTGGTCAGGGTCGCCTTCTTGATGTAGCGGCCCTTCGCGGCGGACGGCTTCAGACGGAGGATCTCCTCCAGCGCCGCACCGTAGTTCTCCACCAGCTTGGTCTCGTCGAAGGAGACCTTGCCGATGATGAAGTGCAGGTTCGAGTGCTTGTCGACGCGGAACTCGATCTTGCCGCCCTTGATGTCGGTCACAGCCTTGGTGACATCGGGGGTGACGGTGCCGGTCTTCGGGTTCGGCATCAGACCACGCGGACCGAGCACGCGGCCCAGGCGGCCGACCTTGCCCATGAGGTCCGGGGTGGCGACGACGGCGTCGAAGTCCAGACGGCCCTTCGACACCTCGTCGATCAGCTCGTCGGCGCCGACGATGTCGGCGCCCGCGGCACGCGCGGCCTCGGCACGGTCACCGGTCGCGAAGACCAGGACCCGGGCGGTCTTACCGGTGCCGTGCGGAAGGTTCACGGTGCCACGGACCATCTGGTCGGCCTTGCGCGGGTCGACACCCAGGCGGAAGGCGACCTCGACGGTGCCGTCGAACTTGGTGGACGCGGTGTCCTTGGCGAGACGGACGGCCTCGAGGGGGGCGTACAGACGCTCCCGGTCGATCTTGGCGTCCGCAGCGCGGAGATTCTTGCTGCGCTTCACTGCTTCTCCTGGTGGTTCAGGTGTGGAGTTGTGGTGCGGACCAGCGCGTGGTCCTGCCACAGAGGTCAGACGGGGACTGTCAGCCCTCGACCGTGATGCCCATGGAACGGGCGGTGCCGGCGATGATCTTCTCGGCGGCGTCCAGGTCGTTGGCGTTCAGGTCGGGCATCTTGGTGGTGGCGATGTCGCGGACCTGGTCGCGCGTGAGCTTGGCGACCTTCGTCTTGTGCGGCTCGCCGGAGCCCTTGTCCACACCAGCGGCCTTGAGGATCAGCTTGGCGGCCGGCGGAGTCTTGGTCACGAAGGTGAAGGAACGGTCGTCGTAGACCGTGATCTCCACCGGCACGACCATGCCACGCTGCGACTCGGTCGCGGCGTTGTAGGCCTTGCAGAACTCCATGATGTTGACGCCGTGCTGACCCAGCGCGGGGCCGACCGGCGGGGCCGGGTTGGCCGCGCCGGCATTGATCTGGAGCTTGATAAGCCCCGTGACCTTCTTCTTCTTGGGAGGCATTGCTCTCTCCGGGTCCTAGTGAGAGTTTTCAGCACCCCACCCGGTCATCCGGATGGAGGCATACCGCACAACGATAACGGGTATAGGTGTCCGGTTAAAAACCGACAGGTCAGAACGGCCGTGAAGGGCCGTTCTGACCTGGTCGGATTCTTCGCGCCCCGGCGGCTGCCGCCAGGAGCTAGTTCTTCTGGATCTGGTCGAAGCTCAGCTCGACCGGGGTCTCCCGGCCGAAGATCTCGACCAGGCCCTTGACCTTCTTCGAGTCCGCGTTGATCTCGTTGATGGTGGCCTGGAGGGTGGCGAAGGGACCGTCGGTGACGGTGACCGAGTCGCCGACCTCGAAGTCCAGCACCTGGACCTCGACCCGGCGCGCCGGAGCCGGCTCGCCCTTGGCCTCGGCGGCCTCGCGGGCGGCCTTCTCCTCGGCCTCCGGGGCGAGCATCTTGACGATCTCGTCCAGGGTCAGCGGGTACGGGTCGTAGGCGTTGCCGACGAAGCCGGTGACGCCGGGCGTGTTGCGCACGACGCCCCAGGACTCGTTGGTGAGGTCCATACGGACCAGGACGTAGCCGGGAAGCTTGTTCTGGCGGACGTTCTTACGCTCGCCGTTCTTGATCTGGACGATCTCTTCCTCGGGCACTTCGGCCTGGTAGATGAACTCCTCGACGTTCAGCGAGACGGCGCGCTGCTCCAGGTTGGCCTTGACGCGCTTCTCGTACCCGGCGTACGTGTGGATGACGTACCACTCGCCGGGGAGCGTGCGCAGCTCGTCGCGGAACGCGGCGGCCGGGTCGACCGGGGCGGCGGGCTCCTCGGCGGCCTCGGCGGAGTCCTCGTCGGAAGCCTCTTCCTCGGAGTCCTCGTCGCCCTCGTCCTCGGAAGCGTCCTCGTCGGAGGCCTCACCGACGACCTCGGCGACGCCGTCGGCGTCCACCTCGATCAGGGCCTCGGTGTCGTCGTCGATGTGCAGCGCGGCTTCCTCGGCCGGCTCGCCGGCCTCGGCGTCAGCAGCTTCCGCCTGGTCCTCGTCGGCCGCCTCAACGATGTCGAGCTGGTCCTCGGCGGACTCGATGCTCTCGTCGCCGGGCTCAACGGCCTCGTTCAGGTTCGGGTCAGACACGGTGGCTGCTTCTTTCTGGATACAGATGGGTGGAACGTGCGAAAGGCCGCCGCCAAGCGGATACGCCCCTGGCCGGCACCCTTCGCGGGATCAGCCAAAGACGTACTTGACGGCTTCCTGGAATCCATAGTCCATCACGGTCACCAGACCGATCATGATGACGACGAAAACAATCACCACGGTGGTGTAAGTCGTCAGCTGGTTGCGCGTGGGCCAGACGACCTTGCGCAGCTCGGCGACAATCTGCCGGTAGAAGAGCGCGAGACGCCCGAAGGGGCCCTTCTTCCCGCGCTTGCCACCACGGCGAGACTTCTGAGGCGCTTCGTCCTCGGCATCAGGCGTGTCGATGGAGCCCACGGCGTCCGTCACGTTCTTTCACCTGATTCCGGGTCGTGGCCATGCCGCGCCCGGTGGAGCCGCACGGCGGTTCATTAAATGTACGTACATGCGCACACACCTGGCGAAGGTGTGTGTAGCAGGGCCGGAGGGACTTGAACCCCCAACCGCTGGTTTTGGAGACCAGTGCTCTACCAATTGAGCTACGACCCTTTGTGGCTTCCCCAACCTACCGCATCCGGAGATGTGGTTGGTGGGGGCCAACGACAGGTGAGTGTACGTGCTCAGGGGCCCGACGTCGAACAGACAGCTCCCGAGCGGGTCTTGTCCGCCACCCTCCGGGCCTGCGAAGGCGGTCCTGCGGACCCGTCGGAGGCCTTGCCGCGGGCTGATCGCCGGCCGATCGCGGGACACCCGTCCGGCCCTGTGTCCGGGAGTCGAAACACCTGTGCCGGAGGGGTTCCGCGTCTGGGACGATGGGCTGTATGAGCGCTGCAATCCCTCCGACCGAGCGCCGGGTCTCCGCCCGCGTCGGTGCGATCTCCGAGTCCGCCACCCTCGCCGTCGACGCCAAGGCGAAGGCCCTCAAGGCCGCCGGCCGTCCGGTGATCGGCTTCGGCGCGGGTGAGCCCGACTTCCCGACGCCGGACTACATCGTCGAGGCCGCGATCGAGGCCTGCCGCACCCCGAAGTACCACCGCTACACCCCCGCCAGCGGCCTGCCCGAGCTGAAGAAGGCCATCGCCGATAAGACCCTGCGCGACTCCGGCTACGAGGTCGACCCCGCCCAGGTGCTGGTCACCAATGGCGGAAAGCAGGCGATCTACGAGGCGTTCGCGGCGATCCTGGACCCGGGCGACGAGGTCATCGTCCCCGCTCCGTACTGGACCACCTACCCCGAGTCGATCCGGCTCGCGGGCGGCGTCCCGGTCGAGGTCGTCGCCGACGAGACGACCGGCTACCGGGTCTCGGTGGAGCAGCTGGAGGCGGCCCGTACCGAGCGCACCAAGGTGGTGCTCTTCGTCTCCCCCTCCAACCCGACCGGCGCGGTCTACAGCCGTGAGGACACCGAGGCGATCGGCCGCTGGGCCGTGGAGCACGGTCTGTGGGTGCTCACCGACGAGATCTACGAGCACCTGGTCTACGGCGACGCCGTCTTCACCTCGCTCCCGGCGGTCGTCCCCGAGATCCGCGACAGGTGCGTCGTGGTCAACGGCGTGGCGAAGACGTACGCGATGACCGGCTGGCGGGTCGGGTGGATCGTCGGTCCGAAGGACGTGGTGAAGGCCGCCGCCAACCTCCAGTCGCACGCCACCTCCAATGTCGCCAACGTCTCCCAGGTCGCGGCGCTGGCCGCGGTCTCGGGGAACCTGGACGCGGTGGCCGAGATGCGGGAGGCGTTCGACCGCCGCCGGCGGACGATCGTGCGGATGCTCGGCGAGATCGACGGCGTGATCTGCCCGGAGCCGGAGGGCGCGTTCTACGCGTACCCCTCGGTCAAGGGTCTCCTCGGGAAGGAGATCCGGGGCAAGCGCCCGGCGACCTCCGTCGAGCTGGCCGCGCTGATCCTGGACGAGGTCGAGGTCGCCGTGGTCCCGGGCGAGGCCTTCGGCACCCCCGGCTATCTGCGGCTGTCGTACGCCCTGGGCGACGACGACCTCGTCGAGGGCGTCTCGCGGATCCAGAAGCTGCTGGCCGAGGCGACCGACTGACCGTCTGAATCGTTCGACGTCTCACCGAACGGCCCCGCCCGGGAACTCTCCCGGCGGGGTCGTTCGTATGTTCTGACAAGAACCCGATCGGGGAATCCGGGTTACCTCGCGGGCCGGTCGTACGGCAGGATCCTCGGATGGAGCATGTACGAGACGTCAGCCGGCTTCCCAAAGCGCATCTGCATCTGCACTTCACCGGGTCGATGCGCCCGGCCACCCTGCTGGAACTGGCCGACAAGTACGGCGTCCACCTCCCCGACGCGCTGACCGGCGGGGAGCCGCCGAGGCTGCGCGCCACCGATGAGCGCGGCTGGTTCCGCTTCCAGCGCCTCTATGACATCGCGCGGTCCTGTCTGCGCTCCCCCGACGACATCCGGCGGCTGGTCAGAGAGGCCGCCGAGGAGGATCTCAAGGACGGCTCCGGCTGGCTGGAGATCCAGGTCGACCCGACCTCGTACGCCCCGATGCTCGGCGGTCTGATCCCGGCGCTGGAGGTCATCCTCGACGCCGTGGAGAGCGCCTCGCGGGACACCGGGCTCGGGATCCGCGTACTGGTCGCGGCCAACCGGATGAAGCACCCGCTGGACGCCCGTACCCTCGCCCGGCTCGCCGTGCGGTACGCGGACCGGGGCATCGTCGGCTTCGGGCTCTCCAACGACGAGCGCCGGGGGCTGGCGAGGGACTTCGACCGCGCCTTCGCCATCGCCAGGGAGGGCGGGCTGCTCGCGGCCCCGCACGGCGGCGAGCTGTCCGGGCCGGCCTCCGTGCGGGACTGCCTGGACGATCTGCGCGCCTCCCGGATCGGGCACGGCGTACGGGCCGCCGAGGACCCCCGGCTGCTGCGGAAGCTCGCCGAACGGCAGGTGACCTGCGAGGTCTGCCCCGCGTCCAATGTGGCGCTGGGGGTGTACGAGAAGCCCCAGGACGTGCCTCTGCGGACGCTGTACGACGCCGGGGTGCCGATGGCGCTGGGCGCGGACGACCCGCTGCTCTTCGGGTCCAGGCTGGCCGCGCAGTACGAGTTCGCCCGGCGGCACCACGACTTCACCGACACGGAGCTGGCCGAGCTGGCCCGGCAGTCGGTGCGCGGTTCGGCCGCGCCCGCCGACATCCGGGCCAAGCTGCTGGCGGGGATCGACGACTGGATCGCCGAGCAGGCCGTACCGGGGATCAGAGGCTGACGCCGACGGTCACCGGCTCATTGACCAGGGTCACCCCGAAGGCGTCCCGGACCCCGGCCACGACCTCGCGGGCGAGGGCGAGCAGATCCTCGGTGGTGGCCTCGCCCCGGTTGGTGAGGGCGAGGGTGTGCTTGGTGGAGATACGGGCGGGTCCGCTGCCGTACCCCTTGGTGAAGCCCGCCCTGTCGATCAGCCAGGCGGCCGAGGTCTTGGTCCGGCCGTCGGCGGCGGGGTAGGCGGGCGGCACGGCCTCGTCGCCGAGGCGGGCGCGGACCCGGCCGAGGAAGGCCTCGTACTCCCCCGCGTCCAGGATCGGGTTGGTGAAGAACGAGCCGGCCGACCAGGTGTCGTGGTCGGCGGGGTCCAGGACCATGCCCTTGCCCGCGCGCAGTTCCAGCACGGCGCGGCGGACGGCCGACAGCTCCGCGCGACCGCCGGGCTCGACGCCGAGGAGCCGGGCGGTCTCGGCGTACCGGACGGGGGCGGAGAGCCCGTCGGCGTCCTCAAGATCGAAGCGGACGCGGAGCACGACATAGCGGTCGGGGTGCTGCTTGAAGCGGCTGTGGCGGTAGGAGAACGCGCACTCGGCGTTGGTGAGGGTGACCGTCCGGTCCTCGCGGCGGTCGTAGGCGACGACCTCGCTGATCGTGGCGGAGACCTCCTGGCCGTACGCGCCCACGTTCTGGATGGGGGTCGCGCCGGCCGAGCCGGGGATCCCGGCGAGGCATTCGAGGCCCGCGAGGCCCGCTTCGACGGTACGGGCGACCGCGTCCGTCCAGACCTCGCCCGCGGCCAGCTCCAGCCGGCCGCCGTCGAGGGCGAATCCGCGGGTGGCGATGCGCAGCGCCGTGCCCTCGAAGCCCTTGTCGCCGATGACCAGGTTGCTGCCGCCCCCGATGATCAGCAGCGGTACGCCGGCGGTGTCCGCCTCGCGCACGGCGGCGATCACCTCGTCGTCGGTGACGGCGGTGACCAGCCTGGTCGCCGGGCCGCCGAGGCGGAAGGTGGTCAGGGGGGCGAGGGGAGCGTCGTGAATTTCCTGCACGCGCACAAGGGTACGGTCCGTGTCCGCGCCGGGCGGCCGGGTCCCCGGTGCGCCGCGGGGACGCCGCCGCCTCGCGGGCGGGGGCGTCCCCACGGGTGTGCCGCGACCGGCTCAGCCGAGCTGGACCACGGCCCTGGACATGCCGAGCACCTTGTCGCCGCCGCTGGTGGCGAGCAGGTCGACCCGGACCCGGTTGTCCTCCAGCAGCGCCGCGACCTTGGCGCTGACCTCGATGACCGCGCCCTCGTCGTCGTTGGGCACCACCACGGGCCGGGTGAAGCGGACGCCGTACTCGACCACCGCTCCCGGGTCGCCGGTCCAGTCGGTCACCACCCGGATCGCCTCGGCCATGGTGAACATGCCGTGCGCGATCACATTGGGGAGGCCGACCTCGACGGCGAACCGCTCGTTCCAGTGGATCGGGTTGAAGTCGCCGGACGCGCCCGCGTAGCGCACCAGGGTGGCCCGGGTCACGGGGAAGCTCTGGGCCGGCAGCTCGGTGCCGACCTCGACGTCCCCGTACGCGATCTTCGCCGTCATCACGCCCCCTCGGCGGCTCGCGCCACCAGCTTGGTCCACGCGGTCACCACATGCCCGCCGGTCTCGTCGTGCACCTCACCACGGACGGTGACGACGTCATTGCCCGCCAGGGACTTGATGCTCTCGATGGTGGAGACCACGCTCAGCCGGTCGCCGGCGCGGACCGGGCGGGTGTAGGCGAACTTCTGGTCGCCGTGCACCACCCGGTCGTAGTCCAGCCCCAGCTGCGGATCGCGGATCACGATTCCGGCGGCCCTGAAGGTGATCGCGAAGGCGAAGGTGGGCGGGGCGATCACCTCGGGGTGACCGAGTGCCTTCGCGGCGTCCGGGTCGGTGTACGCGGGATTGTCGTCCCCCACCGCCTCGGCGAACTCACGAATCTTCTCCCGGCCGACCTCATAGGGCTCGGTGGGCGGATAGGTCCGCCCCACGAAGGACTGGTCGAGCGCCATGGCGTGGCTTCCTCCTGACAAATTGATCTCGCCCGCCGGCTTCTGCGGCGGGCAGGCGCGGCGTCCCGAGCGGCCTTGACGGGACACCGGGACGCCGGAGAAACGACATGAGGCCGTCCCCGAATCGGGGACGGCCTCATGTACGAGCCTGTATCAGCGCGTTTCGCGGTGCGCCGTGTGAGAGTTGCAGCGCGGGCAGTGCTTCTTCATCTCCAGTCGGTCCGGGTTGTTACGCCGGTTCTTCTTGGTGATGTAGTTCCGCTCCTTGCACTCCACGCAGGCCAGCGTGATCTTCGGGCGGACGTCGGTGGCAGCCACGTGAGTGCTCCTTGGACGGACGGATGGACGGATTTTTAACGCAAACGCAACAAGAGTAGCCGATCCGAGGACCGACCCCGCAATCGGCTACTATGTGTAGCGGTGACCGGACTTGAACCGGTGACACAGCGATTATGAGCCGCTTGCTCTACCGACTGAGCTACACCGCTGCGATATCGGATCCCCTCGCCCGAGAGCGAGGATCTCCGATATCAGAGCCCCAATACGGAATCGAACCGTAGACCTTCTCCTTACCATGGAGACGCTCTACCGACTGAGCTATTGGGGCGAGCGATGAAGACATTACACGGTCCTCCGCCGATCGCCCAAATCCGTTTCGTGGGCCCCTGTCCGGCATCGGCCGCTCCCTCCCGGTCGGCCCCGTCGCGGCCCGGTGGCGGCCGGGCCGCGTCCCGGTCGCGGAGGCCTTCGCGGGGGCCTTCACGGGGACGCCCCAGCCGTCCCGTACGTCTCGCGCAACCACACCGGTACGACTATTCCGCTCCTCCTCGAAGCCCGGCCGCAGCGCCCCTAGGCTCGACTCACGCTGCGTGATCCTTCTCTCCCCCGCGCGGCCCGAGACCGCCCCCTCCCCGCAGGAGCGCGATGCCCGACAGCCAACCGCGGCCCCCCGACGGCGCGACCGCCGACTCCACCGCGCTGCTGCTGTGCGGCGCCCGGCTGACGGACGGCCGCACGGTCGACGTACGGCTCGGCGGCGGACGCATCGAGGCCGTCGGCACGGCCGGCAGCCTCCCGCCGCACTCCGCCCGGGTCGACCTGAGCGGCTATCTGCTGCTGCCCGCGCCCGCCGAACCGCACGGCCACGCCGACACCGCGCTCACCGCCGACTCCCCCGGCCCGGTCTCCTACGCCCCCGAGGACGTCCAGCGGCGGGCCACCGAGGCGGCGCTGCTCCAGCTCGGCCACGGGGCGACGGCGCTGCGCTCCCACGTACGGATCGGGGACGTCCAGGGCCTCGGCCCGCTGGAGGCCGTGCTCCAGGCCCGGCGCTCGCTGCGCGGGCTCGCCGATCTGACGGCGGTGGCGGTGCCCCGGCTGCTGACCGGGGTCGCGGGGGCGGACGGGCTGGCGATGCTGCGGGACGCGGTGAAGATGGGCGCTGCGGTGGTGGGCGGCTGTCCGGACGCCGACCCCGATCCGACCGGCTATGTCCAGGCGGTGCTGGAGGTCGCCGCGGAGCACGGCTGCCCCGTCGATCTGCACACCCACGGTGACGATCCGGCACGGCTCGCCCGGCTGGCCGCGATGGCGGGCGGGCTGCGCGCGGGGGTGGCCGTCGGGCCGTGCGCGGGGCTGTCCCGGATGCCCCGGGAGGTGGCCTCGCGGGCGGCGGACCGGCTCGCGGCGGCCGGGGTGACGGTGATCTGTCTCCCCCAGGGCGGCTGCGGCGCGAGCGAGCACCGGGGCAGCGCGCCCGTGCGCCTGCTGCGGGCGGCCGGGGTCAGGGTCGCGGCGGGCGGCGGGGCGCTGCGGGACGTCTCGAACCCGGTGGGGCGCGGGGATCCGCTGGAGGCGGCCTATCTGCTGGCCTCCCAGGGCGGGCTGGGGGCCCACGACGCGTACCGCTCGGTCGCGGAGACCGCGCGGGAGGCGATGGGCCTCCCGGAGGTCCGGGTGGAGGCCGGGTTCCCGGCGGAGCTGCTCGCGGTGCGGGGGGAGCGGATCGCGGGCGTGCTGTCCCTGGCGTACAGCCGGATCGTCATCCACCGGGGGCGGGTGGTGGCCCGGACGAGCGCGGTGCGCGAGTACTGCGACTCGGCGGTGGCCGTGGCGCTCGACCTCCCGCGCCAGGGCCGTCCCTGACGCCGTCTCATCCCTCCTCTCGGGGCGGCGGGGCGACGGGGGCGGGGCGGCGTCGGGCACCGGCGCGCCGTGGGGCGTACGGTCGGGGGCATGCGCATTGTCATCGCTGGAGGACACGGACAGATCGCACTCCGCCTGGAGCGGCTGCTCTCGGCGGGCGGACACGAGGTCGCGGGTGTGATCCGCGACCCGGAGCAACGCGCGGATCTGCGCGAGGCGGGGGCCGAACCCGTGCTCCTGGACCTGGAGTCGGCCTCGGTGGACGAGGTGGCCGAAGCCCTGCGCGGCGCGGACGCCGCCGTCTTCGCGGCGGGCGCGGGTCCGGGCAGCGGCATCGGCCGCAAGGACACGGTGGACCGGGCCGCCGCCGTCCTCTTCGCGGACGCGGCGGAGCGGGCCGGGGTGCGCCGGTATCTCGTCGTCTCGTCCATGGGCGCGGACGCCGGGCACCGGGGCGACGAGGTCTTCGACGCCTATCTGCGTGCGAAGGGCGCGGCCGACGACGACATCCGCTCCCGCTCAGGCCTCGACTGGACCGTCCTGCGCCCGGGAGCCCTGACCAACGACGCCGGCACCGGCCTGGTCCGGCTCAACGCCGCCACGGGCCGCGGGCCGGTGCCGCGCGACGACGTGGCCGCCGTCCTGGCGGAGCTGCTGGAGACCCCGGCGACGGCCGGGCTGACCCTGGAGCTGATCGGGGGATCGGTGCCGGTCTCCGTCGCGGTGAAGGACGTCGCGGGGAACTGAGGGGAACCGACCGGGGCTCTCGGGGGCCGGGCGGCTGCCGCCCGGCCCTGTCCGGCTCTCTCCGCTGGCCGACGAAAATGGCCCCTGATCAACGTTTCCGCTGATCAGGGGCCATCTCTATCGCGTGGCGGCGCCAGGATTCGAACCTGGGTAGGCTAAGCCGACGGATTTACAGTCCGCTCCCATTGGCCGCTCGGGCACACCGCCATGGATGTTGCCGCCTCGGGCGATCCGCTCTGTGGCGGTGCTCCTTGGCGACGACGTAAACGATACCTGATGCCCAGGGGTGCTACGCCACCGGATTGATCAGCGGTCCGGGCCGGTCCGGGTGGCTAGGCTTGGCCGAGCGGTTCGGGGACTCCGGCCGCCCTCCACACACCTGACCCAAGGAGCCACAGGACATGGCCGACTCCAGTTTCGACATCGTCTCGAAGGTCGAGCGGCAGGAGGTCGACAACGCCCTCAACCAGGCGGCGAAGGAGATCTCCCAGCGCTACGACTTCAAGAACGTCGGGGCGTCGATCGCCTGGTCCGGCGAGAAGATCCTGCTTCAGGCGAACTCGGAGGAGCGGGTCACCGCGATCCTCGACGTGTTCCAGACCAAGCTGATCAAGCGCGGGATCTCGCTGAAGGCGCTGGACGCCGGCGAGCCCCAGCTGTCCGGCAAGGAGTACAAGATCTTCGCGTCCATCGTGGAGGGGATCTCCCAGGAGAACGCCAAGAAGGTCGCCAAGATCATCCGTGATGAGGGCCCCAAGGGCGTCAAGGCCCAGGTCCAGGGCGAAGAGCTGCGCGTCAG
This sequence comes from Streptomyces amakusaensis, assembly GCF_039532665.1. Classification (NCBI taxonomy): domain Bacteria; kingdom Bacillati; phylum Actinomycetota; class Actinomycetes; order Kitasatosporales; family Streptomycetaceae; genus Streptomyces; species Streptomyces amakusaensis. The sequence goes on along the minus strand of NZ_BAAASB010000011.1, from coordinate 11,674 downwards.
CTCCAAGAGCCGTGACGACCTCCAGGCCGTGCAGGCACTGCTGAAGTCCCAGGACTTCGACTTCGCGCTCCAGTACGTGAACTACCGCTGACCCAATCCGCCGGCCCTGCCCTCCCCGCGCGGGACGGGCCGGGAGCGGAGTCGGCACGGGCGCGGCGGCCGGGCACGGACACACACGGGACTTCCGTGTGTGTCCGTGCCCGGCCGCCTTTCCGTGTCCCCGCGTTCTCCGTGCCGGGCGGCGGTGGCGGTCATGTCCGAAACCTGCCGGACACCGCGGTGCGGGCGCGGCACACTCGAAAGGGGCGGCGCTCGAAAGACGTGCCGCCAGGTGTGAGGAAGGGAACGAACGGCCATGACCGGCATGACGGTCCATACGACGATCGACAGCCCGCTGGGCGAGATTCTGCTGGTCGGAGCGGTCTCCGAGACGGCTCCGGGAGGTACGGCGCTCGCCTCGCTGTCGCTGCCCGGACAGAAGGGCGCGGCTGCCGTCCCGGAGGACGGGCGGCGCGATCCGGGGGCCTTCGAGGAGATCGGCCGACAGCTGACCGCGTATTTCGAGGGCCGGGCCACGGGCTTCGACCTGGAGTTCACGGAGTCGGGGACGGAGTTCCAGCGCGGGGTGTGGCGGGCGCTGGAGGAGATTCCGTACGGGGCGACGACGACGTACGGGGAGATCGCGGAGCGGGTCGGGACGTCCCGGGTCGGGGTGCGGGCGGTGGGGACCGCGATCGGGCGGAATCCGCTGCTGGTGGTGCGGCCGTGCCATCGGGTGATCGGCGCGGACGGGGCTCTGCGCGGCTACGCGGCCGGTCTGGAGCGCAAGGAGCGGCTGCTGGGGCTGGAGGGCGCGCTGAGCCATGGCTGAGGATGCCGAGGCTCTCTTTCCGAGGACGCTGGTCTCGGTCTCGGGAACGCCCGGGAGCCGGCCGGCCGGTGAGCCCTCGGTGATCGCCCCGGGGGCGGTGCATGTGCCGGGGTGGCTGCCGCCGGAGCGGCAGCGGGAGCTGGTGGCGGCCTGCCGCGACTGGGCGCGGGGACCGGTGCCGCTGCGGCACACGGCGCTGCCGGGCGGTGGGGTGATGTCGGTGCGGACGGTGTGCGTGGGCTGGCACTGGCAGCCGTACCGCTACAGCCGGACGGCGGACGATGTGAACGGCGCGCGGGTCGCCGGTTTCCCCGGCTGGCTGGTGGAGCTGGGACGGACGGCGCTGGCGGCGGCGTACGGGCGGGGCGGCGGGGAGCCGGGCCGGGAGTACACCCCCGACACCGCGCTGATCAATTTCTACGACGGCGCGGCGCGGATGGGGATGCACCAGGACAAGGAGGAGCGCTCGGAGGCTCCGGTGGTGTCGCTCAGCCTCGGGGACAGCTGCGTCTTCCGCTTCGGCAACACCCGTACCCGGGGCCGTCCGTACACCGATGTGGAGCTGGCGTCGGGCGATCTGTTCGTCTTCGGCGGGCCTTCGCGGTTCGCGTACCACGGGGTGCCGAAGGTGTACCCGGGGACGGGCGACCCCGCTGCGGGGCTGAGCGGCGGGCGGCTGAACATCACTCTGCGGGAGACCGGGCTGACCGGCTGAGACGCCGCCCCGGGCCGGGGCGTCAGCGCGAGCGGGAGTGGCCGAACAGCAGCCGGTAGCCGACCAGCAGCACCAGGGATCCGCCTATCGCGGCGGCCCAGGTGGTCCCGTCGTAGAACTCCTTGGTGAACGGCCGGTCGAAGAAGTGCGCCGAGATCCAGCCGCCGAGGGACGCGCCGACGACGCCGATGAGGGTGGTGATGATCAGACCGCCCGGGTCGCGGCCCGGGAGCAGAAGCTTGGCGATGGCCCCGGCGAGCAGACCGAGAATGATCCAGCTGATGATGCTCATGTCCTGAACCCGCCTTTCGTACGGTGTTGTTCTGATGACGCCGGATGTGCCCCTCCTGGTTCCGAAAGGGGCCCCGCCGGTGTCGGATCGACTGCCGCGCTGTCACTCACTGTCAGTCATATGTCCAGCATCGAGCGGGACATGCCTCCATGGTGACGTACGCCACTGACAGTCGGCCTTCGCGTCGGTTCAGAACGACGGGCCGCAAGCGGGTTCAGCGGGTGTCAGCGGGTGGCGAAGGGCTGGTCGGAGGGGACGATCTCCTTGCCCAGCGGCATCAGGGAGACGGGGATCAGCTTGAAGTTCGCGATGCCCAGCGGGATGCCGATGATGGTGACGCACAGGACGACGCCGGTGACGATGTGCCCCAGGGCGAGCCACCAGCCGGCCAGGACCAGCCACAGCACATTGCCGACGCACGAGGGCGCGCCCGCGTCCCGGCGCTCGACCACGGTGTAGCCGAAGGGCCAGAGGGCGTAGACGCCGATCCGGAAGGCGGCGAGGCCGAAGGGGATGCCGATGATCGTGATGCAGAGCAGAACACCGGCGAGGAGATAGCCGAGGAACATCCAGAACCCGCACAGAACCAGCCATATGACATTCAGGATCGTCTTCATGGGCGTTGACCTGCCATCTGTTCGAGTCGGGCGATGCGCTCCGCCATGGGCGGGTGGGTGGAGAACATCTTGGACAGGATCTTTCCAGGTCTGAAGGGGTTCGCGATCATCATGTGACTGGCGGTCTCCAGCCGGGGCTCGGCGGGCAGCGGCAGCTGCTTCGTACCGGCGTCGAGCTTGCGGAGGGCGCTCGCCAGGGCGAGCGGGTCGCCGGTGAGCTGCGCGCCCGACGCGTCCGCCTCGTACTCCCGCGAGCGGCTGACGGCGAGCTGGATGATGGCGGCGGCGACCGGCCCCAGGATCATGATCAGGAGCATTCCGGCGAAGCCCGGCCCGTCGTCGTCGGACCGGCCGACGGGGATCAGCCAGGCGAAGTTCACCAGGAACATCACCACCGAGGCGAGGGCTCCGGCGACCGAGGAGATCAGGATGTCCCGGTTGTACACATGGCTCAGCTCATGGCCGAGCACGCCTCGCAGCTCGCGCTCGTCGAGCAGCGAGAGGATGCCTTCCGTGCAGCAGACCGCCGCGTTGCGCGGATTGCGGCCGGTGGCGAAGGCATTGGGGGCCTGGGTGGGTGAGATGTACAGCCGGGGCATGGGCTGGCGGACCGAGGTGGAGAGCTCCCGGACGATGCGGTAGAGGCCGGGGGCCTCGAATTCGCTGACCGGGCGGGCGCGCATGGCGCGCAGCGCCATCTTGTCGCTGTTCCAGTACGCGTACGCATTGGTGCCGAGCGCGACGACGAGCGCGACGAGAAGCCCCGTACGGCCGAAGAAACTGCCGATGACGAGGATGAGTGCGGACAGTCCCCCGAGGAGTACGGCGGTCTTCAGCCCATTGTGCCGGCGGTGCACGGTACGCCCTCCAGGTGGTGCGGCAGGGGAACCCTTTTGCGTGGTGCTCCACTCTCCAGTGGACCCTTCTGTACTGGTCAACGCCAGGCGAAGGACGCCAGTTCCCTTGTGCTCCGTGCCGGGGGCCGGTCCGTTCGGGTGACGGTCCGGTCAGAAGAGGTCGGCCGCCGCGAAGCGGAGGACCAGCTGGGGGTAGCCGGACAGGACGACGCCCAGGACCGCGGCCAGGGCGATGGCCACGGTGACGGCGACCGGGGCACGGCCGTGCGCGGGGCGCGCGGCGGCCTCGGGCGCGCCGGCCGCCTCCGTGGTCTCCCCGGAGGCCGCGGGGGCCTCGGCGGGGGCCTTGAAGAGGATCGCGGTCCATTTCAGGTAGTAGTACAGAGCGATCACGACATTGACGCCCATGACCACGGCCAGCCAGCCCAGGCCCGCGTCGACGGCCGAGGAGAAGACGACCACCTTGGCGAAGAGCCCGATGATGCCCGGCGGCAGGCCCGCCAGGCAGAGCAGGAAGAAGCCCATGGTGAGGGCGGTGAGCGGGCTCTGCGCGTAGAGGCCCCGATAGTCCGAGATCCGGTTCAGCTGCTTCGTGCGCGCCACCAGGACCACCACCGCGAACGCGCCCAGGTTCACCACGGCGTACATGAGCGCGTAGGAGACGGTCGCGCCGATCTGGTCGTCGCTGGAGTACGCGGCGGCGGCGATCGGCACCAGGATGTAGCCCGCCTGTGCCACTGACGACCAGGCCAGCAGGCGTACCGCGCTCCATCGCCGGGTGACCGACTGGCGCAGGGCGGCGACATTGCCGGCGGTCATGGTCAGCGCGGCCAGCACCGCGATCGCCGGGCCCCAGACATCGGCGTACCCGGGGAACGCGATCACGGTGACCAGGATCAGCCCGGAGAAGCCGACCGCCTTTCCGACGACGGAGAGGAAGGCGGCGATGGGCAGCGGTGCGCCCACATAGGTCTCGGGGACCCAGAAGTGGAACGGGACGGCGGCCGTCTTGAAGGCGAAGCCGATGAGGGTGAGCGCCACACCGGTCTTGGCGAGGGTGTCCAGCTGGCCGGGGACTTCTCCCAGCTCGGAGGCGATCCGGGTGAGGTGGAGGGTGCCCGTGGTGGCGTACACGAAGCTCACGCCGAGCAGCGTCACGGCGGTCGCGGTGACGGAGGAGAGGAAGAACTTCAGCGCCGCCTCGCTGGAGAACCGGTCGCCGCGCCGCATGCCGACGAGGGCGAAGGCGGGCAGTGAGGCGACTTCGAGGGCGACCACCAGGGTGGCGAGATCGCGCGCGGCGGGCAGCAGCGCGGCGCCCGCGGCGGAGGAGAGCAGCAGGAACCAGTACTCGCCGACGGGGGGCTTGCCGCGCTCGCCGTGGAGCGAGAGCAGCGCGGTCAGCAGGGCTCCGCCCAGGACCAGCAGCTGGATCGCCAGGGTGAAGTGATCGGCGGTGTAGCTACAGGTGGCGGGGTCCGTGGTGAGACAGAACGTCTCGCGTTCGCCGTCGCGCAGCGGTACGAGGGTGATGATCGCGGCGAGCAGTCCGGCGATCGCGCCGACGCCCAGCAGACGCTTGTGCTTCTCGGCCACGAACAAGTCGGCGACCAGGCAGAACAGTGCCGCCGCCGCGGTGATGACGGGCGGCGCGATCGCGAGCCAGTCGACGGACTGGACGACGCTGGGGACGTCGCCGGCGGCGGTGACGACGGCGGGCGCGCCCCCGCCGATGGTCGTGATCACGACTTGCCTCCTGCGAGCAGCTTCTGCACGGCCGGGTCGGTCAGGCCGAGGAGGACCGCGGGCCAGAGTCCGGCGAGGACGGTGAGGGCGACGAGCGGCGACCAGGTGGCCAGCTCGTACGTCTGGACGTCGGCGATCGCCCTGGTCTCCTGGTCCTTGGGCCGTGGCACGCCCATGCAGACGCGGCGGACGACGATCAGGAGGTACGCGGCGGTGAGCAGGGTGCCGAGGCCGCCGATCGCCATGAAGGTGAGGAAGGCCGGGCGGTTCAGCCCCGGGGCCGGGTCGAAGGCTCCGAACAGCGCGAGCATCTCGCCCCAGAACCCGGCGAGGCCGGGGAGGCCGAGGGAAGCGACGGCGGCGAAGGCGAGCAGGGCTCCGAGCCGGGGCGCGCGGCCGTAGAGGGCCGCGCCGGTGGCTCCGGCGAGGGTGTCGAGGTCCGCTGTGCCGTAGCGGTCCTTGAGCGCTCCGACCAGGAAGAAGAGCAGGCCGGTGATGAGGCCGTGGGCGACGTTGGCGAAGAGCGCGCCGTTGACTCCGGTGGGCGTCATGGTGGCGATGCCGAGGAGGACGAAGCCCATGTGGCCGACGGAGGAGTACGCGATCAGGCGCTTGAGGTCGCCGCTCGCGCCCTTCTTGGCGAGGGCGAGGCAGGCGAGGGATCCGTAGATGATGCCGACGACCGCGAAGGCGGCGAGATAGGGCGCGAGGGTCCGCATGCCGTCGGGCGCGATGGGCAGGACGATACGGACGAATCCATACGTTCCCATCTTCAGCATGACGCCGGCCAGCAGGACGGATCCGACGGTCGGCGCGGCGGTGTGGGCGTCCGGCAGCCAGCTGTGCAGCGGCCACATCGGGGTCTTGACCGCGAGGCCGATGCCGATCGCCAGAACGGCGATGAGCTGCGTGGACGCGGTCAGCGCCCGGCCGTTGTCAGTGGCGAGTGCCACCATGTCGAATGTGCCGGCCTGCAGCCCGATCAGCAGCAGTCCGAGCAGCATGATCACGGAGCCGAGCAGCGTGTAGAGGATGAACTTCCAGGCGGCGGGCCGACGGGCCTCTCCGCCCCAGCGGGCGATGAGGAAGTACATCGGGATGAGCACCATCTCGAAGGCCAGGAAGAAGAGCACCAGGTCGAGGACGGCGAAGGTGGCGAGCGTCCCCGATTCGAGGACGAGCAGCAGCGCGACGAAGGCCTTGGGCGACGGGCCCGCGGGCATCTTGTAGTAGCTGTACAGCGCGCAGAGGAAGGTCAGCAGCGCGGTCAGGACCAGAAGGGGGAGGGAAATGCCGTCGACGCCGAGATGGATGCGCACATCCAGGGCGGGGATCCAGCTGATGTCCGTCGTTGCCTGCATGTTCGACGGCTGGTCGTGGTCGAACCCGATGACCAGGGCGATCGCGGCGGCCAGGATGACCCCGGTGACGGTGACGCCGTGGCGCAGGACCGCCTGGTCGGGGTTCTTGCCGCGCAGTCCTGGCGGGGCCGGCAGCAGGGCGGCGACGGCTCCCAGGAGGGGGCCGACGACGATGAACGCGAGAAGGAACTGCATCACGGACTCGCTGATATCGATCACGGCTCACGATCCCGCGTTGACGTTGGAGAGGACGACGGCGGCGATCGCCAGGACCACGGTGCCCGCGAGGAGCGCGCTCAGATAGGTCTGCACATTGCCGGTCTGGGCGCGTCGCACGAGGACGCCCAGCCAGTTCGCGCCGGTGCCCGAGCCGCGCACATAGGTGTCGACGACCTCGCGGTCGAGGAAGCGGACGAGTTCGGCGCCGGCCTGTACGGGGCGGACGAAGAGCAGGTGGTAGACGGCGTCGAGGTGGAAGCCGGTCACCGCGTGGCGGTGGAGGGGCCCCAGCAGCAGCCGGCCGGGGTCGGCCGGGTCGGGTGCTCCGGCGACCGAGCCGTAGGCGGCCTCGTGGGTGGCCACCGCCTCGGCCTCGACGGCGGAGGGCCCGGCGTCCGGGTGGGCCACGACGGCCGCCTCGGGCATCGGGACGGCCAGGCCGTCGCGGTGGCGCAGGGTGCGCCAGGCTCCGTAGGTCAGCAGCGCGCCGATCAGGGCCACACCGGTGCCGAGGACGGCGGTGAGCAGGGTGGGGGCGAGGCCCCGGCCGTCGAACCACTCGTCGAAGTAGCCGAAGGCGGCCCCGAGGCCGAGCGAGGGCACCGCGAGCAGCCAGAGCACGGAGGTCATGGCGCGGGGTTCGCGGCCGTGGTCGGGGGCGTCGGCACCCCGGCCCCGGAAGGCGAGCAGCCACAGCCGGGTCGCGTACGCGGCGGTGAGCAGGGCGGCCAGCAGGCCTGCGACCAGCACGGTCCAGCCTGCGGCGGCGGGGGCGGTGAGGCCGCCGAGCGCGCTGTGCTCGGCGGCGACGAGGACGGCTTCCTTGGAGAAGAAGCCGGCGAAGGGAGGGATGGCGACGAGCGCGAGCAGGGCGACGGTCATCGTCCAGTAGGCGTCGGGGATCCGCTTCGGCAGCCCGCTCATCCTGGACATGGCGGCCAGCGAGTTGGTGCCGGCGGCGTGGATGACCACACCGGCCGCGAGGAAGAGGAGCGCCTTGAAGGCACCGTGCGAGATGAGGTGGAAGACGGCGGCACCCCGGTCCGCGACCGCGAGCGCGCCCGCCATGTATCCGAGCTGGCCGATGGTCGAGTAGGCCAGCACCCGCTTGATGTCGTCCTGGGCGAGCGCGGCGAGTCCCGAGCCGACCATGGTGACCGCCGCCATCACGGCGAGGACGATCAGCGCGGCGTCGGAGGAGGCGAAGAGCGGAAGGAGCCGGGCCACGAAGTAGATGCCGGCCGCGACCATCGTCGCGGCGTGGATCAGCGCGGAGACGGGGGTGGGGCCCGCCATCGCGTCGGGCAGCCAGGTGTGGAGCGGGAACTGCGCCGACTTGCCCGCCACACCGGCGAGCAGCAGCAGCGCGATCAGCGTGGGGTGGTCGATGCCGCCCTTCTCGACCGCGTCGAGGATGCCGGTGATCCGGAAGGTTCCGGCGTCGGTGGCGAGTGCGAAGAGACCGATCAGGAAGGGGACGTCGCCCAGCTTGGTGACCAGGAACGCCTTCAGGGAGGCGGCGCGCGCCTCGGGCGTCTCCCAGTAGTGGCCCACGAGGAAGTACGAGCAGATGCCCATGATCTCCCAGCCGACCAGCAGCACCATCAGATCGCCGGAGTAGACGACCAGCAGCATCGCGGCGGTGAAGAGGGAGACGAGGGCGGCGTAGGAGGGGTAGCGCGGGTCGTCGCGGAGATAGGCCGTGGAGTAGATCTGCACACAGGAGGCGACGACGCCGACCAGAGCGGCGACCAGGACGGCGAAGCCGTCCAGGTGGAGCGCGAGGTCGATGGGGACCGAGCCGGTCGGGGTGAACCGGGTGGCCGCGTCGATCGTCTCTCCGCCGCCCTGGCGGACGGCGACGACGACCGCGAGCACGGCCGCCGCGAGAGTCGGCAGGATCGCCAGGGGACGGACGAAGCCGGGGGCCTTCCGGCCGAGGAACAGTCCGGCCGCCGCGCCCAGGAACGGAAGGAGGGGGACGAGGACGGCGAGGGTGGTGGTGGTCACGCGGTGGCCTCAGCCTTCTGCGTCCGCTGCGCCGGGGCGGTCGCGTCAGGGTCGTCGGAGCTGTCGTCGTCGGGGCCTTCGGCGGTGTCCCGGAGCCGGTCGACGTCCGAGCTGCCGCGGTTGCGGTAGACCATCAGGACGATCGACAGGCCGATGCCGATCTCGGCGGCGGCGATGGCGATGGTGAAGAGGGTGAGCGCCTGGCCGGAGTGGAGGGCGTCGCGCAGCCAGACGTCGAAGGCGACGAGGTTGAGGTTGACGGCGTTGAGCATCAGCTCGACGGACATCAGGACCAGGATCGCGTTGCGCCGGGCGAGCACTCCGTAGAGGCCGGTGCAGAAGAGGAGGACGCTCAGCACTGCGGGGTAGGCGAGGTGCATCAGCGCTCTCCCTCGGAATCCTTGGCGGAGCCCGTTCCGGAGTCCTTGGCATGCTTGCGGGAGAGCACGATCGCACCGACGAGGGCGGCGAGCAGCAGCACGGAGAGGGCCTCGAAGGGCAGCACCCAGTGCCGGAAGAGGATCGCGCCGACGGTGTCGGTGGAGCCCTGGGCGGGTCCGTCGAGATCGATCCAGCTGGTGCGGAAGGCGTCCACCACGACCCAGACCAGGGCGGCTGCGGCCGCGCCGGCCACCGCGAGGGCGACCGGGCGGTTGCCGGAGTCGGCGTCCGGGGAGTGGCCGATGGGGGCCTTGGTGAGCATCAGCCCGAAGAGGAGGAGGACGACCACGGAGCCGAGATAGATCAGCACCTGGACCCAGGCGATGAACTCGGCCGTGAGGAGCAGGTACTCGACGGCGAGGCCGCCGAGAGCGACCACCAGCCAGAGGGCGGCGTGCACCAGCTGCCGGGTGGTGACGGTCATGACGGCCGCGCCGAGGGTGACGAGGCCGACGAGGATGAAGGCGATCTCGACGCCGGTCGGCGAGAGGAAGCCCTGTGTCGTGGCGGCGAGGTTCATGCCGTGCCTCCGTCGCCGGCGGCGGGCGCGGCCGGGGGTTCGGGGGTCTTGGGAGCGGCGGCCGGGGGTGCGGGCGCCGGAGCTTCGGGGGCGGGCTCGGCCTGGGCGGCGGCGAGCTTCTCGGCGGCCTTGCGGGCCGCCGCGATCTCCTTCGGCTCCTCGGCGGCCGGGTCGAGCGCGGGCGGCGCGGGGACCGTCCACATCCATTCGCGGAGTTTGTCCCGCTCATGGGTGAGTTCGTGGATGTCCGTCTCCGCGTATTCAAACTCCGGCGACCAGAACAGCGCGTCAAAGGGGCAGACCTCGATGCAGATACCGCAGTACATACAGAGCGAGAAGTCGATGGCGAACCGGTCGAGGACGTTGCGGCTGCGCTCACGGCCGCCGGGGGCGGCCGCGGGCACCGTCTCCTTGTGGGAGTCGATGTAGATGCACCAGTCGGGACACTCACGGGCGCAGAGCATGCAGACCGTGCAGTTCTCCTCGAACAGTCCGATCACGCCGCGGGAGCGGGGCGGAAGCTCGGGCTGGACGTCGGGGTACTGCGCGGTGACGGTCTTCTTCGTCATCGTGCGGAGGGTGACGGCCAAGCCCTTGGCCAGGCCGGAGCCGGGGATGGGAGGCATGGTTACTGAATCACCACCTTCACGACGCCGGTGAGGGCGATCTGGGCGAGAGCGAGGGGGACGAGGGTGGTCCAGGCGAGCTTCTGGAGCTGGTCCTCGCGCATCCGCGGGTAGCTCACCCGCAGCCAGATGATGATGAAGGCGAGCACGGCCGTCTTGAGCAGGGTCCAGACCCAGCCCAGGCCGTCGTCGCCCATCGGTCCGTGCCAGCCGCCGAGGAAGAGCACGGTGGTCAGACCGCAGAGCACCACGATGCCCGCGTACTCGGCGAGCAGGAAGAGCGCGAAACGGAGGCCGGTGTACTCGGTGTACGCACCGAAGATGATCTCGGAGTCGGCGACCGGCATGTCGAAGGGAGGACGCTGGAGCTCGGCGAGGCCCGCGACGAAGAAGACGATGGCGCCGACGATCTGCCAGGGCAGCCACCACCACTCGAAGGCGTCGAGGATGCCGGTCAGCGAGACCGTGCCGGCCGCCATGGCGACGGAGGCGGCGGCCAGCAGCATCGGCAGTTCGTACGCCAGCAGCTGGGCGGCGGTCCGCAATCCGCCGAGGAGGGAGAACTTGTTGGCGGACGCCCAGCCGGCCATCAGCGAGCCGAGGACGCCGACGCCCATGACCGCCATCACGAAGAAGATGCCCGCGTCGACCACCTGGCCGACCGCGCCCTCGCCGGGGCCGATCGGGATGGCGACCAGCACGAGGAGGTAGGGGAGCAGGGCGACGGCGGGGGCGAGCTGGAAGATCCGGCGGTCGGCGTTGGCCGGGACGACGTCTTCCTTCTGGGCGAACTTCACTCCGTCCGCCACCAACTGGGCCCAGCCGTGGAAGCCGCCCGCGTACATCGGGCCGAGCCGTCCCTGCATATGGGCCATCACCTTGTGCTCCGCCTGTCCGATGACGAGCGGGAGGGCGATGAATGCGGCGAAGACGACGAGGAGCCGGAAGGCGACGTCTAGGGCGTCGTTCACGCGGGGTCGCCTCCGGTGCGTTCGGTGGGCTCGCCGCCCTCGGGTCCGTCACCGGACTCGGGCCGGGGCTGGGGCCGTGGGGTCGGTTCGGGGGCCGGGGTCGCCTCCGGGGCGGGGCTGTCCGCCGCCGGGGTCTCCGCCGGTGCCGGCTTCGTGTCGTCGAACGCCGGGCGGGCGTGGTGCCAGGGCGCGTCCGGGGCCGCTGCCGGAGCCGCGTCCGCGTCCGGCGCGGCGGGCGGGGGCGGCGGGGTCTGGCTCGCGGAGCCCTCGCTCGCGCTGCGGGTGCGGCGCGGGGTGGCGGCGGGGGCCGCGGGTGCGGCGGTTCCCGGGGTGGCATCGGCGGCCGGGGGCGGGGCGGGGGTCTGGCTCGCGGAGCCCTCGCTCGCGCTGCGCGCGCGGCGGGCCGGGCGCTCGGCGCCTGCGGCACC